>CAZKMB010000015.1:0-48173 GCA_964553965.1 uncultured Bacteroides sp. | reverse complement strand
TAATCCTCGATAGCTCAATGGTAGAGCACTCGGCTGTTAACCGAGTTGTTGTAGGTTCGAGCCCTACTCGGGGAGCTTGCTTCAAACTTTAGTTAGAAGCATAAAATTATATATCTGCTGCTAAGGGCGCAGATACGCATCGCACGTTAGATACCAACGTCGTAAACTCGTTGCCATCTAAGTGTTCATAGTTAGGCGCGATAGCCAAGTGGTAAGGCTCCGGTCTGCAACACCGTCATCGCCGGTTCAAATCCGGCTCGCGCCTCTAAAGAATCCTTGATAAACTTTAAGGATTCTTTTTTTGTTTAAATGAAAAAACACTTGACACAAAGCGTGCCAAACGCCATTCTAAATACAGCATATTTCTATTGTTCTGTGATTCATTTATGGCAGCCGTCCGGCTGCGAATTTCAAAGAAATCTATGCTAACAAAACCCATAACTACAGCAGGAGATTCTATCAGGGACTCATGGATCTTGGATACCTTGAGGTAGGTATTGATGTGCGCAGGGAAGGTATCGAGATTGGCAAGGAAATCGGAGAAGATATATCCGTGATAACAGATATGTGTAAGACGGCTAAAACCTACGCACCGGATTATGATGAAGAAAAAGTCTGCGAAGCATATCTAAAAAAGTGTAAATATCACAACGAAAAATAAGGAATATCAGATACAAAATCGTCATTTAGCTACAAATGGCGTTTTTTTGTATGTTGCAGAATATTACTTTATGATATAATATTATTAATGATTACATATATGTCAAGAGGTAATAATCATGAAAAATATAATTCTGGCATCTCAGTCACCAAGAAGAAAAGAGCTTCTTGCTCTTGCGGGATATGAATTTTCAGTAGTTACATCAGGTGTAGATGAGGTGATAACAGAAAAAATACCTGAGAAAGTTGCTGTTAGCCTGGCAAATCAAAAAGCCGGGGATGTTTTTAATATATTATTGGAGAAATATGGCAATAATGAAATTAAAAACTATATAGTAATAGGTGCAGATACAGTCGTTTCGGTTGAAGACAAGATACTTGGCAAACCTAAGGACAGAGAAGATGCAAAATGTATGATTGAACTTTTGCAGGGGAAAAGTCATTTTGTGTATACCGGGGTTTCTATTGTGTATATGAGGGAGTTGGACATTGAAAAGATAGATTTTTGTGAGTCTACAAGGGTCGATGTTGTTCCTATGTCAGATAAGGAAATAGAAGATTATATAAATTTCAAAATGTATGACCAAGGACAGCGCGTGTCTGTGGACAAGCCTTTGTATGACTGGAGTGATAAAGCCGGGGGGTACGGCATACAGGGAACATTTGCAAAATATATAAGCGGAATTTCAGGCGATTATTATAACGTGATGGGATTGCCTGTTTCACATTTGCATAATGAATTAAAAAAACTGGTGAGGTGAGAGGATGGCATTTGACTGGGGATTAAAGAATATTGTAAAAGAAGAATGTCAGCTTATGTATGACTTGTGCATGAGACGCGCTGCCAGCATAGGCCATGCTGATTTTGTGCGTTCCGGCGGAAAAATTAATCTGCAGGAAAAATTTAAGACGGATATGCTTAATTTTCTCGTATATCTTGCGTATTCAGACGGAAAAATCAGCAAGGAAGAAATTAAATATATTAATACTCTGCTTGATCTGCAGTTCTACGACAGTATTCTGAGTGATTATGCAGAAAGATGGGATTTGCGTTCGGAAAAAATACTTGAGAAACCACCGCTTTCTCTGGGAGAATTTGTCCGCTCAAATATCGGTCCGGAAACCGGAGAACTTTCAAATATGTACTATGATTTGATTACTCTTTATATAACAACCTTCCATTACATAGGTAATGATTTTATAGCCTGCAATGATGAGACAAGAACCGGTGAAGTGGAAGCACTTTCCTCTTATATCAATATGCTACGAAAAAATGTGGATGTTATACAGGGCATGATAAGAGATTATAAACCCACAATTGCTTTTAAATCGGGAAGCAAGGTCAAACAGATGAATATATATGAGCCTGTTGAGGAAAATGCACGGGAAGATGTTATATCAGGAACAGAAGAGGTTCAAAAAGGCATTGAGAAAGAAGAAGTACGGGAAGCGATCAGCACTGAGAATATAGATGAGTTGGAGCTTCTTTTGAGGGAACTGAATAGTCTGACCGGTATGGACAGCGTAAAAAAGGAAGTAAATAATCTGGTTAATCTCTTACGTATCTGCAAGATTCGTAAGGAAAAAGGTTTACAGCTTCCGCCGACTACAAATCATCTTGTATTTCTCGGTAATCCGGGAACGGGAAAAACAACTGTTGCCAGAATTTTGTCCAAGATTTACCACGGACTTGGAGTTCTCTCAAAAGGACATCTGGTGGAGGTCGACCGTTCGGGCCTCGTCGCCGGTTATATGGGACAGACCGGAGAAAAGGTAATGGAGGTTGTTGAGAAGGCAAAAGGCGGTGTTTTGTTCATAGATGAGGCGTATGCCCTGTCATCCGGTAAGCAGGAGGGCGATTTTGGACAGGAAGCGGTGGATATACTCAATAAGGCAATGGAGGATTATCGCGACGACCTTATTGTGATTGCGGCAGGTTATCACAATGAGATGCAGGATTTTTTAGATGCAAATCCCGGACTTCGCTCAAGATTTAACCGAACCATAGAATTTCCGAATTATACTGCGGAAGAATTGGTAACTATATTGATTAACCGCGCATCTAAGCTTGACTATAAATTTTCTGACGAAGCGGTTGTATTTATAAAAAAGAGTTTTAAGGATGTGCTGAAAAATCCTCCGAAAAACTTTGGCAATGCCCGTTCGGTTAGAAATTATCTTGAAAAAGCTATAAATAATCAGGCAAACAGGCTGGTTTCATCCGCAGAATTAAATGAGGATGAGCTTATGATCATAACATTGAAGGATATAGAATATTTAGCCCTGTCATAGCGTTTTGTAAGACAGGAGTTGGAGATAAAATGAAAAGATATATTGCAGAGGGTATGACAGAGTACCTTAAAGGCGGACCTGTGCCATGGCATATGCCGGGACATAAAAGAAAAAAAACAGATTTTTCATCGGCAGGAGTTGTTGATCAGGCGTTAAATATGGCAAGGACGGTAGATTTGACAGAAGTGCCGGGAACAGATGATTTGTATAACCCCAAAGATATGATTAGAGATTCCCTTGACAGCCTGGCGAAGGTGTATCAAACCTTCGCCAGTTATTATCTTGTAAATGGTTCAACGGGTGGGATTCTTGCTGCCGTTGCTGCCTGTTTCAGGGGGAAGACATCTGATAAAGGAAAGAAAAAGATACTTGTGGCGAGAAATTGTCATAAGTCGGTTTATAATGCAGTGGATATACTTGGTTTAGAGCCTGTGTATATTTATCCGGATGTGATTTGCGGACGGGATTATATGCCGGACATATATGGAGCTGTAAGTCCGGAAACGGTTGAGAAAATTTGTAAAAACAATCCGGATATAGGTGCATTTATATTGACCAGCCCTACATATGAGGGCGTTGTATCTGATATAGCATCCATAAGCCGGATTTTAAAGAAATACGGAATTAAGCTTATTGTTGATGAGGCTCATGGCGCACATTTCCCTTTTATGAAAGACGCGCCAAAATCTGCTATATACTGTGGCGCGGATTTAGTTGTGCAGAGTCTGCATAAGACATTGGATGCTCTGACACAGACTGCAATTTTGCATGTGGTTGACAGAGAATTAGACGAGGATATAAAAAAGTTTATATCTGTGTTTATGACATCGTCACCATCGTATTTGTTTATGTCCAGTATGGAACAGGCGATATACGCAGCGTATAATAAAGATTTTCAGACATACGTGGAAAATTTGACGGATTTCAGAAAAAAAGCAGAAGATTTTAGATATATAAAGCTGCTGAATAGGAAAAATGTTATATTGGGCGGAGGCTTTGATTATGATTCCGCCAGATTGGTTATCACAACCTCTCTGAATAAAAAGGGATGTAAGAAAGACACAACGGGTTATGGCACCAACTCCTATATTACAGGTACATGGCTTGGGTATAAGCTTGATAAAATAGGTAGGATTGTGGTGGAAATGACAGGCACAGATTATGTTGTACTTATTTCCACGTCAGCAGATACAAGAGAGGATTTTGAGTATCTTTACGGGGTTTTGTACACGCTGGACAGGGAAATTGGACTTATGTCAGGTGAACAGGAGAAACTGCCAAAAGCTGAATCTGATTTGACCAGCGATCTGAACCGCGAAGAAGTAATGGCTTTGATTGGTACAAAAGCCATAGATAATATATACGTATATCCTCCCGGAAGTTATATGATTACAGAGGGAGAAATTATTACAGAACCTGTTGCGGAAAAGATTATTGAACTTATGGAACAGGGTAAAGAAATCAGAGGCAAACTTATATGAAAGATTTAACTACAGGATATCCGGCTAAGGTGATTATTAAATTTACCATCCCCATTATGCTTGGATATATATTTCAGCAGTTATATAATATGGCGGACGGAAAAATAGTCAGTGCGTTCGTCAACACAAACGCTTTTGCTGCGGTTGGTGCAACTGCAGTTGTGTCAAACACCATAATAGGCTTTATAAATGGGTTGACTCAGGGCTTTGCCATACCTGTTGCTAACAGTTTTGGCGCAAAAGATTATAATAAAATGCGAAAATATGTAGCGGGTACATTTGTGCTTACCGTAAGTTCCGCTGTGGTGCTAACAGTTTTGGCTCTAATTTTTATAGGGGATATACTGGTATGGCTTGACACACCGGCAGAGATTATGGAAGATGCCGTTGCATATGTAAATATCATTCTCGCAGGTATCATTCTTACCGCAATATATAATTGCAGTGCAAACCTTCTTCGGGCCGTGGGCGACAGTAAGACATCTCTATATTGCCTTATGGTTGCTGTTGTGTCTAACATAGGGCTGGATTTATTATTTGTAAAAGGATTTAACTGGGGCATCGAGGGAGCTGCATATGCTACGCTTATAGCTCAGGCTCTTTCCGGAGTATTGTGTACTTCCTACATGGTCATAAAATATCGGGAGATATTACCGGAAAAAAGTGATTTTATATTAGAAAAAGGACAGTATCCTAATCTTATTTCCACAGGACTCTCCATGGGCTTGATGTCTTGTATTGTCAATGTGGGTACCATAATTTTACAGAGTGCCATAAATGGTCTGGGTACTAATATTATTGCAGCTCACACAGCGGCAAGAAGAGTATTTGATATATTCTCGGTTATGATATATACCTTTGGTATAGCGATGACTACTTACGTGAGCCAGAATATTGGTGCAAAAAGACCTGACAGGGTAAAGCAGGGAGTCAGACATTCGCTTATTATCGTGACAGTGATAACCACTGTTCTGATTGCCGTATGTTATTTGTTCTCGGAGTCTGTGTTCAGATGGATTACAAGTTCTGACGAACCGGAAATTATAGATTCAGCAGTGATGTACTCGAAGATAAGTATATTGTTTTTCTATGTACTTGGACCCCTGTTTATATTCAGATGCAGTCTTCAGGGAATGGGAAGAAAGGTTATACCTGTTATCTCAAGTGTTTTAGAAATGATAGTTAAGATACTTTCAGCGTTATTTCTCGTACCGAAATTTAAGTACGTGGGAGTTGCATTTACGGAGCCCATAAGCTGGGTAGTGATGACCATACTTCTTGCCACGGCTTATTATTCCAAAAAAACAGAAATCTTTTACCTTATTAAAGAAAATAGTATGTTAGATGTAAATGATTAAGGCTTATGAACTGAAAGGAAAAGAAGAAAATGATACTTTGTATTGTAGTAGCTCCATGCAGAGTCTGAGGAGACTGCATGGAGGAATAGCATTAAGTTGATATCCTCAGACTTTGCTTCTGTTTTGAGATATAGTTGATGTGAAAAGGAGCAAAGAAATGAAAGATATAAAGAAAAATGAATTATATGAGTTGAAAGATTTTTTGATTCTCTGGAGTACTCAGAGCATATCTCAACTTGGCAGCAGTATCACGGCATTTGCGCTTACTTTATGGTTGTATGAAAAGACAGGTTCATCGTTAAGTACAGCAGCACTTACGATATGCTCTTATGCACCATATGTGCTGATGAGCATATTTGCAGGAGCATTGACAGACAGATTTGATAAAAAGAAGACCATGCTTGTTTGTGATGTGCTTGCGGTATTTTGTACTATAGCAGTATTTGGGTTATTTAGTACAAATCGTTTGATGGTTTGGCATTTGTATGCCGTAAATGCGATTTCGGGATTGATGAATACAGTACAGCAACCGGCATCAGAGGTTGCCATGACACTTCTCATTCCTGAAAAGTTTTACCAAAAAACAAGTGGTCTGCGCTCTTTGTCAAGATCACTGATATCCATATTAAATCCTTTGATTGCTACAGCATTGTACTCTTTTGCAGGGCTTAGTGGAGTGATAGCAGTAGATATCGGAAGTTTTATAGTTGCATTTGTGGCATTGCAGTTTTTCATAAAAATTCCGAAAAGCCAAGGCGAAAGGAAAGAGAGTGTACTTGTTCTTGCAAAAGAGGGAATTGGATTTTTGAAAGACAATCCAATGATTATGACACTGATATTATTTATGTCAGGTGTTAATTTAATTTCTTCAGCTTTTGAAGCAACATTGCCGGGATTGGTACTTCCAAACTCAAAAGGTGGACAGACAGTGCTTGGAGTGGTAACTTCCTGTTCCGGCGTAGCAATGATTATTGGAAGTCTTATTGCTTCTGCTTTGCCAAAGCCGAAAGAGCGAGTCAGAGTTGTTTATTTGACGATGCTTTTTTCGTTAGGTACTGAAAATTTTATACTTGCATTTTTCAGAGAACCGGTTGCTTGGTGTATTGGACAGATTGTTGGATGGATTCTTGTACCTGTTATGTCTGCTAATTTGGATGTGATTCTTAGAAGTACCATTCCGGTGGAATTGCAAGGGCGTGTTTATGCGTGCCGTAATACGCTACAGTTTTTTACTATCCCGATTGGATTGTTTTTGGGAGGTTTTATGGTAGATGATGTGTGTGAACCGTTTATGTCAGCATTTGGTGGTTTATCAATTCTAAAAACACTTTTTGGTGCAGGAAAAGGTTCAGGTGCTGCGCTTATGATGTTTATACTTGGTGTGAGCGGAAGCATAATGTGTATCACTACAGGCAAAAAATTAAAAAAATATCAATATAATGATAAATAGATTTAACGGGAGTGTTCATTGCTGATTTGGTTCTGCAGATATTAGCATATGTGGCGTGATGAAAAAGTATCTTTTAAAAATGAAGTTATGTGTATATGTCAAAAATGTGGATGCACTTGGAATTTAAATAGTTAAGAGATGAATAGTGTATTTACGGGAATACATAAATAATTAAGATGATGATATAATCATATAAAAAGGTGAAAGTTTATAAAAAAGAAGAAAAATCCATTAATAATTGTTATAGCGATTATTGTAATAATTTCAATCTGTCTGAATATGATGAACTCAAAGAATATAAAGCTCTTAACAAATATATTGAAGATAGTTACGCTGAATGCAAGGAAAACTTCGTTTTAATCGACGAGATTCAGATGTGCAATAATTTTGAACTGTGCATAAACAATCTTCACGCAACTGAGATGTACGATATTTATATTACAGGTTCAAACGCTTTTCTTTTAAGTTCTGACCTTGCAACTTTATTTACCGGCAGAACTTTTGAAATCAAGGTATACCCGTTTTCTTTTGCTGAGTATGTCGAATATTTTAATCCCACAGATAAATATACCGCTTTTGATAATTATATGTTTGAAGGCGGTATGTCGGGCTCTTATCTGTATAAAGAACAGGAAGATAAATACGACTATAAAGAAATTGACTTTGTAGCCTTAAAACGAAACGAAAAAATATATATTCAGGTTTCGGACAACATTACATTGCCCGAAACCTTTAAACGAGAAGTAGACCCACTTTTCAGAATCAAGGACGCCTATCCTAAAATGGTGATTGTACGCACATGGAATCCTGAATATCAATATGAGGGTGTCAAAATCGTGGATGTGGCAGAGTGGTTATTAAACAAATAACCACTTCCCAAAAACGAAAATCATCTACTTTTTAGCATACCTTCAGGCTTGATTTTTTCTTTTGTGGAAAATATATATTTGCCATATTTTTCGGTGTCCCTAACGAGTACCGTTTTTAAGTTGCAGGAGTAAAAACAGTCTGCTTAAACAGTTTTTCTGCGTGCCTTTCGATGTCGGCAAGATAATTATCAAGAGTTCCGGCGGTCAGAAAAATGTAATATCTAACCCTCTGATCTTCTTTGAGATATCGTCTGTGTCGTTCGCCCATACACCGTATAGAAAAGTTTAAAACAAATTATAATATTCTACTGTTTATTCCAAAAAAACAGAGGAGTTAGTTGAATTTCTGCGATAGGATGTGATATAATACAAATACTTGTGAACATTTATTAAATGTGGGGTGGTGCTATGACAAAAATCAAAAAAGCAAAGAGTGCTAAACAGCCGAAGAAGCCGTTTAAGGAAGCCACGGGTGGAAGGCTTGACCGAAAAGCCGTTAAGGCTGCTTTGAAACGCAAAAAGGCTTTCGACAGGACGATTAACAGAAGTATAGGGATTTTTGCGGTTGCGCTGTGTATTATATCATCAGTTTTGGATTTGCTTATCGCAAGCAGGAACAAGTCTGAATGATCGTACTATAAATAATAACATTTTCAATTAAGAAAGGGAGTTAGACAAATGAACAATTTCGATGGATTACTTGAGAAAATTTCTGCCTGCAACAAGAAAAAAGTTGCTGTTGCAGTGGCTCAGGATGATGCTGTTCTTGAGGCAGTACAGGCAGCTAAGGAGAGAAATATTGCCGATGCAATATTAGTTGGTGATGAGGATAAGATTAAAGAAATCGCTGCAACTCTCAATATGGATTTATCAGGTTATGAAATTATAGATGTGAAGGATACCACAGAGGCAGCCCTTACAGCAGTAAAGCTTGTACATGATGGTAAGGCTGATATGTATATGAAGGGTCTTATTGATACAAAGGGCTTTTTAAAGAGCGTTCTTGACAAGGAGGTTGGTTTAAGAACAGGTAAACCTCTTTCTCACGTTGCTTTATTTGAGGTAGAAGGCTATGAGAAAATGTTCTATTTAACAGATGTTGCATTTATGCCATATCCTACTCTTGAGGACAAGGTAGGCATCATAAATAACACTGTTGAGGTTGCTCATGCCTGCGGTCTTGAGTGCCCTAAGGTTGCTCCTCTTGCGGCAGTAGAAGTTGTTAATCCTAAGATGCCTGCTACAGTTGAGGCCGCAGAGCTTATGAAGATGAATGAAGAAGGTAAGATTACCGGATGTATAGTTGACGGACCGCTTTCAATGGATCTTGCCATTGACCCTGAGGCTGCAAGACATAAAGGAGCTACAAACCGTAAGATTGTTGGTGATGCAGATATTCTTCTCTTCCCTGACATTCATGCAGGAAATCTTGTGTATAAGACTCTTGTACATACTGCAAAGGTTAAGAATGGATGTATTCTTACAGGTACTAAGGCACCGGTTATTCTCACATCACGTTCAGACTCATTTGAAACAAAGGTTAATTCAATTGCCCTTGCAGCTATAGTTGCAGAGGCTATGAACAAATAATTATATATGAAACAAAGGGGATATAAGAGTAATTTCTCTTGTATCCCTTACATAGATTATAGGATATGGAGGAAAGAAAGATGGGTTATAAATCACTTATTATTAATCCGGGTTCAACATCAACAAAAATAGGTGTTTTTGATGATGAAACATTGGTATTTGAAGAGACACTCAGACATGCTACAGAAGTTATTTCTCAGTATGATTCTGTTGTTGCACAGAAGGATTTTAGAAAAGAGGTTATATCAGATGTGCTTAGAGAGAAGAACTTTGATATAAAGGATTTGGACGTAATTGTCGGACGAGGAGGACTTTTAAAGCCTATTCCAAGCGGTACATATGCAGTTTCAGATGAACTTATAAAGGATTTGGTTGAGTCAAAGAGAGGAGAGCACGCATCAAATCTCGGTGGTATCATTGCCAGAGAGATGGCAGATGAACTGGGTATACCTGCATACATTGTTGACCCTGTTGTTGTCGATGAGATGGATGATGTTGCAAGAATATCCGGACATCCGGAGCTTCCAAGAACAAGTATATTCCATGCACTTAACCAGAAAGCTGTTGCGAAGAGATATGCTAAGGAAACAGGTGTTAAGTATGAGGAACTTAATCTTATAGTAGTTCATATGGGTGGAGGAGTTTCTGTAGGCGCCCATAGGGATGGAAGAGTTGTGGATATATTTAATGCGCTTGACGGTGATGGAGCATTTTCACCGGAGAGAGCAGGCGGCGTGCCAAGTGGCGAGCTTATAAGACTTTGCTATTCAGGTAAGTATACTGAGAAGGAAATGATTAAGCAGTTAGTTGGAAAGGGCGGCTATAATGCATATCTCGGAACTAACGATGCAAGGGATGTTGAGAAGGCTGTTGCAGAAGGTGATGAGTATGCAACTCTTATCTATAAGGCATTTATACATCAGATTTCTAAGGATATTGGTGCTCAGGCAGCAGTTCTCAACGGTAAAGTAGATCAGATTATATTTACCGGTGGTATTGCTTACTCAAAGAATGTTATAGAGGCGTTTAGGGAAAAAGTAGGTTTTATTGCCCCTATAACCGTATATCCGGGTGAGGATGAACTTCTTGCTCTTGCGCAGGGCGCACTCAGAGTATTAAATGGTGAAGAAAAAGCAAAGGTATATTAAAAGGAGAAAAAAATGGATAATAATAATCAACCACAGATGACACAGCAACCACAGTATGGTCAGCAGATGCAGTATAATCAGCAACCACAGTATGGTCAGCAGATGCAGTATAATCAGCAGATGCAGTACAATCAGCAACCACAGTACGGTCAGCAACCACAGTATAATCAGCAGATGTATTCACAGCCACAGATGGGATATGGACAGAATATGTATCAACAAAAGAAACCATCCAAGATTGTGGAGAATGCGAAGGATGTTCATGCACAGTTTAAGAAAAATGTCGAAAAGATGGGACTTAGCACATTTTGTCTTGTAGGAATTATCGCAGCTATGCTGCTCATAGTTGCACCGTTTATGAATTTTGCCAGCCTGCATTTCGATGAAAAATATAATGATTACATAGAAGTGAGGGTAAGTGCAAGCGACGGACTTAACCTGTTCGAGTTATCAAAACTCAGTAATACTCTGGACAGAGTAATTGATGAGTTAAATGATGAATATCATGCTAAGATTGATAAAGATGATATTGCAGATTCGTTTGATGATTATTTGGATTATGTTATTGATGAAGCAGAAGAAGAAGTTGATATGAGTTTTAAAAATGTGGGAAAAGAGGCAGTTGGAACAATTATGTTAATTGTAAGAGGTCAGGCTGCACTTATGGTTACACCATGGCTTATCATCATATCAGGTATTGGCCTTCTTGTATTTACCGTTATCAATAACAGAAAATTAAAACTTGTATGTTCATGTGTTCCTATAGCATGTCTTCTTTGGCTCATGTTCTGTGCATCTGATTTCTTTGCAATCATGGGAATTGGTGCATGGGTAATTGTTATAGGAGCAATTGGCGGTATCGTAAGTTATGTAAAGGAAGCATAAATTTTATAATGTATAATTTTTATTAAGGAGAAAGGAATTAAAGGGAGGAAAAGTATGGATAACAATACTAACAATCAAAACAATATGCCGTTTGTTCAGCCGGGTCAGCCACAGATGCAGCCGGGTATGCAGCCACAGTACGGTCAGCCACAGATGCAGTACAATCAGCAACCACAGTACGGTCAGCCACAGATGCAGCCGGGCATGCAGCCACAGTACGGTCAGCCACAGATGCAGCCGGGCATGCAGCCACAGTATGGTCAGCCACAGATGCAGCCGGGCATGCAGCCACAGTATGGTCAGCCACAGATGCAGCCGGGCATGCAGCCACAGGGAAAAGTTAAGAAGCAGAAAGCTCCTAAGGTTAAGAAACCTCTGTCAAATGGAAAAATTGCTGCCATTATAGGCGGTTCAGTTGCTCTTGTTGCAGCGATTGTATTAGGAATTATATTTATTCCAAAGTTATTTAAGCCTGCAAAGGATGTTGTTGTTGATGCATTTGAGAATACATTTACAACATCCGCCAATAAGGAAGAAAAAGAAAATTATATGCAGCAGGTTATCGGTTATGATGATATATATGATGTGCTTTTTGAGACAGGCGGAGAACAACTTTTAGAGGTGAGTTTAAACTCTGTTAATGGCGAAGAAGTGCCATATGCTTTAAGCTTTGGAACTGACACTAAGCTTGATTACATCAATAAACTTGTAAATGCATCTGTTAATTTTGATATAGAGAATAAAAATGTTCTGGATATAAACTTAATCGGTGATGAAAACTACACATATCTGGAAGTTCCGAACGTTATAGACGGATATTTTTCACTGCCAAACGATAACATTTTTGTAGAGCTTGAAAATTCTCCATTGGGTTCAGAGTTAGATTTATATGGAATGCCTGAATTCGACTTAGATTATTTTGGTACAGATTCAACTACAGAGCTTAACTCAGGTTATGTTACTGCATTGGAGACTCTTTGGGATTCAGTTGAAGTTGAAAAAGAGGGTAAGGCAAAGGTAGATGTAAACGGAAAGACTGTCAAAGCTACAGAATATGTTGTAACAATAGGAAAAAAAGATCTTCAGGATGCTTTAACAGCTATAGTAAATGCTACATTAACAGATGAGTATATTGTTGAATATGCAGAAATGTCCGGCATGGCTGTTGAAGATGTAGAAGCTACATTTGAATCAGTAAAGGCAATGATTCCGACTATCATAAATAAAGACCTTGTTGCTAAGGTTTATGTCAAGGATGATAAGGTAGTTAAAATTACATCTGAGATGGAGACAAATATTTACGGAGTTACACTCGGATGCGATTTCTTCTTTGATATAGATGAAGAGGATGTATCAGGTGAACTTGCAATTGAAGTTATGGGCGAAACTGTCGCTATATCATTTAATGTAACTGATATGAAAAATGCTCCTAAGGGAAGTGTTATTCTTGATGTTGCAGGTGAGGAAATCGAAGTGAATTTTGCGTTTTTATCTGATGTATCAGATACTGATGATGCAACAAATGTTGATATTTCAGTAAATTATAACTCTGAAGAGGTTGCAACAGCAAACTTCGCAATGAATGTTGATAAGACAAGCAATGCTTTTGACGGAAAAATATCACTTTTTATTTCAGAAGACTACATAGACATGGGTGAGATAGAAATTGCGTTCGAAGGTGAGTTTAAAGATATCAACAAGGGAGTAAGTTATACTCAGGTATTTGACTCAATTGAATGTTTTGTTGATGGTGCAAGTATAGTTGATTTATCAGCTGTATATACATTAAATACCGGAGATGTTTCTGTGTCAGATGTTGATTCAGGTAAGACTGTATATGATCTTACTGTTATGACAGCAGAGGATATTGAGACAGTTATCTACAATAATGGGGATGCAATTATACAGTGGCTTGATGACATAATTGCTAATACCGGTTCTTTTGGTGAAGATTTGTCAGATATGATATTTGGTTACGGATATGATGATGACTATGATTATGATGACTACGATTATGACACACCATCTTTGGATGAAGCGATATTAACAGGGTATAATGCAAGTATTCAGATTTATCAGACTGTAGAAGGTTTCCTTCTTGATAATGTATCATTCTACATTGATTTCTCCACATCTGAGTACTCAACACTTACATATTATATGTATGAGGATTATACAGTGGAAGAGGTTTTGGAACTTGCTTATATGCCAAGTGAGGAAGCAGGTGACACTATATATGATTCTGCTATGAATCAGGAGATTACCATATCTGATGGCTCTACAGTATATTACAGTTATGTACAGTATGACAGCTTTGGTTTCACAATGTCTTCTTATACCATGGCAAAAGAGGTAGCTCCCGGTGTTATATTAAATGTAGATGCAACTATTTATGATGAATATGACTCATATACATTAGAGGATATTGCTGAGGCACTTAATGAAAATAATTATGCTGTTATAACTAATTAAATTATGAGAGAAGTTACTATAAAAAATACAGTTATAGGTAGAGGGATGCCTAATATATGTATTCCTCTCATGGGCTCAACCGATGACGAACTTTTAACAGGGGCCCGGAAAATCCTTGAGCAGGTAAAAACATATAGTATAAGTATTGTTGAGTTCAGGGCAGATTTTTATGGCAACCTGAGTAACCTGCAGGCACTAAAAAGTATTATGGAAAAGCTTAGGCAATTACTTGCCGATGTGGTTTTTCTGTTTACCATAAGGAGTGAAAGGGAAGGGGGCGAAAGACTGCCTTTCCTTCATCCCGGTATCAATGAGATAAATTATTTTGTAATTGAAAACAAGCTCGCTGATATGGTGGATGTAGAGTTATTTTCGGGTGAGGAAGAAATTCAAAAACTTGTATCTGCTGCAAAAAAAAATCAGGTAAAGGTTATTATGTCAAATCATGAGTTTACAACCACACCTGATGCAGAGGTTATGGTTGAACGCCTTTGTAATATGCAGTCTCTTGGTGCTGATATAGTAAAAATTGCGGTTATGCCTGAAAATATGGAACATGTTGCGGATGCATTAAAAGCGGCAGCCGTTATGAAGGAACACCACAATGAAACTCCTGTCGTTGTTATATCCATGGGAAAAAGCGGAGCTGTATCACGAATTGTTGGAGAGATATTTGGAAGTGCCATAACGTTTGCCACTATAAAAGAAGCTTCTGCTCCGGGTCAGCTTTCGGTGAGAGATGCCAATGAAATTTTAGAATATCTGCATCGTTGTATATAAAATATGCATGCAAAAGAAAAATACCACATAACAGGTTTGTGCCGGTTATGTGGTATTTTTAATGATGTTATATAAAAATATTTAATCTTCCATTGGGAGTTTATAATTCCACTGGTTTCTTAGTGCATCCATTATGGTGAGGATACGGAGTGTTTCGGCGTGAGGCATCTGAGGAGTCTCTATCTGCCCTAAAATAATAGCATCTCTTGCAGCCATAAACTCATATTCATAACCGGTGATTTGTCTGTCAGGAATTTTGGTTTCAACAACAAGCTCATGGTCACCCCTGTATATGCGGAAACTTTCAGGATTGTTTATGTTGTTGACTTCGATATAACCCAGATCACCGTAAATGTATGCCATATTGTCGGTTTTGTACATAATGGAAACAGTTGCTGTTGCGTTCCTTGCACCCTTTAAGTTAAATTGGATAACGTCGTGGGCATCTACACCTGTATCAAGCTTTGCACAGCTTGATGCTATGGTTGTGTTGTCATCGCCGTAGACCATGGAGACGAGATTGATAGGATAAACACCGAGATCAAGGAGTGCGCCTCCTGCGAGTTCGGGGCTGATGACTCTTTCTTTTGCTCTTAAGTCATATCCTAAACTACATACTACGTTATTTACACGACCTATGACACCTTTTTTGATGTAATCCATGAGTACAATATACATAGGCAGATAACGAATCCACATAGCTTCTCCGCAAAAAACATTTTTCTCTTTTGCAAGATCTAAAACCTCTCTGGCGGTAGGCGCATTGTATGAGAAAGCTTTTTCTACCAACACGGGTTTACCGGCGTTGATACACAGTTTAGCGTGTTCCGCGTGATGGGAATGAGGAGTGGCTACATAGATAAGCTCAACCTCAGGGTCATTTACCAGTTCTTCGTATGAGCCGTATCTTTTCTCAATGTTGTATGTATCTCCGAAAGTATTTGCTTTGTTTAAATCTCTTGAGGCAACGGCATAAGGGGCAAAAGACCCGGCTTGGTTAAGCGTATCTGCAACAATACCCGCAATTTTACCTGTTCCCATAATTCCAACTTTAAAATCTATCATATAGAACTCCTTTATAGATATATAGTATCTGTTGTATTTGATATTATTATAGGGATATTATACTTTAAATTAATGTTTTCTTCAACCTTAAATAAAGAGGTTTCTGTCACTAAATTCATTGACAGTTTAAGGGTTCTTTTGATATACTTAAAACTTGGTGGAGTATATGGTTATGACATATAACTTTAATATATATAGAAAGGATTTACAAATATGTACGAAAAGGTTTCTACAAAACTGAACTTTGTTGAGCGTGAAGAAAAGGTACTTGAATTTTGGAAAGAGAACAAAGTGTTTGAAAAGAGTATTGAAGAAAAGCAGGATTTGCCAACATATACATTTTATGATGGCCCTCCTACAGCCAATGGAAAACCTCATATCGGTCATGTCTTAACCCGTGTTATCAAAGACATGATTCCAAGATATCAGACTATGAAAGGTCACAAGATTATTCGTAAGGCAGGCTGGGATACTCATGGACTTCCTGTTGAACTTGAGGTGGAAAAGCTCCTTGGAATAGATGGAAAGGAACAGATTGAGGCATATGGTCTTGATCCGTTTATTACAAAATGTAAAGAGTCTGTATGGAAATACAAGGGAATGTGGGAAGAGTTTTCCGGCAAAGTTGGTTTCTGGGCAGATATGGACGATCCATATGTTACTTATCACAATGATTTTATAGAGTCAGAGTGGTGGGCACTTAAAAAGATATGGGATCAGGGGTTATTGTATAAGGGCTTTAAGATTGTTCCTTACTGTCCGCGTTGCGGAACACCTCTTTCAAGTCATGAGGTTGCACAGGGATACAAACTTGTTAAGGAACGTTCAGCAGTGGTGAGATTCAGGGTTATCGGTGAGGATTCATATTTCCTTGCGTGGACAACCACTCCATGGACACTTCCGAGCAATGTTGCACTCTGTGTAAATCCGGATGAGACATACTGCAAGGTAAAGGCAGCCGATGGAAATGTATATTATATGGCAGAGGCACTTCTTGATAAGATTCTTGGGGGTCTTGCAAAGGACGATGAGAAAGCTTATGAGATTTTAGACAGTTATAAGGGTACTGACCTTGAGGGCAAGGAGTATGAGCCGCTTTTTGAGTGTACTAAGGCGGTTGTGGAAAAACAGCCACAGAAGGGACACTATATCGTATGTGATACCTATGTAACCATGACAGATGGTACAGGTATTGTTCATATTGCGCCTGCGTTTGGTGAGGATGATGCACAGGTAGGACGTAAGTATGACCTTCCGTTCGTACAGATGGTAAACGGTAAGGGAGAGATGACAGAGGATACACCTTATGCCGGAAAGTTTGTCAAAGATGCAGACAAGGATATTTTAATTGACCTTGATAAGGCAGGTCTTCTGTTTGATGCACCTAAGTTTGAACATGATTATCCGTTCTGTTGGAGATGTGATACTCCTCTTATATATTATGCAAGAGATACATGGTTTATCAAGATGACTGCAGTCAGGGATAAGCTTGTAAAAAATAATAACACTGTAAACTGGATTCCGGAAGGTATAGGTAAAGGTCGTTTTGGCGCATGGCTTGAAAATGTACAGGACTGGGGCCTCTCACGTAACCGTTACTGGGGAACCCCACTCAATATATGGGAATGTTCCTGTGGTAAGAGACATGCCATCGGTTCTATAGAAGAACTCAAATCCATGAGTAAAAATTGTCCTGATGATATTGAACTTCATCGTCCGTATATCGATGATGTAACTGTTATCTGTCCTGACTGTTCGGGAGAAATGAAGAGAGTACCTGAGGTTATTGACTGCTGGTTTGATTCAGGAGCCATGCCTTTTGCACAGTGGCATTATCCTTTTGAGAACAAGGAAATATTCGAGGATAATTTCCCGGCAGATTTCATAAGCGAGGCAGTTGACCAGACAAGAGGATGGTTCTATTCACTTATGGCTATATCAACTTTACTCTTTGATAAGGCACCATATAAAAATGTAATCGTTCTCGGTCACGTTCAGGATAAGGATGGACAGAAGATGTCTAAATCCAAGGGTAATGCAGTTGATCCTATGGATGCTTTAAATAAATACGGTGCAGATGCTATCAGATGGTATTTCTACAGTAACTCAGCACCATGGCTTCCAAACAGATTCCATGAGGATGCTGTTGTGGAAGGACAGAGAAAGTTCATGGGTACACTTTGGAATACCTACGCATTCTATGTGTTATATGCAAATATAGATAACTTTGATCCTACACAGTATAAGCTTGAGTATGACAAGCTCTCTGTTATGGATAAATGGCTTCTTTCAAAACTTAACACTATGGTTAAGGTGGTTGATGAAAGTCTGGGAGCATATAAGATTCCTGAAGCAACAAAAGCACTTTCGGATTTTGTTGATGATATGAGTAACTGGTATGTAAGACGTGGACGTGAGCGTTATTGGGCAAAGGATATGCCACAGGATAAGATTAACGCATATATGACTTTATACGAAGCACTTGTTACCCTTTGTAAGACAGCAGCTCCTATGATACCGTTTATGACAGAGGATATTTACCGGAATCTTGTGGTAAGTGTTGACAAGACAGCTCCAATGTCCATTCATCTATGTGACTTCCCTGTCGTAAAGGAAGATTATATTGATACTGAGCTTGAAGCAAGCATGGATGAGGTATTGAAGATTGTTGTGTTCGGTCGTGCTGCCCGTAATACAGCCAATATTAAGTCTCGTCAGCCAATCGGAAATATGTTCGTAAAAGCTGCTAAAACATTGGATAAATATTTCGTTGAGATTATTGAGGATGAGCTCAATATCAAAACAGTTACATTTAAGGATGATTTGTCTGACTTTACATCATATAGCTTTAAGCCACAACTCAGAACAGTGGGACCTAAGTACGGAAAACAGTTAGGCGGTATAAGACAGTATCTTGCTGATGTTGACGGAAATGAAGCCATGGCTGTTCTCAAAGCAGAGGGTGCATTGAAGTTTGATGTTGACGGTGCAGAGGTTGTTCTTGCAGAGGAAGACCTTCTTATTGAAACTGCCAAGATGGACGGATATGTAACAGAGGGAGATAATTTCGTGACAGTTGTCATTGATACTACCCTTACTCCTGAACTCATAGAGGAAGGATTTGTCAGAGAGATTATATCCAAAATCCAGACCATGCGTAAGGATGCTGACTTTAATGTAACTGACAGAATCAGAGTATACGTTGAAGGTAATGACAGAATTGCAAAGATTATGAACGATAATTCTGAGGAAATTAAGCAGGTTGTTCTTGCAAATGAGTTTGTAGTTGATGCAATGAAGGGTGTTACCAAAGACTGGAACATCAACGGGGAGAAGGTTGTTCTCGGTGTTGAGGTAATTTAACACGTATATAGATAATGTGCATAAAAAAATAAAGAAAATGCGTAAATATAAGTTAGAATACACGAAAATAAATTAAGTCATTGTTTAATATGTCAATGTCTGATAAACTAAACAGTGGTCTGTTCTAACAAAAACAGTCGAATGACATGGACTATCAAGGAGGAAAATTATGAAAAAGATGGCTGACTTTGATAAGGAAAACTTCAAAAAAGAAGTTATCAATAATGTAAAGAACTTATTCAGAAAGTCTATTGATGAAGCTACTCAGCAGCAGGTTTTTCAGGCGGTAGCTTATGCTGTTAAGGATGATATCATAGATCGTTGGATTGCTACACAGAAGGCTTATGAGAAGCAGAATGCAAAGACCGTATACTATCTGTCTATGGAGTTTCTTATGGGTAGAGCCCTTGGAAATAATATGATAAATCTTACATGCTATGAGCAGATTAAGGAAGCTCTTGATGAGTTAGGATTTGATTTAAATGTAATAGAAGATCAGGAGCCTGATGCAGCACTTGGTAACGGTGGTCTGGGAAGACTTGCAGCATGTTTCCTCGATTCACTTGCTACACTTAATTATCCTGCATATGGCTGTGGTATAAGATATCGTTACGGTATGTTTAAGCAGGCAATTGAGAATGGATATCAGATAGAAAAGCCGGATAACTGGCTCAAGGATGGCAACCCATTTGAGGTAAAGAGACCTGAATACGAGGTTGAGGTTAAGTTTGGCGGTTATGTGCGTACAGAGTGCAGAGACGGAAAGAACTATTTCGTTCACACAGATTATCAGGCTGTAAGAGCTATTCCTTATGATTTACCTGTTATCGGCTACGGCAACAATGTTGTAAATACACTCAGAATCTGGGATGCTGAGCCAATTCAGGAATTTAACCTTAATTCATTTGATAAGGGAGAATATCAAAACGCAGTAGAGCAGGCAAACCTTGCAAGAAACATCGTTGAGGTTCTTTATCCAAACGATAATCATTATTCAGGTAAAGAGCTCAGACTTAAACAGCAGTATTTCTTCGTTTCTGCATCAGTTCAAAGAGCAATAATGAAGTTCAAGGAAAATAATGCTGATATACATGACCTTCCTAATAAGGTTACATTCCAGCTCAACGATACTCACCCAACTGTTACAGTTGCAGAGCTTATGAGAATCCTTGTGGATGAAGAAAATCTTGAGTGGGATGATGCATGGGATATCACATGCAGAACCTGCGCATATACAAATCATACTATTATGGCTGAGGCACTTGAGAAGTGGCCAATAGACCTCTTCCAGAGACTTTTGCCAAGAATTTATCAGATTGTTGATGAAATAAACAGAAGATATGTTAAGCTTATCGAGGACACTTATCCGGGAAATCAGGATAAGGTTAGAAATATGGCTATTCTTTATGATGGTCAGGTTAAGATGGCCCATCTTGCAATTGCAGGAAGCTATTCTGTAAACGGTGTTGCACAGCTCCATACAGAGATACTTAAGAAGAGAGAACTTAAGGATTTCTATGAGATGAGACCGGATCAGTTTAATAACAAGACAAACGGTATTACACAGAGAAGATTCCTTCTCCATGGTAACCCTCTTCTTGCAAACTGGGTAACAAAGAAAATCGGTGACGAGTGGATTACAGACCTTTCACAGATGGCTAAGCTTAAGAAGTTTGCAACTGAAAAGAAATCACAGAAAGAATTTATGGATATCAAGTACAAGAACAAGGTTCGTCTTGCTGAGTACATTAAGGAACACAATGGTATAGAAGTTGACCCTAATTCAATCTTTGATGTTCAGGTTAAGAGATTACATGAATATAAGAGACAGCAGCTTAATATACTTCACATTATGCATCTTTACAATGAGTTAAAGGCAAATCCTGATATGGATTTCACTCCTACTACATTTATCTTTGGTGCAAAGGCAGCAGCAGGATACAAGACAGCTAAGCTCACTATCAAGCTTATCAATGCAGTTGCTGACGTAATCAACAATGATGCTTCAATCAAGGGTAAGATTAAGGTTGTATTCATTGAAAACTACAGAGTTTCAAATGCGGAGATTATCTTTGCGGCAGCAGATGTATCAGAGCAGATATCAACAGCTTCAAGAGAGGCATCAGGTACAGGAAACATGAAGTTTATGTTGAACGGTGCTCCTACTCTTGGAACAATGGATGGTGCAAACGTTGAGATAGTTGAAGAAGTTGGTGCCGAAAACGCGTTTATATTTGGTCTTTCAGCAGAAGAGGTTATGAAGTATGAGCGTGAGGGCGGATATTATCCAATGGATGTTTACAACTCAAATCCAAAGGTTAAGAAGGTGCTTGATCAGTTAATCGACGGAACATATTCAGAGGATAAGGAACTTTTCAGACCTCTTTATGACACACTTGTAAAGAACGATGTATACTTTACTCTTAAGGATTTCGATTCTTATGCTGAGGCTCAAAAGAGAGTTAATGTGGCTTACAAGGATAAGGTTGCTTGGGCTCAGATGGCTATGCTCAATACAGCTTGTGCCGGTAAGTTCTCATCAGACAGAACCATCGAGCAGTATGCTCAGGAAATATGGAAGCTTGAAAAAGTAGAAGTAGATCTCTAATATAATATATATGCAAATGACAGATGCCTGCTCTTCCGCGGTAAAACGGTAAGAGCGGGCATTTGTCATATATTTAAGACAAACAGCATAAAGATATAAGTAAAATGTATCAATGAAATAATTGGGGTGGACAGATGGGAGAAAAACTTGTAACCATCGTAACAGCGGTAGCTGTAATGGTTCTTGGGCCATATATTATGACGAGTATAATTAACGGAAGATATAATACATCTTCTGCCATAAGCAGCATTGATACGGGAAGAGATGTAATTATACAGATAGACGGTGAAAACAGGCTTATGGATGTGGAGGAATATATAGCAGGAGTTTTGCCCGGATTGGTGGATTGGCAGTCGGACAGTAATATCATAGAGGCACAGGCGGTAGCTGTAAGGGGAAAGATATATTATGCTATGGGAAAAGAAACAGCAATCTGGGCAAATACATTTGAATATACATATTTTGATGAGGTGCAGCTTGAAAAACAGTTTGGGAAAAATAATGCAAAAAAAGCGGCAGAGATATATGAGAAAGCAGTTATAAATACCAAAGGAATAACAGAATAATAAGCAAAAGAAAAATATTGTATAAAAGGAAAAAAATATGTTCATACTACTGTTAGAAAATGCGAAATAGTAGGAGGCATATTTAAATGAATAAGATTAAAGAACTCTTCGGAGGCAAGGGATTCTATGTTGCTCTTTTTGTTGGGGTTTTTGCATTTGCCATTCTTATGGCGGCAAACGATTACAGAAAAGCAGATAAAAATACTAAGGAACAGGCAATTGATTTAAATGAGCCTGCAGAAAATATAGCTCAGGCGGACGATGCAACAACCGAAAATAAGGTTGCAGAAAACAAAACGACAACAGAAGAAAAGATTGAAACAGCCAATTCAGACAGTGCTGAACCTCAGGTGAATACTGAGAGCACAACAGAAGCTGTTGTGGAGACAGGGAGTAGCACTGTCATACCGGAATTGGTATTTGATGAGGAAAACTCACTTGCATGGCCTGTAATCGGAAATGTAATACTTCCGTACAGTATGGATACAACAGTATATTTTAAAACGCTGGAGGTGTACAAATGTAATCCGGGTATGCTGATTGAGGCGGCTGAGGGAACAGGAGTTTCGTCAGTGTGCAGGGGAATAGTAACAGATATTACAGAGACAAAAGAATACGGAACAGTAATGAAGGTGGATTTGGGCAGCGGATATGAGGCGACATACGGACAATTAGAAAATATAACCGTATCCGAAGGTGAAACCATAGAACAGTCTGAAATAATAGGAGAGATAGCTCCGGTATCAAGCTACTACGCAGTGGAGGGTTCTCATCTGTATTTTTCAATAACAAAAGATGGACAACCGGTTGACCCTATGTCGTTTATACAATAAAAACCAAATTATGTTTGACGTAGGCTGTCATGTGAAGGACAGCTTACAGAAAACATAATTTGGTTTTTTATGTATTATTCATCTGTTGATTTTTGAAAACAGTCTTTACAGGTTCCTGCAAACATAATATTCACACTATCAATAATATGCTCTGAAACCTTATTTGCCGCATTGGTAAGAGAAATATCCGGTTCAAGGGGAATGTCTCTTACACATCCGCACCTTTTGCATAAAAAATGATAGTGAGGCAGGATGCACGCATCGAAATGGTCAGTTTTGCCGTCTGCCGTAAGGCGAAGAATCCTACCGGAAGCAGATAACTGACTCAGATTTCTGTAAACAGTTCCCAGACTGATATTAGGGATAAGTTCTCTCATGTGCTGATAAACCTCATCAGCAGTAGGATGGTCGGTGGTTGATTTCAAAAAATCTATGATTGCTTCTCTCTGATGGCTGTATTTTGTAGTTTTGGCGGGCATAGAAATCTCCTTAAATGATAATAATTACTGTTATTAGTGTAAGCCATAAATGGATTATTGTCAATAGAAATACATAGAAAATAGGCAGGAAATTTGTACCATGTTGTATTGACATAAATATTCAGTATGATAAAATTATATTGTGGTGTGTAATATGTAGCTACAAAAGTATTTGATGGGAATGATAAAATGAATTTAGATAACGTACCACAATTTAATACAGATAAAGAAATGGATATTATAGATTCTATTTTGAATGTATATAATAATCCTGTTTTAATCATAGATAAAGACAATTCCGAAATCCTTTACCAGAACAATAAGGCTATTGAGGTATTCGACAACAAAATTGGAGTAAAATTTAATGAGTTTGCAAATGAAAGCGAAAAATGGGATTTTTCTGACATAAAGTGGGTTGATGAAAAAAATGTAGTGTTGGCGGCACTCTCCAATTCAGAGACAATGATTATGTCGGTTGCAGCAACAGGTGAAGATGAGGTGTATGATAAAGATTCTCTTACGGATATACCGAATTATTCCCAATTTTATAAAAATGCCCGACGTGATATGTTCTCATGTAGTGATAAGAAATTTGCCATAGTCGTTTTTGATATTGACAGGTTTAAGACTATTAATGACCTATATGGCATGTCTAAAGGTGATGAGGCACTCAGATACATTGCCTCAGTCTTGAAGGAGGTTTTTCCGGATGGTGATAATTATGCCAGATTACATTCGGATATGTTCGCATACTACATTGAGTACAAGAATAAAGGTGAGATAATCCGCAACATAGAGAAAATTCGGAAAAAGATATATACCTGTGGGTTAGGATTTGATATACATACATCTTACGGAATATATCTGGCTGAAGATTTATCCGTTCCTGTCAACTTAATGTGTGACAGGGCCATGATTGCAAGTCGCACGGCGAAGGGAAATGTTCTCAGATTTTGTTCTTTTTATGATGAACAGTACCGTGAGGATATGCTTAAGGCTAATGAAATTGAAAATGAAATGAACAAGGCCTTGGAAAACGGAGACTTTAAGATGTATCTCCAACCAAAATATCGTCTTGCAGATGGTACTCTTTGCGGGGCGGAGGTTTTGTGCCGTTGGCAGCATCCTCAAAAAGGCATTATTCCGCCTTTGGATTTTATTCCACTGTTTGAGAAAAATGGTTTCATTTTAAAGTTGGATGAATATATGTGGGAGCAGGCTTGCATTACCATCAGAAACTGGCTTGATGAGGGCAGGATGGCTGTGCCCCTTTCTGTTAATATCTCCAGATATCACATAAAGCACAACGATTTGGAAGCGGTGTTTGGCAGACTTATTGAAAAATACCGTATACCTGTTGAGATGCTCGCATTAGAGATTACTGAGTCGTTATTTTTAGATAAGCCGGAGGAACTTAACAGAGAGCTTGTAAAGCTTCAGAAAATGGGCTTTAAACTTGAGGTGGATGATTTCGGTTCCGGTTTTTCCTCTCTTAATCTCATCAGAAACGTAACGGTGGATACCATTAAGATAGATAAGGATTTTCTCGACAGTGAGATGGCGTCAGAAAAAGGAAAAATAGTTATAAATCATACTATTGACATGGCGAAGGACCTTCAATTGCAGGTTATTGCGGAGGGTGTAGAGACTCAGGCACACGTAGATTTTCTCAAAAGTTCGAGATGTGATATTGCTCAGGGTTTTTATTTTGCCAAGCCTATGCCTTTGGATGAATTTAACAAATTATCTTTCTGATTTTTATAAAAAACACGAAGAAAATGTACAGTAATTCCTTGACATATAGAGGGTGCTGTTGTATATTGAACAATATAAAATACCAAAAGGAGATATATAATCATGTTAGAGAAATTAAAAGAAATTATCGCTGAGCAGTTGAGCGTGGATGCAGATGAAATTGATTTATCAACATCTTTTAAGGATGACCTCGGCGCAGATTCACTCGATTTATATGAGTTAGTTATGGCTCTTGAGGAAGAGTATAATTGTGAGATTCCTTCAGATGATTTAACAACTATTGCTACTGTAGAGGACGTTATAAAGTTCCTTAAAGATCAGGGTATAGAAGAGTAGATTAAGCGTATTGCTATATATAAAAGAAGCTCATCTTTTGAGCTTCTTTTTTTTTAAAAAAAGGACGACCCATATGGGTCGTCCTGACTTTTAAGATGTGAGGGATTAGCCCATCACTACCTCTACTGTATGTGTTGCTCCGTCTCCGATTACAGGGATTACATTGCCGTCAACAGCCTTGCCGTCAACAGTCATGCTCTTAACACCCTTGCAAATGTGATCAGGATTAGAAACCTTAATATCATAAGTGTCACCGCGGAACTGACGTTTAACAGTAAATCCGTCCCAGGCACTTGGTATGGAAGGATCAACCTTAAGACCTGCAAAATCAGGGATAATACCTAAGATGTACTGTGATACAGCTACAAAGTTCCAAGCAGCGGTACCTGTAAGCCATGAGTTCTTAGCCTCACCCATACGTCCTGCATCTTTACCGGCAATCATCTGAGCATATACATATGGCTCAGTTCTGTGAAGGTCTGAAATGTCCTCAAGATAAGCAGGAGCAATCTTTGAATAATATTCAAAGGCTTTATCTCCTCTTCCTGCGTAAGCTTCTGCTGCGATGATCCATGCGTTGTTGTGGCAGAATACACCGGCATTTTCTTTGTAACCTGCAGGGTATGTTGAAATCTCACCATATTCAATCATGTACTTAGTAAATGCAGGGTTGTTAAGAACAAGACCGTAATCGCAATTTAAGTACTTGTCTATTGAGTCAAGAGTCTTAATGTCATAACCCTTATCCTTGCCAAGCTCAGACATAACTGCAAATCCCTGTGGCTCAATGAAAATCTTACCTTCTTCGCAAGTGTGTGAACCAACAGGTTTTCCAAAATCGTCATAAGCTCTTAAGAACCATTCGCCGTCCCAACCGCTCTCTAAGATGTTCTTTCTCATCTCATCGATAGCAGCCTGTGCCTTAGCAGCACCTTCTTCGTCTCCCTTGTACTTGCAAAGCTCTACATAAAGTGGAGCAGTATATGTGAACAATGTTGCAACGAACATTGACTCGGCAACCTTTGAATACTTGTCCTCGCCATACTTTGGAGAAGTCCATGTCTGGAAGCTTTCACCAGGTACATTTGAGAAACATGAAAGGTTAAGACAGTCGTTCCAGTCAGCTCTCATAGAAAGAGGAAGTCCGTGAGGACCTACGTTGTTGACAACTCTGTAGAATGACTGCTGTAAATGGTGCATCATAGGCTGAGCTAAAGATTCATCATTTCTGTATGGAACCATCTCATCAAGGATTGAGTAGTCTCCGGTTTCCTTAATGTATGCTGCTGTTGAAAGAATCATCCATAATGGATCATCAGAGAAATCACCGCCAACTGCATCATTACCCTTCTTGGTAAGTGGCTGATACTGATGGAAACATCCGCCGTCTTCAAACTGAGTAGCTGCAAGGTCTAAGATTCTTTCTCTTGCTCTGTCAGGAATCTGGTGAACAAAGCCAAGTAAATCCTGGTTAGAATCTCTGAATCCCATACCACGACCGATACCTGACTCAAAGTATGATGCTGAACGTGACATGTTGAAAGTAACCATACACTGATACTGATTCCATATGTTAACCATACGGTTCATCTTATCATCAGGTGTTTCAACAGCGTATTTTGAAAGAAGATCAGTCCACATAGCCTTATTAGCTTCAAATGCGGCATCAACCTTCTCTGTAGTATCGAACTGCTTAATCATTTCATAAGCCTTGTCCTTCTTCATGGAACCGTCTGCGTTCCACTTATCATCCCCGTTCTCAACGTAACCGAGGATAAATACAAGTTCCTTGGTTTCGCCGGGATCAAGTTCGATGTTTAAGCTGTGGGAAGCGATTGGTGACCATCCGTCAGCCTTAGAGTTGTTTGACTTTCCGGCTAAAACAGCATCAGGATTCTGGAAACCGTTATATAAGCCCATGAAAGATTCTCTGTCACAATCATAACCGTCGATAGGAGCATTTACAGTGTAGAATGCAAAGTGATCACGACGTTCTTTATATTCAGTCTTGTGGAATAATGTAGAACCTTCAACCTCAACTTCACCGGTATTAAAGTTTCTCTGGAAGTTTGACTGATCATCTTCCGCATTCCATAAACACCACTCAAGGAATGAGAAAAGTGTAAATGACTTCTTTGTTGTGCCTTCGTTCTTGAGAACTACCTTCTGAATCTCACCCTTGTAGTCCTGTGGAACAAAGAAAGTAACCTCAGCTTTAAGCTCGTTGCTCTTACCGGTAATAATTGTATAACCCATACCGTGACGACACTGATAAAAATCAAGAGTCTTCTTAACTGGTGACCAGCCTGGAGACCAAATATTGCCGTCCTCATTTATGTAGAAATAACGTCCGCCCATATCAACAGGTACGTTGTTATAGCGATAACGAGTGATTCTTCTAAGACGCGCATCTTTGTAGAAGTGATATCCTCCTGCTGTGTTGGAAATTAAAGAAAAGAAATCCTGTGTTCCAAGGTAGTTAATCCAAGGATAAGGAGTCTTAGGTGATGTGATGACATACTCTTTATTTACGTCATCAAAATAACCAAATTTCATGTAATATACCTTCCTTTCATAAAACACTGCCTATATTATATAATAAAAATGCCTAAAACACAACAGAAATTCTTGTTATACGACTACAAAATATACAAAAAAAGTACAGGCATATTTCTGTTATTTTTTTTCTGTATATGTTAATATTTATCTGTAAAAATATTAACAGTAATATAGTTGGATGTAAGATGAGGGAGATATGCTATGGATATAAATAAGGTGCTGACTGAATATGATAATATGTTTGGGGTTAACTCCACGGGGGAGATAGAAAAATATCTTTGGGCAAAATTGGATGAGGCATTTGAAGAGAAAGATTTTCCCTCAGCTCTGAGTATTTTAAATGAGCTTATGGGATTTTGCAGGGATACAGGTCAGAGGGAAAAGGGCATCAGATGTTGCAGTAAAGTCATGGATTTAATGGCGGACATGAGACTGGATGAGAATTACGAGTATGCTACAGTACTGCTAAATGTGGCGAACGCCTACAGGGCATTCGGATATTTTAGGGAGTCAGGTGAGCTCTATGAAAAGGTTGAAAAAATATACAGGGAAAAATTGCCGGAGGGGGAATTTAATTATGCCAGTCTGTACAATAACTGGGCTCTTCTGTGTCAGGAGACTGAGGATTTTGAGGATGCACGAAAAAAGCTTGAAAAAGCACTTTCCATAGCAGACAGATATCCCGGTGCCGTGATTGAACAGGCTACCACAAGAACCAATCTGGCGGTGACTCTTATCAGACTCAATCAGGAGGAAGAAGCGGAGAAATGTTTAAAGAAAGCCCTGATGGTATATGAGGCTGACGGGGGCAAAAATTATCATTACAGCGGTGCTCTGTCTGCCATGGGAGATATCTGTTTTGTAAAAAAAGAATATTCCCTTGCTGCGGGATATTACGAAAAAGCCATGAAAGAGATAGAAAAACATGTTGGTAAAACAATAATGTATAAACGTGTTGAAGATAAACTTATCCGTGCAGAAAAAATGTTTGGGAACACTGAACCATACGCCAATAATATGGAAAGATGCAGGGCATTTTACGAGAAGTACGGAAAAAAGATGATAGATGAGAAGTTTTCTGAGTATGCTTCAAGAATAGCCGTCGGACTTGTGGGAGAGGGCTCGGAGTGTTTTGGGTACGATGATGATATATCAAAGGATCACGATTACGGTGTGGGTTTTTGCATGTGGCTTTCGGATGAGGATTATGAGGAGATAGGGTCAGCTCTTTTGGGAGAATATGAAAAACTTCTGTCGGAGCATGGCAAAGAATTTATTACAGTTAACGAATCCTGTGCAAATTCCGCTCATCTGGATGAAAGAAGAGGGGTGTTTGCCGTAAAGGGATTCTATGGAAAGATTCTGGGGAAAACATTTTTCGATATTATAGACAGGGAAGAGATAAAAAAAGATGGCAGGTTAAATTTTGATGATGGCTTGTGGATGAGTCTTGATGAGGATAAACTGGCAACGGCTGTAAACGGGGAGGTTTTCAGGGATGATGCAGGAGTGTTTTCGGCGATTAGAAACAGTATTCTTGCATATTATCCGAAAAATGTGTGGTATGCAAAATTAGCTGATTCCGTACATGCATTTTCTCAGAACGGTCAGTATAATTATCCGCGGATGATGGCGCGAAAAGATTATGTTACAGCCGGTATATGCGTAAATCAGGCTATTATGAGTGCTCTGAAAATACTATATCTCTTAAAAGGTGAGTTTGCACCGTATTATAAGTGGATGTGGAAGGGAGTAGCAGGAGAAGAGAGATTTTCTCAGATAACGGAGCTTATAGGGAAGATATCTCTTTTGGATAATCAGAAACAGGCATGGGATGACTGTTCATATAATCCCTATGAAACTAACATTAAGGATGAGATTGTTGCCGGTTTTGAGACTCTTTCCACCCTTATATTGGAGGAGTTAAAGAAACAAAAAATTGTGACGGGAAATGATACATTTTTAGACATATATTCGGCGGAGATAGCCAAAAAGGGGGAAAGATACATGGATAGGGAAACATTGGTAAAAAAGATTGCAGAGTTGGAATGGCAGCAGTTTGACAAAGTAAAAAATGAGGGAGGACGGGCAGACTGTCAGGATGATTTTAATACATTTTCCATAATGAGAACGAGTCAGTATAATGCATGGACTGATGAGCTTTTGGAAAGCTATCTCGAAGACCTTCTTGATGCCATGGAAAACGGATGGAACCTGATTATGGAAAAATATGCACGGATGATGGCGAGTACCGCACCGGAAAAATATGAGGAACTTAAAGACAGCCTTCCGGAAAGAAGCGTGGAAAGGATTGCGATACAGGAGGAGATAATTAAAATTCAGGTTGAATGGATGGAGGAGTTCGCCGGGGAATACCCAAAGATGGCAAGCAATTCAAGAAGTATCCGCACAGAGGAGGATACTCCATATAATACCTCTTATGAAACTTATCTGAGGGGTGAAATTGGAACATATTCGGAAAAGACTTTGCTGTTATATGGTCGTTTTGTGGTGGATTTGCAGAGAAAGGGTGAAAATCTGGCATATAACATTATGAATAATACAGCTTTGTTATATGGATATGAGTCGGCAGAGGATGCGGAGAAAAAACTGTCATAGTGTGAAATTAAAAAAGACTCCCGTGGTATGCAGCCATGGGGGTCTTTTTTGTTTGTATTATGTAAAAAGTTATACTGTGTATATCTTTTCGTTTATGGTTTTTGATTCGCCCGGTGCAAGTTCCAGATAGCCGGATTCGTCAGCAGGAAGGTGCTGATTAGGTGCATCAATAATCCATGTACAAGGTTCAGGACAAAAGAAACCTTTGTTGCCGTGGTCGTTCCAGATAACCCAGAACTTGAAGTCCCTTGATACCTCATAGCAAATTTTCTTGCCGGTTGCCACATCTGTAGCCATGGCACCGTAAAAAGGTTTTCCGTCTACGCTGCCCTCTTCGGCAAAGAAGACATCATTGTCGATATCCTGCAGAACCGGAACAAGAGAACCTGTAATGTATTGTTTGTCATGATTGGTTGCCGGTAAAAACTCTCCGGTAGGTATACATGACTTTGAAAGTTCCCATTTTTCGCCTACAGGTATATAAAGTCGCATATCAAGACCATTTCCGTCTTTTGTGAAAGGACCGTTTATGGCTGTGTGGTTACATACACCAAAAGGAAGTTTGCGATTGGATGTGTTGGTCATGGTAAAGTCATAAGAAAGACCGTTTGCGGACAGGGTGAATGTGTACTCTGCCTTAAAGCTTACCGGGTATATGCTGAAAAACTCGTCCCGCTCATCGTAGATATATTCTGTTTTGCCTACAACAGAGTTTCCCACAACCTGAGCACTAACTATGGAGTGTTCTCTTTTGTGAAGAAAACCGTGAATGTGATTACCAAGAGGATCATTTAGAGGAAAGTTGTAGGTTGCATCAGAAACCTTAAGTATTCCTTTTGCCAGTCTGTTTGGGAGATAGAGAGTAGGTAATCCGTATACCTCAGCCGAAGCTTTAAGTTCATCTATGGACAGACTCTCGTCATATCTGAGAATCTCAAGTTCTGCCTCTGTGTCCTGCATACGAATGACATTGCTTCCGAGAAAAGGAGCTATAATCGCTCTATATTTGTCTGCTACAAGTTCAATAACATCTTTGCCCTTATAATCTAAAATGTTAGCTGAAAAACTCATAATAAACCTCCTGTGAAAAAGAATTATGGTAAACCACATTTGCTGTAATTACCAGTATGTAAAATATACCATATTGGCTAATGAGTGTCCAGTGAAAATGTATTTTTTAAAAATTGTAATTCCATATTGATTTTTAAATGAAGGGGTGTTATAAATATCTGTGTACAGGATGTTATGTAAATCAAAATGAGTACATAATCAGAATAAAAAGAATTGGAGAATTTGTTATGAAAAAGTTTATATATGTAGTTGCTTTGGGTTTGATTTTGGTTTCTTCATTTACCGCATGCGGAAAAAATGATGGCGGGGATTCGGATAAAGTTACAGAGTCTGCTGAGGCAACAGAGATTGTTGATACGGATGTTGATGCCCTGACAGTGGCTGAAAAATTGCTTGAGGAGGGAGATTTTAAGGATAACCTTGCGACAGTCGATAAAGGAATAGCCATGACAAGACTTTACGGGTTGGATGAAAGTATCGTGGAGGATGCCGCATTTTACACTAATTCCAATGCCACAGCAGAGGAGATAGCGGTGATTAAGGTGGCGGACGGTGCATCGGTGGAGCAGGTGAAAAAAGCTTACGAGACAAGAGTAGAGTCACAAAAGGATGCATGCAGGGATTATCTGCCTGATGAAATGCCTAAGCTTGAGTCTGCTGTTATCTGCGAATATGGTAATTACGTGATTTTGTGTGTATCTGCCGATAACGGCAAGATTGAAGATATCATCAAAGAAATATTTGAATAGTTTTCACATGGGACAGGTATAAGACGTATACTACTATATATGAAATGTGTGCTTACGCAACCGTACCCATAACAATGCAAATTGAGTCATTGCTCATCAATTCAATATAGAAATAATCCCTTGTTAACATACCTTATATAACGGTTGCTTTATATAAAAAAATTGCGGTTGTCTGTGACACCGCAATTTTTTTATATGCCAATAATGTGCAATTAAAGCTTAAATTTTACGCTAACCGGTTCGTGGAGTGACTGTCCGCCCTTTGAGTGAACCATAGTGGATATTGTCAGAGTGTACTGCTCATTTGATGAGTATGGCTCAAGAGGCTCGATTTCTATGGTTTCATCTTTCTGGTTATACCATATGGATGTGTGCATCTTCTGTCCCTGGGAATTGGTTACATACATGGTATCCTTGTTTACCGTCCTCGGATCAAGGGGAATATTAAAACGGACACGCCATACAAAATTACCGGTTTTAAATTTAAGGTTTTGTTTAACTTTGTTTGATAAAGAAGCCGGGATATCTTCTATATCTATTATATGCTTCGACATAACACACCTCATTAAATTACATTTATTACAGTTTAACATACAAAAAAGTTTAATACAACAAATTTTCAAAATGCTCACAGGATTTCACTGCAATATCTGACGTATGGTGTCAGAAAAAAGAGTTTGGTTTTAGTTTACATTTTGAGGGACATTTAATAAAATAAATTTGTTACAAAAATATTACAAAAATGTTAGGAGATGATTACGTGGATAAATCCCAAATGTGCTCCTACAAAAGAAGACTGAAGGCATTGCTGGCCGGAGTAGTGGTGTTGATAGTATGGGGAATAGTTATAGAATGTAATGATTATATAATAATGGCCGTAAATGAAAGGTCTGTAAGTACAGGTAACAGCACAAAAACTTACACTTATATGGAGTCCTATGCTGAGCCGGTTCAATATGTATATGATGATAATATGTATGAGGGTGAGAAACGCGTCTTTCAGGAGGGGGAGACGGGCAGCAAGAGTATCACCGTAATGTCCGTGTATGAAGACGGTAAATTTCAGGAGGAAAAGGTTTTAGATACAGAAGTAATTGCCCCAGCCACGCCAGAGATAATTTATGTGGGAACCAGGGAGAGATCGAAGTATATACTCCCTGTGGAAGAATATTTTATAAGTTCGGAATTTGGACCAAGGTGGGGAAGTACACACCACGGGGTTGATTTGGCTGTATCCATGGGGACTCCGGTGGTTGCGGCGAGAGACGGTGTTGTTATCCAGACCGGCTGGAACGGGGATTTAGGTATAAGTGTGTATGTGGAACATGAGGATGGTGTGGTGACCCGGTATGCCCATCTCAGTGAAAGTAGTGTGCAGCTCGGACAAGAAGTAAGTCAGGGAGAGGTTATTGCCTATTCGGGAAACACAGGTTACAGCACGGGACCGCATTTACATTTTGAGATTAGAATAAACGGAGAGGCGGTTAATCCCCTTGATTATGTTGAATATTAAAAGATTAAAGGAACCGGGCAGTGCAATAACACATTTTATTGGTATGATGATGGCTGCTTTTGCCGCAGTACCCCTTATCATGAAAGCAATGTCAGACGGAAGAACGGTCATAATAAGTTGTCTTATATTTGCAACAAGCATGATTTTACTTTATGGCGCAAGCACCATTTATCATGCCGTTGACAAGGGGGAGAGAATAAACAAAATTCTTAAGAAACTTGACCACGCCATGATATTTATTCTGATAGCAGGCTCCTATACACCTATTTGTCTTTTGGTTATAAGGGGGAAAACAGGTTTGATATTACTGGCTATTGTCTGGCTTGCGGCAATAGTGGGAATAGTGTTTAAAATGTGCTGGGTCACCTGCCCGAGATGGCTGTCTTCGGCTATGTACATTGCCATGGGTTGGATGTGTGTACTTGCCTTTACACCGATTATTAACAATACAAGCCTGACACAGCTTATCTGGCTTTTGCTTGGGGGAGTTATATATACTGTCGGAGGAATCGTATATGCCATAAAAACTCCGCGAGTGCAGGCGTTTAACCAGCAACACGAATTTTTCGGTACCCATGAGATATTTCATGTGCTGGTTATGCTTGGGAGTATTTGCCATTTTATCATGATTTACAATTTTATAGGATGAGTCAGTTTAGAAATAACCCGGCAATTCCGATAATCAAAGTAGAGATTATTAGAAAGCCGGGTGTTTTTATGGGACAGACAGTTGAAGGTGGACAACAATATATAAATGTAAATGAGAGATATAAAAATGGGCAGGATATACATGCTGCCTCTGATTTTTTTGTTGAAAAAAACAGATACACAGAGGGAAAAAGTGATGTATATAAAGAGGATTTGATTGGCTATAAGTATGAGAGGGATAACGAAAGCTACAGATTTACCGCTGCGGATAATTTTGAGGAATATATAAAAAACAGGCAGGAGAAAGTCAGAGAGGAAGGCAATGATGCGGACAGTCTGGAAGAAAAATCCAGAGAGGAGGCTAAGAAAATTGCCAGAAGCCTGAACAGCGAAGAGATAAAGCAACTCAAAATGATGGGTATTGATGTGGGAAGTGCCTGCCTTTCGGATATTATGGGCATTGTAAATACCATGAGGGGAAATGCCCACAGAGAAGAACTGGCTCGTATGCTTGCAGATATAAGTGTCGGAAATGGTGATACGGAGGGGGTAACCTGTGTAGGTGGAAATGTAAAGATAGCGGGCAGTGACGTGGAGATATCATCTGTGGATGTGGCAGATATTATGATTGAGGAAAACTCTGCAGAGGAAAGTGAGGCAGGTTTCAGATTATCAGAAAATGAGCTTCTTTATATAATTAAGAATGATTTGAATTTCACAGAGGAAAATATGTATAAGGCGCACTTCAGCGGAAGTACTGCCCGTCAGGGACAGGTGGATGACAGGCTGTTTAATGAAATGCTTCCCCAGATTGAAAAAGTGTTGGAACAGGCCGGAATGGAAGATAATGAAACGGCTGTTTCGGGAGCAAGATTTTTGCTTGCAAACAATCTGCCAATTACCCCTGATAATATAAATATTTATGTTGATTATCAGACATATCAGGATAAAAAAATAGATGAAGTGTCCTTTAAAGAGATAACCGGTGAGGATGCAGAAAAAAAAGCTGCCCGTATATTCAGGGAAGTGGCATCGGTAAATCCCGACACCATAAGAGACATGGTAAGGGAGGGCAGGCAGCTGACCCTTGCATCCATTTTTAAATATGAAAAAAATGACAGACCGGTTACGTCTGACATTGTCCGTAATGATGCCAAAGAGATTTCCGCTCTGCGACAGCTTGAGGAAATAAGACTTTCTATGACTATGGATGCAGCCGTAAGGCTGGTAAAGTCAGATTTCAACATAGATGTCAGAGAGCTTTCTAAGGTTGTAAGCCGACTCAGGAACATGGAAGAGAATATGATAAAGAATCAGTTGCGGGAAGCCGGAGTTGAGGCAACAGAGGAAAATATAAGTCTCTATCAGGAGTTAAATACGAAGGTTACGGAGCTTGGAAAAACTCATGCCGGTGTGATAGCGACACCACTTAAAGGAGCTGAATTTTCCGTAAATTCCCTTTTACATCAGGCGGATAACATGACCGACGGAGCCGAATATGAAACCGTAAAAAGGGATGTAAGATACAGGAGCTTTGAGGCGGCTACAGAAAGCTATGAGGCGGTTGGAACTGCTCCGAGAGCTGACATGGGCGACAGTATGTCCAAGGCATTTTCAAATATTTCGGATATCCTTGAAGATATGGGTCTGGCGGATAACTACGAAAATGAGAGAGCTGTAAGGATTTTAGGATATAATTCAATGGAGATTACACCTGACAATATAGCTGGAGTAGCGGAGTATGACAGGCAGGTTAATCAGCTTATGGATACATTCTATCCTGAGGCGGTTTTGTACATGATAAAAGATGGTATAAATCCTCTGGATGTTCCTATAGATGAATTGAATGATATAGTAAGAGCTCACAACTACAATGAAGGTGTGACAGAGGCGGAAAATTTTGCCACCTATCTGAGAGATATGGAAAAGCAGGGTCTTGTGTCTCCGGAGGAACGTGAGAGCTACATAGGTATATATAGAGCCATGAATAAGCTGGCTAAGTCCGGTGACAGAGAGGCTGGCTGGATATTCAATAACGGAGGTCAGCTTACGGTAAGAAATCTGATAGCTGCCATGAGAAGCAGAAGGGCAGCAGGGCTTGATGTGTCGATAGATAAAAGCTTTGGCATGCTTATGGAAAATATTTCAATTGACAGAGATATTGAAAAGCAGATTGACAGCGGATTCGCGGAACAATACATCCTGAGTATGACGGAAGCGGATGCTGAGAAGGAACAGTTTCTCACTGAAAATCATATAAAAATTAGCGGTGTAAATGTGGCAGCAGCCGAAAATATATTGAAAAACAGCGGCGGCATATATCAGATGGTGTCAGATATCCTGTCTAAGTTGAGATTTAAAACAAACACAAAGGATGATTTGATTGATGAGGAGACAGAAAATATAAAGGACTCTATCAAAGGGGAAGATGTTTTATTGCCATTTAGACCGGAGAGTATATTGGAGAGTCTCAGAGGCAGCGAGGAAATGTCCATTAAATATAATGACCTTCGCAACCGTGTGACGGAGCTTATGTACGAGGCGGGTATTGAGGGCAATTTAACCGGTATGGATATATCCGCCATAAAAACCGTGAGTGCAGGGTTTAACATTATGAGCAGTATGGCTAAAAATCACAGATATAAGCTCCCTGTAAATACTGAAGACGGAGTTCGCATACTGAACCTCACCATAGAAAAAAACAGTACAAATTCAGGAACCATAGATATATCTGTTGAGAATGAAAGAATGGGAAACGTAACTGCCATGGTTAAGGTAGATGGCGAAAATAAGTTGTACGGTCATATAATTGCATCGTTAAGTGACGGAAACTACAGACTTAAAGATATGGCCGAAAATATACAAAAAGAGCTCACTGCAAATAATTTTGACGGTGCAGCAATGGATTTTGGAACCGTATCCCGGTTGGAAAACATGAGCGGATTTTCTGATACGCCTGTGGAGACACTGTATCAGGCATCGGTGGCTCTCGTTAAAGCGATGAGTACATTTTTGAAATAGATGTCAGGTTAAGTAATCACTTGTAATATCCGATAAATAAAGTAGTTGAGAAGGACATTGATAGGATTTGGAGGTAAACATATGAGAATTAATCACAATTCAATGGCACTTAATGCCAGTGACCATTTTGCCAAAATAAACAGTAATATAGCTAAATCTATGGAGAGACTTTCATCAGGATACAAGATTACAAGTCCTGCCGATGATGCTGCGGGTCTTGCTATTTCGGTGAAACTCAGTGCACAGATAAGAGGACTTGACAGAGCCTCTTTAAATGCAAACGATGGTTCATCTGTCATTCAGTCAGCAGAGGGAGGATTAAATGAAATTCATTCCATTTTGGCGAGAATGAGAGAGCTTTCCGTTCAGGCTTCAAATGATGTCAATTCAGAAGAGGACAGGGATGCCATTCAGGAGGAGATAAATAATCTGGTAGAGGAGATTGACCAGATAGTTGATACAACCGCATTTAATGAACAAAAACTCTTAAACGGAGATTTGAACAGACGTACCATGTCAAGTAACTTCAATATGGAGACAACCTACATATCGGAGGAAGTGGATGTGGGACTGTATGAATTAGAGGTTACCGCAGCGGCAACCCAGGCTGTATATACAACAGGATTTTCATATTCTGCGGCAACAGTAACAGCTGAGCAGGCAGGAACCATAGTTGTAAATAATTTCCATGTGGAGATTAAGGAAGGTATGACTATGGAGGAGGTATACGGAGAGCTGCAGACACATTTATCAAAGATAAACATAGATGTATTTGCATCAAATGACGGAGGAGCAACCAGAGCAGAGTTTAATACCGGAGCACCTGTAGTATTTAAAACAAAGGAATACGGAAAAGATGAAAAGGTTGAGATTGATATTCAAAATGCTAATCTCGCAGCTCTTCTGGGTGTAAATGATGGCGATATTGTCAGAGGTAAGGACTGTGAGGCAGTGCTTAACGTGACTAATGACGGATTTTCCAATACTGCCAGTCTTACCACAGACGGAAATGATATATATGTAGTCGACCGCAGTGGATTTGAGATGAACATAAGAGTAGAGCCGGATGCTACCGGAGCTACAGAGATAGAAGTGCTTACAGCAGGACCTATGGTTATACAGACAGGAGCTAATTCGGGAGAGCAGCTTTCGCTTGATGTGCCACCGGTGGATTCATATATGTTGGGTGTGGACAATCTTATAATGTATACTCATGAATATGCATTAGATGCGGTTGATATTATAGATGCTGCAATTGAAAAGGTGTCAAACATAAGATCAAAGTTAGGTGCTTATCAGAACAGACTGGAAGATATATATGATACTCTTGAAATTCAGGGGGAGAGTGTCACTGCCGCATACTCACGTATTATGGATACTGATATGGCAGAGGAAATGACAAACTATACCCAGCAGGAGGTGCTTTCCCAGGCTGCCATATCCATGATGCAGAAATCAAACGAGAGACCGGAATCCATATTACAGCTTTTACAATAGTATGAAATCGGAGGCAGGACATATATGACAAATGAACAGATAAAAGAGTTCACTTTAAGAACCAGTCAGGCTAATCACAGCGGACTAATACTGGTGCTAACTGATATGGATAAAATATATATAAGTGATGCAATAGCCGCATATGATACGGGAGATATGGAGCAATATAAAAAATGTATTGAGCTTGCCGGAAAAACCCATAACGAACTTATGGATACCATGAACCCTGCCGACCGACAGGGTAGAAATGTCCTAAAGATTTTGAGATACATATATGGTCTTTTGGTATCGTCACAGATAAAGAGAGTTCCCTGTGAGCTTGACAGATGTATAGATATGCTTGATACGTTGAGAGTTGCATTTGAACATCTTCATTCCATAGACAGCGATGGCCCGGTTATGAAAAATACACACAGGGTTTACGCAGGTCTCACCTACGGAAAAGGCGTACTCAATGAGAGTCTGGGAAATGGCGACTATACCAATAGGGGCTTTACAGTATAAAAAATTTGTAATAAGATGGTATTTGTCTTAAAATTATAGGACAGATACCATTTTATTGTTTTTGAAAGGATGATAGATATGTTTAAAGATGATTGTATTTTTTGTAAAATTGCCAAAGGGGATATTCCGTCAGCTACGATATATGAAGACTCATATGTGAGAGTTATTTTAGATGTGGCACCTGCCAATAAGGGACATGTGCTTATACTCACAAAGGAGCATTTTGATAATATCTATGAAATGGATGAAGAGACAGGAGCAAAAGTTTTTGCTAAGGCAACAGTTATTGCAAAAGCTGTCAAAAAGGCAACAGGTTGTGAGGGACTTAATATAGTACAGAATAATGGTGAGGTTGCAGGACAGACTGTTAATCATTTCCACCTTCATCTTGTGCCAAGATATAAAAATGATAATGTAAATGTTTCCTGGAAACAGATGACTACAGTTGCAAAAGAACAGCAGACACTTGCCGAAGAAATAAAGAAGGGAATATAATTACAGATGAAAAGTAAAACGGATAATATAGAGATTTTTCGTGATGCTCCGGTTTCCAAAGCGGTAATCAGCAATGTTATACCATCCATAGTCAGCATGATTATGGTGCTTGTATATAATCTGGCGGATACCGTATTTATAGGACGGACAGGAAATCCTTACATGGTTGCGGCTGTGTCTGTGGCTACGCCTGTCTTTCTTATATTTATGGCAGTCGGTATGTTGTTTGGTATAGGAGGAACGTCACTTATATCCCGTATGTTGGGAGAGGAACGCTACAGTGAAGCAAAAAAAGTGTCTGCCTTTTGTTATTGGACAGGCTGTGGTGTCGGTGTAGTTTCCATGATTTTTATATTCATTTTTGCCGAACCTCTGTGTATGGCTGTCGGTGCAAGTGAGGACACCATAGAATTTGCCAAACAATACCTGCAGATAGTTTCAATAGGAATCCCGTTTCTTATAGTCAGCAATTCTTTCAGTAACATAATTCGAGCTGAAGGTAAGGCAAAAATTGCCATGAAGGGTATGGTTGTGGGAAACCTTATAAACATAGTTTTGGATCCCGTAATGATACTTTTGTTTGGATGGAATGTGGCAGGAGCAGCAATTGCAACGGTGCTGGGCAATATATATTCTGCCTTTTACTATACAAGACATTTGGTGAATCCAAACAGTATGCTCTCGATTAAGAAATCTGATTATAAGATAGAAAAAGGTATAATTTTAGGAGTATTTGCCATAGGTATACCTGCATCCTTAAACAGTATACTTATGAGTGCATCAAACATAATTATCAATAATGTCATGAAGGGATTTGGTGATATGGCTGTGGCAGGACTTGGAGCTGCCATGAAGGTAAATATGATTGTAGTCATGCTCCTTATTGGATTGGGAACGGGAATCCAGCCGCTTTTGGGATATTGCTACGGAGCTGGAAACAGGAAAAGATATATGGCGGTTCTCAGATTTTCAATTTTGCTTGCACTGATACTCAGCCTTATCATGACATTTATATGTTACGTTTTTGCCCTTGATTTGGTTAAGATAATTCTGAGTGACCCTGAGGCTCTTGGATTTGGCGAGTCCTTCTCGCGAATATACATCCTGTCGGGACCGATAATGGGAATACTTTTTGTCATGATAAATGCGATTCAGTCTACGGGAGCTGCCCTGCCGTCACTTATATTGTCCGTGAGCAGACAGGGACTTTTATATATGCCGATACTTTACATATTTACCCGTATATTTGATGAGGCTCGTATGATGGCACTGGCACAGCCTGTTACAGACTATCTTGCAGCTCTTTTGGCTGTTATATTGTTTATCACCTGTTGTGTTCCAAAATTCAAATATATGGATAAAAGCAGAACATTGGAGGAAAAATGAGCGAGAATTGTACACATAACTGTTCTTCCTGCGGAGAAAATTGCAGCAGCAGAAAACAAGAAAATATGCCGGAAGCAGGAAATGAATACTCAAATATAAAAAAGGTAATTGCGGTGGTGAGCGGAAAAGGTGGCGTCGGAAAATCGTTAATCACGTCACTTTTGGCGGTATTGTCGTCAAGACGTGGCAATCAGACCGCTATACTTGATGCGGATATTACGGGGCCATCCATACCTAAAACATTTAATGTGGATAAAAAAGCCATCTCAAACGGTGAGGTGTTGTTTCCGGCGGTTACAAAAACCGGAATAGAAATGATGTCAATAAATCTTTTGTTGGATGACGAGACCAAGCCCGTTATATGGAGGGGACCTGTCATAGCAGGCACTGTAAAACAATTCTGGTCTGATGTTTTCTGGCAGGACGTGGACATAATGTTTGTTGACTGTCCTCCGGGAACGGGGGATGTACCGCTCACCGTATTTCAATCTCTTCCGGTGGACGGAATCATAGTTGTTACATCACCTCAGGATCTTGTGTCAATGATAGTGGGAAAAGCGGTAAAAATGGCTGAAATGATGAATATACCCATACTTGGCATTGTGGAGAATATGTCATATTTTGTGTGTGATAAATGCAATGAAAAACACTATATATACGGAGAAAGCCATATTGATGAAATCGCAGCTACATATAACATACCTCATGTGGCTAAGATACCAATGAAAAAGTCGCTTAGAGAATGTGTGGATAAGGGTCTTATCGAGGAATTTACGGGCGACTGGCTGAATGAAATGATAGAAGTAATAGAAAATGCCTAAAAAACGTCTAATACCCCCTTTTTTGGTAAATTGTTTGAAAATATACAGAGGGTATGATAGAGAATATCCATACTGCTTGCACCTGTGTTTAAGGCAAACTATCCGACGGAATATGAGCAGGTATTAGGCGGATTAAAAAAGGCCGGCGTAAACAGCTCAAATGCTGAGGAAAGTACAGATATATCAGAGGAAATACAAGATGTATCTTCTTTTAGAGATTGTGGGCAAGGTGTCTGAGAGGACACAAAATCTTGCAACATCTTCGGCAAATGTGTTTGAGATAAGCGATCACATAAAAGAAAAAATGTGATATGATATATAACCTCGGAGGCAGTGACCTCTGGGGTTAAATTTTGATATGAGGAGAAAATGTATGAGTAATCAGATACTTGCTGAATCAACAGCAGTTGCAATATTAAAAAAGGGAGAAGGGCGAACTATTAAGTCCGGAGGACTTTGGATATACGATAATGAGATTCAGACAATAATGGGAGGCTTTGAAGACGGGGATATGGTTATTGTCCGGGATTTTGACGGTTATCCTATGGGTAAAGGTTTCATAAATACCAAATCAAAGATAATGATCCGTATGATGACCAGAAATTCTAATCAGGAAATAGATGAAGATTTTATAAAATCAAGAGTGAGAGATGCTTGGGAGTACAGAAAAAAAACGGTGGATACAAGCAGTTGCAGGGTTATATTTGGAGAGGCGGATTTTCTGCCGGGGCTTGTGATTGATAAATTCAGTGATGTTCTGGTGGTGGAGTCTCTGTCTCTTGGAATAGACAGATTAAAAAATCATATCGTGGACATATTAAAAGAGATACTTTTGGAAGATGGAATAAAAATCCGCGGTGTTTACGAGAGAAGTGATGCCAAGGTTCGTGAAAAAGAGGGAATGGTGAGAACCAAAGGTTTTATTGGTGAAGAATTTGACACAAAGGTGGAAATATCAGAAAATGGAGTCCGTTATATGGTTGATGTAAAAGACGGACAAAAAACAGGTTTCTTTCTGGATCAAAAATATAACCGGCTTGCCATACATAAGCTGTGTAATAATGCTGAGGTTTTGGACTGCTTTACCCATACAGGTTCATTTGCCTTAAATGCCGGTATAGCAGGGGCAAAATCCGTTACCGGTGTCGATGCCTCGGAACTTGCAGTTGCTCAGGCTGAGGAAAATGCAAAGCTTAACGGACTGGATGATAAAGTTAAGTTTATATGCAGGGATGTATTTGAACTTTTGCCCGAATTAGAAAAAGAGGGCAAGAAATACGATGTGGTAATTCTTGACCCTCCTGCATTTACAAAATCCAGAAACTCCGTTAAAAATGCCGTAAAAGGTTATCGTGAGATAAATCTGCGAGGAATGAAACTGGTTCGTGACGGGGGTTATCTGGTTACTTGTTCATGTTCCCATTTTATGGATTATGATTTGTTTACTAAAACTATACATCAGGCTGCTGATAATGTTCACAGGCGTTTGCGTCAGGTTGAATTTAAAACTCAGGCACCGGATCACCCGATACTCTGGGCAGCAGATGAATCTTATTACCTGAAGTTTTATATCTTTCAGGTTGTGGAAGAAAAATAGTCCTTGTTTACAAGGGAATCAGGCAGGTAATTTAAAATCATATTGTCAAGTTTTTCCGAAATAACGGGTTTCGACAGGTAGTCGTTGAAACCATGTTCTATATATTCCTCTTTGCATCCGGCAACAGCATTGGCAGTGAGAGCAATGATAATTGTATTTTTATTAGGGTTTGAACTGTCATTGCGTATCCGGTGAAGGGCTTCTATTCCGTCCATTTCCGGCATCATATGATCCATAAATATTATATTGTATAACTTATTTTTTGTTTGCTTTAGACAGCTTTTTCCGCTTTCCGCAAGGTCTACCTGAATTTTGGTTCTTTTAAGAAGTGCTTTCATCAGTGTAAGGTTCATGGAATTGTCATCCACCACAAGAACAGATGCATCAGGGGCGGTGAATAGATTTTCCGGTGTTTGCTTTTTGTTGCCGTTTCTGACATCAGAAGTCCGGGTCAGCGTTTTAACCGGATTTGAGTCAACCACTTTTTGAGGGATAGAAACCGTAAAGGTTGACCCTTTTTGATATTCACTTTCAACATTTATTGACCCTTGCATAAGGTCTATGAGCTGTTTGGTTATATTAAGACCTAAACCTGTACCCTGGATGCTCTGATTTTTATTCAGCTCCAGTCTCTTAAAACTGGCAAATATTTGTGATAAGTCTTCCTTCTTTATACCTATTCCGGTGTCTTTCACAGAAAAGCACAGACTAATATAATTATCATCCTTTTTCTCAAAAAATGTCCTGAAGTTAATGGTACCTTCTTTTGTATATTTTGCCGCGTTGGATATGAGGTTGGTGAGTATCTGTTTTATTCTGAGTTCATCTCCGTATAGGACAGACGGGAGTTCAGGATCGATATCTACCTGAACGGCAATAGGTTTCTCGGAGCTTCTGGTTTTTAATATAATAACCTCATCATTTATCAGCTTCATAAGGTCATAGTTGTTTTCTATCAGCTCTAACTGACCGGATTCTATCTTTGAAAAATCAAGGATATCGCTTATAAGTCCAAGGAGCATACGGCTGGCATTCTGAATATCCAGAGCGTAGTTTTCTACGGCTGGGTTATCATTTTCGCGAATAATCATTTCATTCATGCCTATGATGGTGTTTATAGGGGTACGAATCTCATGGGACATATTTGCCAAAAATTTTGCCTGGGCTTCTCTGGCTGTAATTGCCTGTTGCTTTTTCTTTTCGGATATGAGTAAATCCTGCCCGGTCTTGATGATTGCCATAACCAGCAGAAAGACCAAACCAACAGAGAGAACGGTTCCCAGTGATAAATTGGTACCGACATAGTAAAGTACCATTTCGCCTATGGCAGTAAGAATCATGCCGTATATACCTATTCCCACAAAAAGATATCCGGAAAGCTGCTTCTTTATGGTGTCCAGGGTTATTGTTGCAATTACACACACTATAGAGAGGAGTAAACCGGCATGGATAAATTTTATCATGTCAACAAACTGCACTATATCAAAAACCTGAAGCAGGGTTGAGATAACAAAAATTCCTGCGGAATATGCAAGGGGAAAATAAAAAACCTTTTTGTAGCGTTTATCCTGCAGTTCATTGATATAGGTAAGCAACGGCAGTGGTATTATCATAAGGCTCCAGTATGTAAAGTATGATACCACGGACACATTTTTAAATATAATTTGTCTGAAACATATTTCTGACAGCATCCACATGGCGGAGAAGAAAAGGGTCCACGCCAGATAGTTTAAAGGCAGATGCTTCTTATATATGGTTTTCAGTATGAAACATACTATTATGCAAAATAAGCTCATCATAAGAAGAAATATGGAAATGAGCGTGTGTGCACCATTGTTTTTTATAAGGTAAATCCAGATGCTCAGCCTGTCACCGATATACCCCTCCCGCATATCTCCGGCATATTTTGAGTCACTGGAGAACTGATATGTCATGGTTTTGCCGGAATCCTTTGCGGTTACATCTATAAAAATGTAGCGCATAGGGCTGTTGGTTCCGAAAGGTCTGGAGTCAATGGTGGTGTAGTCAACTCTTAATTCTCCGTCAACATATACGGTTACATCCTGCCAGACGGGACGAAAACATATATAGTCATCATCGGACAAGTCTGCCGGCAGGGTAGTAACCAATGTAACGGTTTCACCGTGTTGAGCATCTATTACGGTTGACGTGTCGACAGGGACGGTAGTACCGTCTTTAAAAAGCTGATGCCATTCAGGATTATAGCTTCTGCAATCTGTGGGTAGCACGTCCCTTTCGTCTTTGTTCAGTAATTGTCCTAAGATTCCAAATAACAAAAGAAAAAGGACTGAAATGCTAAAGAAAAATTTTATAAAAGCTTCAAAAGAAGAAAATATTTTTTTGGTATAGTTTTTCATTCGTAATTCCTTTCCATCAAAAATTTAATATTATACTACCACTAAAACGGCCTGTTATCAATCCGATAAATTAAACGGATTTTTTTAATAAAGAGTAGTATTTTAAATATGTGCATGATAAAATTAAAAAAAGAAAAGGAGCCGGAATATGACTGATTTTAAGTGTGCAAATATAAAAAAATGTGGCGGATGCAAATATATAGGAAACAAATATCAGGATATTTTAGATAAAAAGCTGGAGAATGTAAGAAGACTTTTAAAAGATGCGGGCCGGGTGGAAAAAATTGTAGGTATGGATAATCCGTATCACTACAGAAATAAGATAAATGTTGCATTTAAGAGGAAGAAAAATGGTGAAATACTTGCAGGAACATATGAAGAAGGAACACATAATGTGGTTCCGTATCCGGAGGGAGGATGTCTGATAGAGGATAAAAGGGCATATGCAATAATTGAAACCATTAAAAAGCTTATACCTTCTTTCAAAATAACCGTCTACAATGAGGATACGGGATATGGACTTCTCAGGCATGCGATGATAAGAACTGCACATTCCACAGGCGAAATAATGGTGGTTTTAGTGACTTCCTCGGTGGTTTTTCCATCAAAAAATAATTTCTCCAAGGCCCTTATTAAGGCGCATCCTGAAATTACTACCATAGTGCAAAATATAAATCCGCGTGACACCAGCATGGTTCTGGGTGACAGAAACCAAACCATGTATGGTAAAGGTTATATAGATGATGTACTGTGCGGAAAAAAATTTCGTATATCACCAAACAGTTTTTATCAGGTCAATTCAGTTCAGACAGAAAATTTATATGGTAAAGCTATAGAATTTGCCCGGTTGAATGGAACTGAAACCATTCTCGATGCCTATTGCGGCATCGGAACCATAGGACTGATTGCCGCTGATAAAGCGGGAGAAGTAATAAGCGTAGAATTAAATAAAGAGGCGGTAAAAGATGCTATAATAAATGCCCGCATAAATAACTGCAAAAATGTCAGGTTTTACAATAATGACGCAGGAAAATTTATGGTTAATCTGGCTGAAAACGGTGAAAAAAAGGTGGATGTTGTATTTATGGATCCGCCTCGCTCAGGCAGTACAAAGGAGTTTATATCTTCCCTTTTGAAACTCTCACCGGAAAAAATCGTATACATTTCTTGTGACCCTGAAACCCTTGCAAGGGATATAAAGCTTATTACAAAAGGTACAGGATACAAAGCGGAAAAAATGATGGCATTTGATATGTTCTGTTGGACGGAACATGTTGAGACGGTTGTTAAGTTGGTTAGAAAAAAGCCTGACGCATATATCGACA
>CAZKMB010000014.1:0-49683 GCA_964553965.1 uncultured Bacteroides sp. | reverse complement strand
TACCAAAATAGTACCAGAGGGCATAAAGAAAGCCCGCAAAGCTTGATTTTTCAATGCTTTGCGAGCTTTTTAAAATTATTCAAACTCAATCGTTGCAACAGGTTTCTTAGTCAATTCATAACAAACTCTGTTTACGCTTGGAACCTCAGTTGTAATTCTGTCAACAACCTTTTCAAGGAAATCATAATCCAGTCTTTCAATGGTAGCTGTCATTGCATCGATAGTGTTAACGGCTCTGATAACCACCATGTATCCCATGCTTCTTGCATTGTCTCTTACACCTACTGCCTTGAAGTCAGGAATTACTGTAAAATACTGCCAAACCTTCTTATCAAGGCCGGCATTTGCAAATTCCTCACGGAGGATAGCATCAGCTTCGCGAAGAGCGCCAAGACGATCTCTTGTGATTGCACCGAGGCAACGAACTCCAAGACCCGGACCAGGGAATGGCTGGCGATAAACCATTTCTGCAGGAAGTCCAAGCTCAATACCGCAGGCTCTTACCTCATCCTTAAAGAGTTGCGCAAGAGGTTCAACAAGACCAAATTTGAGATCTTCCGGAAGACCTCCTACGTTGTGATGAGACTTAACAGCCTTGGCAGTTTTGGTACCACTCTCAATAATGTCAGGATAAATAGTTCCCTGACCGAGGAAATCAATGCCTTCAAGCTTTCTGGCTTCCTCTTCAAACACACGAATAAATTCGCTACCTATGATTTTTCTCTTAGTTTCCGGATCAGCAACTCCTGCAAGCTTGTCAAGGAAACGGTCAGTTGCATCCACATAGATAAGATTTGCATCTAACTGATTGCGGAAAACTTCAATAACATTTTCAGATTCATTCTTACGCATAAGGCCATGATTAACATGAACACAAACAAGCTGCTTACCGATAGCTTTGATGAGAAGAGCTGCTACAACTGATGAATCAACACCACCTGAAAGAGCAAGTAACACCTTCTTATCACCAACCTGGCGGCGGATAAGTTCAACCTGGTCTGCAATGAAATTCTTCATGTTCCAGTTTGCCTCTGCCTTACATACGTCAAACAAAAACTCTTTGAGAGCAGCCTCATCAGGAAGAACATCAAACGTCTTCTCACATTTGGCTGTCGGATGGTCAATAGCGATAACCGGATATCCACAGTCGTAAATAGCTGGGTCTACATCTACCTCAACACCATCAACTACACGGTTCTCACCACCGTTAATTATGATACCTTTAACGTTATCCAAATTTTTTAAAGCATCAGGCGTAATGTCGTGTGGGTGAATTTCACTATATACTCCTAAATCACGAATCTGTCTTGCAATCACTGTGTTTTCTGTACTACCTAAGTCCAGAATAACTATCATATCCTGTTTCATCTTTGACTCTCCTTTTTTATAAAGTATGTTTTTGAAAAAAGACATACCTATTATATTACAAAAAGTTTCTGTAGAAAAGAATTTTTTTAAAAAAATTATAATTATCTGCATTTTGGTAAAACGCAATGTAAATACACTAATTTTGTTTGCATTTTATTCAATATTTTCTTGCATCACAAATAACTTCAATGTATAATATTTTAGGACGTTACATCATAAAAGTTATTTGTGAGATTTGTCCATGCTTGCATTAGCCAACAATTAATGCACTATATTTTAGAAAATGAAGGTGTTTTATCATGGAAAGAAAAGTCGGAACAGTATCAAGAGGTATACGTTGCCCAATCATCAGACAGGGTGACAACTTGGTAGATATCGCAGTTACAAGTGTTCTTGAAGCTGCTGAGAGTGAAGGATACTCTCTCAGAGACAGAGATATCGTTGCACTTACTGAATCTATCGTTGCTCGTTCACAAGGCAATTACGCATCAGTTGAAGCTATCGCTGCTGACGTTAAGGCCAAGCTTGGCGGTGAAACTATAGGTGTCATCTTCCCTATACTCTCACGTAACCGTTTTGCTATCTGCCTCAAAGGTATCGCTATGGGAGCCAAAAAAGTTGTACTTATGCTCAGCTATCCAAGCGATGAGGTTGGAAATGCACTCTTAACTCTCGATCAGTTAGACGAGGCCGGTATCAATCCTTACAGTGATGTTTTAACTTTAACAAGATATCGTGAATTGTTCGGAGAGAATAAGCATGAGTTTACCGGTGTTGATTATGTTCAGTACTATTCAGATATAATTACCGCTGCCGGTGCAGAGGTAGAGGTTGTGTTCTCAAACAACCCAAAAACAATTCTTGATTATACAGACTGTGTTATGACTTGCGATATCCATACAAGAGCAAGAACAAAACGTATATTAAAGGCTGCAGGAGCAAAGGCTGTTTGCGGTATGGATGACATTATGACAGCATCCATAAACGGAAGCGGTTTCAATTCAAAGTATGGTTTGCTGGGTTCAAACAAATCTACAGAAGACCAAATAAAGCTTTTCCCACAGGAATGTCAGGATCTTGTTGAGGACATTCAGGCAAAACTCCTCGAAAAGACAGGAAAGCATGTAGAGGTTATGGTTTACGGTGATGGCGCTTTCAAAGACCCTCAGGGTAAGATTTGGGAGCTTGCAGACCCTGTTGTTTCTCCTGCATTTACAAGCGGTCTTATAGGTACACCGAACGAGCTTAAACTCAAATATCTTGCTGATAACGATTTCAAGAACTTAAGCGGTGCAGAGCTCAAGGATGCAATTTCAAAGAGCATCAAAGCTAAAGATTCTAACCTTGTCGGTAATATGGCTTCACAGGGAACAACTCCAAGACAGTTGACAGACCTTATCGGTTCACTCTGTGACCTCACAAGTGGTTCAGGAGATAAAGGAACACCTATCATCCACATTCAGGGTTACTTTGACAACTTTACAGATTAAAACAAAAAGGGGATTTGCTAAAAGCAAATCCCCTTTTTATTTACTTTCGGTCACGTGTCCATACGGTTCCGGTGATGCCTACATTATCTTCATAAAAGACAGGATTTTTACCTTCCTTCTTTTGACGTTCATAATCTTTCAATACCTTAATCACAATCTTTCCCAGCAAGAACATTGCAATAATATTAACAATAGCCATACAGCCCATGGTGACATCCGCTATATTCCACACAAGAGAAAAATCTGCCTGAGCTCCAAGAAAAACTGCCAGAACACAGGTAATTCTGAATACATTTAGAATAACCTTGTTGTCCTTAATAAAAAGTATATTGGACTCCGCATAAAAATAATTTCCAATTACACTGCTGAAAGCAAAGGCAAATATAGAAAATGTAATAAAATGAATGCCCCATTCACCAACATTTGCACTGATGGCAGCCTGAACAAAAGGTATACCGTCAAAAGTTCCGCTTACACCCTCAACACCGGAAATCAAAAGCATCATAGCTGTACTGGAGCATATGAGGATAGTATCTATAAAAACCGAAATTATCTGAACAAGTCCCTGTTTTACAGGATGATCCACATCTGCCGATGCAGAGGCATTCGGTGCACTTCCCATACCTGCTTCATTTGAAAAAAGACCTCGCTTAATACCTATTACAATGGCACTTCCCGCAAAACCGCCTGCCATGGCTTTAAAATCAAAAGCACTTTCAAATATGACTTTAAAAACATGAGGTATCTCGGAAATGTTAATGATCATAGTAACCAAACCGATACCTATATACAACACTGCCATAACGGGTACAATCACCGACGATATAAAACCAATTCTGTGAGCACCGCCAAAAATTACAAAGGCTGTTGCCAGGGCAAGAATTACGCCTACAATCAAAGGCCATTTTGACTCAGCATAGCCGTCAATATAATACTCAAGAGAGGAAGACATATTAAACGCCTGAAGTCCGTTAAATCCATAAGCAAAGCAAATGATAAGAAGAACCGAGAACAAAATACCCATCCATCTCTTCCTAAGGGCATTTTCCATATAATATGATGGGCCACCCCTGTACTGTCCGTCTTTTTTCACTTTATATATCTGAGCAAGCGTACTCTCTATAAATGCTGAAGCACCGCCGATAATCGCCATAAGCCACATCCAAAATACCGCTCCCGGACCGCCTGTGGCAATAGCCGTTGCGATACCTGCAATATTTCCTGTTCCTACTCTCGATGCTGTGGATATCATAAGTGCCTGAAAAGAAGAGACCTTCTTTTCCCCATCTTCCGACTTCTCAGCTTTATCAAGCATGGATTTTACGCCATCCCCGAACAACCTGAACTGCACTCCCCTTGTCCGTATAGTAAAATATATTCCCACTGATGCCAACATAATTATAAGTATATATGTATACATATAATCATTTACTCTACCTAATATATCATTAATCATATCCATATCTTCATTTCCTTTTCTAAACTTCTATATCTGTTGCATAAGATAAATGCAGCTTGGTATAAAGAAAAACTCTGTCTCCTTCCTGCATAACCATATTACCATTTGGTATCAGTGCCTTATTCTTACGTTTAACCAGCACGATAACGGAATGTCTGGATATATCCAAATCCTTTATAGGCACACCGCACCATGGATTACGTTTCTTTAAGACAATCTCTTTAAGATTAATATTTTCCTTCTCATCAAAAGGTTCCGCTCCAAGCACAATAACATCATCCTCCATCAGGACAACATCGCCACGGGGAATTACAAGTTCTTCTCTTCGTTTGATTATGGCAACAATAATACCTTTTGAAAGTCTTAAATCGGCAATTCTTTGTCCTATCCATTTGTCGCCCTCATACAGCGTAATCTGAATAAAATTCATGTCCGCTTCATAACCGTATTCACGTCGTTTTTTAATATCCGAGTATTGATTAACAAATCCCGCTGATATAATACCTGTTGGTATGGCAACCATACCAACGCCCAAAAATGTAATCAAAATTCCAAAAAGTTTTCCCATGGTAGTTATAGGGTATATATCACCATAGCCGACGGTAAGCAACGTTGAAGCCGCCCACCATATGCCTGAAAAAGCATTTTTAAAGACCTCCGGCTGAGCCTCATTTTCCAGACTGTACATGCAAAGACTTGAGCCTATCATGAGAATCACTATAATAAACACGGAGGATATAAGCTGCTGTCGTTTTCCGTAAATTACATCCTTTATGATACTTAATGAGTCATAATATGTATTTATCCTGAAAAGCCTGAATATACGCACAATTCTAACCATACGGAATGCAACTGTTCCCGTCGGGAAGAAAACAGGCAGATAATACGGTAAAAACGAAAGTACATCTATAACGCCATTAAATGAAAAAATGTATTTTTTAACAGCGTGACCGGGCTCAAGTCTCGGATACAAAAATCTTGCTGTCCATAGTCTCAATACATAATCTACGGCAAAAAAAGCAACAGTCACCTTTTCTATCACCTCAAGAATGTAACCAAACTGCTCTCGCATGGGTTCATATGTATACATGATACTGGCAGTCAGATTTAAAATAATCGAAAAGGCATTGACAAAATCATAAGCCCTGCTGGGAATATCAAGGTCATTTCCGACTTCCAATATTTCAAAAAGTCTTTTACGTCTTTTAAGCCATCTTTTGTCCATAAAAAAATCCCTCACTACGCAAAACAATAATACATATATTGTATTACATATCGAGAGATTTTTCTACATATAAAATTGGAATATGTTATATTTATGCACCCTGATATCCATCAATGTCATATTTGGCAGCGTACTCGTCAAAATAAGCAGAATATCGATTATCCTTATCACCTCTGAGGCGTTTCAGATATTCATGGCTGTCAAGTTTTTTATTCTCAAGTCCCATCATGGCAACGGCCACATTGGAACAGTGATCTGCGATACGCTCCAGATTATTTAACAAATCGTTGAAAGCAAATCCCTTATTTATATCACACTTACCAGCTTGCAATCTCTCAATATGTCGTATCTTTAACTTGTCGCAGAGAACACTTATAAGCTCCCTGAGAGGTTCAACCTTATTTGCAAGTTCCGCATCGTCGTTCTTAAATGATGCATCCGTAATATCAAGAACTTCTCTTATTGCATTTTTCAGAACAGTAAGCTCATACTCTGCTTCTTCCGAAAATGTTTTCTTTTTCTCATGAAGCTCTAAAGCTACCTTAGATATATTTACTGCATGATCACCGAGTCTCTCAACATCACTGATGGTATGCAGCATCTTGGATACCTGATTCGACTGTTCCGGACTCATTTCCTTGCCTGTCAATTGCATGAGATATGTACCCAGCTTATCCTCATACCTGTCAATGAGATTTTCCCTTTCCTGAACCTTCTCATAACTCTCATCAGAATAATCTTCCAGCAATTCAAGAGCTGTAAAAATATTCTTACGTGCCTTATCCATCATACCATTCATGGATGTATGGCTCTGGCTTATGGCAATATCAGGAAATGCTATAAATCTTTCCTCAAGCAAATCAAAGTCTTTGCTCTCCGCTGTTTCCTCAGCACTGTCCTTTATCAGGAACAATACAAGTTTTTCTATCTGTTTTATAAACGGAGCCAGCACACAGGTAGTTGCAATTCTAAACACAGAATTTACAAGTGCTATGCTAAACGGATTCATAATCATATTCATAAAACCGAAATGAACAAAAGCATTTACACTGTAGAATATAGCAGACCATATAATCATTCCGAACAAGTCATTCAAAAGGTATACCAAAGCTGTTCTCTTTGCATTTTTATTTGTTCCGATGGATGACAGCAATACGGGACATGCTGCGCCCACGCCTATACCCATTATAATAGGAAACGCAGCGGCAAATGTAATTCCTCCCGTAATGGAAAGAGCCTGCAATATACCTACTGCGGCAGATGCGCTCTGCAGAATTGCCGTAAACAAAATACCAATCAGTATACCTAACAGCGGATTGTTGAACATGGTAAATGCACCGGTAAAACCTTCGTTTTCCTTGAGTGGAGATACAGCCCCACTCATCTGCTGCATACCAATCATAAGTATGGCAAATCCCAGCATAATATCTCCGACATTTCTAAAAACCACTTTTTTTACAAACATCTTAAATATAATTCCGATTATGGCAACTATGGCAGATATAGTGGCAGTAGATAAAATCTGGGCAACACCGCTTGACCCGTCTATATATGAAAGACACAAAATCCATCCGGTTATACTTGTTCCGATATTGGCACCCATGATAATTCCAATTCCCTGAGCAACCTTCATCATACCGGAATTAACAAAACCTACTACCATCACGGATGTAGCCGACGAGGACTGAATAATCGATGTAACTACTGTTCCCAACAAAATACCTTTTATGGGTGTATTAGTTAATTTATATAGTATAAGTTCTAATTTATTACCTGCAACCTTTTTCAATCCGTCACCCATGAGAGTCATTCCGTATAAAAACAATGCAACTCCGCACAGCAGTGACAATATCATCGTAAATCCCATTATCTTGCTCCTTTGTAATTCTTAACTTGCACTTAACCTAAGTTTAACACACTTTTTACAGATACACCATATAGAATTTATTTTTTATATACAAAGTCAAAAAAAAGACACAGACATTCATTTAACTGAAATCTGTGTCCTATATATCTCTTTATTTTTATTCTCCTGTCAGTATTTCTACTGCTTTTTTAAGCTGTGTGTCATTTTCCCGCTCTAAATTGACAGCGTTTTGTTTTCCGTCAGGTAATTCAACAACATAATCCGGTTCAATTCCTAACTCGTGTATATCATTTCCTGCCGGAGTAAAATATTTAGCTACGGTGAGCTTAATTGCGGTACCATCCGACAAAGGCATGACAGACTGTACAATACCCTTACCAAAGGAAGTTGTTCCCACAAGAACAGCTTTTTCTGTATCCTTCATGGCACCGGCAAACACCTCTGATGCACTGGCACTGTTCCCGTTGATAAGAACAACCATAGGCATATCAAGGCTGTGTTTGTTATTGTCATCATATTTTGCGATAACACTTCCGTTTTTGTCCTTTGTTGTGAGAATGTTACCATCATCTATAATATAAGAGCACATATCCACCACTGCATTGAGAAGGCCGCCTGGATTATCACGCATATCTATAATCAGACTATCAGCACCCTGAGATTCCAGATTCTCAATTGCATCTGTAAACTCATCGGCCGTATTTTCATAGAACTGTTGAACCTGAACATAACCTATGTTGTTGTCAAGCATTTCATAGTATACCGATACATTCTCCACAAGTCTTCGTTCAACCTCAAATTCAAGATAATCATTTATGCTTGGGCGGTATACCTTTATATATGCTGATGTTCCGTCAGTTCCCTTAATCTTTTCAACCACAAGGCTCAGTTCCTGATCAACAATCTCCATATCATCAACCTGAACTATAATATCCTCAGCCATAATTCCGGCTTCTTCTGCAGGACTTCCCGGTATCGGACGGACAACCGATATAGTCATATCCGCTGACTGTGTAACTACTGCACCAACACCGTAATATTCTCCGGAATTTGTTTCCATCAAATCTGCAAATTCCTCAGCCGTATAGTATACTGAATACGGATCTCCCAATCCTTCCATTATGCCGTCATATATAGCTTCTTCCCTGGCTGCATCGTCTGTATCAAAATAGTAGTACATATCTATATAAGCCTGTATCTCATCTACTTTTTTTGTTACATCCTCATCTTCCCAGAGATCTGTTTTTTTATTATCCTCATTGTCATTATCTATATTTATGCTCCCTGCCGGTTTTTTCTGTGTCAAAAAATCACAGCCGGAAATTGTCATAATCATAGAAGCAGCAATTAAAATCCCAAAAATCCTCTTTTTAAACAACACACACACTCCTAACTAATATAAGTATGGATACGGATCCACATAAGATCCATTTATTCTTACGGCAAAATGGCAATGTGATCCAAAGGAAAAACCGGTATTTCCGGCATAAGCAATTGTATCTCCTCTGCTTACCTTCTGTCCGGCGCTTACAAGAAGAACCGAATTATGTCCGTAGGTTGTTGTAACTCCGCCGCCGTGATCTATACATACATAATATCCAAGAGAGCTGTTATAAGTGGAAAGAATTACCACGCCGTCCTCACCGGCATAAATTGGTGTTCCCTCAGGACACGGAATATCAAGTCCGTGGTGGAAAGAGGTTCCGGCAAGGTCTCTTGGTCCAAAAGATGATGAAATAGAACTATAACGGCTTTTAGGCACCGGCCACTGGAAAGTTCCTCCTGTCCATGTGATTTCCATACCACTGCCTGTTTCAGCCTTAAGTTTTTCCTCATAAGCAGCTATAGCAGCATCTATCTCTGCATCAATACTTGCAAGTTCGGCCTCATATTCAGCAATCTTTTCCTCCTGCTCCTTTATGGAAAGAGCATAGCTTTCTACCTGTTTTTCTCTTCCCTCAATGAGAATTTCAACAGCTTCCTTATTTGCGTTAACATCTTCCTCAATATCACTTATATCTTCAAGTTCTGTTTCAAGCTCCAATTTTTTATTTGCCACAGTTTTCTTGATATCAATAAGTCCCTTAAGCATATTGAGATCATAGTTATATACCTGCTCTGTATACTCTGCATCGTTTACTACATCCGACACATCTGTCAGAGTAAAAAATGTATCTATATACTCAGCATCACCATTTTCGTAGGAATACTGTATACGAAGCTTCATAGCCTCATATTGTTCTTCCTCCTGCTTTTGGGCATCTTCCAACTCCTTCTGTGTCACTTTAACATCAGCCATGATTTCTTCCTTTCGGCTCTCCAAATCTGCTATCTGAAGATTATATTCCGAAACCATGGTATCTAACTGCTCTATGGTATCCAAGATGTTGTTTTGCTGTGCAGTAAGCTGATCTACTATTCCCTGCACCTCATCCTTTTTTTCTTCAACCTGATCTCTTTCTTCCTCAAGTTCAGACGTATCTGCCGCGTAAGAGCAAATACACATGGCAAAAACCATAGTGCATGCCGTAACGAGTTTTAAAAACTTACGCATATAATTCCTCCTTACACTTTCAAATGCTTTCTGGTTGTTATTATACTTCCAATCAGACCCAAGCCGATACCTATGGCAATTGATACAGGCACCAATATGGCAAATAATTCGTCAGCCGGAACGAAAGCAAAAAGACTCTGTACAATAGATAATTTGTCAACAAGATACTGTAAAATATTATCATACACTATATATACCAGCAAAAGCGGTATAGTAGAACCAATCAGACCAATAACCACACCCTCTACAACGAAAGGTGCCCTTACAAAGAAATTCGTCGCTCCGATAAGTTTCATAACGGCAATTTCTTCCTTTCTGACGGTAATACCGATAGTGATTGTATTACTTATAAGGAATATTGATACCAGCAAAAGAATACCGACTATACCTACAGAAGCAACACCTACGATGTTACTCAATGTGTCAATTCCATCTGCTGTAGCCTCGGAGCTCGAAACTTTTCTTACACCATGGAGACCTTCAAGAAACTTTACAAACTCTCCATGCTTATCCAAATCCTTAAGAGTTATCTCATACGAAGCACTATTCTTAAGCGGATTGTCTCCGGCAAAAGACTCCATAGCAGCAGCATAATCATCTGCATATCTCTTCTTTGCATATCTCTCCCAAGCCTCATCTGCAGTGATAAAGCCCACTGTATTGACCTCTTCTCTAACACGAATCTGTTCACCGATAAGTGCTATATTATCCTCTGAAATTCCCTCATCAAAAAATACGGATATAACTACAGTATTCTGGAGTTCTTTCATGGATGACTGAAAATTTACCACTACACAATATATTATACCAAACAGGAACAAACAGGATACAATTGTTCCAATAGAGGCAAGCGAGAACAATAAATTACGCTTAATATTTTTAAGTCCCTGTCTGATACTGTATAAAAATGAACTAATCCTCATCTATATAACCACCTTTTTTCTCATCACTAATAAGTTCACCCTTCTTCAAGGTGATAACTCTCTTCTGCATAGTATCCACTATCTCCTTGTTATGAGTAACCACAACAACGGTGGTTCCCTTCTTGTTTACCTCCTCAAGAAGTTTCATAATCTCCCATGAATTCTTTGGATCCAGATTACCTGTCGGCTCATCTGCAAGAAGAATTTCCGGTTTATTTACCAATGCTCTGGCAAGTGCAACTCTTTGCTGTTCACCACCTGAAAGCTGTCTTGGATAAGCTTTATACTTATCTGCAAGTCCAACCAGGGTAAGCATGGCAGGAACCTGTCTTCTTATATATCTGGTAGGTGTCTCCACAACTCGCTGGGCAAACGCTACATTTTCATATACCGTCCTGTCTTTTAAGAGACGGAAATTCTGGAACACAGTTCCGATTCTTCTGCGAAGCTTAGGAATGTGTTTTCTTCTGAGTTTTCCGTAATCCACATCTGCAACCTTTATCTTGCCGGATGTAGGTTCCAACTCCTTTAACAACAGTTTTATAAGAGTGGTTTTTCCCGAACCACTTGTTCCCACAATGAATACAAACTCGCCTTCTTCTATCTCGAAGCTAACATCATTCAAGGCATATGTCTTACTTGCAGGATATTTCATCTTAACGTGTTCAAAACTAATCATATTAAAATTTTTCTCCTATTAAAATTCTTGCGATTCCATATACTTCATATACTTTACTACCATAAGTGCTATCTTAAATGTAATAGCATCCTCAAACACCCTGAGGTCAAGACCTGTACTCTTTTCCAGCTTGTCAAGTCTGTATACAAGTGTGTTTCTGTGAATATACAACTGTCTGGATGTCTCAGACACATTCAGACTGTTTTCAAAGAATTTGTTAATTGTTACAAGTGTTTCTTCATCAAACTCATCAGGAGACTTGCCATCAAAGATTTCCTTTATAAACATCTTGCAAAGCGGTATAGGCAACTGATATATAAGTCTGCCGATACCAAGATTGCTGTAGGCAATAATTTTTCTGTCACTGTAAAATATCTTTCCAACGTCAAGTGCCAGTTTAGCCTCCTTATAAGAACGTGAAACCTCCTTAATCTCGTTTACAATGGTACCATATGCTACATTTACGGAAGACATGGCTTCTGTGTTGAGCATATCCACTATTACCTTAGCCGTCTTGTTCATATCCTCATAAGTTTCACTCGGTTTTACTTCCTTGACAAGGATAATGTTTTTCTCGTCAACAGCAGTTATAAAATCCTTTGTTTTACTTGAGAAAAGTGTTCTTACGGTTTCTAAAGCATTTGTATCCTTCTCATTTTTTGTTTCTATTATGAATACAATTCTTCTCACATCTGTTTCAATGTGAAGTTTTTTTGCTCTGTTATATATATCTACAAGGAGTAGGTTATCAAGCAGAAGATTCTTGATAAAATTATCCTTGTCAAATCGCTCTTTATATGCAACAAGAAGACTCTGTATCTGGAAAGATGCAACTTTTCCAATCATATATACATCCTCAGCCTCTCCCTTTGCAAGTATAACATACTCCAATTCATTATCATCATAAACCTTAAAGAACTGAAAACCATTCATAACCTGACTCTCGGCAGGTGAATCCGCAAATGCGATAACTGCATCCTCCAATTCATCGGTATCCCTGATTGTAGATGCAAGATTTTTACCCTCTGTATCCATAACACAGAGATCTGTACGTGTAATGGTTTTTATCCCCTCTATAGTTTCTTGAAGTATCTGATTTGATATCATTTTATCACCCCTTATAAAATTTGATTATACATTGCTTATCCCATAATCAAAAAATATGTATAAAAACAAATGCACATAACCATACATCATCCATTTTACAGTAAAATTCAAAAAAAAAAAAGAGGAAATGTATAAAAATATACATTTCCTCATAAAAATTCACATAATCGTCATATTTGACTAAAATTAGTTTGCAACAACCTCTCCGGTTTCCTTATCAAAGATATGTACCTTGCTTAAATCGAATGCAAACTGAACTGAATCACCAGGTCTTGCAGTTGTTCTTGGATTTACAGATGCTGTAATATCGAACTGGTCGATAGTGAAGTATAAGTAAACCTGAGCACCTAACATCTCGTAGATGTTGATTCTTGCATCTATAACGCTCTCTGGTGAAGACTCGATAAATAACTGCTCATCATGAATATCCTCAGGACGGATACCAAGAACAACTTCCTTATCGATAAAGTCACCGCTGATAAGCTTAGCAGCCTTAGCTTCAGGAACCTTAATTGAGTGTGAACCGAACATAAGGAGTACGTCAGCGCCTGACTTAACTACCTTACAATCGATGAAGTTCATAGGTGGCATACCCATGAAACCTGCAACGAATAAGTTACATGGCTTATCGTAAAGGTTCTGTGGAGTATCTACCTGCTGAATGATACCATCCTTCATAACAACAATTCTTGTACCAAGAGTCATCGCCTCTGTCTGGTCATGTGTAACGTAGATGATTGTTGTCTGAAGTCTCTGATGAAGCTTAGAAATCTCAACACGCATCTGTACTCTGAGCTTAGCATCAAGGTTTGAAAGAGGCTCATCCATAAGGAATACCTTTGGCTCACGAACGATAGCACGTCCCATTGCAACTCTCTGTCTCTGACCACCTGATAAAGCCTTTGGCTTTCTGTCAAGAAGATGCTCGATATCAAGAATCTTTGCAGCCTCATGTACCTGCTTGTCAATCTTCTCCTTTGGTACTTTTCTAAGCTTAAGACCAAATGCCATGTTATCGTAAACTGACATATGTGGGTAAAGAGCGTAGTTCTGGAATACCATGGCGATATCTCTATCCTTTGGCTCTACGTCGTTAACCATCTTGTCACCGATCCACAATTCACCTGAGCTTATATCCTCAAGTCCTGCGATCATACGAAGTGTAGTTGACTTACCACATCCTGAAGGACCAACGAAGATGATAAACTCTTTATCTTCAATCTCCATAGAGAAATCCTTAACAGCATTAAATCCATTAGGGTAAATCTTGTAAATATTTTTAAGTGATAAACTAGCCATTTAAATATTTTCCTCCTTAGATTAGCTTAATTTACTGACTCAACATGTTTTGATTTTACACTAAACCACTTTCAAAAGCCATATTATAATTGAACAAATAAGCCCAAAAATTATTGTCTATTTTGTATATGAATTATTTTTGCACTTTTTTTTTATTCACTTTTCACAAAAAGATTTTCTTGTCATCCTGAATACTTTGTGAAACCTTCACCAAAAGCTTCTCCTATATCTCCCACAAAACATATGGTTTTTTCATCAATTCGATATATATTTTGTTTGATTTTTACCATTTCTTTAGCCGAAACAACACACATTATCATATTTTTTGAACGGTTTGTGTATGCGCCGGTAGCATTTATATAAGTCACTCCTCTGCCTATTTTATTTACTATATATCCCCCTATCTCAGCGCTTTTGTCAGATATTATATACATCATTTTGGCTCTGTGTGGTCCCTCCATTATTCTGTCGGAAACTTTTGTAACTATATATATGGCTATTATCGCATATATTCCTTTTTCCGTTCCAAAGACAAAGGCTCCTGCAAGAACGATTACTCCGTCTATTGCCGCAAGTATTCTGGGGATGGATATATATTTTATCCGGACATTTATAAGTGTTGCAAGAAGGTCTGTACCGCCGGATGATGCATAGGCTGCAAATATCAGTCCCAGTCCTCCTCCCATAAGAACTCCTCCGACAATGATATCTGCCAGCAGATTTCCTGTGCCAACCCCCATATATGGCATAATTCCCAAAAATACGGTCAGTGCCGCTGTTCCGTACAAGGTCTTTATAAATATGTCTTTTTCAAGTATCTTATAACCGGCAGCAAAAAGAGGTATATTTACGATGCCGTTCACAACCCACATGGGCAGTCTCAATGTACTTTTTAGTATTATGGCTATTCCCGTAACCCCGCCTGCCACGACTCCCGCAGGTTCAAAAAAGTTCACCACGGCAAACGCCATGGCAAGTGTTCCGATTGTCACCTTTATATATTGTTTTATATTTTCTTTAACAACAAAACTCTTCATACCTTAAGTATGAAGAGTTTCGGGTAATTTATTCATATTTACTTAATTTGTTACCGGTCACTGTCCTTTGTTCCCAATATTATAACCACATCGTATCCGTCAAGATTTTCGTATGCGCCTTCAGGAACCTCTCCTACCATGTATGTCGGGTCGTTAAAGTATCCTGTCAGTTCCTCTCCTACACCGTTTTCCTTTACAACTATTATGGTTGTTTCCTGTGTGTTGGAAAAATCAGATGCATATGTGTTTTCATAGCCATATCCGTTTAATTTTTCGCACCATCTTCCCGCAAGTCCACCGGTTGTAGTACTGTTAAGCACTGCTATCATCTTGTCATATGCAGCAACAGGTTCAGCTTCCTCTGTCGCTTCCGTTGCCTCTGTGGAGTTTTCCAGCAAATCATCCCGTACTCCCGGATCCTGCAATACATTTTCGTCTACGGTTGTGACAAGTCCCTTGTCCTGTTTCCCGTCGTCACCTTTTATCACCTGAGTCAAAAATACTATACCAAATATGATTATTCCGATTCCCAATATAATAACCGTTGCTCTTAAAAACATTGATAAGAACAGTCCGGCTGCACTTTGTCTTTTCATTCTGATTTTCCTCCGAATTTTTTCCTGTATTCGGTTAGTATATCAAATACAAGGTTTTTTTTCAACTATTTCTATGATATTGATTTGGTTTATGTTATAATTTCCGGGAGGTGACTATTTTATGAAAACACTAATTATTACCGGGGGTTCAAGGGGCATAGGAAAAGAAACTGCCATAGCCCTTGCCTCCTCTTACGATTATATGGCTGTTTGTTCCAGAAACAGTGCAGATGAATTGCTCACTGTCAAGCACTTAGTTGAAGATGCTCACTGTTCCTGCGACATTTTTTCAGGTGACGCAGGTGATTATTCTTTCGTGGCTGACATGGTTTCAAAAGTCCTTTCAAAGTCCGGCAGGATAGACACCCTAATCAACAACGCGGGAATTTCCGAAATAGGACTTTTTACCGATATATCTCCATCCCAATGGAATCATATCATCAATTCCAATCTTACATCTGTCTACAACACCTGTCACTGTGTTGTTCCCCGGATGGTTCACCAAAAGTCCGGCTCCATAATTAATATTTCTTCCGTTTGGGGTCTTGTAGGTGCCTCCTGTGAAGTTGCTTATTCCACTACAAAAGGTGCCATCAACAGTTTTACTATGGCTCTTGCCAAGGAGCTTGCCCCAAGCAACATTTCCGTCAACGCAGTTGCGTTCGGCGCCATTGACACCGACATGAACAGGCATCTTTCCGACGATGAGCTCTCTGCTCTCTCCGACGAAATCCCCTTCGGTCGTATGGGAACCCCTTCCGAAGCAGCCGCCTGCATTAAAAATCTCCTGTCCATGCCAGCCTACCTCACAGGTGAAGTCCTAAAGTTCGACGGTGGTTGGATATAACCCACCCATGTAGGGGCGGCATGGGTGGATTATATTCTGCTAATCCTTCTTCCTAATGGACTTTAAGGCATTTGAGAGTTTGATTGGGTTTCCGTACCGGAGTGTAGAGTTGCGGAATATCTTCCCGCCGATAAATCCCATAAGAACTACGGATGCATAAAGTATCACAGCGGAAACCACAATCTCCCATACGGCCACTGAGCCCATGGCAACTCTGGCAAACATTGCACTGTAAGAACTGAACGGAAGGAACGAACAAACCTTCATAAGTATACCATCCGGTTTAGATATTCCAAACAAAGTTACTAAGTATACTATCATAACTATCATCTGTGCGGTACCTGCAGTCTTATTCAGGTCTTCAATCTTTGAAACAAGGGCACCAAGGGCACCATACATAAATGAATAGAAAATAAATCCTCCTATTCCGAAAATGGCAAATGTAACAAGAACATCGCCCGGTATATCAAGGAACATTCCGAGAACCTCCGGCAGATAATCTTTATTAAACTGGTATGATCCCAAAACAGATACCGCTATAATTCCGCACTGGAATACTGCTGCCACAACGCCGGCAATAACCTTTCCGAAAAGAAGCGATGTTGTGGATGTGCTTGTGACAAGAATTTCAATGGAACGGTTGCTTTTCTCGTTTGTTATTCCTGATGCTATTGTTGTACCGTATGCAATTATAATCATAAATACCAGAATTACAAACATATAACAGTACCAGTAATTCTGCATACCGTCCTTACCCAAAATATTTTCATTTGCGGTAATTTGTGCATACTCAGCCTCAAGGTATTCATCCAGATTAAGTCCATGAGTATTACAGAACTCCATTTTAACAATCATACTCATATACTCTGTAAATATTTCAACATCATTATTATCTATACTTTTGTTAAATATATAAAAATCAAATTCTGTAGTTGACTTTATAGCAAATCCCGCTTCCACTTTTTCATCTTTGACAAGATTCTGAAGCTGTTCTTCGCTGTCACACTCTGTAAATTTCGCATCGGTAAAATATCCGGCAAGAATTTCCATATCTCCCAATTCATTAGGATTATATATAGCTAATTCTCTCAAATCCTCTTCATCCGCCTGTGACTCTGTTTCTGAACCTGCGGAATCATCGGAATCTGATTTTACTTTGTCAATAATCCCGGGCACAAACATGATTACTGCTGCCAGAACCGCAATAAGTATTGTGCATATCATATATGACTTACTTTTGAAGTAATTATCTAATTCAAACTTTAATATTGTCTTAAAGCTCTTCATCTTACTTTCCTCCCTTTCCGAATAAACCTTTTTTCTTAGGGGCAGTTTCCTCTTTTTCTTCTTCATTCTCTTCGGTCTCTTCCCCTACCTTTGATACAAATATGTCATTAAGAGATGGTTCGTAAACACCAAATGTCTTGACATCCACTTTAAGTTTTCTTAGTTCATCAAGAATCTGCCACTGGTCAACTCCATCTTTTAAATCCAGCACCACATAGTGTTTTGTGTCAAAGAGCACATTTACCTTATCCGAAAGCTTATCCTCACAGAGTTCTTTGAGTTCTTTGAGTTCATAATTTGTCGCTGAAAGAATTTTCCTTCCCTTGCCATACTGTTCCTTTATCTCATCAAGGTTTCCTGCAAGAACCAGATCACCGTGATTGATAATGGCAATATCCTCACAGAATTCCTCTACATAGCTCATCTGATGACTGGAAAATATAACGATTTTTCCGTCAGCGATAAGCTCCGCAATAACATCTTTAAGTATTTGGGAGTTAACCGGATCAAGTCCTGAAAAAGGTTCATCGAGAATCACTATATCAGGCTCACCAACCAATGTAGCTGCCAGCTGAACTTTCTGCTGGTTACCCTTTGAAAGTGTTTCAAGTTTCTTGTCTGTGTACTCAGACACCTGAAGTCTCTCCAGCCACTTTGCGGTACTCTTAACGGCTTCCTTCCGATTCATACCCCTTAGCATGGCGAGATATATCATCTGATCCTTAACAACTTTTTTTGGATATAATCCTCTTTCCTCCGGAAGATATCCGACCTGACTTCCGTCCGGCTTAAATTTTTTTCCGTCCAGTAAAACTTCTCCCTCATTGGCACGGAAAACATCCATGATAATTCTCATGGTTGTGGTCTTACCTGCACCATTTCTACCCAGCAGGCCAAGTGCTCTTCCGCTTTCTACCGAAAAGCTTATCCCGTGAAGCACTTCCTTATCTTCAAAACTTTTTGTAATATTCTTTAACTCAAGTTTCATATACATTCCTCCTGTTAAACTAACCTTCCCAAAACAATTCATCCAGGGTTTTACCCAATACCTTGCATATGGATATGCAAAGATTTACCGTGGGATTGTAATCTCCTTTTTCAATAGCGCTTATAGTCTGTCTTGACACACTGCACTTCTGTGCCAATTCAGCCTGTGACATGTCAAGTCCTGCCCTTGCCGCTTTGATTTTCAGATTTTTCATACTTTCACCTAATCAAAAAATCCTTTCTGAATAATGTTTCTATCGGTGAGTATATATCCCTTATAGCAAAATGTCAAGTATATTTTACATTTTATTTGTTTTATTTTACAATATGAAAAAGCATCCCAAAGTGTAGTATTCACACTCTCCGGGATGCTTTTTACTGATTTAAGGCAACACGTATTTTGCCTCAAGCTCGCCATATTTCTTTTCAAACCATTCCTGGTTATCTTTCATTTCTTTTCGATAGTTGTGAGCTTCAACCTCGTCGTCATCTGCCTGAACGATACTTACGGCAATGTTAGAGCAATGATCCGATATACGCTCGTAGGCATCTGTTATATCTGAAAGGCTGATGCCGAGTTCAATGGTACATTTGCCCTTTTTAAGACGTTTTACATGTCGTTTTTTAACTTCTTTATTCATCTGATCCATAAGCTCTTCCATAAGCTGAACCTGTGCAACTTTTTCACGGTCGTTGCTTACAAATGCCGCCACTGTCAATTCAAGTATATCTTTCAGAGCCATGCCATACACTCTGAGTTCTTCCATAGCTTTCTTGGAAAATTCCTGTTCTTTCTTATACATCTGCTCTACACCGAGAAGAATATCCATAGCAAGGTCAGATATACGTTCAATATCGCCTATGCTGTGCAACAGGGTAGACACTGTGTGACCGTCCTCCTTAGATAAATCTTTTTCACTGAGTTTCAACAGATATGCTCCAAGCTGATCCTCGTACTTATCTATCATATTCTCTGTTTCCCGTACATGGGCAGCCTTAGTTTCATCAAAATCACCTATAAGTGAAACCGCCTCCAGAACACTGTCTTTTGATATCTGTGCCATAACAGAGGCAACTTTCTGGCACTGGGCTGCTGCAAATCCAGGTTTATCTAAGAATATCGGGTCAAGGAGCTGTAATGTTGAATCCTGTTCGTCATTTTCTTCTCCCTTATCTCTGATAGTCTTAACCGCCAAAAATTCAAGAACATTTGACAATGGTAAAAGCACCGCAGTAGCCAGCACGTTAAAGGTTGTATGGACAACTGCTATTCCTGCAGCACCTGCCACATCATTTAAGAATGGCCATGGTATAAATACATTTACCAGGTAGAACAGTGTCATAAATATAGTCGTACCCAGTATATTAAAATATAAATGTACCGCTGAAGCACGTTTAGCATCCCTGCTGGCACCTATGGATGAAAGTATTGCCGTTATACAGGTACCTATATTCTGTCCCATGATGATAGGAATTGCGTTTGCATAGGTAATTGCACCGGTTACGCAAAGTGCCTGTAAGATACCGACCGATGCTGACGATGACTGTATAATCGCAGTGAGCACAAGACCTGCCAGCATACCAAGTATAGGATTTTCAAACATAGTCAGAATATTTGTAAATGCCTTAACCTCGCTGAGTGGTGCAACTGCAGATGTCATGGTATCCATACCGAACATCAGAACCGAAAACCCAAGAAGTATTGTTCCTATGTTATGCTTTTTTTCACTTTTCATAAACACAAGGAATATAACTCCCACGAGAGCAAATATCGGAGTAAAAGATGTAGGTTTAAGCATTTTTATAAAAAAGCTGTCACCGTTTAATCCACTAAGGCTGAGTATCCATGAAGTGATTGTTGTACCTATATTTGCACCCATGATTATACCTACGGCCTGTTTCAGTTTCATGATTCCGGAATTAACAAATCCCACAACCATAACAGTTGTGGCTGATGAAGACTGGATAACCGCTGTCACTCCTGCACCGAGCAGTACTGCCATAAATTTGTTTGTAGTTAATTTTTCTAAAATTCTCTCAAGCTTACCGCCTGACATCTTGGCAAGGGCATCTCCCAAAACATGCATTCCGTAAAGGAAAAGGGATAATCCGCCTATCATAGATAGAACGTTAAAAATGTCCATACTATTCTCCTCGTTTTTTTCGTAATATTATGGTGAGGGTTTTTTAGCCCTCACCAGCAATAATACAACCGCAAACAATTTACAGTCAATAGAATTTTATAAACTTTACATAAACTTAACATTTCAAAACTATATAAATAATTCCACCTTAAATAAGTCTCCGTCTACAACAATCCTCAAATCTCCGTTCTGGACATTCATAAGACTTTTTGCAATAGACAGTCCCAGACCATTTCCTTCTGTGTTTCTCGACTTATCGCCTCTCACAAATCTCTCCATCAGTTCGTCACCGGAAACATTAAGTTCTTCTTTAGATATATTCTTGAAGGACATTCTCAATTTACAGACATTATTCATGGTTTCCTGTTTCAAAATGATTCGGTCAACTTCAATATACACTCTCGTATTTTCCTGGGCATATTTTGATATATTACTAATCAGATTGTCTATGACTCTCCACAGATGCTTACCGTCCGCCCGTACAATTGTATCCTCTGTATTAAATTTCACCACCGGCTTTAAGTTTTTCTCTGACAGCTTATCCGCAAATTCTCCGAGGGACTGTTCCAATAAGACCTTTACGTCCACATCAGATATTTCCACGGGCATATTTCCGGTAGATGCTTTTGATGCATCTATCAAATCCAATATAAGTTTCTTTAATTTTTCAGACTGTCTCTTCAAAACTTCTATATACTCTGTGGCATTATTGTTATCCAGTTCTTCCTTTGAAATCAGGTCAACATAATTTATGATGGATGTAAGAGGAGTTTTTATGTCATGGGAAACATTGGTTATCAGCTCTGTCTTCATCCGCTCGCTTCGCATCCGCTCTTCAACCGCAAATTGTATACCGTCCTTTATATGATTAAGGTTTTCACCATGTTTTTTAAACTCCCACAGCATATTCTCTGTCTCTATCTCATAATCCGTTCTGCCCTCAGCAATCATTTCGCCTCCTGATTTCAGCTTGTTCATATTGATAACAGCTACGATAAGTACTAAAGCAATACATACTTTTTCTACAAGCCAGAAACTAATGGTAAAACCAAAATCATATGTGTTGACACATATTATAATTTCAATAAGAGATATAACCGCATAACCGCCAATCCACTTCCAATACAGATTAAAATTATTTTGCATTGCTTTTGCGCAGCGGCAAATACCCCTTACGAAAAATCTTATTATACGGTACAAAAGTGTGTTTTTCAGTATATTGCCGTTTTTTAATCTCGCTGCCGTGGTATAAACCACAGGCGGAAATAATAAAACTATCGGAAGCATAAGTGCGCCATACACAATACCCCGTTTAATATAGTCATTGAAGTATATATTGGCACAGCAGCACAGTAAGGCACATGCAACCATAAAATATATTACAAGAATTACGTCATATGGTATTCTGTGGAACCATACAAGTTCTTTTTTGTCCCCATCTTTCCTGTGCCCTGCTACAATACACACATATATAAATAATAATATGATAAATATACATGATATTACAAACACAGGCAGGGCAAGCTGCATGGCAGGATACATATAGTTAAGTTGCATAGAATAGTAAAAATCATCACCGGCTTCCAGATTTGTTTTTACATAATGTGTTTGTTTCAGCCAGATTTCCTCACACATCTCATATTCAACATTAATTTTCTTCTCTTCTATATCATAGTAAGCATTCAAAAGTCCGTAATGGTTGTATTCCTTTTTTACAGACTCCATGAACTCATCATACCCTTCTATATCGGAGACCTTCATCCTGTATCTGACCTCGCAGCCATTGTAATAAAAAATAATATCTATAATATCATCATCCAATATTGTATTGGTATATAAAAGTTCAAAGTATTCATCGTTATCCACTAACAAAGCACCGTTATTCATAAATTTGTATGTTAATTCATCGGAGCGGATATCATCAGAATTATATAGCGAAATTTTCAGTTTATCACTCGGAATATCTGCCGGCATTATAGTGGACTCCAATATCTTTATATCATAATATAATGCGGTATTATCAACGGACTCTCCCTTATACTGATAATCATCGCAGGTATAATTAGATAAAGTTATATACTTTTCTCTGTCCTCTTCATGTAAAGGTTCTATTGTAAAGAAATAATTTGTATTTTCCTCATCAAAATACAGTTCGTAATAATCGCATCCATCGTCACCCTCCAAAGCTGCCTCATACCACTCATATGACACAGAATTGTAATTAAGGCATATGCTTTCAAGTATATCATTTTTAAGTGCTGTTTTTCCTCCCGGTGTATAATAATCATTTATCAGAGCAGCATAGACTGCTATACCGCTTATCACTCCAAAGCACAATGCAAGTGAAAGCAATATACTCGCCAGAATTTTAAGTGGCATATTTCCCTTAATCCTATTCATCTTTTTTCCTCCAATTTATATCCCTGTCCCCAGACAACTCTTAAATATCTTGGTTCTGACGGATTAATTTCTATCTTCTCTCTCAGATGTCTTATATGTACTGCTACGGTTCCCTCTGAGCCAAGGGGAATATCCTCCCATACCATTCTGTATATATCCTTAGGTGAGAACACTTTTCCGGGATTTTTCATAAAAAGTTTCAATATATGATATTCTGTCGGTGTAAGACTGATATTTTCACCATCGACGCTTACAGATTTTGCCTTGTCATTTAGAACAATTCCTCCCACCACAAGCATATCATTATTTTTTTCTGCATTCCCTCCGCCCAGTGTCATATATCGTCTGAGCTGGGCTTTCACACGTGCAATCAGTTCAACGGGGTTAAATGGTTTTGTAACATAATCATCCGCACCCACATTAAGTCCCAAAATCTTGTCGGTATCTTCTCCTTTAGCCGTAAGCAGAATTACCGGAATATTTGTTTTTTCACGCATTTTTGACATGGCGGCAATTCCATCCATAACCGGCATCATAATATCAAGAAGTACAAGATGTATATCCGTTTTGCTTATAATATTCAGTGCTTCTTTACCATTGTATGCCTTGTATACGGAATAACCTTCGCTTGAAAGATAAATGTTAAGCGCTTCTACAATATCCTTTTCATCATCACATATCAATATGTTATACATTTTCCTACCTCCTGATTTGATTATGCCAAAATATATTTTAAAATAAAATAATCTAAATGTTTAAAATTTCTTTAAGAAAACCACCTGCCGGTTCCGGAGGTGGTTTTCTTAATTCTATATTTTCTCTATAAATTCACTAACCTGAGTCCACGCTTTTTTTGACTCAGGAATCAGATATCCCACCATTTGAAAAACATGGAACATACCCTCGTACTCAGTAAATGTAACATCTACGCCCGCTTCTTTTGCCTTTTGGGCAACAGATTGAGAATCACTGAGCAGCATTTCATGGGTTCCTGCCTGTATAAGCATAGGAGGAAATCCTTCAAAATCTCCGAACAAAGGGGATATATACGGATTAGCTGCATCATCATCACCTATATATGCACTCTTTGTTATAATATCATCTTTTGAATGTCCGAATATCGGATCTATATCTGCATTTTCTTTATAGGACCATCCGCTTACGGTAAGGTCTGTCCATGGCGAAAAGGTTATGACAGCCTTCGGGAGTTTACGTCCCAAATCCTTAAGATAGTGACACAGCGCCATGGCAAGTCCTCCTCCGGCGGAATCACCTGCAAGGATTATGTTCTCCTGAGAATATCCCTCAGATATCAACCACTCATACGCTGAAAAAGCGTCCTCTAACGCCGCCGGATACACATGTTGTGGTGCCACACGGTAATCTATGGTCAGCACGCTTGCTCCATTCCCTGCCTCAGAGTATAGTTTGGCAAGATTTCTGTAGTTATTCTTAAAAGCTCCGATATATCCTCCTCCGTGAAGCTGTAGTATTATCCACGGACTATGTGAATCTTTAACTTCAATTAACTCCATGGGGAATTTTTCCAAATCAATTCTTCTGACCTTATAATTATCCGGATACTTGTATGGTTTATCAAACTCACTCACGCCTCTGACTTCTGCCACAAAATGATTTTTCAGGAAACTGTTCTTGTTAAACTCCGAAACCATACTTCGCACGAGTTTTGCCCTGTGGCTTAATTTGTCGGCAGTCTCTTCCGTCATATCCAATTGTGTTTCTTTAATTTCTGCTCTTTGCCCCTTCATCAAGATATATCCTCATAAATAATTATAAAATTCTGCATCAAACCCTAAATCTTCTGCCAAGCTCTGTTGTAGCCTTTTTATCTCCAAACACAAGAGTGGATGCTAATAAAAGCGCAGATACACCGGCAGCAATTATGGTAAGCACCGGCTTGGTAACTACACCTGCAAATATTAGTATGGCAAATATTATACTTATAGTAAGCATACCGAACTGAACCAGTATGTAGTTCTGCCACTCATGAAGATTGACCAGCATTAGCACCAGTATATTTACATCCATAAACATGATAATTATCGGAACACCATAGTTGACGGACCATGCCATATAGCCAAGTGCCATATCTATACCGAAAACCATAGCCATCGCCCCAAGGGCAAGAACTATCATCTTGTTTCTGTGGCTCTTATTTTTCCTAAAAGAATATATAAGTGTAAAATCCATGTATATAAATGCCGCCCCGCATATAAGCGACCATTTCACTCCGTTATATGTCAGATAGTTTATCATAAGAAGTACAGACTCAATAACCACTGTCAGAAAGATAAATATCTTTATGACAAACTTTGCCTTTCTCATGGTTGGTGTCACATCCGGATACATAAGCGACCTGGATGGATATACTTCCATATCTCCTCTGTCTGATTGTTCATTCTGTTTTTCTAATTCCAGAACTCCGTTGCAAAGAGGACATACAACAGAGTCATCCAGAATATTTATATTGCATCTGTGACATCTACTCATAGTACACCCCATTACTTTCCACAGAAACCTCTATGCCGTCCTCAACCATTTTTCTAAAGAAAGCCTTTTGTATAAATGTCTCCCTTATGGCTGAGCTGAAGGTAAATACAAGAGTGTCCTTATAAGAACACACACCGCCCTTAATATTTTGTCCCTTAGACATAGATAAAACCGCATGAAACTTTTCTATATAATCTTTATATTCGTCTGCCACACCTATAACACCAAGATTTGTAATTGTGGTTGTATTGGCTCTCGCCGATGTTTTATATACAAATTTAAGTGCTATATTTTTAATAAACAACGGAACCACTCTGAGAAAACGGTTCATTTCGTTGGATACGTTATATGAGAATAACTTCTCCAGATTTTCTTTGGTTATCTGCTCATTTAAGCTCTGCGACACCTCGCCGAGAATCTCTTCAAAAGTGTAACTTTCCTTGGTTGGTTTAAAAACAGCAGACACAACCGCAAAGAAATTCTTGGTGGTATCCGAATCAAAATAAGGTCTCAGATTTACAGGCACACAGGCGCTTATCGGTTTATCTCCCGGTTGTCCGTTCAGATACTCCGTATACACAGACCATGTAAAAACGGCGAGAAGATACTGATTAATGGTAACTCCGTATCTCTTTGCTACGGCTTTTATCTGAGGCAGATTAATATATCCGTGAATTATTCCAAAATTATTTACCGGAAGTTTATCACCTTTTATAATAACTGCCTTTTCTGTCTTATACCCCTTCTTAGCACTCTTTTTGTAATTCTTCACATAGCTGTCTTCCTTGTCGAGGGAAGTTGCTGCATGAAGAGCATCGGAACAGCTGTCCATAAGCTCCGGATATTTATATCTGAGATACTGGTATGTAATCTCTTTCAAAAAGGCAAAAGCACCGTTTCCATCTGTGAGAACGTGAAATACCTCGAGATTGATTCTCTTCTCATAGTAAGTGACCCTGAACATATAATCATTGTTAGAGTATGTGTGAATATACATGCAGGGATAAGTATTTTCCGGAATTACTTTAGGTGCCGGCTTTCGGTTTGTCTCAAAATAATACCAGAAAATCCCCCTTTTCATGCGTGCCTTAAACACATCAAAATACGGAAGAACTTTGTCCAGTGCTTTCTGCAAAAGTTCCGGTTCAATATCCTCCTTAAGGGTAACTGATATGCGGTAAACATTGCTGACTGTTTCGCTGACTATGACAGGAAACAGATTGGCTGTATTGTCAAGTTTATCCCATCTGAGTTCTCTTCCTTTTGCCGGTTTTACTTTATGTGATTTTGGTGTACTTTCTTTATTTTTCTTTTTCATTATCTTTCTCCACCAAATTTAATCTTAGTAGGAATTATACGTTTATACGAAGCATTTTGCAAGCGAAAACAAATTTCACAATTTCGTATTATCTAAAGATTTTTTTACAGATATTTTTTTAAGAACTGTCCTGTATAGGATTTCTTATTCTTTGCTATTTCCTCAGGAGTGCCTGTGGCAACGATTGTCCCGCCGCCCTCTCCTCCTTCGGGTCCTATGTCTATGATGTAATCTGCCACCTTAATAACATCAAGGTTATGTTCAATAACCACAACTGTATTTCCGCCATCACTGAGTTTGTGAAGTATGTCAACTAATTTGTGCACATCCGCAAAATGCAATCCTGTTGTAGGCTCATCAAGAACATATATCGTTTTTCCGGTGCTTCTTCTGCTTAGCTCAGTTGCAAGTTTAATTCGCTGTGCCTCACCGCCTGACAGGGTTGTAGACGGCTGTCCCAGCTTAATATATCCGAGTCCCACATCCCTGAGTGTTGTAATTTTCCTGAGAATACCGGGTACATTTTCAAAAAACTCACAGGCTTCATCAACGGTCATATCCAACACGTCATATATGCTCTTATCCTTATATTTTACCTCTAATGTCTCACGATTATATCGTTTTCCGCGGCACACCTCACAAGGCACATATACATCAGCCAGAAAGTGCATCTCTATTTTAATGATACCGTCGCCTTTACAGGCTTCACATCTTCCTCCGGAAACATTGAAAGAAAACCGTCCCTTGTTGTACCCCATCGCCTTTGCATCCTTGGAACTTGCAAACAAATCTCTGATAAGATCAAATACACCTGTATAGGTTGCCGGATTGGATCTCGGTGAACGTCCTATAGGTGACTGGTCAATATTAATTATCTTGTCCAGCTGTTCCAGTCCCAGAATATCATCATGGTCACCCGGTTTAACCTTTGCCCTGTTAAGTTCCTTTGCTAATCTCTTGTAAAGAATTTCGTTTACAAGGGAGCTTTTTCCGGAGCCGGATACTCCTGTTACACAGGTGATTACTCCCAGCGGAAATTTTACATCTATGTTCTTGAGATTGTTCTGTCTTGCGCCTTTTATCTCTATAAAACATGAAGGTGTTTTTCTTACATCAGGAACAGGGATTTTTAATTTTCCGCTCAGATATGCTCCGGTAACCGATTCCTGGCACTTCATAATATCTTCTGCTGTTCCCTCAGCTACCACGTGTCCACCATTGCATCCTGCACCGGGACCTATATCAACTATATAATCTGCTGCCAGCATGGTATCCTCATCATGTTCCACCACAATAAGGGTGTTTCCCAAATCTCGGAGATTTTCCAATGCCGCTATAAGTTTATTGTTATCTCTCTGATGGAGTCCTATACTTGGCTCATCCAGTATATATGCCACACCCACCAGACCTGAACCTATCTGGGTAGCAAGACGGATACGTTGAGCTTCACCACCGGAAAGTGTACCGGTGGCTCTGGAAAGACACAGGTAATCCAACCCTACATTTATCAGAAATCCCACTCTGGATTTAACCTCTTTTAAAACCTGGGCTCCAATAATCTGCTGCCTTTCCGTAAGTTCAAGCTCCTCTAAAAATTCATTCAATTTAACTATGGACATATCAGTTATCTCTGATATATTTCTGTTGCCCACCGTAACGGCCAGCGATTCCGGTTTAAGACGCTTTCCTTTACATTCCTCGCATGGAATAGTTGTCATAAACTCCTCATATTCCTGTTTGATAACCTCCGCCGATGTCTCTCTGTATCTTCTCTGAACATTTTTTATGAGGCCTTCATAATTGACAAGATACTCTGCAGGTCCCCTACTTCCCTCATAGGTTACATATATTTTTTTGCCGTTGGTTCCGTAAAGTATAACATCCCTCGCCTCAACAGATAATTCTTTGAATGGTGTATCCAGTGAAAACTTGTAATCTCTCGCCAAAGCTTCAAGGCAGGCATGGGTATAGCTCTTTTTATCGCCGCTTGACTGCCATCCTATAACAGCAATAGCTCCCTGATTGAGGGAAAGATTTGTATCCGGTATCATGAGTTCCACATCAAATTCACTTTTAAAACCTAATCCCGTACAGCACGGACATGCTCCAAATGGGTTATTGAAAGAAAAACTTCTCGGCTCTATCTCATCTATACTTATACCGCAATCCGGGCACGAAAAACTGTCAGAAAAATTTATGGTTTCACCGTCTATGACGTCCACTTTCAAAAGTCCCTCCGACAGCTTAAGAACCGTTTCTATGGATTCTGCCAGTCTGCGTTCCATACCTTCTTTAATTGCAAGCCTGTCCACAACAATGTCTATGTTGTGTTTTTTATTCTTGTCTAACTTTATCTCCTCACTCAGGTCATATGTGCTGCCATCAATAATTGCTCTCACAAAACCGCTTCGTCTCGCCTGTGCAAGAAGCTTTGCATGCTCACCTTTTCTACCCCTTATAACCGGTGCAAGCAATTGAAATTTGGTTTTTGGAGGCAACTCCATAATCTCATCTACCATCTGATCTACTGTCTGCCTTGATATTTCTTTTCCGCACTTTGGACAATGTGGTATACCTATTCTGGCATACAATAACCTCAGATAATCATATATCTCAGTAACTGTTCCCACTGTGGAACGCGGATTACGGTTAGTGGATTTCTGGTCAATTGAAATTGACGGTGAGAGACCCTCTATCTTGTCTACATCCGGTTTGTCGGCAAGTCCGAGAAACTGTCGTGCATAAGATGAGAGGGACTCCATATATTTTCTCTGCCCCTCTGCATATATGGTATCAAAAGCAAGAGAGGACTTTCCCGAACCGGAAAGCCCGGTCAAGACAACAAACTTATCTCTCGGAATCTTTATATCTATATTTTTGAGGTTATGCTCGCGCGCCCCTTTAATGGTAATGTATTTGTGTTCACCCATGGTATATCTCCGTTATTTTTTATCGTTTCTGTTTATTTTTTCTAAATATTTTTTTACTGCGTTCTCTACATCTATCTTCTCTTTTTTATCTAACACATAAACTGAAAATGCCGTTCCGGCAAGAAATATAATCATCACAATTGTAAAGATTATACATCTTCTTTTTTTGCAGGCTTTTTTCTCTTCTTCTATCACAATATCCTCTTCCTCAAGCACTGTTTCAACATCCTCCACTGAAACACCCCGTCTTACGGATATTTCTGTAATCAGCTCGTCTCTTGTCATAACAAATACCTCCTGTTTATATTTTTATTTAGTTATTAGTATACTTCATTTTACTCATCGTAATCACGCAAAAATATTTTTAATTCTTTTAATTCATCCCTGAGGATGGCGGCGGTTTCAAAATTAAGCTCCGCAGCAGCCTTGTTCATCTTTTTGGTTATGCGGGCTATTTCGTCCTTTAATTCTTTTTTGGTCATGGATTCAGGTTCTTTAGTATGCCTCATATCCTTTGATTTTTCATTATCATCATCTGCATACAGAGATATCAAATCCCTGACTTCCTTCTTAACACTCTGAGGAGTTATGCCGTGAGCTTTGTTAAATTCATCCTGTATCTTCCTTCGTCTCATGGTTTCAGAGACAGCCTTATCCATGGATTTTGTCACGGTGTCAGCGTACATGATTACCCTGCCTTCCACATTACGTGCTGCCCTGCCGATAGTCTGTACAAGCGATGTCTCCGAACGCAAAAATCCTTCTTTATCAGCATCAAGAATCGCTACAAGGGTAATCTCCGGTATATCCAGACCTTCTCTCAGCAGATTTATACCCACCAATACATCAAAGACTCCCATACGGAGGTCTCTCACTATTTCCACCCGTTCAAAAGTGTCTATATCCGAGTGCAGGTATTTTACTTTTATGTCCAACTGTTTCATATAGTCCGTCAAATCCTCAGCCATACGTTTTGTAAGGGTGGTAACCAGCACTTTATGTCCCTTTGCTGTCTCCTTGTTTACCTCCGCAACAAGGTCATCTACCTGTCCCGTCACAGGCCGGATTTCCACCAGAGGATCAAGCAGGCCTGTAGGTCGTATAATCTGCTCCACACGATTTTCCTCATGCTCACTTTCATAGTCCGAAGGTGTGGCTGACACATAAAGTATCTTATCCGTCCTCTCACAAAACTCATCAAAATCAAGCGGTCTGTTGTCCAAAGCCGACGGAAGTCTGAAACCGTAATCCACCAGTGTCTGTTTTCTTGCTCTGTCACCTGCATACATTCCTCTTATCTGCGGCAACGTGATATGTGACTCGTCGATTATTATAAGATAGTCATCATTAAAGAATTTCAACAAGGTATTTGGTGTTGCGCCCGGTTCAAGTCCTGCCATAACTCTGGAATAATTCTCTATTCCGGAACAAAATCCGGTCTCTTTGAGCATCTCCATATCAAATTCTGTCCGCTCAGCAATACGTTGAGCCTCAAGGAGTTTATCGTTCTCTTTAAAATATTTAACTCGCTCTGCAAGTTCCAGTTTTATCTCCTCTATGGCTGCCTCTAATTTGTCACCGGCGACAACATAGTGGGATGCCGGAAATATACAGGCAAAATTCAGACTTCTCTTTATCTCTCCCGTAAGAGGATCAAATTCCACAAGTCTGTCTATCTCATCTCCAAAAAATTCTATTCTCAACGCATCCTCAAAGGTTGATACAGGAAGCACATCTATAACATCTCCCTTTACTCTGAATGTTCCTCTGGAAAAATCCATCTCATTCCTTGTATACTGTATATCCACAAGTTGTCTTATAACCTCGTCCCTGTCCTTTTCCATACCCGGACGGAGCGACATCATCATAGAGCGGTAATCTTCCGGGTCTCCTATTCCGTATATACAGGATACAGATGACACTACCACCACATCTTTTCTTTCAATAAGAGCTGCTGTTGCACTGTGACGCATCTTGTCTATCTCATCATTGACAGAGGAATCTTTTGCGATGTAAGTATCAGTAGACGGAACATACGCCTCAGGCTGGTAGTAATCATAATATGACACAAAATATTCTACCGCATTGTGGGGAAAAAATGCTTTAAATTCGCTATAGAGCTGTGCTGCCAGTGTTTTGTTATGGGAAATTATGATGGTCGGCTTGTTGATTTTGGCTATGACATTTGCCATGGTAAAAGTTTTACCTGAGCCGGTAACTCCAAGCAGTGTCTGTTGTTTTTTTCCTTCCTCAAATCCCCTGACCAAACCTTCTATGGCCTCCGGTTGGTCTCCCATAGGCGCATACTCTGATACCAATTCAAAATGATCCACTCAAAATCCCTCCTCATCTCTATACCTGTAATTATCTCAAAAATACATACTTACTATACCATATCAAAATTTAAATGTACAGTTTTAAATGAACATTTGTTCTGTTCGGTATAAAAATACAGGTATATAACGGCTGCTTAATTAAATCAAACACCAATTATATACCTGTACTTCACCTATATGTACCGTAAATTAAAATTTTTCTTCCAATGCCTTTACAAGGGAATATATCATGCTGTGCATAGGTGCTGCCATATTACAGTCGGATGCAACATTTAACAGGGCACCTGTGAGAGTATCTATCTCCGTTTTTTGTTTCCTTTCAATATCCTGAAGAGTTGATGAGCGATGCTCATATGTAACAGGTATCATATCATTGAAAAGAGCATTTCTGTACTCATCAGCATCTGACCAGTAGGTTTTCCCTCCTGCTCTGTTCATAATTTCAAAGGTTTCCTCTATAAGGATGTCCATAATGGAATGGGCATAATCCGAATCAGCGAGCTCACCGTATGACATACCCAGAATTGCACCAAGAGGATTAAGAGTAGTGTTATATATAAGTTTAGCCCAAAGTGCTTTGCTTATATCAGTTTCCGTCTGTGCCGGTATACCTGACTTATCAATCGCAGCTGCAAGAGGTTCTACAGCCTCATTTGAATATCCGTATATGGAACCTATAAGAACAGGATTCTGATGAGCAGTAATTATACTCTCATTAGGGTTGTCCTTTCTGAATCCGGTAATAACACGGCTGTGATAAACCTCATGTTGTTCAAAGAATCTCATAAATGGTTCTTCATATCCCATGCCATTTTGCATAAATACAATCTTACAGTCTTCCTTCATACATATGCTGTTGTTGTCCAGATTCTCTGATACCTGATAATTGGCAATAGTTTTTGTGGATATTATAATATAGTCATATTCTTCTTCCGGCAATTTCTCATAATCATCATAAGTGCCAACTCCGCCTGCCGGAATAATTATATCTTTAAATATTCCCTTGCGGCTGATACCATATTTATCTATAGCTTCCTTTGTTGTACCTCTGGCAAAGAAATCAACGTCAAATCCGGAATCTTTTAGTGATGCGCCTATGCCTATGCCGAGTGCACCGGCACCAATAATTAAAACTTTCATATTTTACCCCCGTTAATCAGATTATTCTTTATCATATTTTAAAACAACCGCTGATATCTTAGGAACAGTAATGCTCAAAACATTGTTGTTCACCGTATACTCCCGTACACCTAAATCATAGCCGTTTTCATCCGTCAGCATAATACGTTTCATGGATGCCTTATCGGGAACTCCTATTCTCATAACATGCAAATCAAGTTCCCTGTCTTCATAATCATTATTGATTATAACAACCACCGACTGCCTGTCCGTAAATCTTCCATAACTCACTACCTTATAGCCCCCGTGAAGGAACATCACCGAGCCCTTCATAAGTGCCTCGTTTGCTTTATGGATTTTAATTATATCTTTGTGGAACTCAATCAGTTCGGTATCTTCCCTGCCCCATGGGTATGTTCTTCGGTTATCCGGATCTGTCCAGCCGCAAAGTCCGGCCTCATCACCATAATAAATTGTCGGTGCACCCGGCCATGTCATCTGGAACACTACAGCAGCCCTGAAAACACCTTTGTTTACATTTTCATTTGCCGCCTCAGGTCCCATGGTATGGATTCTGCCAACCCGTCTGTTTGTACGGGTCAAAAATCTTGAATGATCGTGATTCGATAACTCATTCATAGCTATTTCCAGAGAATTTTGATTAAATCTGGACATATGATGTCTGAGAGAACCGGTAAACGCATCAGGGTTACCCAGCAAATCACCGCGAAATTCATCACTATGTTTTTCCACACCTGTAAGGAACCAGGTTATAGGTTCCATAAAGGCATCATAGTTCATAACCGTATCCCACTGGTCTCCCAACAGCCAGTTTTTGGCATCTCCGTAATGTTCTGCCAATATAATCGCATCAGGGTTAGCCTTTTTCACCCTCTTACGGAAATCTCTCCAAAACTTATGGTTAAACTCCTCTGTATATCCAAGATCCGCCGCAACGTCAAGTCTCCATCCGTCACAGTTGTAAGGAGGTGATACCCATTTTTCTCCTATGCGCATAATATATTCATATAATTTATCCGATTCCTCATAATTGAGCTTTGGAAGGGTATCATGTCCCCACCATCCGTTATATGTGGTATTGTAAGGCCATTTCCAAGGATCCTGAAACTTGAAAAAACTTCTGTAAGGGCTGTCATGATCTATGTAAGCACCTTTTTCATAGCCCTCCTGATTCTCATATATACATTCCCTGTCCAGCCATTTATTGAAAGAACCGCAATGGTTAAATACACCGTCAAGTATAATCTTCATGCCGCGCTTATGTACTTCCTCAACTAATTTTGCAAAAAGTGCATTACTGGCTTCAAGATTCGCTTTATTCGTAACTCTTGTTATATATCTGGTGGATTCCTTATTTGTCTTTGAACCTTCTTTCAGGCACTCCCCTTCATCTTTTACAATAACTCCGAAATGAGGATCTACATAATCATAATCCTGTATGTCATATTTGTGGTTTGAAGGCGATACAAATATAGGGTTGAGATATATTACATCCACTCCCAGATTTTTGAGATAATCAAGCTTGTTCATAACGCCCCGGAGGTCACCACCGTAAAAAGACCTGACATCCATGTTGTCGGGATACTTAAACCAATCTGTAATCCTTCTTGTTCCCTCGCCAATGTAGCAATACTCGTTGTCAAGCACATCATTAGACTCATCACCATTGCAGAATCTGTCCACAAATATCTGGTAAAAAACCGCTCCCTTCGCCCATGCAGGAACTTTGAAATCAGGGAAAATCTGAAAATTATAGTCAGGGTTCAGATTTTTCTGGGTGCCAAGCTTGTTGTAATAGCACACCACATTTCCCGCATGTACCTCGTAGTAATAATCTATACTCTCCTGTACCTCAGAAATTGTATATGCAAAATAATCAAAGAGTTTATCAGAACTTTCAACATGCATCCTGACTCTCTCACCCTTATACACCAGATACACCGCATCTACATTATCCACTGCAGTACGAAATCTGAGTGTAACGGACTCGCCTTTTTTTATCTCGGCCGGACTTCTGTAATATTCTGTGCCGTCAGCAAACAACGCCCCAAAATTCAATGTCGGCTTTGTATTAAAAATGTACTCAAACACTTTAAATGTTTTTCGTTTTATATCTGACATCGGGAAAGCCTCCTACTTGTCATAAAAATTCAAATCACCTTTATATTCTAATACAATATGAAAATTTTAACAATAATAAAATGGGAAAAAATGATTTTAAACAGGAGAAAAGGACAGTCAACGTACAACTGTCCTTTTCGGAGAAGGTATTTTGTTACTTATGGGGTGTAGCAAAAAACTATATAATGTAATGTATTGGGGGGGTTACAAATTGTATTATAACAAATAACGGCAAAAAGTCTACCCAAACTTTTCAGACTTTTTTCTATTTTTTTGTGCAAAACGTAAAATCAATCGTTTTTTGTCGTATTTTGAGGGTTGTTTTTTATGCATTTTATCTAATGCGCGCAACCTATTATGGTAATCATAAACAAAAAAGACCTGCAAAAATATTTTATTTTTGCAGGTCTTTTTTTATAATATATTAAACTTCCGGTTCTTCCTTTTCAAAAAGTGCCTCAAACTCAGGTCTGTCAATACGCTCTTTTTCCAAAAGAAGATTTGCACATTTGTGCAACACATCTATATTCTCAAGGATAATACGTTTAGCCTCATTGTAGCACTCATCAATAATCTTTCTGACTTCATCATCAATAAGTGTGGCAATTTTTTCGCCATAGCTTCTGGAATGTCCAAGATCTCTGCCGAGGAATACTTCTTCGCCGCTGTCAACCTCATAATTGATAAGTCCAACCTCATCTGACATACCATACTTCACAACCATAGCCTGAGCTACCTGGGTTGCCTGCTTAATATCCTGAGAAGCACCTGTTGTTATGTCGCCGAATATAAGTTCCTCTGCTATTCTTCCGCCAAAGCTTACCTGAATATCCTGCAACATTTTTTTTCTGGTGTTGAATACATTGTCATTTTCAGGAAGAGGCATGGTATATCCGCCTGCTCCACGTCCATTCGGTATAATGGATACAAGATGTACAGGACCTACCTCGCTCAAAAGATGGAAAAGTATTGCATGACCCGCCTCGTGATATGCGGTAATTCTTCTTTCCTTTTCCGGTACCAGACGGCTCTTTTTCTCTCCGCCTATACCAATCTTAACGAAGCTCTTATCAACATCTTCTTTTTTAATATACTTTTGATTTTTCTTTGCCGCTGATATAGCCGCTTCGTTCATAAGGTTTTCCAGATCTGCTCCGGCAAAACCTGCTGTTGTTCTGGCTATTTCATGAATATCCACATCATCAGACAAAGGTTTATTTCTTACATGTACTTTAAGAATTGCTTCTCTGCCCTTTACATCCGGTCTGCCAACCATAACCTTTCTGTCAAATCTACCCGGACGAAGGATAGCCGGATCAAGGATATCAACACGGTTTGTTGCTGCAAGGACTATTATTCCTTCATTTACGCCAAAACCGTCCATCTCAACAAGGAGCTGATTTAAGGTCTGTTCCCTCTCATCATGTCCACCGCCGAGTCCTGAACCTCTCTTACGGGCAACTGCATCTATCTCATCTATAAATATAATACATGGTGAATTTTTCTTTGCATCATCAAACAAATCTCTAACTCTTGATGCACCTACACCGACAAACATTTCAACAAAGTCTGAACCGGATATAGAGAAAAACGGTACTCCCGCCTCTCCTGCCACGGCTTTCGCAAGCAATGTCTTACCTGTTCCCGGAGGTCCCTCCAAAAGAACACCCTTAGGTATTCTTGCACCTAAATCACTATACTTTTTAGGGTTCTTAAGGAAGTCAACTATCTCAGCCATGTCTTCCTTTTCCTCATCAAGACCTGCCACATCTTTAAATGTGGACTTCTTTTCACCGTCAACTGCCATCTTGGCACGGCTCTTACCGAAATTCATAACCTTTCCGCCACCGCCGGCACCTCCGCCACCGGAAACGCTTCCTATAAGAGTCATAAACAGGAATATAAACATAATGACTATCAATATAAGCGGCAGCCATGTAAAGAACGATGTTTCCTTTGTCACATCATACAACCGCATATTTATTAATGTTTTAGGCAGGAGCTGATCTTCGCCGCCTGTCAGATTGTAGTCCATTATAATTTCCTGTATTGCATTTACATCTGATACATAAAATTCTACAGCTTCATCGGTATTCCTATATGTGAAATACACCGTACCTGTAGGTACATCAGCGTTCTGATATATCTGAACATCTCCTACAAGGTCATCGTTTACGTCTCTGTAAAAATCATCAATAGTATAATCCACATCTGTGACCGTATCCCTGTTTTGCAGCCACACAACTACGCAGATACCGAGAAAAAGAAGCATAAGGTATATACCAAATCCTCTTCTTGCTTTATTTTTCATTTATGTGCTCCCTTCATGTTAATTTATTTATCTAATGTGTTATTTAATCCTCAATTACACCTATATACGGAAGATTCCTGTATTTTTGTGCACAGTCGAGACCGTAACCTACCACAAATCTGTCCGGTATAACAAATCCTGTCATATCAGGTTCGATGTCAACCACTCTTCTGTCCGGTTTGTCCAAAAGAGTTATAACCTTAAAGCTTGCCGGTTTACGCTCCTTTAAAATTCTGACCAGATAGGAAAGGGTTCTTCCCGAGTCCATAATATCCTCCACAAGGATTACATCTCTTCCCTCAATGCTCTCATCTAAATCCTTTATAAGTTTTACAACACCGGATGATGTAGTTCCGTCACCATAGCTGCTCACAGACATAAAATCCATGGTAACAGGCACTGTAAGTTTTTTTGCCAGTTCACACATAAAAAACACACTGCCCTTGAGCACGCCCACTATATGAACGGTTTTACCTTCATATTCCCTGCTGATCGTCTCAGCCATCTGACTTATCTTTTTTTCAACCTCTGTTTCGCTTATAAGTACACCAACTGCCATTTTTTCTCTCCTTATCTCTGGTAATCCATATATATTATTCTGGTGGTATCTTTATCAATCTTATAGGCTTCACTGTATCTGAGTCCTATCACCCAGATAATTTCACTGCCCATTGCAATCACGGGCCAGTTAATCCTTTTTTCTCTGTCAACCTTATTATCTATAAATACTCTTGACAGTTTTTTTGTATTTCCCTTACAGTCAATTGTAATATAATCCCCTTCCCTTGGGGTTCTTATACAAAGACCACCTTTTATTTTATCATAATTAGCCATTTTAGTATATATTTTTTTTGAAACTTCCACATTATCATTATTGTCAATGAATGATATAGTAAGATTACCCTGTCCGGGAATTTTATATACTCCCTCTTTTTCAACAGTTATGCAATACTCATCCGCTTCTTCGGCATAATTGGATATAATGAGTTTACCATAACTTTTTCTGGCTCTTATGCCAAAAGGCAGATCTAAAACTTTTCCGTTATCCTGATACAGAAGGCTTACCACTGACATGACATGTTTTCTGCTTATATCTTTTTTTGCTCCCGCAATCTCGCCCAATGCCTCATGTACAAGGTGCTCCTGTAAAACCGGGTTGTATTTGTACAACCGGTTCACCTCCAGATTAATTACTTTTTTGTCATAATCCGTCTCCATGCAATGCTCACATTTTTCCACGGCTTTATTGTGAATAAAACGGTAACTGGCATCCGCCTCCCTGGCTAACTGGCAAATATGCTCAACAGCTCTCTGGTTTATGTCACACAAAAGCGGAAGTATGTTATGTCTTATTTTGTTCCTGTCATAATCTGTGGATTTATTCGTTGAATCATCTCTGTAATCCTGATTTATTGAATCGAGAAATTCTTCAATATCCTTTCTCGTCACATTCAGCAGAGGTCTTATTATGTTATCCCTTACAGGCTGTATACCTGCCATTCCGTTTAAGCCACTGCCTCTTACCATATTAAATATAACTGTTTCCGCAAGGTCATTTTTATTATGTGCAACGGCTATTTTGTTAAATCTGTTTTGATTTAACACATCATTAAAACACTGATAACGATATTTTCTGCCCGCTTCCTCAACAGACATTTTAAGTTCCTGTGCATATGCGGTTATATCCCTGTGCATGGAAACAAACGGTATCCTCAGCCTGTCGCATACATTTTTTGCGAACCGCTCATCTTCATCGGCTTCTTCTCCCCGTATCTCATGATTGATGTGTACAGCTATAATTCCATTTTCACCAATATCAAGTCTGTCTCTCAGCATATTGAGAGCGCATAAAAGACACACGGAATCAGCCCCACCGGAAAAACCCACAACAATCTTATCGCCGGGAGCAATCATGTGATATTCATTTATGTAATTAAATACCTTATTCAAAAAGGCTCCCATATGTTGTCTCCTGTTAATTTTCAAAAACTGCATTTAATGAATAATATCATAACTTGGATTTTATGTACAGCTCTTCACAAAGTTTTAACAACTTTGCACACAATAATTGTCGCATCATCCTTTAAACGGTTACCGCCTACAGCTCTGATTTGATTCATTATTTCCGCAGCTATATCCTGAGGTTCATCCTCCTGCATATTTATAATCAGTTCCCTCATATAATCATCTTTATTTTCAACCGGAATACTCTCAGCCACACCGTCACTGGCCATAATGATTATATCATTATGGTAGAATTTTTTTCCACACTTTTCGCACACTGCTCCTTCAACAACTCCCACAGGCAGAGATGTTGATTTTACCATTTCCAGCCACTCACCTCTTTTTATGTAAGTTGTAGCTGCTCCCTGCTTATATATTTTTCCGTAACCCGTGTGCAAATCCACTATCATCATGTCCAGAGTGGTAAATGTCTCCCCTCTGTTTCGGTCTGCCAGATATGAATTTACTAATTTTATTGACATTTCCTTGTCAAAGCCTGCCGTAAACAGTTCCTCCAATGCATCAATCAGTCTGTTGCTGTCTATGGCTGCCTTTTCTCCGCTGCCCATCCCATCAGATATTATAATAAGTTTCTGACCCTCAACTATATCGCCGATATAATAATTATCTCCGCACACTGTTTCATCATATCTGCTGAATCTTTTCACCGCAGTCCGACATACAAATGCAGGTTTTTCCATAAAGCAGAGTATCTCATAGTTTCTGCTCACTATACATCTTGATTCCTCTTTCATAATCAGTTTTACATTCATCTGCTTTTCCAATATCTCACGGACAGCCTCCCCGTGAACCAGTCTGCCTCCGCGGACTCTGACACTTATGTACACCTCATATCTCTCGTTTTGATTTTTTAAAAGAAGCAGATTTTTTACCTGTATATGTCTTAGTGCCAGCTCTTCTATTATTTTTGCCTCTATAGTCTTCCTCAAAGGTACCCTGTCGTCAAGCTGATTGGTGAAGCCTTCTATTATATCCCCTACATCATTAAATCCAATTCCCACTCCGGTGTCACTTGCCAAAGTATAATCTATTCTTTTAAAAGCAGATGCCAGAGCATTGACTCTGTTTATGACCAGCCGGCCCCACTCCGGTGAATTTTCTGCCAGCTCACCATTTTTTACAATATCATCGACACGAAGCATACTTTTTGCAGGTAACAGCAAAAACAAAAAGAGAGCCGATGCAAGAGATTTTATGCTGTTTTCTGTATATAGTCCGGAAAAAAACATCATTTCCCCTGCAAGGTACGACATTCCGAATATAAGGGCATATACAATTCTCCCGCCCCGTATTAAATTTACTGCTGCATAAGAAAAGAGTGTTACCACAAGCCAGCCCGTTAAAATCACTGTATTTTCAGTTTTAACGGACATTATTCCCGATGCTATAACTGTCCAGGCGATTCCGGTTCCCATACCGAATTTGTAAGTTGAAAACAATATGCTGAACAGGGCAAATGTTTCCGCCAGCGAAAATACATCATATATCTCAAGAGGCATACCGTAAAGCATTGCCGAAAAAATTGCCATAACACCGAGAGCAGCCTGACTCTCGACAGTGATTCTTGCATAGTCCGTTTTGATTATATACAAGCCATAGTGAAATATAACCCCGGCAGAAAAAACCATAATCCCTTCAAGAAAAACCTGCTCTATGTTTAACATATCATCAAAAAAATAGTATACGGAGAAATTAACCACCGCCGAAAGGCTTCCTGCAAATGCCGACATTACAACAACCTTACTCCTGCTGTAAACTACTGATTTCATATTCAGCAGAAACACCAGTGCAAGCATCATCAATCCGTATCGCACTGTGTGGACGAGGGAAAAATTCATTGCATAACCAATAATCAACCCGACTCCTGCAAGTATGTAATTTCCTCCGGACAGACATACGCCATTTAAAAATCCAAGTCCCAGAGGATTAATCCCCAATAGTGATATATTTCCCAAACATATACCGGCAAAAAATAGCCATATTTCCTTTGTCAGTTTCAAAAAATCCATAGCCTGTCCCCCACATACCTTTCTAAAAATCTGCCCTAAAATTATAACCATTTTTCTTACATATGTTTGTCTAATTCTGGCTTATATATAAGGTATCGTTTGACAAAAAAATGGAGCGTAAGGAATTACGCTCCATCTTATTATATGCTATTCTGCCGGTCTTATGACTATCTCATCCGGATAGACAAGACCAAGTTTATCTTTCGCAACATCTTCTATATACTCATCAGTCTTCATATACTGTTCCTGGGCAACGAGATTTTCTCTCTCTAAATTCGCCTCTTCCAACTGTCTTTCCAATGTCTGCTCGGTTACTGCCAAATCCCTGCTCTTTTCCTTCAGCGTGGAAACTCTTACAACAACCACCGCACACACAAAAACAACAGCGGCTATAACTACTATACTTGCCAACTGAGACTGTCTTCTTGTTGATTTTCTTCTCTTAATATTCTTTCCCATATCCATTCCCTGTTCAAAAGGACGAACCAAATCATCCGTTATATGTTAATATAATTAGGTACATTTTACCCTTTTTTTCAACATTTTTCAACAATTTATTTGTCTTTTAAGGGCGTTTTTTTCTAATATACAAGATATGGGGTAAAATTTTCGTCACTGCCCAACCTATAGTATATCTATATATAAGGAAACCGATTAGAACTCCTAAAAAAACATAACTTCTAAGCTCGCCGCTGTTATATATATGTATTCCGTCAATGGTTATAAATGCCCATATTGTCCAGTATGCCATGTCTTCCAAACCGATAAAAAAATTATTATGTCTTATCAGTCGTCTTATTATTCTGATGAAATCATATGTCATTCCCATTCCCAAGCCATAAAGTACACTGATGTAAAACATATTTATCTGTACATCTATCATACTATCTGAACATTCTTCCAAATATTTTTGATGCCGTTTTTCCCGCTGTTTTTTCTTCTGTATAGACCATACTGTCTACCCTGCCCTCAAATTCCAGTTCTCCTCTTTCCACATCAAGACTTATAACGTGGAGTTCTTCTCCACCGATTGTAAGTCTGCCCTGTTCAGTGGACAGTTTAACCTCCTCAGGGGCAAAAGCAATTACATCTTTAATACCGTCAAGACTTCCTCTTGTTCGGTTTACTATATTGAGCTTATGGCTTTTGACATAATTTGAGTTATCCATATAACACCTTCCTATGGACGAATATATATCATTATATGAAAAAACCTGAAAAAGTAGTACCTGTGCTGTATGGATTTTACAGATATCTGAACATTTCCTTTGCATCTTCTTTTTTTGTTGAATCTGCAATCATGGTAACCTCTGCCTTAACTGTCTTATTGCCGAAAGCTATTTCTATTATATCCCCTACCTTTACATCATAGGATGCTTTTACGACCTTATCATTTACCTGTACACGTCCTGCATCGCATGCCTCATTTGCAACAGTTCTTCTTTTTATTAATCTTGATACCTTTAAATATTTATCTAACCTCATAACAGTCCTCCTATAAGAATAAAGGCTACCGCACTCAACACACGATAGCCCTTTTAATAACATATATTATTCTATAACAGATTAGTTAACAGAATCCTTTAAAGCCTTACCAGCCTTAAACTTAGGAGCCTTAGAAGCTGCAATCTTCATAGTCTCACCTGTTCTTGGGTTTCTACCCTCTCTTGCAGGTCTCTCAGCAACTTCAAAAGTACCGAAACCAACTAACTGAATCTTCTCACCCTTCTTTAACTCAGCTGCAACTGTGTCAGTGAAAGCCTTAAGTACCTTCTCAACCTCAGTCTTCTTCATGCCAGTCTTCTCAGCCATGCTTGTAACTAATTCATTCTTATTCATTGAATATTCCTCCTATAAATACAAAAGTTTTTCGATTACCTTGCGTATTAGTTATAAGTAATCCCCTAATGTTTACGACACTATAATAAATGCCCTGTTCTTATTTATACCCTTTTAGCCATTATTTGTCAAGGGAAATACTTCCTAAAATGGTATTCTTTTGATTTTTTTTATTAATCTTATCCCTCCATCTGTCTTCCGAGAAAATTTGCGGCAATTACCGCCGCTTTTTGTTCAGCCTCACCTATTACTTTATCGCCCTCCCGACTCAGAAGTATCACAGCTCCTATGGCATCTCCTTCGCAGATTATTGTCTGTACTATCTGACCTGTATATTCATTTTCTCCATTTCCGAGTATTCTTATAAACTTCTTCTCTCCCTTTTTTGCCATAATGGCTTCACGGTCATTTATAGCTTCCTCCAGTTCCTTGTGCAGGCTTTTACCGAGTAAATCTTTCTTCGGAAGACCTGCCACGGCGATAATCTGGTCTCTGTCACTTACGCACACTCCACATCCCAATATCTGTGATGTAGCTTCAACATACTGTTGTGCAAAATTGCTGAGTTCCCCTATCGGAGAATATTTTTTTAAAATTATCTCCCCATCCTTATCCGTAAATATCTCAAGCGGATCTCCCTCACGTATCCTCAAAACTCTTCTTATCTCCTTTGGGACCACAACTCTGCCTAAATCGTCTATACGGCGCACAATTCCTGTTGCTTTCATATATAATTTCTCCTTTTTCTCAAATTTTACTATGACAGTATTATTTGTAAAAACAGAAATAATATACCAGTGATTTTTATGATTTCCAACTCTATTTGTCATAAAAAAAAGGCATCTGTCAACTTTCATAAACAGATGCCCTGTCTCAAGGCTTTTTTTAACTCCTTTATAATTTAGCTATCTCTTCCTCCTTAACGAGGGAGATTCCGGCTTCCTTAAGTACTTTCTTGGCTGCCAGCCTGTCAGCTACTTTTATAATCATAATTGCTTTTTCCTGACTCTTAGCAAAAAAAGCATATGCGTATTCAAGACTCATTCCGGCGTGGGCGAGAACAGTCATAATTTTGGTTATGCTTCCCGGCTTATCTTCTCCCGCAACAGCCAAAACATCAGTAATTTTGTATACATGGCCACTTTCTTTTAATGCATTGCCTGCTGCAAATACATCATCCACTATAAGTCTTAAAACTCCGAAGTCAGTTGCCTCAGAAAGTGACAACGCACGAATGTTTACATTTGCATCTGAAAGGGCTTTTGTGATATCCGCAAGTCCACCACTTTTATTTTCAACAAATACGGAAATCTGCTTAACTGCCATATCAAAACCTCCTTTTTAATCATAAAGTTTTCTTTTGTCTATAACTCTTACTGCTTTGCCTTCACTTCTTGCAATAGACTTAGGTGCAACAAGATGTACCTTTGCCTGTATGCCCAGCATAGCCTTAAGCGATGCCACCAGCTGTTTTTCTTTCGCTGTAACTTCAGCAAGATTATCGGAGAACATCTCCTGACTCATCTCAACATTGATATCAAATGTATCTGTATTATTCTTTCTGTCAACAATTATCTGATAATTAGGAGTCATACCCTCATTAAGAAGAACTGTCTCAATCTGGGATGGGAATACATTTACACCACGAATGATGAGCATATCATCACTACGTCCCATAGGCTTGCGCATCTTTATGTGTGTTCTTCCGCATGAGCAAGGCTTTCTTGAAAGAATACAGAGATCCTTTGTTCTGTATCTGAGGAGAGGGAAAGCCTCCTTAGTTATACTCGTAAATACAAGTTCACCCTTCTCTCCTTCCGGAAGAACCTCTCCTGTTTCAGGATTAATAATCTCGGCAATAAAATGATCTTCATTTATGTGCATGCCCTCCTGTGCTTCACATTCAAAAGCCACACCGGGGCCTGAAAGCTCAGTCAAACCATAAATATCATAAGCCTTTATACCAAGTTTTTCCTCGATATCCCGACGCATTTCCTCTGTCCATGCCTCTGCTCCAAAGATACCTGCCTTAAGCTTAATCTCGTCCTTAACGCCTCTTTCCTCAATGGATTCTGCAAGGTACGCAGCATAGGATGGTGTACAGCAAAGAACTGTAGAACCAAGGTCTGTCATAAACTGAATCTGCCTGTCTGTATTACCAGATGATACAGGTACGGTAAGACTTCCCACTTTATGAGCACCACCGTGTAATCCTAAACCACCTGTAAAAAGCCCGTATCCATAGGACACATGAACTACATCCTCGTCCCCTGCACCGGCTGCAGTAAGGGCTCTGGCGCAGCAGTCATCCCAAAGATCGATGTCATTCTGTGTGTAAAATGCCACTACTCGCTTACCTGTCGTACCGCTGGTTGAATGAATACGCACACAATCCTTAAGCGGTGTAGCCAAAAGTCCATAAGGATAAGTTTCTCTAAGATCATCCTTTGTAATAAATGGTAGTTTATGTAAATCATCAATTCCTTTTATATCATCCGGAGTAATACCCTTTTCCTCCATCTTTGCCCTGTAGTATGGAACGTTATCCCAAACGTGCTTTACCTGCTTAACAAGTCGCTCGCTCTGGAGTGCTTTAATCTGGTCCACCGGCATAGTTTCTATATCCGGCTGAAAGTATTTCTTTGCCATTTTACTTCTCCTTTATAAAAATTTCAGTCACGCAAATAACCTAATACTTATTATATATTCACAGGATTATATTAACAAGAAATTTTTGTAAATTTTTATATACAAATTTCACATTTAAATGTTATACTGAAAATATACTAAATAAAAAAAAGAAAGGCGTGTACATAATTGAACACACTAAAAATGCGTTCCAAATTCAAAGAAAAACTTAACGAGACTCTTAAAGCGGTCTTCCCTATTCTTTTGATAGTCCTTTTTCTGTGCTTTACCATAGCTCCCATCCCATCCGGTATATTGCTCATATTCCTTTTAGGTGCAGCTCTTCTCATAGCCGGCATGCTGTTCTTCAACGTGGGTGTTGAGCTTTCCATGACTCCTATGGGCGAACGCACAGGTACTATCATAACAAAATCAAAAAATCTGTTTTTGATAATTACAATCAGCTTTATTATGGGATTTGTAATTACCATCTCTGAACCGGATCTGCAGGTTTTGGCAGGACAGGTTCCGTCCATACCTAACATAACACTTATTTTGGCGGTTGCCTTCGGTGTTGCGGTATTTTTGGTAATTGCCATTCTTCGTATGCTCTTCAGTATTGCGCTGTCCCATCTTTTACTATTTTTCTATACAGTTATTTTTGTCCTTACGGCTTTTGTACCTTCCGATTTTCTTGCTATCTCATTTGATTCGGGCGGTGTAACAACCGGTCCTATGACCGTTCCGTTTATCATGGCTTTCGGTGTAGGTATAGCAGCCATAAGAAATGATAAGCATGCTGAGGACGACAGTTTTGGTCTTGTATCACTTTGTTCAATCGGTCCTATATTAGCTGTCCTCATACTGGGAATGATTTATAATCCCGATTCCACAGAACAGGTATCTGACAGTATTATAGTTGTGGATAATACCATTGATTTATGGCATTTATTTGCAGTCGAATTTCCAACCTATTTAAAGGAAATTGCCGTATCTCTGCTTCCTATAGTTGTGTTTTTCGGTTTATTTCAGTTGGTATCAAGAGACATAAACAAAAGAAGTCTCATTAAAATAGGTATCGGCCTCATATATACATATGTCGGTCTTGTACTTTTTCTCACAGGTGTAAATGTAGGTTTTATGCCCGCCGGAAATTTTCTCGGACAGACAATCGCCGGATTATCCTACTCATGGATTATAATTCCTATCGGTATGCTGATTGGTTTCTTTATTGTAAAAGCTGAGCCCGCAGTATTTGTCCTCACCAGACAGGTTGAAGACATTACCTCAGGAGCCATTTCCGCAAGGGCAATGGGTATGAGTTTATCAATCGGTGTGGCAGCCTCCGTAGGTCTTGCCATGACAAGGGTGCTCACCGGAATATCAATCCTGTGGTTTCTCATTCCAGGCTACGCGATTGCATTGATGCTCACTTTCTTTGTACCGAAAATTTTCACAGCCATAGCATTCGACTCCGGTGGTGTTGCCTCCGGACCTATGACCGCAACATTTCTTCTGCCATTTGCCATGGGTGCCTGTGATGCATTAGGCGGCAACATCATAACCGATGCCTTCGGCATTGTTGCAATGGTTGCCATGACTCCCCTTATCACTATTCAGATTATGGGTGTTATCTTCAAGATTAAAGAAGCAAAACTTCACAGAGAACACGAGGCATGCAGAATTACCGTTTCCGATACATGGGACGATTTGGAAATCATCGAGCTGTAACAGCTTAGAAATGAGGTTTATATGGGAAATTTATATTTCATGACAACAATTGTAAACAGAAAAGATGCTTCACTGTATCATGAGCTGTATCAGAGCAACAATCAACAGGTAATGTTTGCCACCCTTGGTCTTGGCACGGTAGCAAATGACATACTTGATTACCTTGGTATGGAATCAAACGAGAAAGCCGTTTTATTTTCAGTTTTAGAGCATGATACATGGTTAAATACAAAAAAGAAGCTCCAGCGCGAGCTTCAAATCGATGCACCTGGAGGCGGTATAGCATTTATAACACCCCTCAGCAGTGTAGCTGGAAAAAAAGCACTGAGCTTTCTATTGAACAAGGAAGATTATGTTATAGAGGAGGAGTCCACATTGAAAGATACCAATCACCAGTTAATTATTGTTATATCCGAACAGGGCTATACTAATTTAATTATGGATGCCGCAAGAGCTGCAGGTGCTTACGGCGGTACAGTCATCCATGCAAAAGGAACAGGAATGGAAATTGCCGAAAAATTTATGGGTGTTTCCCTTGCTGCCGAAAAAGAAATTATATTCATCGTAAGTAAAACATCCCAGAAAAATGACATTATGCAGGCTATTATGAAAGAAGCCGGTCCCGGCAGCAAAGCCAAAGCAATTGTATTCTCACTTCCTGTCACAGATACAGCAGGTTTAAGACTTATGGAGGATTAAACCATAAAAAAAGGTTCCAAATCATCACAACTTGGAACCTTTTTTTTAATCCTTATACAACTTCTCCATTTCAAGCTTGTATGCAACAAGACGGAACAGATAATCTGACATCTTTCTGTTACCTAATTCCCAATCCTGCATGGTTCTATATGGAATACCAAAATACTCTGCAAACTCTCTTCTGTTCATACCTGTTCTCTTACGCATAGAGATTAATTCTTCCTTTGTAAACATATACGTTCCTCCTTAAAAACTTTACATATCTGTATTATAAAGTAATTTGTCCACATAAGCAATATAGTTTTTATATATATTCCTACTGATTTTTTACTTTTTTCACAATATCAAATCTTATATGACTGATTGCGCTAAAATACTTTAGAAAAAAACAAGGAAACACTGTTATACACAATGTTTCCTCTTAAAATATCATGCCGGCGACCGGAATCGAACCGGTACGGGAGATTAGTCCCGCAGGATTTTAAGTCCTGTGCGTCTGCCAGTTCCGCCACGCCGGCAAATTTTTAACAATATTTAATTATTTAACGACCCGGAAGGGGTTCGAACCCTCGACCTCCGCCGTGACAGGGCGGCGCTCTAACCAGCTGAGCCACCGGGCCAGTATTAACAGCAAACCCGTTACAACCACACAGATAATAACGAGTTATGCAAGAAAAAAGTGGACGTTCGGGGACTCGAACCCGGGACCGTCCGGTTATGAGCCGGATGCTCTAACCAACTGAGCTAAACGTCCATAGTATAAAAGCCGACGATCGGAATCGAACCGATAACCTGCTGATTACAAGTCAGCTGCTC
>CAZKMB010000013.1:0-50958 GCA_964553965.1 uncultured Bacteroides sp. | reverse complement strand
ATATTTTCCTAATTGAGGAGATACCGTAGATTCATTCAGAATCTCTTCTCTCAAGTCTCCTGAAACTTCTATAGAACCTGGTGCAGCAATAAATATATTGGCTGAAATTGCTTGAAGAGAACCGCCTAAAGCGTAACATGCGCCACCGATAAAATCTATAATTCTCTGTGCCGGTGCAAGTTCAAGACCTTCCATATTGATAACAATTGTTTTTCCGTTTCGTAAGAAATCAGTTACGGTTTGTGATTCGCTGATATCCTGAGGTTTAATTACATACACGTCTCCACTACTCCTATTGCTCATGCGCTGCTGTCTGCCAGCATTAAAATCTACAAGTTTATCATTTGCCCCAGGTCGTACCCCCTGACGCTGGTTTGAATAATTATTGTATCCGCTCGAATAACTTGTCTGAGTTGCTGCAGGTTTATAGTTACTCTGATTATAGCTGTTGTTGCCGGAATAAGAACTTCCTTTGCTATATGTAGTCTGCGTAGTCGTCGGTTTACTATATGTAGATTTTGATTTATTCCTTGATGGTCTTACATAATCATCATCGTCATCATCGTCGTCGTCATCATCAAATAAATCATCGTCAAATTCGTCATCATCCAAGTCTTTGACTTTAAAGAAGTCAAAAAAACTTTTTTTGCCAGATTCTTTTGCCATATTAAAAACTCCTTATTTAAATATTATAGTTACGTTCTCCGAAGATTCCGGTACCTACACGTACCATTGTTGAACCTTCTTCAATAGCAACCTCATAATCATTTGTCATTCCCATTGAAAGAATACACATATCAATATTATCAATGTTTTTTGATTTTATGTCAAGTAATAATTGGTGCATTTTTCTAAAATGTTGCCTGTTTTCTTCGGGATTTTCAACAAAAGGAGCAATTGTCATCAATCCTTTAACTTTTATATGAGAATAATTCTTTATTTCATCGATAAAATCATACACGGCTGTCTCGTCTATACCGAATTTAGTATCCTCTTTTGCAATATTTACCTGTATAAGGATATTCACTATAACATTCTTTTTAGCTGCTTCCTTGTCTATTTCTTTTGCAAGATGGATGGAATCTACTGAGTGAATCAGGCATGTTTTATCGATAACATATTTAATTTTATTTGTCTGTAAATGACCAATTAAATGCCAGTTTACAGGTTTTGAAATATGTTCGTATTTTTCGCACATCTCCTGTACTTTATTCTCTCCAAATTCGTTGATACCATAGGTAACAAGTTCTTCAATATCTGACAAGGGCTTTGTTTTACTGACTGCAATAAGCGTTACATCATCAGGATTTCGATTTGCTTTTTTGCATGCATTAATTATGTTTGTCTGTATCCGGGATAAGTTTTCTTTAAGCAAAATAATCACCTCTTAATATATGTTTTTTAATATATTATCTGATTTTCTTTAACAGTGGTGGCATCCATAACAATATTGTCGTATATTTTTAAGTTCTCATCACTTTCAATAAGCGCAAACTCATCAACAGTTTTTATAATTGTTATCATTTTAAATTCCGCTGTACCCCTGTTGGCGGCATATACACCCTTAATTGTATCGCTTCCGAGTAACGATACCGCAAGGGTATTATTGTTGTTAATATTGTATAAAACATCCGTAGAATCAAAAACAAGAGGATCTACATAGTAATATTCTTCATCGGTCTTATATATGGTTGGTGATACCTGTTTTATGGTTATCTCTCCATTTTCGTCTTTAACCTGTATATTTAATTTTGTAGTATAACTCTGGTTTCCGCCTGCTGAGAAAAATTCTATTGGGATTTTATAAACATTTTTATCAACAATTGCACTTACCGGAACCTTAAGTCCTAAATCTTCCTCCATAACAATTTCAATTGAAAGGTAACGCTCTGAAAGAAAATTAGACATATATTTGCTCATGGAAATATTTATGTACGTTCCGTCATTTCCATTGATAATCTCAAAGGGCATCGATGCTGTATAACTGGAATTATTTATGTAAAATGTAACTTTGCTTTTGTCTCCGAGAGCAGCTATCTGTTCCTGGGTTATAGGAGCTACAATATTCCAGTTTTCTGATGGGACAATTTTCAAAATCGCTGTGTTTGCATCCACAACATCACTGGTCTTTAGGGTTTGTTTAGTGTATTTTGACTGGTCAAAATCCTCCATCGTGACACTGTTAACGGTCAAATCTTCAAAACCATCCATATAATATGTAACTATTCCGCTATATGGTGAAGTTACTGTTTTACCGGCAGAAATAGTGTTGCCGGCATAAAGCTTCTGCATAAGAATTTCGTTTGTCAGATCCAGCACTTTATTATTTATGTTGTTTTCAAATACATAGGAATTATAGAATGATATATCGTTGTAATTGACTTTGTATAAAGAAATAATCGAACGTATATCTGAATAATTTTCCTTTGTAAATAAATCTTCATATTCTTCGGTTTCTGTAAGTATATCATGTACGTTACCGGATTTGTCTATGGTACATACAGTTGAATATTTTTGGGCTTTTTCACCGTCTCTGACATAATAACATACATATCCGTTTTGTGTGGAACGGATAATTTTTTCATTTCTTACTGCTATTCCGTTCAATTCGATATTATTGCTCACGTTACTTTTATTAACTTTGTATACCGTAATCGGTTCTTTTCGCATTGATATAAAAACACTGATAACCACATATATAAGTATGGCAAATACTACACATGTGGCTGGATTAATGATTATTTCTCTTTTAAATTTAACAGTTTTTCTATTGTTACTCATAAAATACACTTCTTTTCGTAATATATTATTCTACCAGACACAAAAGCTCGATAACGGCATCGTATAGTTCGCTTTTTGAATCAGCATCAGAAGCTACGAGGTAATATGTGTGTTCTCCCTTTGTAAGACAAAGTGCCAGACAATTTCCTGCTCCGCTGGTTGTTCCTGTCTTCCATGTTCTTATGGAAAAATTAGCAGGAAGTGATATATATCCGTGTGAGAACAGATTGGTTGCTGAAGCATCGGCATACATATAATTGTTAAAACCGTCGATATATGTATATGAATATGTGGAATAAGTGTCAACCTGTCTTATAAAATCATAGCTGTCAGCTTCTTTTAAAATCAAATACATATCATAGGCGGTGGAATAATGATCCGGTTCGTCCAATCCGTGAGGATTGCTAAAGTGAGTATTTGTAGCGCCAAGGGCATATGCTTTTTCATTCATAAGCTGACAAAAAGCATCTTCACTTCCGGCAATATAATCCGCCAAAATCAGTGCATAATAATTATTTGATTCAATTAAAAGACCATACATCAGGTCTTTTACGGTTATTTTGCTTCCGACATTGAGATTGTTTAGTCCCACACCATCATATGTCAAATCATAATATTTGGATACGGTGACTATATCATCCTCTGATATCTGGCCTGATTCTAAACGTTCACAGACGAGGATGGCAGTCATAAGTTTGGTCATTGATGCCGGATACATTCGTCGGTGTGCATTATGTGAAGCATACACATTTTTCGATGTCTCATCAATTAAAAGTGCATAATAAGTGTCCTCAAACAGATAATCATTTGAGGATTCTTCAGTTCCGACAAATGTCTGCCCCATGGCATTATAGACATCAGATGAACCGTATTCCGAGACATTTATGGCAAATTCAAGATTAGCAACTCCTCCGTATTCGTCATCACCCGGATTATTTTTTATTAAATTAATCAGAAAAAGCAAGCATAGTATTGAAAAAAATAATGCTATGTGCTTTGAAACATTTTTCAGCATATATATTCTCCAGGCAGTTAATGTTTAAATAATTCACGCCAATCCAAATCACCACGCTCTAACGCTTTTATTAAAAGTTCTGCTGTGGCAAGATTTGTCGCCAGTGGAATGTTATGTGTATCACAAAGTATAAATATATTGTTTATATCTACATCATGCTTTCTTTTTGTCTGAGGATCACGCAAAAATATCATCATATCCAAGTCATTACTTTCAATCATGGAACCGAGCTGCTGTTCTCCTCCGGTATGACCTGCAAGAAACTTGTGTACTGTAAGATTTGTTACCTCTTCTATCATACGTCCGGTTGTGCCTGTAGCATATAGATTATGATGAGATAATATTCCACGATATGCAATACAAAAATTCTGCATGAGTTTTTTCTTTGTGTCGTGTGCAATTAAGCCTATGTTCATGAATATATCACCCCTAATATCCTGATTTTTGTATACTGATATTGAGTACTACTCCCATGGCAACGGACAAACTTATAAGGGAACTAAGACCGTAGCTTATGAACGGAAGCGGTATACCTGTATTTGGTATTACACCTGTAGCAACTGCAATATTTATGAATGATTGATAGCCGATAAGCACACCTGTTCCGGATGCAATAAGCATACCTTTGGTATCTTTTGCATATCTTGCTATCTTTATACATTGTAACACTATTAATAACAGAATTGCAATAATAAATACACTGCCAACAAATCCTAATTCCTCCCCTACTACAGAGAAGATAAAGTCTGTCTGCTGTTCAGAGATAAAGTTTGCATCTTTTACTGTAGCCATGGTCGAGGTATTTAAGCCCTTTCCGGATAATTGTCCCGAACCTATAGCCATAATAGAGTTATTTTGCTGTGAATAATCAGTTCCGTACTGATCAGGATAAATAAACTGCAATATTCTTTTTAACTGATAATCCTGCAATAAAACCTGATTTGGCAATTGGATGTACCACAAAAAACTTCCAAATAACGGTATCAATAAAAGTAGGGCAAGTCCAATGATTTTATAGCTTAATCCCGATATATACAGCATGGTAAGAATAACCAGTGTAATACATATGGTTGTTGAAAGATCCGGCTCCAATGCAACAAGCAGTAGGGATGATCCGGCTGAAACAGCAAAGGTTGCCAGACATTTAAATGTGTTGATTTTATCTCTTTTTTTGTATTTATCAAGGAGTGTTGCAATAAAAATAATGATAAATATTTTACTAAATTCTGAAGGTTGAAACTGTATACCACCGGAACCGCCTACAAGCATCCATCTTTTTGCACCGTTTACATTTACACCTACAATCAAAACAAGCAAAAGCATCAGAATATTTACAACAAAAATCAGATTATAAAATTTGCATATAAAATCATAATTGATAAATGATATAAATATCATAATTGCAAAGCCTATAAAAACACCAAATATTCTTCTTGATGTATAAGAATCGTTAGCACTGTCGATAACTACGGTACCAAAAACAACGGCTATGACAAGCAGTGTAATTAATTTGAAATTATAATCCTTGCGATTGAATCTTGTGAACATGTTTATCCTTCTTTTTTATCCATTTAAATAATCTAAATGTTTCTTCTTCGGTTTTTTCTAAGCCCTGTCCTGATATTTTTCTTGCTATACTATCGTAGGAACGGCCACATTTTGTACGGGTGCCTCCTATTGGCTCACCCCTGTTGGTTGATATTACAATTGATTCATCATCATATATTGTGCCTATGAGATTGATTGATAATATATCAACAACATCATCAACAGACATCATTTCCCCTCTTCTGACCATATCCAGACGTATTTTATTTATGACCAGATCAATTCTCGGCATTTCGTTGGCATCAAGAATACCTATAATTCTGTCGGCATCTCTTATGGCTGAAACCTCAGGAGTTGTGACTATAATTGCCCTTTCTGCTGCTGCAATTGCGTTTTTAAAACCGTGTTCTATTCCGGCAGGGCAATCTATTATTATGTAGTCATAATCAGGTTTTAACTGTTCCATAAGTTTTTTCATCTGCTCCGGTGAAATGGCTGTTTTATCTCTGGTCTGAGCAGCCGGAAGCAGAGCCAGACCGGTTTGATTTTTGTCTTTGATTATAGCCTGATTATGCTTACAGTTTCCCTCTATAACGTCACATATATTGTAAACTATACGATTTTCAAGTCCCATGACAACATCAAGATTTCTCAGTCCGATGTCTGTATCTATAAGCAGAACCTTGTAACCCAAACCGGCAAGACTGTAACCTATATTGGCTGTAGTTGTGGTTTTTCCCACACCACCTTTTCCTGATGTAACAACAATAACTTCACTCATTTAATTATTCCCTCCTGAACTCAAACTATATACAAATGTATCACTTCTTCCTTTGCAGCCTGATTCAGCGTATCCGTTTAATTCTCCGATTATGACTATATTTCCCTCGGAATATACGGATGCTCCGGTTTCTATGTCTCCTATGATTACAATGCTGTCTGCAGCATCAATGGACTCTCCTGCTTTAAGATTGCCTATAAAGAATAAACCATCTTTTTGAGATGCATTAGGAACAGATTCCGGTATCAACGTTGTTTTATCATGAGATTCGTTTTTTATATTTAAACCTATTTGTCTTAATGTGTCTAAAATTACTTCCTTTTCATCTTCCGTTATAAATTTTCCTTCAAAGGTTACTATAATGGGTTTAATATTCTTATAATATCCTTTTGTTTTTTGAAGCTTTAGCCTCAATGCTTTTATTACATCATCAGTTGTGGCTTCTTCGTGGATTATAAGTTTTATACCCCATTTATTACCTTTGATAATAACGGGATTATTCATTATTCACCTCACATTTTTTTATTTAAAACTGCTATTCTGATTCAGTAGTTTCATTGCCTTCATTGTCTTCGTTGTCATTTTCATCCTCTTCCGGCTTTTCCTCTTCGATTTTCATATCATCTAATACATTTTGTATGATATCTTCTTCTACAATTACGGACGGATCGTATAAATATGCATAAACATATGCCGCAACCTCTTTTGCATTGCTTGAGTGGTAACCGTTTCTGAGAACGCATGTTACGGATACCTCCGGAGCTTCATAAGGGGCAAAAGAAATAAATACCGCATGGTCAGGTTTGACTTCACTTTCCTGGGCAGTACCGGTTTTACCGGCTACATTTATATCTATTAAGTTAATTATATTGTAGGCTGACGTATCTAAGGATATAACTCGTCGCATACCTTCATGGACAGCCGACCATATATCGTCACTAACTTCCAGCTCGTTATGGACTTTTGCTTCGTTGTCAAGTAAAAGATTGCCCTCATAATCAGTAACTTTATCAATAAGAGTAAGGTCATAACAGGTACCTTTGTTAGCTATAGTGGTAACATAACGTGATATCTGTACAGGTGCGTATGCGTTTGTACCTTGTCCGATTGAGGAACGCACAGCATCCATATCTGATATACTTGGTGATATCTCAGGAAGCTCTACTCCTGAATAATCATCGAAACCAAACATGGAGGCATATTTTGCAATAGTTTCAATTCCCTGTGAGTCAACATAGTCTCCATATTCGTTAATTGACAGAGAATAACCCACCTCATAGAAAAATATGTTGCAGGAACGCTGTAGTGCTTCTCTTACATCAAGTAATCCATGGGAACCCGGATATATCCAGCATTTTGCAGGGTCATAGAGTTTTTCAAATAATCCTCCGCAGAAATGATAAGATGACAAATCTATTACTCCTTCCGACAAACCTGCCACAGCCATAAGAGGCTTGTAGGTTGAACCGGGTGCAGAACGCTGCATGGTAGCACGATTTATGAGAGGCGTTGTTTTGTCCTCCAACAGCCGATTATAATATTCAGCATTTACTTCGTTTGTAAGGTAATTATTGTCATAGCTTGGATATGTTACCATAGCAAGGACATCGCCTGTATTTACATCAGTTACGACAACAGAACCGGAATATGTGTCAAGGGCAAGCATCGCCGGGGTTATTTCAAGATTACTTATTTTGCGGACCATAAATTCATACGGACCATATGCACCATTCATAAATTCTGTGTATTCCTTATCCCCTAAAGGTGATAATACACCCTGATCATAAATCAGTTTTACTACATCATATCCTGATATTTTTGTGGATTGTAACATATCTTTAATGATAAGTTTGTCGAATTCGGTATCTAAATCAAGATATTTTATAATATAATCACAAAGTACCTGATAAATCTCCTCAGTGTCATAATAGCTGCTGTCCACTTCAAGGGAAGATATATCTATGGCTTCAGCACTAATGGCATATTTGAGATAGCTTTCCAGAGAGGTTTTATTGTTGACATAATCCTTATATTCCTTGGAATCCTTTGAAATTTTGGAGGTGTTAAATATACCGTTATCGCGGAGTATTTCGCATATATACTCCATGTATGACTGATATATCTGTGATAAGTCCTCAACCGGTGTAAAATCTTTTGTTAAAATATTATATATGTCACCCAGTGTTTCTTCTTTTGTAGCTGTATATAGTCCGTATATTTCCTTCTCTAAGTCTGTTGCATCGGCATCACCCATTTCGTACATGGAAATATAATTATTGTCGAAAAGGCCAAAATACACATCTGTTATAGCTATTTTCGCGTTTGAACCCGGATTAACAGAGTTTAAGTTGACCATGTTTTTTAAAATAACTGCCGCAATTTCCTTCTCTAACGTATCATAACAGTATTTTTGAAGATTTGCATCGATGGTGAGATAAACGTCATTTCCGGCTGTAGCAGGAGTTGACGATACTGTTTCGATAACCTTTCCCAGGTTATCAACATACATTACTTCTGAGCCGTTAGTACCTCTTAAGTATTCCTCACAGTACTGCTCTATACCTATTTTACCCACATAATCCTGATTGGTGTATTGAAGTTCTTTAGGTAATTCGGCATTATATTCTGTCATTTCATCTGAGGAAATCTGACCTATATAACCTATGATATGAGAAAAATAAATGGCATCATTATATCGTCGTAATGATTTTACCGTTATCTCAATTCCAATTAATTCATCACTGTATTCCTTGAGTATGGCAGTACTTTCCTCACTGATATCATAAGCGATTGTTACAGGTATATATTGTTGGAAACGATTAAGCCAAAGTTTATATCTGCAGCTAATTATTTTTAAGGCATCTTCTTTTTTGTATTCATCAGATACCTCGAAAAGCTTACCACCGAGATAGTTGACTATATCTTCTGCTGTTGAATTTTTCTGCTCATCAGTAAGATAATCATAATCTGTAACACTGTATACATTCTTAAGGAAGTTTTTTAACTGAGTATCCTTAGCTGTAAATTCATACTGACCCTCTTCTGTAATTTTTATGGGAAAATCAACATATAATGTGTCTTTATTTGTCTCCAGTATCTGTATGGTCTTGAATATTATCTGATTTTTTAATTCATTATCAGATATTCCAAGTTCCTCAGCTTTAGTGCTCAAGGCAGAATCATTGCTGTAAACAACAGAATAAGACAATTCATTATAGGCGAGAAGTTTACCGTTTCTGTCATATATATTTCCGCGTACCGCTTCAACAGTAAGAGTTTTTTGGGATTTATATATAAAGTCCTCGTTGTGTTCTTCACCTTCAACAATCTGTAATTGAAACAGTCTGTTAACCAATATGGAAAAAAGCACAATAATAACCACAGTAACCGGAAACAGTCTGTGTTTTATATAGTCAGTTATTATATCAATTAAAGAAGCAAAAAATTCTTTAATCATACCCTAATCCTTTCTTATGCCTTTTCTTTAAGACGTTTATTTATAAATACATATAACTTATATACAATGATTGTAAGCAAAGCGGTACTGAGGGTTTCCGGTATAATAATGCTCACAATGTAATCAGCAAAATTCAAGTGATTTGTAAGTAAAAAGAAAACTATATAAATTATGGTGTTAAAAATAAGTTCATCAAACACAATAATTATAAGCGGTAGCAATGCATCTTCAATCATGAAGGTTTTATGGAAAAATCCATTAACATACCCGATTATCATGTATATAAACATATAAGGACCCAGGACAGAGGAAAACATACAGTCAATCAGGAAACCACAGAAAAAACCTACAAACATTCCTTCTTTTCTGCCTCTCATAACTCCAAAGGACATAGTGAGTATAAGCATAAGGTTTGGGGAAACGCTCCCAATATTGTGAAAACCAAATACAGTGGACTGAAGTATGAAATTAATAATTATAAGCAAAGTTAGTGTTATAACACGCCTCATGTATGACACTCCTTAAAATTCGGTGTTAATCAGTTAATATGGTATTTTTTTCGTCAGTTATTATCAGTACATCAGTTATATTTGAAAAATCAACCACAGGGGTAATAAAAGCAGTTTTTGTAAGATTATTCGGATCATTTTCCACGCTTGTGACATAACCTATAGCCAGTCCCGGATGATATCTGTCTGATATATTTGATGTAACAACCTTGTCACCTATGGAAATATTTGCATCTTTGTCAATGTTTGTAACTTTTAGATATCCGTGTTGAAAAGTATTTATGTTTCCTTCCACAGTACAAAGAGCATTTGATGGCATTATTTTTGCACTTATACTTGAGTTATCATCTATAACAGCACGAACTTTCGCATAATCATCATAACACTCTACGATAATACCTGCCAGACCCTCATCGCACATGACATTTGCACCTGTAAAAAGACCGTCTTTGGTGCCTTTGTCAATGTAAAATATTGAGAACCAAGAAGAAGAATCTTTTGCAAATACATGTGCTCCGGTTTTATTATAATCAGGGTACTGTGTATCAAGCTGATAAAGTTCCTGTAATTCTCCCAATTCAGCCAAACGATTCTGATACATTGTTATATCCGACTGATAATGTCCGATATCTTCTTTTAATTTTTCATTTTCGGCAGTCAACTCTTCTATTTTTTTTAAGTTTTTTGCCTTTGAGTCGGTCCATAATCCTATCTCGTTTATGCCCTGCTGTAAAGGTGTAATTATCCTTCCTGTCAGTCCTTTTATTACAGCTACCTTGTCTGACGCAAAAAAGGACATCAACAAAAATAATACACATATAATTGTCAATGTTAACAACAGATATTTGGGATTAATGTCTTTTCTTCTATCAAATCTCATTTAATATGCCTCTTTCCATCAGACTGACATATGTACCGTTTCCTATAATAATATGGTCTGATAAAATAATATCTAAAAGCCTTCCTGCCGCAACAATCTTTTTTGTTATCTCAATATCGGCAACACTGGGCTCCGGTATGCCGGATGGATGATTGTGAATTAATATCATGTGTACAGCTTCATACTTTAATGCTTCTATGAATATATTACGGGTGGAAATCATAGCCTGGTTTACAATACCCTCCGATAACATAAGTTCTTTTATAAGGGTGTGTGCCCCTGAAAACAGCATAACAAATACTTTTTCCTTTGTATAGTATTTACACTTTTCCATGTAATAATTTGCTATTGACAAAGGATTGGAAAAAACCAGATTATCCTTAAGGCGGGTCATATTCATACGTTTGGAAAGCTCTGTAACAGCCAAAAGCTGGGTTGCCTTTATGTTGCCTATGCCGTTTATGTTCAGATAATCCTCTCTTCTCAGATAATTCATGCCAAGAATACCTTTATGTACAACATGAGCATCAAGAATTTGATTTGCAAGGGTTATGGAACTGGTTTTAGATGTTCCCGAACGCAATATAACCGCAATAAGTTCTGCATCACTTAAACTTTCAATTCCTCTTAAAACAGCTTTTTCGTAGGGTCTCTCGCAGTAGGCGAGATCTTTTATTAAATTATCCATAATTTTCCTTTCACCTCTCCGGATGCAAAAGGAAATATGTATTAAAGTTTCTTATATATAATTATACCTATAATAATACCTATAATGCTGGCAATGTTAATGGAAATAGTGAGTCCGAAGGTAAGTACAAGTATACCCAAATCAAGTACTACAGGTGAGGAAAGACCAAAGGTCTGACCATAATTAAGCCAGCTCAGGAAGCTTATGTTACGACACAGATAACCGATGAAACCTCCCAAAACAATTCCGCTCAATAATATTAAAAGTAATGTCCATTGATTTTTATTTGCTGCTCCTGCCATATTTTACCTCCTAAAAATACTATTCTAAGTCTACCATACAATAAGACCTTTTTCTACAATTTTCTGTAGGGACATCATAATACCGAATTTAGCATGTTCATAGGTGAGACCACCCTGAAAGTATACTGCATAAGGTTCTTTCATAGGGGCATCAGCGCTTAGCTCAATGGATGCACCTGATATAAATGCACCTGCTGCCATTATAACCTGACTGTCATAGCCCGGCATATCCCATGGAACAGGTGTGACATAGCTGTCCACCGGTGCTGCTGCCTGAATGCCTTCACAAAACGCCTGAATAAATTCAGGTTTTCCAAATTCCACAGCCTGAATAATGTCATATCTGTCCTCCGAACCGTTTGGAACTGTTTTAAAACCTAATGCTTCGTATATGTTTGCTGCAAATACAGCTCCTTTTAATGCGGATGCTGTCACGGTAGGTGCCATAAAAAGTCCCTGGGCAATGTTTCGTGTCACTCCAAGAGAAGCACCGACCTCTTTGCCCAATCCCGGACTTGTGAGTCGGAATGAACAGTTTTCAACACATTCTTTGGTACCGCATATATAGCCGCCAATAGGTGCAAGTCCACCACCCGGATTTTTGATAAGTGAGCCTACAACCATATCTGCTCCCACCTCAGAAGGTTCTATGGTTTCAACAAATTCGCCGTAGCAGTTATCAACCATACAGATAACATCAGGTTTAATATTCTTTATAAATGATATAACCTCACCTATTTGTTCAACTGAAAGTGTAGGTCTTACATCGTATCCCTTTGAACGCTGAATTTCAATAAGTTTTGTTTTTTCGTTTATATTTGCCTTTATACCATCATAATCAAAACTTCCGTCAGGAAGAAGATTAACCTGTCTGAACGTTATACCATATTCCGCTAAAGATCCTTTGGATTCTCTTACACCAATTACACCCTCCAGTGTATCGTAAACTTTACCTACAGGGGAAAGTATCTCGTCACCTGGTTTTAGATTAGCAGAAAGAGCAATATAAAGTGCATGTGTGCCACAGGTAATCTGTTGCCTTACTAATGCATCCTCAGTTTTAAAGACGTTTGCATAGATTTCCTCTATGGCTTCTCTTCCCGAATCATTGTAGCCGTAACCGGTTGTACCGTTTAAATGAGCTTCGGAAAATTTTGATTGCTGCATTGCCTTTAAAACTTTAATCTGGTTTTGTTCCGCTATCTCATCTATTTCGTCAAATCTGTTTTTTAATTTCTTTTCTATATCAGCGCAAAAATCATATACCTTTGGATTGATTCCAAGGCTGATGTAATAATCTTTTAATGTAGTTTTATTCATGGAGCCTCCTGTTTTTGTGTGGGTATAAAAATTTATTGTATAATATTTTTCTCTTTTAAAATACTGCTTATATAGTGAAGCTGTTTATCTTTTGTGGTATGGATATCTTTGTCAATCCATATTACATCACGCTCACGTTTAAACCATGTAAGCTGCCTCTTTGCAAAGTGACGTGTATCTCTTTTCAGAATATAAATTGCTTCCTCCAATGAGATTTCACCATTTAGATACTTTATAATTTCTTTATAACCGAGTCCCTGCATGGAAACCATATCCGGTGTAAGACTATACTCTTTGATTAAATGTCTGACTTCTTCCACCAATCCTTCACTTAACATTAAATCAACTCTTTCATCAATTCGTTTATAGAGAAGTTCTCGGTTACAGTTTAAAACAAAATAAGCAAAATTATATGGTGATTCCTTTTCCGATTCTCTTTTGTTGTGAACGGATATTGTCTCCTTAGTCTGATGAAAATATTCAAGAGCCCTTATTACTCTCTTTACATTATTTTTGTGAATGGATTCTGCTGACAAAGGATCAATTTCTTTTAACATATCGTGTAGAAATTCTTCGCCTTTTTCTCCGGCAAGCTGTTCAAGATAAGCTCTGTATCCGTCATCGATGTTTTCCTTAAAATCAACGTCATATAAAAGAGCCTGTATATAAAATCCTGTTCCTCCGGTTACTATAGGTATTTTACCTCTGCTGATAATATCCTCCATTGCTGCTTTAGCCATATCTTTAAATAGTGAGATATTGAAACTTTCATCCGGTTCAAGAACATCTATAAGATGATGTCTGATACCCTGCATTTCTTCTTCTTTTATCTTTGCGGAACCGATGTCCAATCCCTTGTATACCTGTATTGAGTCGGCAGAAATAATTTCTCCGTCAATCTTTTTGGCAAGAGCAATTGAAAGTTCAGTTTTTCCCACAGCAGTAGGGCCGGTGAGGATTATGAGATTATTGGAAAGATTTTCTATCATAAATTCTCCTGACTATAATATTCGTTTAAATTTCTTTTCTAACTCATTTTCACTTATCGATATGATTGTCGGTCTGCCGTGAGGACATGTATATGGATTATCCAGTTTAAGTAATTGTGACACCAGTGCATCCGCCTCAGCAAAAGAAATATGCATATTTCCTTTTATTGCCGATTTACATGCCATGGTTGAAAGCTTTTTTATAAATACATCATTGGACATATAACCTGAATTATTTATCAGGGAGCCAACAAATTCCATGAACATTGTTCTTCCGTGTAAACCATAGAGATTGCTTGGAACCGCATTTATTTTAAATTCATTGCCTCCAAACTCCTCTATATCATAACCAATCTTCATAAATAAATCATAATTATCCATAATCGCCTGTCTTTCACTGTAAGAAACAGTGATTACCATAGGTGGCATAAGCTGTTGGGATAATACCTGTTTATTGTTAAAATTTTTAAGAAGTTCCTCGTATTTTACCTTTTCATGTGCTGCATGCTGATCCATTATGTAGAGATTATTTTCATATTGGATGAGCCAGTATGTATCAAAAAGCTGCCCTATGAGACGATGTTTCACCTTTGCTTTTTCTGTCAAAAAATCATCATCAAATAAAGTGGTTTGTTTAGGAGTTTCCTGTTTTTTATAAACCACCCCATCGTCCTTTAGAATATTTAATGCCGGATTGTCTGCCGGCTTATCCTCATCTGCTTTTTTTAAAGTTTCGAATATTTTGTAGGTAGGACTGTATTTATCTGATTTTATATTTACATGAGGTTTTGCGGAAATACTTGTCTGAGATACTATTCTTTCTTTTTCAAAATTTTCAGCCGGACGAACAGGTGGTTTTACCGTGTCGGTCTTTTCGCTTGCTTCGTAGTTTGCCTTTGGAATAATTTCCTTATGGGTCAGAGCATCTTTTATTGTAGTTGTAATAATTTCAAAAAGTTCTTTTTCATTGTCATATTTAAACTCCATCTTTGTCGGATGAACATTGACATCACAGCTTTCAGGCGGAAGTTCGATATACAACACGGTAAAAGGAAATTTGTGTTGCATGACAAAGGTTTTATATCCCTCTTCAATAGCACGGTTTATTATGTTACTTTTGATGTATCTATTGTTAATAAAGTAGTTTTCCAGACCGCGGTTTCCTCTTGATATAAATGGTTTACCTATATATCCGGCTATTTTAATATTTTCACCGGAATAATTTATCTCAATAAGGTTCTGGGTTATGTCCCGTCCGAAAAGCTGATATATGGCATCCTTTGCATTACCGTTTCCCGATGTATCTATACGGGTTTGCCCGTTAGCTATAAGTCTGAAAGAAATTTCAGGATGTGAAAGGGCAAGCTTTAATACCAAATCCTGAATATATGAGCCTTCTGTCATAGGTGATTTAAGGAATTTTTTTCTTGCAGGTGTATTAAAGAACAGATTTCTTACTATAATGGTTGTTCCGTCAGGTACACCAACTTCTATAAACTCGATTTCCTGTCCACCGTGAATGGTATATTTTATTCCTGTTAAATCTTCTGCTGTTTTTGTTATCATTTCAGTCTGTGAAACAGCAGCTATGGTTGACAAAGCTTCACCTCTGAAACCTAAAGACATAATCCCCGACAAATCTTCCGCACTTGTTATCTTACTGGTAGCATGGCGAAGATAGGCGGTTTTAACCTGATCCTTGGCTATTCCGCAACCATTATCGGTTACTCTGATAAAACTGAGTCCCCCCTCCTTAATTTCAATTGTAATAGAAGTGGAACTTGCATCTATGGAATTTTCAAGGAGCTCTTTTACAACAGAAAAAGGTCGCTCTATAACCTCACCTGCTGCTATTTTGTCTATGGTTGCTTTGTCTAAAAGTTTAATCATGGCTTATCCTTTCAATCTTTCCTGTAACTCCTGCAGATATAACATTGCCTTAAGAGGTGTCATATTGTTCAAATCCATGGTTTTTAATTCGTTTGCAATGGTCATTTCTACCGGAGATGAAAATAATGACATCTGATCATAATCAGAATTATTTTCTTTTTTTATCTCACTCACGGATATGGACTTCGCTTTTGCCGCTATATCCGAATCCACAAGTTGATTGCAGATTTCTCTGGCTCGAACAAGAACCCGGTCAGGCACTCCTGCCAGTCTGGCAACCTGAATACCGTAGCTTCTGTCAGCACCACCCTTGATTATTTTTCGGAGAAATACTATGTTTTCGCCATCTTCCTTTATGGCAATACAATAATTGTTTACGGATGAAAGCTTACCTTCAAGCTCTGTTAGTTCATGATAATGTGTTGCAAATAAGGTTTTTGCGCCGATAATATCCTTGTTGGCAATGTATTCGACAACAGCCCAGGCAATACTTAAACCGTCAAAGGTTGATGTCCCCCTGCCTATCTCATCTAAAATTATGAGACTGTCTTTAGTGGCATTTCTGAGTATATTGGCAACCTCATTCATCTCTATCATAAATGTTGACTGTCCGGATGCCAAATCATCAGAAGCTCCGACTCTTGTGAATATACGGTCACAAAGTCCTATGTTAGCGTAAGATGCAGGGACAAAGGAACCTATCTGAGCCATAAGAACTATGAGAGCTGTTTGACGCATATAAGTTGATTTACCTGCCATATTTGGACCTGTAATGATTGAAATTCGACTCTCTAAATTATTGAGATATGTGTCATTTGATACAAAACTGTCGTTGCTTATAACCTTTTCAACAACCGGATGTCTTCCGTCTTTAATATCAATAATTCCATCTTCATTTATAATCGGTCTGATATAGTTATTCTTCTCAGCTATATGTGAAAGAGATGCCAGTGCATCAATCTCAGCAATATAATGAGCTGTTTTTTGTACCCTGACAAGAGCCTCACCAATAGTATCTCTTAAAGCTACATAGGTCTCGTACTCCAATGCGTAAAGTTTATCTTCTGCACCCAGGATTGTTCCTGAAAGATCATTTAATTCACCGGTTGTATATCGCTCAGCATTTGCAAGGGTCTGCTTCCTTATAAAATAATCCGGCACCATATTTTTAAATGAATTTGTAACCTCAAAATAATAATCAAATACCTTGTTATATTTGATTTTGAGATTTTTGATACCGGTAGCCTCTCGCTCCTTTGCCTCAAGAGCAGCAATCCAGTTTTTACACTCACTTTTTGCAAGTTTTAAGTCATCTATTTCCTTGAGATATCCTTCTTTAAAGATACCTCCTTCTTTTATGGCAATAGGCGGTTCTTCGTCGATAGCTGCATCAAGGAGTATATACAGATCCTCTAATACATCAAAATCTTCATAGATTTGTCTGAAATGTTCCGTATTCAGCTCTGTAAGCAAATTTTTTATGTCCGGCAGATATCTGATTGAATTTTTAAAGGCAAGTAAATCCCTGGGATTTGCTGTTTTAAGTGAAATTCTTGTCATAAGACGCTCTAAGTCATATATAGAATTCAGATACTCTCTCAGTTCTTCCCTTGTGATAATTGATTCATTTAACGCCTGAATTGAGTCGAGACGTTCTTCTATCAATGCCTTATTTAAAAGGGGCTGTTCAACATATTCACGCAGTTTTCTCGCTCCCATTGCTGTTTTTGTCTTGTCAAGCACCCAGAGCAATGAGCCTTTCTTTTGTTTATCCCGCAATGTTTCCGTCAATTCAAGATTTCTTCTGGTGGATGAATCTATAATCATATATTCATCTACAGAGTATATCTCTATATGATTTATGTGATTAAGACTATTCATTTGGGTATCATAGAGATACTGTAACATAGCACCGGAAGAAACAAGGGATTCCGGAAAATCTTTAAAGCCGAGTCCTTCCACACTGCTGACCTTAAAATGTCTTTTCAGAGTTTTCTCACAGGTTTCAAAATCATAATAATGTGCCGGAGCCTCTGTTGTTGATATTTTCAGTTTATCCACAACATATGATATATCGATACCTGATTGAATAAAGGTATCCTGATATATAATTTCAGACGGCTGATATTTATTTATTTCATCAATAACCTTATCTGCTGAAAGTACATGGCTTGTCTTAAATATACCTGTCGAAACGTCACATGCAGAAATTCCATATGTAAAATTATAATATGAGATACTCATGAGATAATTGTTTTTACTGTCATCCAATATCTCCGTAGACATATTTGTACCCGGAGTAACAATTCGTATAACCTCACGTTTAACCAGACCTTTGGCTAATTTAGGATCCTCTACCTGTTCACCTATAGCCACTTTATATCCTTTTTCGATTAGTCTGTTAATGTATATATCTGCAGCGTGAAAAGGAACACCGCACATAGGCGCGCGCTCCGGCAGACCACATTCTTTACCTGTAAGGGTTATTTCAAGTTCTTTTGATGCAACAATGGCATCCTCAAAAAACATTTCGTAGAAATCACCCAGTCTGTAAAATAAAATGCAATCTTTATACTGTTCTTTTGTTGCAACATATTGCTCCATCATAGGAGAAAGCTTTGCCACCTTATCACCTCGTACTTATACTAATTCGGCTGCTCTTAAAAGTGCAGCATCGATATTTTCTTTAAAGTTTATTTCTCCAACCTTTTCCACAAAACCAGCCTTTTCCATCATATGTTTTGGCTGTTCGTTTACATGAGAAAGAATAAGAGTTACATTTTTGTTATCACAGATGTTGTATACCTTTTCCAAAGCGTTGAGTGCAGTTATATCCATTGCAGGAACACTTCTCATTCTGAGAATCAATACCCGTGTATCATCCGTTACGGATATATTGAGGAAATTATCCGCAACACCGAAAAACATAGGTCCGTCAATTTCGTATACCAATGTATGCTCAGGTACTTCCTTCAATCCGATGTGCATAGGATCATTGTCGTGGTCATCATCGTAACCGTTAATGTATGTCCAGTTTCTCACACTTGAGACATCAGACATTCTCTTAATAAACAAAAGTGCGGCAAGAACAATACCAACTTCAATTGCAACAACAAGGTCAAACAATACTGTGAGGATAAATGTTACAAAAAGTATTATTACATCACTCTTTGGTGCGTGCCTGCATAAATCAACAAATTCACGCCATTCTGACATGTTGTATGCGACAACAATAAGTATGGCGGCAAGAGTTGTCATAGGAATCATGGCTGCAAGAGGCATGGCAAGTTTTAAAATGATCAGAAGTGTTAAGGCATGAACCATACCGGCAACAGGAGTACGACCGCCATTTTTTACATTTGCTGCTGTTCTTGCAATTGCACCGGTTGCAGGAATACCACCAAACAAACCTGATGCAATGTTACCTACACCCTGACCTATAAGCTCCATATTGGATCTGTGTCTGCTGTTAATCATACCGTCTGATACAACACAGGAAAGCAGTGATTCGATACCGGCGAGAATGGCTATGGTAAATGCACTTGGCAATAATTCTCTAATCATGGCAAAATCAAAATTCGGAATGGATGGTGCAGGTATCTTTGAAGAAAGCTCTCCGTATACACTACCTATGGTTGCTGTTTCAAGTGGTGTAAATTTAACCAGCAGTGTTGCTACAATAATTGCAACAAGCGAGCCGGGTATTATCTTTGATATAAAAGGCATAATTATAAGTATGAGAAGGGATATCACGCCAACTATAACTGTATCCCTGTCAATTGTTGTAATATGTTTTGCATACGCTTCTACTTTCTCGATAAACTCTGACGGAACAGCTCCCATATCAAGACCGAGAAAATCTTTTATCTGTCCTGCGAATATACCCACTGCAACTCCGGCAGTAAAACCGGTTGTTATGGTGTAAGGAATATACTTTATAAGGCTGCCGAATTTTAATAATCCCATAAGTATAAGGATAATACCGGCCATAAGTGTTGCAACTGTAAGACCTGACATACCATACTTTGTTACAATACCATAGATTATAACGACAAAGGCTGCGGTTGGACCGCCAATCTGTACGCGGCTTCCCCCTAAGAAAGAGATAAAAAATCCGGCAAATATGGCTGTGTATAAGCCTTGTTCAGGGCTTACACCGGATGCTATTGCAAGAGCTATGGAAAGCGGTAATGCTATAATTGCCACAATGAGACCTGCAATCACATCTTTAAAAAACTGTTTCCTGTTGTAAGTTTTCATAACTGAAAATAACTTGGGTTTTAGCTTGTTCATAATTTAAATCCTTTCACCTATATAATAGAATCCCCTACATTCTATAAGTTTTATTTTTACTGTTTCCCCAATTAAACTTTCTTCCCCTTTAAAATGAACAGTGATATTCTCCTCTGTTCTGCCTGTAAGAAGGTTGTTGTCCTGATGATTTATCTCCTCTACCAGAACTTCTTTTGTAACCCCTTTATATCTGCCGATACGTTGATTTGATATATTATTTACCAATTCAAGTAATCGGTTGAATCTCTCTTTGACAACATCAGCCGGAACCTGATTTGCTTGGGATGCTGCCGGAGTTCCTGTCCTTTTTGAATATATAAAAGTAAATGCCTGATCGTATTTTACTTTTGACACAATATCTAATGTGTCGAGGAAATCATCCTCCGTTTCACCGGGAAATCCCACTATAATGTCTGTTGTCAGAGATATATCCGGCATGGCAGCTCTTATTTTTTCCACAAGGGCAAGATAACTTTCCTTCGTGTATCTCCTGTTCATTTTAGCAAGTATGTCTGTTGAGCCTGACTGAACCGGCAGATGTAAATGCTTACATATCTTAGGCTCTGATGCCATAACCTCAATAAGTTCATCAGATAAATCCTTGGGATGACTGGTCATAAATCTAATTCGTTCTATGCCGGAAATTGCACAAACTTTCTTTAGCAGGGCAGGAAATGTTATGGATTCCTCTTCGGGCATCTGAACATTTTGTCCGTAAGAATTAACATTTTGTCCGAGAAGCATAATCTCCTTTACACCATTTTTAGCTAAAATTTCAATCTCATTTAATATCTCCTCCGGTTTTCTGCTGCGCTCCCGCCCTCTTACATATGGAACGATGCAATAGCTACAGAAATTATTACAGCCATACATGATATTTACACCGGCCTTAAAGGTGTATTTTCTTTTTTGAGGCAGAGCTTCAACTGATAAATCGGTTTGTTTTAGAATTTCAATTACACGTTTGTTTTGGGATAAATGTATGTAAATAAGTTCGGCTAATTTATATATATTATGGGTTCCGAATACAATATTAACAAACGGATACTTCTCTTTTATGGTTGATACAACATGTTCTTCCTGCATCATACAACCGCATAATGCTATAATCATATTGGGATTTTTATTTTTTTTATAGTTTTTTAGTAATCCAAGATGACCATAAAGTTTCTGATTTGCATTTTCTCTTACGGTGCAGGTATTATAAATAACAAAATCTGCATCTTCCCGGTCAGTTTCCTCGTAGCCGACAGCCTCAAGTATACCTTTGAGTTTATCGGAATCATGAGCATTCATCTGACAGCCGAAAGTTGTGACACAATATGTAAGATTTCTTTTTAGTTCATTTTGTTTTTCATAAATCAGTTCCTTGCAGCGGTTCATAAAATAGTATTGTCTGTCAGGTTCTAATTCAGGGATATCAATATCAGTCATATAAAAACCCTTTCTGTAAATAAACTTTTTTAACTGATATATTATAAGCCTAAAGCCCTTTTTTTTCAACATAAAAAATAAGGGACTGTATTGGATACAGCCCCCTTTTGGGAATGAAATGAAAAAGTATTTATAAAGGTGGAGCATAATATGGAACTATGAGTGTTGCTCCACTATAAATCTTATCACCGGTAAGGTTGTTAATGCTTTTAACCTCAGATATGTAATCATCTATAGAGGCATATTCTTCTGAAATATATGTTTCGGCTATAGACCATAAAGTGTCATCTGCTTCTACATCAATGCATTTGAAAAACTTTTCATTGTAAGTGGATGCATCGACCTTATCTGATACATCATCCGCCTTAATTGATACGACACCCAAAATAAGTAAAAGCACTGCTGCTCCGATGAAAATTTTGTAATGTCTATGTATAAATAATAATAAGTTGTTTAAATTCATATAAAGCCCTCCTTTGTGAACATCTGTTCGTTTTGTATATTGGTAGTATATCGCACATTTGTTCGTTTGTCAACAACAAAACGAACAAATATTCGATAATTTAAGACATATCTTTTTCTTGTACTAATAATACAAAATTATATGTACCATAAAAAGGACTTAAAAGACAAAATTAAAGATATATATTCATTAAGAATTATGATAGAATATTGTCATAAATTTAATTTTTATCAGGAGAAAAAATATGCAATTACAAAAATTACTCAGTTATACAAGACGGGCTATAGATACTTATAATATGATTGATGAAGGTGATAAAATTGCCATTGGAATATCCGGAGGTAAAGACAGTCTTGCACTTCTCTATGCTCTTGCCCATCTTAGACGTTTTTATCCAAAAAAATTTGAAATTATCGGGATAACCATCGATCTTGGTTATCCGGGGTTTTCTACGGATAAAATTGTAGATTTGTGCAGAGAACTCGATGTTTTATATTATGTGGAAAAAACAGAGATATACGACATAATATTTAACTACAGAAAGGAAACCAATCCGTGCAGTCTGTGTGCTAAGATGCGTAAAGGCGCACTGAATGAAAAAATCAAAGAATTGGGATGTAATAAATTTGCTTATGCTCATCATAAAGATGACATTATAGAAACATTTCTTATGTCTCTCATATTTGAGGGAAGAATACACACGTTCTCTCCCGTTACTTACCTTGACAGAAGTGATCTTACCATGATCAGACCCCTGATGTATTGTTCTGAGGGTGAGATATCTGCTTTTGAAAGACGTTATAACTTACCTGTCGTAACAGCTAAATGCCCTGCTGACGGATATACAAAACGCGAATATGCAAAACAGCATATCCGTGGTCTTGAACTTGAAAATCCGGGATGTAAGGAAAAGATTTTTGCTGCCATTGAGAGAGCCGGTCTTCCGGGATGGCCAAAACCCAACCCTAATCCACGAAAAAAATAATCACACTCTCTCGTTTAAGTCTTTTTGCAGGCCTCTCAAATAATGTACCATGGCACCTGATTCGGATTTGACAAAATAATCCCTTTCAAGCTCATCATACTTAAAATTTTTTGCATGTCCATGAGAGGCTCGTTGCAAATATGCTTTCAGCTCCTTAAAGCGCATATAGTAAAATTCATTTTTTGCGGTAAACATAATTATTAAAAAGCTTATTCCCTGTTGCTTTTCAAAAGCTTCCATAAAATTAATCTGATGTTCGTGAATATTGCGAAGAGAAAAGGTATCAACGGCACATTCTTTTGCATCAAAACATATAGGAACTCCCTGTATCACGCCTATATAGTCAACAGTGGAATCCTTTTCAAAGTATGCCAAAGATATGTTTCCTTTTTCTTTGTCAATTTTTACAGGGGTTATCGGGGTTGGAATCTTTTGAACCAGCCCAAGACCTTTTTCTCTATACAGTTCATTTGTGTGATTGATAAGATCCTCTAAGGTTGAGCCTCTTAAACCACGTGAGTTCCATGTAGCCATAAAAAATCCTTAATTATATATTTTTAGTATTTATATGTTCTTTAGCACAAATATTTATGAAAATATCAGGGAGAGCATCGGTTATGGTTATGGTCTTTAAACGTACCGAGCCTGCATGGAGCAGATGATATCTTAATCCGTAAGTATCCCTGAAATATCTGTTTACGGAAATATCTCCGTATTTTGAATCACCTATTACAGGGTAATTTAAAAATCCGAGATTTGCCCTGATTTGATGGGATTTACCTGTTATAAGGAACACTTTGAGCAAGGTATATTTCCCGTTATCAGACAAAGGTTCAAACACATTTTCGATATAAGTAAAATTGGATTTATGTGCAAAATCAAGTTTATCATACTCCTGTTTTGATATGACACCGGATATATTTTCTTTTTCATCTTTACATATATATGCAACGGAGTGAATACTTTTTTTCACGGAACCTTTTACTATGGTATAATATATTTTCTCGCAATCACGTTTCCTTAAAATATCAGATAACATCTGACTGCCATGAAGGGATATACCTGCAAGAATTATGCCTGAAGTATTTCTGTCTAATCTGTTGCAAACAGATGGTTTAAAACTAATGTTTAACGATGTGTCAATAAGATTATTTTTTATACAGTAATCAATAATCATTTCGTTAATTGAAATATCCTTTGAGACAGCTTTCTGTGATAATATACCTGCATCCTTGTGAACTGCAATAATATCATTATCTCTGTATAACACTTTCAGCTCCTTACCGGTATTTATTTTTTCCGAAACATTACTGTCAGATGGATTTTTTTTGAATTTTAATATTGTTTCATCGGACAAATACAGTCTGATTACGTCACCGTCAGATACAATTTCATCACCGGAGGCTTTTTTTCCGTTAAGGGTAATATTCTTTTTTCTAAGCATCTTATATATAAAGGAAGACGGTGCATCGTCAAGATATTTCATGAGATATTTGTTTAACCGCTGGTTAGCTTCTGCTGAAGTAACTTGTAGTTCCTGCATACTTATACTCCCTTTTCATATATGAGCTCTTTAATGTGTTTATCTATCAACATATTGTTATGGTTAGGTTCACTCACCGAATTTATTTTTTTAATGTACTCATTTAATTTATCAGTAACAAATACTTTATAATCGTACTTTGTTTCTGATATGACATCTTTAATCCAAGCTTCATAATCCTTCTTGCATGCGGTAAAATTTTTGTCATACACAAAGGCGTAAACTTTGCCATTTTTTATTTGCATAGATTGATAAAATTTAATTCCTTCATATCTTGATATGGAAATATCAAAGGAAAGATCTTTAAAACAATCAGGTGCTTTTTCCATTATCGTATTGTAATCAGTCTCAGTTAAAGACTTAAATCTGGCACATATAATATATGCCGTAAAAAACTTTGCTAAGGGCAGAGACAGAAGAATTGCAAATACAATTGCCACTCTTTTGGTGTCTCCAAACATAAGATACACTGTTACAACGATAAAAACTATCATAATAACAAATGAAATAACAGCAATAAGTTTATTTCGTTTGTATTTTTTCAGATAGCCATAGTTTCCTTTTTCAATACTGTTCATTTATTAAAAATCCTTTTTATTTTATAAATTTGACTATTATGTTATGAGGTAAAATTTTGCTTATAAATCTAAAAAGCTTCATCGATACACCGTATACGGATATATGTTTTCTGTAATGTGCATCTAACAGAGCTTTTGAGACAACTTTTTCAGGTTTAACTCTTGCCATTTTTTTATACAGCTTAACCTGATGATATATCTCAGCCTTATCAAAAAATTCTGTTGAAACAGGACCAGGACAGACAGCCGTAACACTTATACCTGTTTTTGATAATTCTTTATTCATAGCTGTTGACAGGCTAAGAACATAAGATTTTGTTGCTGCATATGTTGCAAATGACGGCTGTGGTGCAAATGCAGCCGCTGAAGCCATATTTATAATGCATGAACGGTTTTTATCCATATACGGAAGACATATGTCAGTCATTCTTGTAAGAGCAACACAGTTAAGCATACACATACCTGAATTATCTGAACCAAGCTCGTTAAATTTACCGATAATTCCATAACCGGCACCATTGACAAGTATTCTGATATTTGGTTTTGACTGAGTAAGCTTATCCTGTATGATTTTTATATTTTCTTCCTTTGTTATATCAGCAGGAATAGGTATTATCTTTATGTTTTTGATGCTGTCTCTCAATGAATTTAACTCTTCTTTTCTTCTGGCAATCACCCATATTTCATCAAGATTTTTATACTTTTCTGATATCTGTAGCACAAATTCTCTTCCCATTCCGGAAGATGCCCCGGTTACAATAGCTATATTGTTCATATCTGCCTCCATTTTACATTAGTCTCCAGCCCGGTAAATACTTGTTTTTTACAAGACCATTATTCATTTTTCCCCATCCAAGAGGATATGTGTCAACCAAAATAAGTGCCCAACCGTTTTTTCCGTCGGCTTCAATGGTTTCACCTTTTAAATATTTTATCACCCGCTCGTCATCAGCAGAAAGATTAATGGTATTATCAAAATCTTTTTCCGTAAGATACATGGCAAGGGACTGACTCGGTTCAAACCGATTTTTCTTAATTTCGCCCATATAAAGACCACAGCGTAAAATCCTAAGACCTTTTACTGCAGGAAAAGATTCGGGTATATAATATAGTTTGTCACCCGATATTTCTAAACGATTTATATCAAAGTTTTTATTAAGACAGCGAAGAAAATCATCAACCTCTTTAGGTAATTTTACCCTTTTTACAGGATAATCTCCCATGTTGGATAAGTTGGTTGAAATCCCCTCTTTTTTTACAAGACATACAAAATGCCCTTCTCCCTCTAACCTGTGTGGCCAAAGGCGTGCGGATTTTTTCAGGTCTGAATTTCCTGTATCAGACCACTCAACATGTCCTGTGTCAAAGCCCTCGTACATATCAAAATCATCTATGGAAAGTCTGCTGTCAAGAGACAACAGATATTCTATGGATTTTTCATTTTCCTGCGGTGAAAATGTGCAGGTTGAATAAAGCAATCTGCCTCCCGGCTTAAGCATCTTAACTACCTCGTCAAGAATTTGTCTCTGCAGGTCAGAAAAAAATAGATTTTTTGTTTCATCCCATGCATTGACCATGGACACAGATTTTCTGAACATTCCTTCTCCCGAACAAGGAGCATCAATTAATATCTTATCAAAAAATTCCGGAAAACGTTCTGATAATTTATAAGGTGCTTCACTAATGATAAGAGAATTTTCTACACCAAAAACCTCAAGATTTTTTAATAAGGCTTTTGCCCTGGATGCACTTATATCATTTGAAACCAAAAGTCCTGTACCATTTAATTTAGCTGCAAGTTCCGTGGATTTCCCTCCCGGAGCAGCACATATATCAAGAACTCTGTCACCTTCATTTATCGGCAAAATACTTGCGGGAGTCATTGCACTTGGCTCCTGAATATAATATAAACCGGCGTAATAATAAGGATGTTTAGATGGTTTATCTTTTTTTTCATCAAAATAAAACCCATTTTTACACCATGGAACAGGTTTTAAATCAAATGGGTTTATTTTCAGGAAATCCTCTACGCTGATTTTTTTTGTATTTACTCTTATGCCATGAAACATTGGATTATCCAGGCATGCTTTATAATCAGAATATTCATCCTTTAGGAGATTTGACATATTTTTTTCAAAAATCTCAGGTAAATTCATAAACATTTTTATATGTTAAAATCTTTTTCCACATAAGCTTTAACATATATTCCATCCTCTCTGTATTCTTCTTCAAGTAATGTGCCATATTTACGGATTCGGCTTAGTAAATTGGCATCTGTATATGGAATAACCTTTTCTATGAAATTACGATTACCGTTTATAATTTCTTCTATGGAAGATGATAATTCATCAAAACCAACGGATTTTTTAGCGGCAATACATATAACTTTTGTTGCCCTAAAATCTTTTATAACCGGCATGTCATCAACCTTATCAATTTTATTAAAAGCTGTAATAACAGGTTTATCATTTACTCCAAGGCTGTTCAATGTATCATAGACAGTCAGTATATGACTGTCAGCCTGAGGGTTGGATATATCAACTAAATGAAGTATGATATCAGCATATTTTGCCTCTTCCAAAGTCGATCTGAAAGCATTGATAAGATGATGAGGCAATTTCCTTATAAATCCGACAGTATCAGTGATTATAATTTCCTGACCATTGTTTAATTTGTAATTTCTGGATGTCGGATCCAGGGTTGCAAAAAGCTTATCCTCTTCTAAAACACCGGCATCGGTAAGCTTGTTTAACAGAGTTGACTTTCCTGCGTTTGTATATCCAACTATGGATACAATAGGCAGATTACCAGCCATACGCTGTTTTCTCATAACCTCTCTGTGCTGTTTTACATCTTCTAATTCCTTTTGAAGCTGTGATATCCGATCTCTTATTATACGTCTGTCAACTTCAAGTTTCTTTTCACCCGGACCTCTGGTTCCGATACCACCACCCAGTCGGGATAATGAACTCCTCATTCCTATGAGTCGTGAAGAACGATACTTAAGCTGCGCCAACTCAACTTGAATTTTTCCTTCCCTGGTTGTTGCTCTTTTTGCAAATATATCCAAAATCACCATGGTTCTGTCCATAATTTTGGTATTAAGAATTTCTTCAAGATTTTTGAGTTGCATAGGACTGAGTTCGTCATCACAAACTACACCAGTTGCCCCGGTGGAAATCACCAGGTCACGCAACTCTTCTGTCTTTCCCGAACCGATATATGTGGCTTTATCTATTCCGTCTTTCTTTTGAACCAATCGTCCCACCACCACTGCACCTGCTGTCTTAACCAGTTCTTCAAGTTCATCGAGATTAACTTCTATATCTTCACCGTTATCAAAATCTGCACAAAAAAGAATAACTTTTTCAATCAATTCATCATTATCATACATAATATATTGTCCTTATGTTTACATAATTATTTTACTGTTAATTATCCCCTTTGAACTTATCACTAAGCGGTGTTTCGTTAATGTTAAGTCGGGTATATAAATATTCATTAATTGCTTTTCCTTCCGGATCATCGGGGTAATTATTTATATATACACCTGATAAATCATATGCTAAAGAAAAATTTGTAAGCTTAGCGTTGCATACAATCTCTAAATACTGTAATTCCTGCAAATATTCATCATCATTTAAAGCTATTCCCTGCATTGTATAGCTCAATGCGGAGGTATAATCTTCTGCTTCAATATAATACTGCGCATACTTAAGAGACAGATAAGAATTAAGTCCTATTGATGAATTATATATATCATAATATTTTTTCATATTAGAATAATCGGATAAATTCTCGTAACACATGGCAACATACAGACTAAGTTCCGTATATCCGTTATTTACAGCATCTTTCAAGCCGTCTAAGGGTGCAATATAATCCCCTTCCTTAAATAATATCAGGTAATCCATAATGGAAATCACATAATTAACCTCATCTTTATCATAGTATTTGTCAGGATATGAACGCATTATACGCATGTATACCTTTTTTGCAGACGGAAAATCCTCAAGTTTAAGATAGGAATCTGCAAGATAAAATTCTGTATCCACATCCATCTTCTCTGAAAACCATTGATGTTTCTTAAGAGACTTAGTAAAATAATCAATTGCTGTTTCATATTGGCCTTCATTGTAGCAGGCAATACCTTCTTTTCTATATTTGTTCTTTTTCGTAAAGGTATGTGTAAGTCCCCATATAATCAGGAAAAAAATCAATACGGTAAAACATATATTGATAATCATGCAAGCTTTTCTGTATGCTTTTGACTTTCTTTTCCTTTTTTTTACTGAATTATTAGTTGACATAATTTATTCCTGCTCTTTGTTAAGTAACTGATGAAATTCCTCAAGGGTAAGTTCGTTGGTATGCATAAACAAAGCAGCATCCTTTCCTACATATCTGAAATGCCATGGTTCATATGCAATTCCTGTTATACTTTCTTTTTCCAAAGGATATCTTAAAATAAAACCATATTTGTAGCAGTTATCAGTTAACCATTTAACTGTATCCTGTAATGCAACGGTATCATCTAAAATAACAGAACCTTCACTTACAATATCAAAGCAGAGTCCGGTTTCATGTTCGCTTGTTCCTGCTTTTTGAACGGTTTTATATACTTCTGTATATGCATCATCCTCACTCATTCCCTGACTAACCAATTCTGAAACACGCTGGTTAATAAGTGCGGTCTGTTCATCCCTGCTTCTGTATGCTGATACGATTGTATAATGCAAATCAGCATTGTTTAAATCTGTCAGCATCTGTAACATATCACTGTATATTCGTTCATCCACATCCATACCGCAGTTCAGAGTATGATGTGTAAATGTATATCCTAAATTAAGTGAATTTTCTTCATTTACAAGTATGAGAAGATTTTTATTTTTTTCATAAATAGCCTGAGCCTCTGTTTTGATATCAGGTTGTTCCTCAGAAACAGGCAACTGGCTTGTTATCTCGTTTGTTGTAGTAGTTTTTTTCTTTTTATCATCTTTCTTAAACAGGGAACCTATTCCTGACACTATCAAAGATATGATAAGTATTATGCCAATCAATCCGAGTATGGTATATATAAGTACGCTGTAGTCTTTTGCCTTTGTATGTCTGACAAGAAACCTTATGTATTTCTTTACAAAACGTTTTGCTTTTTTGTATGTTTTTCTTGCTTTTTTCTTTACTTGTTCAAATGTCATGGAAACCCTCCTTTGTAAATAAAATAAACACATAAAAGCCGATTATATAACGTCTGTGAAATATAATCGACTTTATGTATGATTTTTTATATGGTAAATATATTCATACTTTCCTCTAAATCATTTGCAATCTGCTTGAGTGAACCGGATTTATCGGAAATTTCCTCAACAATAGCTGATACCTCTGTAACAGATGCTGAAGTTTCCTCAGAGCCGGCAGCATTTTCTTCTGCGATGGCAGTAAGATTCTGTACTACATCAACAACACTGACACGGGCTTCATCAAGCTGGTTGGTTTTCTGTGAAATACGGTTAATACCTTCAATAGACTGATTCACACCATCTGTAATATGATTAAATGCCACATCTGTCTGCTCAACATGCTCGCTTTGAGTACGAATAATTTCTTTTACATCATACATGGTTTCAACAGCTTTTTCTGAATCCACGATAAGTTCCTGAATAATCTCTTCAATATGCTTTGCAGATTCGTTAGACTGTTCCGCAAGCTTTTGAATTTCAGCAGCAACAACAGCAAATCCACGTCCCTGCTCTCCTGCTCTTGCAGCCTCTATTGAAGCATTGAGTGAAAGAAGATTTGTCTCTTCGGCGATAGATGTGATAAGCTTTGTCGCTTCATTAATCTTAAGGGCTGATTCGTTTGTTGTATTTGTCTGATTTGCTATAACATCAATATATTCTTCTGCTTTTTTATTTACCTTACTAAGTTCATTAAGAATATTACGAGCCTGAATTGTAGACTCTTTCATATCTGATGCGTAATCAAGAAGACTCTGAACTTCCTCATGAGTTTCCTGAACCATGTTACCCATAACAATTACGTTTTCGGTTGCTTTTTGTGTATCTTCTGCCTGTGACGATGCTCCCTGAGCGATATCATTTACGGCGTTTTCAACCTGTCCCATTGTAGTGGATGTCTCAGTGGCGTTTGTGCTGAGCGCATCAGATGCTGATAAGACAAAATTACTCTTTTCTTTGATTGTTGACACAACTTCTATGAGAGACAATCTGAGGCCGTCAAGCGAACGTGCCATACGTCCTGTTTCGTCTCTTCTCCTGTTTACTCTTTCCTGAAGACCATCCTCTGTAAAATTCATCTGACCGATTTTGAGGGTGATTTTTGATATGTCGTTAATTGGCTTTGTAATAAATATTGAAAGAGCAACTCCAAATAATATTGCAACAACAGTAACCATTGCAAGTGCTTTATAGCCAACTGATTTTATATCATATATAGGTTCAAGAATATCATCTTTATCAGCTGTAACAACAAGTATGTAATCCTGTGCCTCATTTACATAAATTCCGGCATACTTTGTAGTTCCGTTAAATTTATATTCAATAACTTCGTTCTTTACTGTTTTACCTGAATGTATGGTATCTATGGTTTTCTTAACAGCCTCATTTTCCACGGGTTGTCCTATCTTATCTGCCGTCGGATGATAAAGCATGATTCCGTCAGGTGATACAACATAAGCATAACTGCTTTCAATGCCTTCGAGGTGTGCACCTTCCAAATCATATGCAAGTGCATTTTCGTTGAGAACCATATCAGTTCCGTTTCTTGATATCTGTAAATCAATCATGGTTCCGTATGATATGGCTAAATCTTCTATGTAATGTGAGTTAACCTTTGACATCTCGTCTTCGGCATTAGGCGCATATGACCATATGATGATGCCTCCTGAAACTAATGCCACAAGCAGCAAAGCTAAAACTATTTTAGTTTTAATTGAAAAAATTACATTGTAGTTATCATTCATAAATAAAGCCCCCTCTTCGATAGTTAAATATTAAATATATTATATCAAAAAAAAACGCTTATAACAAGGTATAAAACCATATTTACTTATTCTTTTTTCTTTGACATATCCCGACTACAGATTATAATTCTCCCTGAGGGTATCAAACTCGTCGCTAACTCTTTCAAGCAGCTCTCTTGAGGATAAAACATATCCGCCCTCTCCTCTTACAATCTGCTGTATTAAACCATCCGACGTGGCAACGGTGATTTGGTATTTGCTTTTGTTTTGATGGGTATAGGTTTCTATGTACTGATCCGCCGTAACTCCCTCTTTTGTATGAATTACAAGGATTTGTTCCATAACCCGTTCCTCACCTTTGTTATCCTTAACCTTATATCCGTCAAAAACAAGAATAACTTTTCCGTCAATCAGCGATGAATAATTTGATAAAATCTGTATAAGTCTGTCTTTTGCGGAATTTATGTTTAATTTTGCAAGGGAATTTAATTCTTCCCATGCAAAAATGACATTATATCCATCCACTATGAGCAATTTATCCTTTGGAGTTGAAACAGATTTGAAATTATTGGTATAAGTGTATTGTGATGGTTTTTGTTTCCTGTACGGATGCTTTTTTTCCTTTTGATTAGCCTGATATGTTTTGGTCAGAATACTGTCTATTTCTTCCATATCAATGGAGTAACTGAAAGCTTCTTTTTGCAAAGGCATATCAGATAAATCATCAATATCCCGAATCTGTTTCAGGTAATCTCTTATATGCATATATTCTTTAACCTGATACCATGGTATGACTGCTCCGCTTCCGTGAAAACAAAATACGGATGATGCCGGATTGGCTGTATCCTCGTCAGGATTATAGTTTATTTTTTTGACTATTTCCTCCTGATTGTGACATATGTCATACCCGGAAAATGTGCAGTTTAATGTTCCTGTTCCATGGGTGTATGCGTTGAGATTTATCTGATAATTGCGCATGGTTTCCACCGGTGCACGTCCTTTTATTATGGCTTTGCTGTTTGAAATCTCAGGATAACTCATAATTCCTGACATATTTTCTATATCTGTCATTGCCCGTCCCACCATATCACGCGGAATGGTTAATATAAAATCATAATAAGGCTCAAGCAATACATTTTCGGCATACATAAGTGCGTTTCTCACGGCTCTGTAGGTGGCCTGTCTGAAATCTCCACCCTCTGTGTGCTTTGTATGTGATGCACCGGCAATCAGGCTTATATGTACATCTGTCAGTTCGGAACCGGTAAGTACTCCCGGATGAATTCTCTCCTTAATATGAGTAAGGATAAGATTTTGCCAGTTTTTTCCCAGAATATCTTCACTGCAATCTGAAGATATTGTAATTCCCGAACCTCTTTCTGCAGGTTCGACGGAAAGATGAACCTCCGCATAATGTTTTAAAGGTTCAAAATGTCCAACTCCAATGGTTTTGCCGGCAACTGTTTCTTTATACGTTATGCTTCCTGTTCCGAACAAAGGCGTAAATCCATATCTTTCTTTTATGATTTCCTGCAAAATCTCAATCTGCACTTCACCCATAAGTTTGATATTTATATCTTCTGAGGACTCCTTCCACTCTACACATAACTCCGGAAATTCTTCCTCTAAAGATTTGATATCCGGATATATTACACGTTTATTTACTGAGTCGGGAACAAGGAGATTATATGTTAAAACAGGCTCTATCAATGGTATATTTTTTCCCTGTCGGCATCCGAAACCGGTACCGGCTTTTATGGTTCCCAAGCCTGTGGCAGTGCATATCTTCCCCGCTTCCACACTGTCCTTTAATTCATATTTTTCTCCTGAATATATGCGGAGCTGATTAATTTTATTGTCAGGCGAAATATTTGTTTTTACATTAAGGCAACCGTCGGTCACTTTTATATGGGCAAGACGATTACCTTTCTCATCTTTAGTAATTTTAAATACAATTCCTCCGGTTTCATGTGAACCTTCTTCCTGAAAGGTAAACATGCTGATTCCCTCAATCAGTTCCCTTATACCTGTAAGCTTAAGGGCAGAACCGCAGTAAACAGGAAATATTATCCGTTTTTTAATGAGTAAATTTATATTTTCCACGGATATTATTCCTGAATTCAGATAATCGTCAAATATATAAGAATACTCTGTCTCTGAGGCAAGCAATGCAATATGTTCATAGTCATCCTGAGCAATTGTGTTATAAGTGAAATCTATCAGGGATATACCCAGTTCTTTTTTTAAATCAGATAAAATAGTCTCTTTCGGAGTTGCAGCCATATCCATTTTATTGACAAAAATAAAAGTAGGAACATTATAGACTTTAAGCAGTCTCCAGAGTGTTAAAGTGTGACCTTTTATCTCCTCCGAACCGTTGACGACCAAAATGGCATAATCTAAAACCTGAAGTGTCCGTTCTGTCTCAGCAGAGAAATCTACATGTCCCGGCGTATCTATCATGGAAATGTATGTATCATCGACCATAAAATTTGCCTGTTTTGAAAATATGGTTATTCCCCTTTGTCTTTCCAGACTATTATTGTCCAAAAATGAATCTCTGTTATCAACTCTTCCGTATTCTTTTATGGCGCCCGCTGTATATAATATGGCTTCTGAAAGAGTTGTCTTTCCCGAATCCACGTGGGCAATTATTCCTATAGTAATATTGTTCATATTTTACCTTCTGCTTATGACGGATTATCGAAAACTCTGCGAAGTACAGGGTCCTCATGTAAAATTGTTTTTGCAAGTTCTCTGTATTTTTCTTCGTGAAGATATACATGTCGGTGTGGTTTGATTGACGGTGCCATATCTATTGCCTGTTCATAATCTTCCATAGAAAGATTAAGACCGGATACATAATCCCAGAATCCTGTGTCAGTAAATACTTTATTGATTCTTTCATATCTGTGTTCATGCACCCGCGCCATAAGATAAGTGGCAATTCCCACCTGAACACCGTGAAGCTGTGGCTGTTCAAGCATTTTATCAAGGGCGTGGGATATAAGATGTTCACTTCCGCTGGTTGGAGCACTGCTTCCTGCAATCTCATTCGCAATACCGCTCATGGCAAGGGAATCAACAAGTTCTCTTAAAAATAAATCGTCGTGTATATCTTCAAACGGAGTTCGTACAAAAGAATTTACCGCTTTTTTTGCAATCATAACAGCAAAATCATTGACTGTCGTATAACCCATTTTTTCTTCATAAACCCAGTCATATATGGCAGTAATTTTTGATACCAGATCACCTATACCGGAATATAAAAACTTATCGGGTGCACTTTTTAAAACATTTGTATCAACAATTATACCGTATGCAAGCTTTGCCGGTACGGATGTTCTTCTGTTGTTAACCATAAGCGAAGCCGATGCACTGGAAAATCCGTCACTGGAGGATGAGGTAGGTACACTTATAAAAGGTAATTTTCTCAGATATGCGGCATATTTTGCAACATCAATTACTTTACCGCCTCCGATTCCGACTATGGATTGGACTTTTGCATCCATGCCGAATGCAATATCTATGATATCCTCTATCCTTGTTGAATCAAGCTCACAATATTCCATAACTTTAACACCTGCATCCGAAAAGGAATTTAAAACGGTGTTGCCAAACATATCAATCAGTCCGTTGCCGAAATATACAACTGCATTATTGATATTGCTCTGTTTTAAATAATTTCCTATATTTTGCAGTGTGTTACTGCCTATCTTAAGAATTGTCGGAATAGAAATATGACTTTCGCCCATGGTCTGTACCCCCATTAAATCTTTTTTGGTAAAATATATTTTATCCTATATGTAATGCGGTTTCAAGGTGTAAATTATTCCTTGACCTTTGACAGCAGGGTCGTGAGGGTATTAAATATAAACATTTCTATGACACATATGATAATTCCGGCGTAATCAATACATATATACGGTTCTGCCTCAAGAAATAACAAAATGTAGTAACATATTATATTTCCTGTAATTGTACCCAATATACATCCAAATATAAGAGCAATACATCCGGCTATAAAATTTTCGGAAAGAAGTATCTTATTATGCTGCCTTTGACTCATTCCAATATGTCTTAAAATTTGGAACTCTTTCTTTCTGATGATATAATCCGCCTTATTTATATTGATTATATTTGTTAAATATACCAGTAATATCAGCAATATAAATATATCAATAATCATTCTGCCGGTCTTGACGGTATTATATACCTGCATGGCAGAATAATGTTCATCATAATAGGTGAATAAAACACTATTTACATACTCATCAAATTCTTCTGTATCTGATAAATCCTTTAAGTCAATATTAACTCGGCAATCACCGGAAAATGTAGTAAATTCATCTGAGTATCCGTTAATTCCGTCAAAGGTTCCGCCCAGCATATAAATAACATGAGGAGCATTTTTACCTCTATCACGCTCATCGTATATATTCAAGACCTAAATAAATTTTATCGATTATATTTAAATCATCCCGGCAAACAATATTTTGATTAAAGGTAAATATGTTTATCAAAAATCTTCCCTTACGCCTTTGAACATTTTTGTAAGCAATGTACCTTTTTTACTTTTTGTCTTCTTGTTTTTATACTCATCCTTATATGTCAGTACCTCAACAGGATTAAAGCGATACAGCTTCTCTATCGGAGCAACCATGGCGTAGCAGGTTGAAATAAGAGAATAAATTACAGTCAGTACCAATGCTTTCACATAAAATCTTGCCCTGAATATCTGTGAATATCCAAATGTTTTCTTTTATTTCCGGAGTCATTTCGCCGTAAAGGACGGAATCCCATATTTCTACAGGATATGTTACGTCTTCATCCGGTTCGTAATTTACGTCTTCATATATACCGGATATGGTTATATTTTTTGATTTTCGTATGAGTTCTCCGTCAGATTCATTTATGACTACATAAAAATATTCGTAAGTATTTCCCACTGACCATTTAAACTCACGTGCATATCCCAGACTAACAAACTGTTCATTTTCATTTTTAGGATAATCGCCGTATTTTAATTTATATTTGACCGGCATGGCATCCCATCCCATTGAATCCTCATATTTTTGCTCTGAAAGTGTTTCAAATCCGCTGTATCCCACACAAAATATAAGATATATAATAACCATTGACAGCATTATGCCTATGGCGGTTGTTATTGAACGGTGAATAGTAAATTATTTATTATATTATCTATTTTTTCCTGATTAACCCGACAACCGGCTAAAAGAAGAGGCATTTTTATATTCCGAAAAAAGTTCAAATCCGTTGCCGTCCGGAAGCATAACATCAAACAGTCCCAGCATATTTTCATAATTTTTTATATTATTCAAATAATTAATGCCTTCTTTATACGATGAAATTACCATTACCTTATATCCCTCTTTCTTTAAAGAATATGTAAGTCCCATGGCAAGAGCCTCGTCATCTTCGACAAGCACTATATTAATTTGGTTTTCCAATGTATCATCCCCTTCGGTGCCATTATAACATACTTCTTTCTAAACAAAAGGCACCCCATCCCAGTTTTTCATTCGGCCACTGCCTGTAACCGGGAAGTTTTCTTGCTCCCTTAATCATGTATGCTTTTATTTTTTCACCGTAAAAGAAGGGATCTTTTCCGTTTACTATGCCGTCTTCCATCATAATAGCCGCACCGGCGGAAACAAAAGGTGCAGCAAAAGAAGTGCCTGTTGCCAGACCATATTTTCCGCCGGCAACTGCCACATCTATGTCCACGCCCGGAGCAACTATATCAGGCTTAATGCTGTTATCTACAGTATATCCCCTTCCTGAAAAGGTGGCATATGTATCATTTATTGAATCGTATGCTCCTACACTAATCACATTTTTTGCTGTGGATGGAATGGTTAGGGTTGTATATTCCGAAGGTGACAAAAAATATACGTCGGATGATGTACTTCCCGTAACAGGAAGCCATATATCGATTCTGCCGTTACTTATTGACTTCGGATAAATAAAAATACTCCAAATTCCACTTTCAATATACTGATTTTTTGGTATAATACTGATATAAGTTTCATAACTTGCATTTATCGGACTCGGTGCTCCGTATATTATTCCGATATTCATATCAGGTAAACTGTAATTTGCTATTTGCTGAAATTCACTAAATGGTCCTATTGTCTCATAGGATGGTGTTCTTATAACTATATCTATCACATCAGAATAGTCCCGCCACAGCTGAAGATTTATAGCTGTTTCATAATCATTAACCCGTATATCAACCTGTTTATATCCTACATTGCCCAGCATAAACTGATAATGTCGTCCTGCATCACCGTCATTTCCCGTTCCCACAACAACAGATATCCTGTATATTGTTGATACGGAATCTATATAGTCTTCCAAAATGGAATTTGAATTGTGATCTCCGTAATTGTTTCCAAAACTCAAATTAATTACCAGTGGACTATCTTTTGCAATGGCAAACTTAACAGCATAATCAATCGCCATCATAAGAGATATGGTTGTTGGATATCCGTTTTCTGTTCCGGATGCAAGTTTTATAACGAGAAGGTCTGCTCCATCTGCTATATTGGCAATTATACCGGCTACAGCTGTTCCGTGTCCCGTTGCATCTGTGGTGTTTATATCTCCTCTTTCTATATCTTCCCGTTCATATATAACACCTATATCATAACCGGAGGGCGGATTGCCAAAACCGGTCTGATCCCATATTTGAATAATCTTTGTTCTTTCATTATTCCAAAACACAGGATGATTGTAATCAATACCTGAATCAATAACGGCAACCGTCACACCTCTCCCGTTTAAATTTGTTTCAAAAGATTCCAGAAAACTCATGCAGGAGGCACTAAATCCGTTTATAATTCTGTCCCTCTCTTCATATATGTTTTTGGGTTTTTCAATGTAAATTATTTCGGAACTCCTTGATAATTCTCCTATAAGAGCAGAATTTATACGAATTATTCCGTATCCGTTTAATAAACTTACATAATCAAATTCAAGTCGTTTGCTCAAAGCATCTAAGTTCCCCGTATGTTTTACAATCAGTTTCCATTGGTCTGTTGCCCCTATGTATCCCACATTGAGATCCAATGACTTTATACGTTCATCCAAAGGAGTATTTAATGCCAGATTGAGTTCCGTGCTTATTTTACTTTCATTCAGTTCCATATGGATTTCCTTTCAAAACTCGAATAATGTTGTCGAAATACTGCGTAATTATTCGCAACCTGCCTACAGTAAACGACGTTTTTTTTATATTTAAATAACTATAATCTTGATGAATGAAATAAGGAGGTGAAAATGTCTTACATCATTTATGCAGATGAGATGATTGTATGGAATACATTTATCAACATTGCCGTAATCTCGATTTCATCAGCAATCTTAAAAGAGGTACATAAACCGGTAAGATGTCTGGTGCTCTCATTTTTAACAGCAATTGTAACAACATTGGAATACATAATAACATTTGACGTAAATAAATATATTCATCATATAACATATGCTGTCATATATCTGATTATGATTGGAATATACCATCAGACCTGCAGGCATATATTTAAACATCTGGTTGTATATTTTTTTGCCGCAATAATTCTTTACGGATGCATGGGCATCGTATTTATAAATCAAATAAGCTCTGTAAAAAAAGGGATACTCCTCACATCAGGAGTTTCAATCATAACCGTTGTTATTATTATGTATTCTAAAAGAAATTTATCTGCAAAAGTAAATGAATATAGGGTGAATCTAAATATAAATGATAAAAAAATCAGCCTGAACGGATATGTTGATACAGGAAATACCCTGACAGATCCCTACACAGGGATGCCTGTAATTATATTGGATTACAAAATTTTGAAGGAAATTCTTCCTTCGTCTGCATATGAAATCATCTTAAAGTACCACAAAACAGGCGATTTTGATTATATGTATCTGCAGAATGAATGTAATATAAAATTTTATCCGATTCCCTATAAAACAATAAGTACGGATTTTGCTCTTATACCCGCATTTAAGATAAAATCCCTTGTATTTACGGATTTAAATTATCAGGTTGACAAAATTGTCTGTGGTATCAGCAGATACAGATTAAAAAACAATAACGAATACCAGGTTTTACTTAATGAAAGCTTAAAACCAAACAGGAAGGAGAAATTCAAATGATTAGTGTTGTCAGTAATAACAAAATTCGATTTAACATAAAAAGTTTTGCGAATTATATATTATTTCCAAAGAACGAGGTTCACTATATAGGAGGAGCCGATATATTACCTCCGCCCCTATCTTCTGATGAAGAAGCGATGATGCTGGAGAGACTGTCCACAGATGAGGAATATGTAAAAAGAATCCTTATTGAGCATAATTTGAGGCTTGTTGTTTACATTGCAAAAAAATTTGACAATACAGGAGTTGGTGTTGAAGATTTAATATCTATTGGCACAATCGGGTTAATTAAGGCTATAAATACCTTTAAAACTGATAAAAATATAAAACTTGCAACCTATGCAAGCCGTTGTATTGAAAATGAAATTTTAATGCACTTGCGCAGAAGTGCGCGAACCAGAGTTGAAGTATCTATTGACGAACCTTTAAATGTTGACTGGGATGGCAACGAACTTCTTTTATCGGATATTTTAGGTACAGAGGATGATATGATATATAATGACATTGAGGATGAAATAGATAAAAATATTTTAGAACAGGCTATGAATATCCTTACTGAAAGGGAACGAACAATTATTGAGCTGAGATTCGGAATAGGTCATGACGATGAAGAAATGACACAAAAGGAGGTGGCTGATCTTTTGGGAATATCCCAGTCATACATATCCCGTCTCGAGAAAAAAATCATCAAAAGACTAAAAAGAGAAATGATACGTTTAGGTTAGATATATTTATACTTAACGAAGCTTAATAGAACAAATCTATATAACAGAAAAACCCTTGAAGATTCAACTCTTCAAGGGTTTAACTATGCCGGTGGCGGGACTTGAACCCGCACTATGTCACCATAAACAGATTTTGAGTCTGCCGCGTCTGCCATTCCGCCACACCGGCCGGGCATATGAAAATATAGCACATTTTTAGTGCTGTGTCAAGAAAACATCAGTCTATTTTTTTTGCAACAACTACATATCTTCCGTTATCGTGATGATATGCACAGGTTGAAAGTGTAATGAGAGAATCACCGTAAACAGCAGTTGAATCTGTAGTATAAGGAGTTAAGGAACGACAATTTTCAACATAGTAATTAAACTCTTCTTCATTGGCTGCATCGAAGAATTGATAATATTTAAAACCTGTGTAATCAGGTTCGTAAATACGTGTTCTGAATGCTGCTATTATCTCGTATGTTCCGTTACCGTATATTGTATCAAAAGAAATATACTTATGTTCTTTATAAAATTCCTCGTCCTCATACTCAAAAAGACTGTGGAACATCTTTCCCGTGGTCATATTATGACCATAAATGATTATATTGTCACTTGGTTTTTCAATATCGGAGGATGTATCAGCAAAAAGAGTTCCTCCTTTTGTATATTTTTTGTCAAAGTCCTTGTGGAGATAAAACTCCTCATCATACATGGATTGCATAACCGGATAATCAATATCTGTTCCATCAATGGTTATCCAGCCAATAAAATCCGTATTCATATTATATAATTTTGTAAATTTCTTTTGAATTTTTATACCATTTATAACCTCAAAAGAAGGTGCCGGCTTTGCATCGGTATCGGATGAGGTTTCATTTTCCAAAATCTGTGAATCATCCGAATCAATGTATTCCTTCAACTCATCAACTCTGTCTTCGCTTTGTTTGCTGTCCCAAAAATATGTTATAAGATAGAAAGCACAACCCAAAAAAACTATAAGGCAAAGATAAAATGCCGACAGATATAAAATTTTTTTCTTTTGCTTTTTCGATAAATGTTTTTTTGAAGTTTTATTTTTTTTCATAACCGTTCCCCGTTAACTCATATAATTAAATAAAACCCGAAAAACGGGTCTTATTTTTCAAGCGAAATCAAACTAAAAATATTTCTTACTTCCCCAGAGATTTCTTTGCTTAAGGGCTGTATACTCTGTATATGCCTGCTCTAATATCTGCTTTTCGTTGGGGAATTTAAGAAGATGATACGCCTCATGATACTTGTAGTAACCTGAGTCCATAAAATACTCTTCTCTCTGCGGCTTGCTGTAATAGCTGTCAGCCATCATCAGATACCAGTGAACATCCTTATTCACAACATCATATGAAGTATTAAATGAGTAGTTACTCTTACCTATGTACTTAATTATCTGAGCAGAAACACCGGTTTCTTCCTTAACTTCTCTAAGGGCTGTTTCGTTGTGCTCCTCATCTTTTTCCACAGTACCTTTTGGTAAAACCCATCCTTCATATTTGTTTCTGTAATTTTTGTAAAGTAATAATATTTTACCTCTAAAGATTACCACACCACCACAGCTTGTTGCTTCAATCATTGCAATTCCTCCTGTAATCTGTAAAAGATTGGTGTGTTACGCATTTGAAAATATTATAACAGAATTATCAGCATATAGCAAGGCACTACACAGAGAAATATATTTTATTGGTAATACGCATCAAAGACCTGCTTTGCAACACTTGCAGCAGTAACTCCGTTATAGCTGTACTTTTCAACAACAACTACCACTACTATATCCGGGTTGTCAGGATTGGAGAAACCAACAAACCAAGAGTTTGAATGTCCCTCATCGTCATATTCTGCCGTACCTGTTTTTGCGGCAACATCATAAGCTGAATTCCAAAAATATCCGGAAGCCGAACCGTAATCTGCTACACATTTCATATATTCAGTAAGAGTTTCCGACTCATCAGTGGTCATCAGCTCTCCGCAGTTTTTTGAGGAAAATTTTTTAACAGTGCCTCCGTTATCATTTTCAACTTTTTCTATAAGATACGGTTTCATAAGAATACCGCCGTTTGCTATGGCACAGGTTATCATTGCATTATGAAGAGGAGTGATTCTTGTGTCTCCCTGTCCGATGGCAGTCTGAGGTATTTCATCAGCCCTGCTGTCACTGTCAATAACAAAATAAGATTTGTTATATGCTCCGTCATATGGCAGTTCACTGTTGAAAAGAAGTTCATCAGCCGTAGCCCTGTATTTGCCGTAATCAAGTTTTGAACCTATATTTGCAAAGGATGTGTTGCATGAAAAAGCCAGCGAATCAGCCAAATCAACCTGTCCGTGAACACTTCCGCCTATACATCCTATCTCAACACCGGTAAATATATCAGAGCTGTCACATTCATAGGTATAATCTTCATAATTGTCATATTCACGCATATATTCCAATGCAGTAACAAGTTTAAATGTGGAACCCGGAGCATAAAGTCCCTGTGTTGCCCTGTTTAAAAGCATAGAACTTCCCTGTCCCTCTTCTGTCTGCAAATATGCCCATACATCATCAATATTATTGGGGTTATAGTCCGGCTTAGAAACCATACATAATATTTTTCCGGTATCAGGCTCTATGGCTATAACCGCACCGTCACAATATCCGAGTCCGTTATAAGCAGCCTCCTGTAAATCATATCTGACGGTTGTTATAATATTGTCTCCTCTTTTTTTATTTTCGTTAATTTCATCATACAGTCTTTCAAAAATATTTACATGGGATCTGAGCATATAAAAGTTTCCCTGAAGCTCAAGACCTGCTTTTCCGTATCCCTCATACCCGACAACATGGGCAAACATATTTCCGTGAGGATAATTTCTTGTAGTTTTACCATCCTCATCAGTACTGCTTGTTGCAATCACGACACCGTCACTTGTTATGATATCCCCACGTTCCACAGTCTCAGCAAAAGAATCCTGTCTTATATTACGTGAATTGGCTATTGTGGTTTCAGCTTTAAACTGCATAAAATATATAATATACCCAAATAGTCCCATATACGCAAAAACCATAAGATAGGTGATTACTATAATCGGTTTATTTTTAATTTTATTTCTTTTAGCCTTTTCTTTCTCTTTTTGGAGAAATTTCTCTTCCGGAGTCAAAGGCAAGCTGTTTTCTGATTCTCTCTTTTTCCTTCTCATTTTTCATCGCCTCTTTATTTCCTATAATACATACACCCTGAATAACGGCAAATATAATCAGCGTGCTTATAACTGAACTGACACCATAACTTACCAACGGCAACGTTACACCTGTGGATGGAATAAACTTGGTCACGCCTCCAAGATTAAGCAATGACTGTATTACATATATGGTTCCAAAACCAAAAGACACATATTTATAAAACGGATTTCGACATTTCATGGAAATATTTACAATCGAAATAAATATACTTACAACAACCAGGATTAAAGCAAGTCCAAAGATAACTCCCATTTCTTCACATATAGCCGAAAATATAAAATCGCTTTCGCTAACCGGAATAGTATGAGCTTTCCCCTTTGTCAGACCGGATCCTGTGTACCCGCCTGTTCCGAGAGCAAAAAGGGACTGGGATACCTGATAACCGCCTGTATCTATAAATGCGAAAGGATTCTTCCACGCCTGCACACGAACCATAACGTGAGCAAATAATGTATCCTTAAATAATATGGCTGCAAGCGCCACCGCACCAGCACCAAGAGAAACACCGCCGACAAGAAAAATTGTTCTTGATGTGGCAAGATACACCATAAAAACATATGTTATATAGAATATAATTGCTGCGCCTAAATCTTTTTCTAAAACCAATACAAACATAAAACCTGCAGATATAAGGGCATTTACAAATAAGTCTTTCAAAGAATTAGCCTTAACAAGCATGCCTGCCACAAAAAATACAAACAAAATTTTGACAAATTCCATTGGTTGCAATGATAAACTGCCTATTTTTATCCAGTTTCTTGAGCCATAAGCCTCGTAACCAAGTCCCGGAATAAATACTGTCAGCAAAAATATTATACCGGAAATTCCATAAATAACCCCCATATCTTTAAGACTCTTCCATTTAAGGATTAAATACGGCAAAAACGCAGTAAGTATAAGACCTATTGTGGCAAAAATAAACTGCTTTACGGCAAGATTAAAATTAAGTCTGGTCAACATAGTATATCCAATCAAAAGTAAAAATGCCGTATTATTGGTCAAAAGTCTTGATGATTCTTTATATATTGAATGATATATAAACATATAAAATATTGCCACAAAAATCTGAACAGCATAAAATACAATAATTTTTATGGTTCCCAGCCGTAAATACATAATAAGATAAGAAAGAAAATGTATCATAAATACATAAACAATTTGAACATTTAATTTTCCTCTTTTTTCTCTCTCATCCGTGGATGCCATAATTGCAAAACACTGGTAAGTGTACAACACCATGAGAATTATGGTTATGAATTTGGATATTTCGCAGACTATATTAATCATATGCTACTCCACTCCTCTTTGATAATGTCCTGTAGTAATATTATTCAATGTTTTTACACCGTTAAAATAGTTATTCATTACTTCCTTTACCTGTTGTACGTCTTCAATGGTAAAATTGATTCTCAAGGAATCAGCTTTAACTTTTTTTACGATATTATCATTTAACCTGCCAAGCAGGGACATAGGAATCCCGTTATATATAATATTTGAACACAGGTTACAATCTGCCTGTGCGTAAAAAGAATTATTTTTATCATCAGTTATCTTTTTTATATCATTTTTTCTGTTACAGCCGGAAGTATTTTTTATAACACACTGGGCTGACAGCATAACCTGCTGATATTCATACACAGTGAGTTGATTATCAAAATAATTTAAATCAGATATCTCATTTACATTCAATTCTTTAGGCAGCTCAAAAGATATATGTTCATCGGCAAAAAAACTGCGTGCAATGTTGTTATATGCGTAACATGATGCACCTAAAACTATATGTTTGTCTGCAAATTTATCTTTATTTGCAACGTATGCCGCATAGGAGTCTATATTCCTTATATAAACACCATCGCAATCCTTTGGTACATAATCCGATATATTAAAATCAGAGTTTATGATATATGGTAAATTTATATATATTTTTATACTCCCGGACATTAGCTGATTATACAGACCTTCTTTTATTATATCATCATAAAGCTCTTTTGATATATAAATTCCATATAAATTATAATTTAAGATTTCTTTAAGCTGAGTCATATTTTGTACACCAACATATAATTTTGGTGTATCTGCAATAAATTCGCGTGAACTGCCGGTACAATCGTCCGGTGGATTAACTTTTTTTCTGCGGGAAGCAGAAATTATCTTTTCTTCCATCACTTCTATGGCTTTACGCCTCAGACTTTTCACTATACTTACGGGTATAAATGCATTTTCACTGACATTTATGTCAAGCTTCGAAAAACAATAATCCGTATTACCTGTCATAGAGAGCTTTGCTCTTATATTATCTATATTAACCGGCTTATTTTCGGAAACCGCTGTGATTTCCTCCGAATATACCGTAACACTCTTATCCAAAAAAGATAATTTCAATGCGGCAGGCTCACCAACAACGGCAGAAAACTTACCACATACAGGCATATCCATGGCAGGCTCCAGTATTTTGTCTTTTATTTCATCGATATACTTGTTGCATCTTGTCCGATAAACACTCTGTTTTTGCAATATCTGCTTAGATTTCGGAACATTAAGGATTACGGTCTCCCCTTTTTTTCCGCATATTCCGGATGTGATATCCATAGTGTCTTTATTCTTCAGGTTGATTTCCAGCACGTCCTGTTTATACAAATCACAATCAAGCTTTAAGGAAATATTTCCGTTTCCGACAAAAACAAGTTCTCCCATATAAACGCCCTGATTATTTGGCCTTTTATCCGAAATCATGTCAGGACCGTTATGCATAAAATAATAACCTTCCGAAAATCCGCCGCGATTATATACGGATGCCAGTTTTTCTCTCAATTTTGCCGCTTTTTTATGCGAAAAAATCCCGTTGTGATAGTCATTCACAAGCTCTTTATAAGCAAAAACCGCTGATGCAACATAATATTCGTTTTTCATCCTGCCCTCAATCTTCAGTGAATCTATGCCCGCACGACATAGCTCCGGAATAAGTTCAAGAGTACACATATCTTTCATGGATAAACAATATGTCTTGTCATAACATTTTCGGCAAGGCTGGGCACACCGCCCTCTGTTTCCGCTTCTTCCCCCGGCAAGTGAACTCATCAGACATTGTCCGCTGTAAGAATAACACATTGCACCATGGACAAAGCTTTCAACTTCTATGTCTAAATTGTTCTTAATCTGTTTGATTTCATCAAGGGACATTTCTCTGGCTGTAACAATTCTGGATGCACCTAATTCTTTCATCATTGTTGCAGCATGAAGGGATGTTATATTCATCTGTGTACTGCAATGTACCGGTAAATCAGGAAACACATGTCTTACATAGTCAAAAACTCCCAAATCCTGTACAATTACCGCATCAATTCCGGCTTCATAATAGGGTGACAGATAATTATATAATTGATGTATTTCATCATTTTTAAGAAGGGTATTTACCGTAAGATACAGCTTCACATTATGAAGATGAGCATAGTTAATGGCAGAAATAACAGAGTCATCTGACAGATTTTGAGCATATGCCCTGGCACCAAATTTATTGCCGCCAATATAGCAGGCATCAGCACCTGCTTTAACAGCGGCAATTAAAATATCATATGACCCACAAGGCGCGAGTATTTCAACATGGTTTAAATTATTAGTCATTTCTTCCTTTTTCAGCCTCTAACTGAATAATCTTTCTTTGCAATGCGTTTATCTGTTCTTTATACTCTTCAATCATGCGCATGGCTGATTCCTGCTTAATCTGTGCTTCTATAACCTCATGGCGCAAATCATACAACTGCTGTTCCTTGTTTGTATCCTCTGAAACCATTGAATCAGCTTTGTTTTTTGCTTTAAAGTAATCATCTGCTATATTAAGTGCAAGCAAAATTCCCTGATATTCCGTATTCATTCTTCTATAGTGGTCAGAAGTCTTACATTCTGCAATTTTGCTGTTAATGTATGATGCAACATTCTGGAGATAATCTTCTCCTTCATATCCGCTTAATGTGTAAACTTTACCGTTAATTACTACAGGTATATCAACTTTATTTGCCATTATCCCTTCTCCTTTTGTATATTAATGTTCTATAAGATTTTCTAATCCGAAATGTTTGTAACAATGCTCAGTAACCATTCTACCACGAGGTGTACGATTAATAAAGCCATTCTTTATAAGATATGGTTCATAGACATCCTCCAATGTACCGGAATCTTCTCCTATGGCAGCAGCCAGCGTATCCAAACCTACGGGACCGCCACCAAATTTATGAATCATTGTTTCCAATATAACTCTATCCGTGTTATCTAATCCGTTGCTGTCCACTTCCAGCCGGTCAAGAGCAGTTTTAGCCACATTATAATCTATATCACCATTGTGTTCAACCTGTGCAAAATCACGAACACGTTTCAAGAGTCTGTTTGCCAGTCGCGGAGTACCTCTTGATCTTTTTGCAATTTCAAGGGCACCTTCATCATCTATGCCGACACCAAGAACCTTAGCTGAACGAATTATAATCTGCATAAGCTCTGTGACATTATAAAACTCCAGACGATTCACAACGCCAAATCTGTCTCTCAACGGTGCGGTAAGCATACCGGCTCTTGTGGTTGCACCTATTAGGGTAAACCGGGGTAAATCAAGTCGTATGGATCTTGCGCCTGCACCTTTTCCTATGATTATATCTATGGCAAAGTCTTCCATCGCCGGATATAAGACTTCTTCAACCTGTTTATTTAATCTGTGTATCTCATCTATAAAAAGCACATCATTTTCAGAAAGGTTATTTAATATGGCAGCTAATTCTCCCGGTTTTTCTATAGCCGGTCCGGATGTAATCTTAAGATTTACTCCCATTTCCGCTGCTACTATTGAAGCCAGTGTAGTTTTTCCCAGTCCCGGCGGACCATACAAAAGCACATGGTCAAGAGATTCCTTCCTCTTTTTTGCCGCTTCAATAAAAACTTTAAGGTTCTTTTTTGCCTTTTCCTGTCCTATATATTCGGAAAGATTAGACGGTCTCAATCCCTGTTCAATTTTTTCATCTTCTGATAGTATATCAGCACTGATTATTCTTTCCATAAATACACCTTAACTACATAATATATTTTAAAGATGCCTTGAGAAGTTCTTCAACAGACATACCATCTGTATCAGGGACTTTCTTTATGGCCCTCAATGCTTCCACGTTGGAATATCCCAGACTGGTCAGAGCCATGGCTGTCTCTGTAATAATATCATTAGAAACCGTGTCTTGCAAGTCATCCTTTGAAACGGAATCTGACAATACATCCTCAAGTTTAAATTTATCTTTAAGCTCAATAACTACTCTTTGGGCTGTCTTTACACCTACTCCGTTAGCCTTTGCAATAGCTTTGTAATCATCAGATAACACAGCTATTCTCAGTTCGTCTATGGAAAGTGTGGAAAGAATGGCAAGGGCCCCCTTCGGACCTATTCCGCTGATCGAAATAAGCAGCCTGAATACCAACAACTCATCTTCAGTATAAAATCCGTATAGACTCATATCGTCTTCCCTGACACTTAAATGCGTGTGAATCTTTACCGCATCCTGCAATGACAATTTCCCGGAAGTATTTGTGCTGGTATTTATTTTAAAGCCGACTCCACCGTTATCAATAACTATACAATCAGGGGCTATGTATTCAACTTTTCCTTTTATGTATGCAAACATATCTTACTCCTAAAAAAGAGTGTTGCGGGTGGCAACACTCTTTGTAATAATCTTATAAGAATTCGAAGTCTAAATCTTCTTCTTCCTCACCGTCACCAATCATCATACGATCCGGCTTTCTTGCATCTTCAATTTCTCCAACAAAAATCTCATCATCATCTTCAACAACAGATGTGGCTTTAGGAGCAGCATCTTCAGCCTTCTTGAAAAATCTTGATGAAGCTGTTTCTTTTTCTTCCTGTGGCTTAGGTCCTGTCTTTGAAGAATCATTCTTTACTGTAAACATAGGTTTCTTCTCTTCTTTTGCAGGTTCCTCAGCCTCAGCTGCACCATCCTCAATCTTCTTAGACTGTTCTTTTGCCTTTGCAATTATATCAGCGGCAGCAGCCTCGGCATTCTTGATAATCTGGTCAGCCTTTTTCTTAGCCTCAGCATTATCGTCATCTCCGTATGTAGAAACATTTTCAATTTTATTTACCTGATTTTCAAGATCAAATATCTTCAATCTTGCTTCCTGTAACGAAGACTCCGCTCCGTTTAATTTCTTAGTTAAAGTTTCGTTTTCCTTGAATAAGTCATCATATGCTCTGTATACAGTATTAACATAACTATCAACTTCTGATGCTTTATAGCCAAATAAACCCTTCTTAAATGACTGACTCTTTATATCCAATGGTTGAATCATGTATATATCCTCCGTGCATAAATTCTATTAAAAATTATATCATAAT
>CAZKMB010000012.1:0-54233 GCA_964553965.1 uncultured Bacteroides sp. | reverse complement strand
ATATTATATAGTTAATATATAATTTGTCAATTACTTTTTCTTCTGTACACTAAATCCAAACTTGCCGATGTTGTCTCCAAGGGTGTAATACTGTCCATGTGAATAGGCAATTAAATCTGCATCATTGAGATTAAATTTGCCATTTTCATCCATATACTTTTCATCAGCGAGACAAGCTACCACCTCTGCTATAAACATATCATGGCTTCCGAGCTCTATCACCTGTTTTACCTTACACTCTATACACAGCGGGCTTTCCTCGATAATAGGTACATTTACGCAGGATGCCTTACCTCTTGTAAGATTTACAGCCTGAAATTTATCCATGTCTCTTCCTGATTTAACGCCACAATAATCCATGGCATATGTAAGATCTCTTGTTACGAGATTGATAACAAACTCACCGTTCTCAGTAAGAAGCTCATGGGAATATCTGGATTTTCTCACAGATATTGATACCATTGCAGGATCTGAATTGATGGTTCCTGCCCAGGCAATGGTTATAATATTATCCCTTTCCCTGCCGTCACCTACCGTAACCATAACAGCAGGTACGGGATACAGCATATTGCCAGCTCTCCAAACTTCCTTAGACATATTTTCCTCCATTTATTCAAGCATATTTCGGATTTCCTGCATTTTATAATCCATTGCAGTACTCATATCAGCACATTTTTTTAATTCCTGTGCGATTATTTCCGGATGTTTTAAATTATCCTTTTTGTATTTTAGTTTATGGTCAAGACTTGCCCAGAAATCCATGGCAATTGTTCTGAATTGTACTTCCACATTCATCAGACGTTTCTCATTTGACAAAAATATCGGCACCTGAACAATAAGGTGAAGACTTCTGTAGCCATTTGGTTTCGGATTTCGAATATAGTCCTTGACACAAACTACATCTATATCGTCCTGTTCAGTAAGAAGTTCAGAAAGAACATAGATATCCTCCGGAAAAGAACAAATAACTCTTACACCTGCAATATCCGTAAGGTTGTCTTCTATATTTTCTATGGTTAATTCTAACCCTTTTTTCTTCATTTTCTCACTAATACTCATAGGTGACTTTAATCTGCACTTTATGGATTCAAAAGGATTTCTCTTATGTTTTAACGCAAATTCCTTGTTTAATATTTTAAGTTTAGTCTCAACCTCCATCATTGCACATTCATAGTACATCATCAAAACCATGAAAGGCTGTACGTTTTTTAATGCTTTTTCGGGATTCTCCGAATTCATAAGCACATCCAAACTGATATCAGTTCCTGTATTCATTGTAACCACCTCTAAATCATTTTTAACCTAACATATCTTTTATTGTATTCATAAATACCTCTTTTATCTTTTCAGAATAATGGTTGCCGATTTTATCAAGAGCAGCCTGTTCAACAAAACCGCCCGCCATCGTTGCATGTCCACCTCCTGAGCCAATTCCCCTCAAGGCTCTGTGGATGAGTTTTCCTGCATCTATATCATGTCGCTCGCTTCTGACAGAGAATTTTATTCCGTTGCTGTTAACTGAATACACTATGGAGACGTCAACAACATCCAGGGACAAAATAAAATCAGAAATAATTGCTACCAGTGAATTTGGACATTCAAAAGGAATATATGTAAATCCAACATAATCGAATACATCTATATTCTCAATTGCAGCACCATACGCTTTTAAATCCTTAAATTCTATGGTGGAATTGTACATACTGTTCAGTTTGTCCCAGTCTGCATACTTAAAGAGATAGGACATAATATCCATATCAAGAGGTGTTATGCCCCTAATCAAATCATCGGTATCCATTTTTATTCCGTAGGCAAGCGCTGTTGCCACATTTAAAGATATCGGTGTATCTGTAACCCTGTAATAATCCGCAATAATAGATGCACATGCTCCCACAATTCTTATATCAGTATACCTGTAACAATCCTCTTCCACAAAAACCGGATGGTGGTCAATGCATGCGACCTCTAACCCCGGTAAATCTGTCGTATTTGCATTAGGTTTCTGACAATCGATATGCACAATATAATCTTCCATGGTCATATCAGCAATATCATCATAGGAATACAGTTCAATGCCAAAGGTATCCATCATCTTTTTTGTATTAAATCTGTCAATACTTCCAACATAACAGATAACCGCATTTATCCCATATTTACATAAAAACTGTTGAAGACCGAAAGCACTTGAAATAGCATCCGGATCCGGAAAGTTGTGAGTCTGTATAAAAACTCTTCTTCCTTTTTCAAGGAGTTCTACAAGCTCTTTTATATTATTTGCATCCATCTTTTTTCCCTTTTGTTTATTAATATTTTAACATTTGCAAAGAAGAAAATACGCCCCCAAAAGCATAAACATAACAAATATAAACTCTGCAAATCCGCTGATAAAATATGATACAAGAATACCAATTGCTATAAAAAGCATGGCATAACCTATAAGAGCCTTCATTTAACACCATACAACCGAACTTATAACAATATATGCATCCCTTATATCAAAAAGAATTAATTTATATGTTTTCTTCTTCTAACCCTTCAATAACTTTATTTATCTGTTCTTCTTCCTCGTTGTTATCTTTTTCTTTTCCGACAAGTTTTGTGAACTTATCCACAACCTCAGGAACCATATCAAGAATCTTACCTACTGTATCTTCGCCTTTTACGCTTACCATCTTAGTCTTTCCGTCCTGAATAACAAGCACTGCAGCCGGTGACATTTTTCCACCCATACCTCCGCCTGCTGAATTAGTCTTACCTGAAAAAGCACCTGCTCCCACTCCGAAATTAACATCCACAAGCGGTAGTATAATTGTATCCCCGATTTTAGTAGGCTCACCCACTACGGTTTTTGTTGTAAGAAGTGAATTCATCCCCTGAAACAGTGAGCTTACTGTCTGATTAAAATCATTTGCCATAACATATACCTCCATATCTATACTTTAATTTTTTTTGCAACTTTAACTGTTTTCCATATATTTATATTAAGCGCAATGCGCAAAACATATCCAATTCTGATTTTACCCTTAAAATATACCTGACCTTCCATTACCTTATTATAAAAATCAGGTTCCCATACCAGATTTTTCTGATAAACAAAAGGCAGCATACTGATATATCCTATAATTCTTCCGGTCTTATACGGCTCATCAAATCCAAAATGAACATATCCCTTTATTTTATCAGGTGCAATATGTCTTAAAACACTTAAAATATATTTTTTCAGATAAGCTCTTGTTTTTACCGTACACTTCATATTCCAGAATATATTAAATCTGTGAAGATTTTTTCTGACTTTTAAAGTCTTTTTATTTAGGAAATCAGCAATCGTATCCGGATTGAAATCAAGTAAAAAATCTTTTATCTTAATTAGTTTATCCCGTATTTTCCCGAATATAACTCTGATTTTTTTAATAAAACCTGTTTTGCGCTTATGTTCAGTTTCAACATAATCTGTACAGGATTTTGTTTCCTCGGTAACAATATCTTCATCACGGACCGGATTTTCTTCATCTCCGACTGTCTCCGCTTCATCCTCAACCGTCTCTGTTTCATCCTCAACTGTCTCGTCTGCTTCAACGGATATTGTTTTATGTTTTTTTTCTCTGCGTGGTTTAAACAAAATACCGCATATTCTGATTACGCTATCTGCCTGTCCGGTCTCCTGGTCATATGCAACTGATAAAGATACGATTAAAAAATTAATTTTAGCCCTGACTTTTACCCTGTCGTAATAACTTGCATCAACCTTATACCTGATTGGTGCAAACGCCAGAACAAGCACAAGCAAAAGTGCAAGTCCCAAAATACCAAGTAAAATCCACAATATAATTTTAAGTATAGTTAAAATAATATGAAGCATAATTACCCCTGAATACCAAAAAACTCTCTTACATCAAAATCTACCCCGGCATCATACATATCCTGAACAATATTGAGTACTAACTCATTTGCCTCACTTTTTGACTTAGACATTCCCACAATCGTAATGCGTTCATCTATAGACCGGTAATACGACTGCAGCAATTGATTATAGTCATATATTTCCAAAATTCCGTCCTGAAACAACGGCAACGTAACAAGCACCAGTTTAGGTACATTCTTCCCTTTCTTGATTCTGGTTATGATTTTATCCAGTTTTTTTTCTTTGATTTTATATGTATACAATCTGTCTGTAATCTGCATAAAATCACCAAAGCCTCTCTTTTTTCCGGTTAATCTTCCTCAATAATGTCGCATATAAGCTTGTTACATGCTGTAAGTTCACTGTCATCCTTACAATTACCAAGAACATAATCAAAATAATCCTTTATCTCCTGTTGGGAATTAAGGAATACAGGCATGGCAGCAATAATCTTACTCATAATGCTCCTTACAACAACTCTGTCCTTACCTTCAAACAGTTTAGCAAATTCACCGGTAAGCCTGTCCCTGAGCTCCATAATATAATCATTATCGGCAATAAGATTTTCCTCTTCATCATCCTTGTCCAAATCAATGAATAAACTTGTTGACATAAGTTTATTAGCCTTTTTAAGAATTTGAAAATCTTCTGATATATCCATTTGTTCTATGACATCTGAATTACCTTTTGTTATGTCATCAAGAACAGCATCAAGAACTATAATACTTTCATATACATTTTCCTGAATACCCTCTATAGCCATAAACAAATCCATATTGTCAACTGATATATCTTCCATACTGTTGCAATTCGCAGAGAAATCGAGTATATCAACAGCAGCCTTATAACCCTTTTTTAATATATTTTTTTCGTATGCCTTATCTACAGTCAGAAGAATTGTATACACATCATTCACAACCTCCTGCATAAGCATATATGCGGAAACTTCTTCTGTTATAAATGAAACCGCATCATTTAACTTTCTCTGCAATTCATCAAAAGTTTTTTCATCAATATTTTTGTAATCAGTCTCTGCCAAAGAGCAGAAGATATTATAAAGTTCTGTATAATCAGTTTCAAATCCGTCAGGTTTATTTATGAGGGCCGAACTTCTAAGCATGTCCGCAAAATCATTAACAGATGATACTTCGCCACCCTTATATATGGAAAGTGTATTAGACACTATGTCGTAAAACTTGTTTTTTGTCATGCGCACAGGAAGCTGTGACATAATCAATTGCAGCTTACTGTTTATAACGACAGTGTCTTTCTCTGAAAAAACATACTGAAACATCTTAGCAGAGAGCATATCTGCATCAACATCTTTAACTGTGTTTTTTACTTTTGCTTCAACACGGTTAAGGATATATTCATAAATTTCAAAACCATCTGTATAAGCCGTAAGGTTTTTCATTTTATGTTCTATACTGTTTCTGATGGCAGCAACAGCTTCAATAGCCTCAGCATCTGCTTTTTCTCTTCGTATAATATGTTTTAATATAAGTTCCGATATTGTTTTGTAGTCATTTCTTAATTCTTCGGATGAAACCTCATTATCGGCAATCATTTCATCTACAGTATAATAATTCATACACATCTTGACTGTAGCATAATAATTATACTGTTCAAAAAGCATATTCCTGTATTCAGGTATATCTCTTTGTAGATCTGCCTTTCTTGTAATATCCGTAACTAATTTTTTGCATTTGCCAATCATATATCAAGTCTCCTGTTTTATTTTACATGTTCGTGTGTGAATAAATGTTCGTTACAATATTCATAATTTCCGTTACATTTTGAGCAGAATCTAAATTCCAGACTGTCCCCATCCCGCTCACTTTTTCCGCATATAGCGCACTTATGTCTGGTAATATCACTGTACTGTGAATATTTCAGTTCCTGTTCTCTCAAAGAACGCCTGAACTGTTTTCGCTTTTTTAACTGATCTGTATTAGCATGAAATCTTCTAAAACTTCTGTAATTTTTAAGTATTAAATAAAAAATAAAGAAATTGAGCAATACCGCCAATATAACGCTTCTAAAAATTATATTACTTTCTGTAGCGAACAAATATACAAGATAACCTATGTCCGCAACAGCAAACCATCCTGCTTTAATTGGAATAACAAACATAAAAAGCATAATTGCATCAGAATAAATAAGTGCAAATCCCAAAAATACGCTTAAACTAATCATATATGTCGGTCCCATATTTGACATAACAGCTAAAAGTTGCTGATTATACAACACTTCTCCATAGGACTTTGTAAGTTCAAACAGTTGTTCATAAATCTCAGGTGTCTGGAGATACGAGATGAGTCCGGAGACAAACTGAGCTGCTGTTATGAAAAAAATCAGTCCAAAAATGTAGATATTATATAAGAATGTACCCACATTACGTTCTACGTTGTTACCAATACTCGCATATATAAACAGCATCAGAAACGTGAAAACGCTAATTTCACCCGGTATGGTAAATATCCATGTGAATATACGCCAGTACTGGTGTCCGCCAAAGATAAACGTCACATCAAATATAAGTTTCTCATAAAACTCCGGTACTACCATCCAGAGACCATAAGATATGCAAAACAATATACATATCTTTGTTGATAAATTAGTAACTGCGAATCTGCCGAATTTCTTTTCAAGCTTGTACAATAATTTCACTTTGATAACCTCTTAATTATATTTTATATTCAGGAAGTACTAAGCATAAAGGCATAGTACTCCCCTCTTAGCAATCATCATATATTATATATTATCAGAGCACAAAAAACAACTGAAATATGGTATATCAATTGTTACGATTTTGTGTCTGCTTTATTTGGGCGGTATACGAAGAATCGTTCCAAGCGGAAGTCTGATATTATACAATTCTTTGTTATAATCCATGAGATTTTGTATGTCTGTTTCCATATTATCAATGACTGTTCCGAAAGTATCTCCCACTCTTGTGGAATAATATCTTCTTTCATCCTCTTCATACACCCCTGTAGGAATACATATTTCGTCCCCTATCTGCAGATTGTATATATTCACATATGGGTTTTCTTTCATTATATCAATAAGCCGTACACCATACATTTTTGACAACTTATAAAGAGTATCTCCCGCCACAACCTTATGCACTACACCATTACATTCGTTTTCCATAAATTTCCCCTTTTTTTAATTATTCTATGCACACATTTAAAATAAGTGATTTAATACATTTCAATAGGAAAAAGTTCATACTCAAAACTGTTGTATTTTGTCAACATATCAATTATAATGTCCTTTGTATGTGAAAATGTATTATAATATGTAAGGAGGCGTGGCTGAGTCCACAACAATTTATGAAGAAATTAGGAATAGACATCGGTTCAACAACTGTAAAAATTGTAGTCATTGACGAAGAACATAATATACTCTTTTCAGAGTACAAAAGACATTTTGCCAATATAAAAGAAACACTCCGTGAGCTTATCGATAACGCATCGCAGGAGCTTGGAAACATAGAAGTTGCCCCAACCATAACCGGTTCAGGCGGTCTTGCCCTTGCCCAGGTCATAGGTGTACCTTTTGAGCAGGAGGTTGTATGTGTTTCCGAGGCTTTACAGGATTATGCGCCACATACTGATGTTGCCATAGAACTCGGCGGTGAGGATGCCAAGATTATATATTTTACCAATGGTGTAGAGCAGCGTATGAACGGTGTGTGTGCCGGCGGAACAGGTTCATTTATTGACCAGATGGCTTCTCTTTTACAGACAGATGCCACAGGTCTTAATGAATATGCAAAAAGCTATGATACCATCTACCCTATCGCAGCCCGTTGTGGTGTTTTTGCAAAGACAGATATACAGCCCCTTATCAACGAGGGTGCAACTAAACCTAATCTTTCCGCTTCCATTTTTCAGGCCGTTGTAAACCAGACCATAAGCGGTCTTGCCTGCGGTAAACCAATTAAGGGAAATGTAGCTTTTCTCGGCGGACCTCTGCACTTTTTAGATCAGTTAAAGGAAGCCTTTATAAGAACCCTCAATTTAACCGAAGAACATATAATCGCACCGGGACATTCTCACCTTTTTGCCGCTACCGGTGCTGCCTTGCACGGAAATGACAATATAACTTTCCCATTAACTGACATCAGCAGCAAATTAGGTGAAGACTTGAAAATATCCGTTGAAGTGGATCGCCTTGAGCCTCTTTTCAAAAATGAATCCGAATATGCTAAATTTATAGAAAAGCAATCAAAATATAAAGTTATAAGAAGTGACCTTTCAACTTATCACGGAAAATGTTTCCTCGGTGTTGATGCAGGTTCCACAACTACAAAGGTTGCTCTTGTGGCAGAAGACGGTTCTCTTTTATATGACTTTTACAGCAGTAACAACGGAAGTCCGTTAAAGACTACTCTGCGTGCTTTAAAAGACATATATTCCAAACTTCCGGATGATGTTAAAATTGTAGCCGGATGTTCAACCGGCTATGGAGAAGCCCTTATTAAATCTGCTCTCATGCTTGAATACGGTGAGGTTGAAACCATTGCCCACTATACAGCCGCTGCTTTTTTTAACCCTGATGTTGACTGTATCCTCGACATAGGCGGACAGGATATGAAGTGTATTAAAATAAAAAATGAGGTTGTAGACAACGTAATGTTAAACGAAGCCTGTTCCTCAGGTTGCGGTTCATTTATAGAAACTTTTGCCAAATCCCTTAATTACGAGATTAAGGATTTTGCTAAAATCGCACTTTTTGCCGAAAGTCCTATAGACCTTGGTTCACGTTGTACTGTATTTATGAACTCAAAAGTAAAGCAGGCACAAAAAGAAGGTGCATCTGTTGCAGATATCTCAGCAGGACTGGCATACTCTGTTATAAAAAATGCTCTTCTTAAAGTTATTAAGCTCACTGACCCAAAAACTCTGGGTGAAAACATTGTTGTACAGGGTGGTACGTTCTACAATGATGCTGTTTTAAGAAGTTTTGAGCTCATTTCCGGCAGAGAAGCCATAAGACCGGATATTGCAGGAATTATGGGTGCATTTGGTGCTGCCCTTATTGCAAGAGACCGTTACGAGGAAGGTCATGAAACAACTATGCTTGACCGTGATGCCATAGAAAGCCTTACCTACGAAACCCGTATGGCAAGATGTAAAGGATGTACAAACAGTTGTCTTCTCACCATCAATAAATTTTCAGGCGGAAGACAATTTATATCAGGAAACCGCTGTGAACAGGGGCTTGGTCTCAAGAAAAATAAAAACAACATACCTAATCTTTTTGACTGGAAATTTAACAGACTTTTTGATTATGAACCATTGTCAGAAGCAGAAGCATCCCGTGGTACCATAGGTGTTCCGAGAGTTCTCAATATGTACGAGAACTATCCTTTCTGGTTCACCTTCCTGACAAAATTAAAATACAGAGTTGTTTTGTCACCAAAATCATCCAGGGATATATATACACTTGGTATCGAATCAATTCCAAGTGAATCAGAATGTTATCCTGCCAAGATTTCACACGGTCACGTAATGTGGCTTTTAAAACAGGGGGTCAAAAAAATATTTTATCCTTGTATTCCATATGAAAGAAACGAAACGCCTGATGCAAACAACCACTACAACTGCCCTATCGTAACCTCTTATGCAGAAAACATAAAAAACAATATGGAAGAAATTTGCGCTTCCGATGTCACGTTTATCAGACCATTTCTTGCTCTCGATAACAAGGAAGCTCTTAAAGAACGTTTATTTAGGGAATTAAAAAAATATACTGATGTGACAGAGGCAGAAATTTCTGATGCTGTGGATGCAGCATATGCAGAAGATGACAAATTAAAAGCCGAGATACGTAAAAAAGGCGATGAAACAATTAAATATCTTGAGGATACAGGAAAATTAGGTATAGTGCTTGCCGGACGTCCATATCATTTGGATCCTGAAATCAACCACGGCTTGCCTGAACTTATCAACTCCTTTGATATTGCCGTACTTACCGAAGATTCCGTAGCTCATCTTGGTGATGTTGAACGTCCTCTTATCGTGTCAGACCAGTGGATGTATCATTCAAGACTTTACAAAGCAGCAAACTACGTCAAAAAGAGCAATAATCTGGAACTTATCCAGCTCAACTCTTTTGGTTGTGGTCTTGATGCAGTTACAACTGACTGTGTAAGCGATATACTGACAAATTCAGGGAAAATATATACCGTGCTTAAAATTGACGAAGTCAGCAATCTGGGTGCCGCACGAATCAGGATTCGTTCGCTTATAAGTGCTGTTAATGTTCGCCGTAAACAGCATTTTACTCCTTGTCCGGTATCAAGTGCAATTAAACGTGTTGAGTTTACAGAGGATATGATGAAGGATTACACCATACTTGTTCCTCAAATGTCACCAATTCACTTTAACATACTTGCACCGGCTATGAGGCATATGAACATCAATATAGAAATGCTCCCTGATGCAACAAAAGAAGTTGTTGACACAGGTCTGAAATATGTAAACAATGATGCCTGCTACCCTTCCATCATTGTAGTTGGTCAGCTTATGTATGCCATAAATTCAGGAAAATTTGATGTAAATAAACTGGCTGTAGTTATGACTCAGACCGGTGGCGGCTGTCGTGCAACAAACTACGTCGGATTTATCCGAAGAGCTCTTGCAAAAGCCGGTTACGGACAAATTCCGGTTATTGCACTCAGTGTGCAGGGCTTTGAAAAAAATTCCGGTTTCAAATTTAATTTAAAGACCGTGAAATGTGCTATGCAGGCTCTTATTTACGGCGACTTGTTTATGAGGGTTTTATATAAAACCAGGCCATACGAAAAAGTGAAGGGTTCTGCCAATAAACTTCATAAAAAATGGGAACACAGATGTATAAAAAGTATAGAAGACGGAGGCAAACATTTCCGCCAGATAGTAAACGGAATTGTTCGTGATTTTGATGAGCTTTTGCTTAATGAAGATGTTGTTAAGCCACGAGTAGGAATTGTAGGGGAAATCCTTGTTAAGTTCCTCCCTTCTGCCAACAATCACCTTGTTGATCTTCTTGAATCGGAAGGTGCCGAGGCTGTTATGCCTGACTTACTGGACTTCTTTATGTACAGCTTTTACAACAATAACTATAAACATGAATTTTTAGGACGTTCAAAAAAAGCAGCACGTAATGCCAATCTTGGTATATGGGTACTTGAGCAGCTCAGAAAACCTATGACCGATGCGTTAAAAAAGAGTAAACGTTTCGAACCGCCTGTACATATTAAGCACATAGCCGAATACGCAAAACCTATTGTTTCCATAGGAAATCAAACAGGTGAAGGATGGTTCTTAACCGGTGAAATGGTTGAGCTTATAAAGAGCGGTGCCGGAAACATTGTATGCTGCCAGCCATTTGCCTGCCTGCCTAACCACATTATAGGAAAAGGTGTTATAAAAGAGCTTCGTAAGGTTTACCCTGAATCGAATATAGTTGCCATAGACTATGATCCGGGTGCATCAGAAGTTAATCAGGTTAATCGTATTAAACTTATGCTTGCTACAGCACGAAAAAATTTAAATAAATAACTAATCAAAAAAGGGGCTGTCGCACTAAGTAATTAGTGCGACAGCCCCTTAATCAACCATTAGTTATCAAATCTAACACTTATAGAATTTGCATGAGCTGTAAGCTGCTCTGACTTTGCAAAATCAACAATATCCTTATAAACAGGCTCAAGAGCTTCTCTTGAATAATAAATAATACTTGATTTTTTAATAAAATCATCTACACTAAGTGGCGAAAAGAACTTTGCCGTACCATTTGTAGGAAGTACGTGATTTGGTCCTGCAAAATAATCACCAAGCGGTTCTGATGAGTACTCACCAAGGAATATGGCACCGGCATTCTTAATCTTAGTCATAATATCAAAAGGATTTGCCGTAACTATCTCCAAATGTTCACTGGCAATTTCGTTTGCTGTAGAAATTGCCTCTTCCATATCCTTTGCGACAAGTATATAACCATAATTATCTATGGACTTTCTCATAATCTCAGTTCTGGAAAGCTCTTCTATAAATACCTCCACCTGAGCTGATACCTTTTCAGCAAGCTCTTTTGAAGTTGTGATAAGAATAGCTGAAGCCATCTCATCATGTTCAGCCTGTGACAATAAATCAGCAGCAATATATCTTGGATTTGCTGTCTCATCAGCAAGAACGAGAATTTCACTCGGACCGGCTACAGAGTCAATGCTTACATGACCGAAAACCATTCTTTTTGCAAGGGCCACAAATATGTTACCCGGACCTACAATCTTATCCACCTTAGGTATAGACTCTGTTCCATAAGCAAGAGCTGCAATCGCCTGAGCTCCTCCGGCCTTATATATGGTATCCACACCTGCCTCATTTGCTGCAACAAGGGTCATAGGATACACTTTACCCTCACTGTTACATGGAGTAGTCATAATTATTTCTTCTACACCTGCAACCTTTGCCGGAATTACATTCATAAGTACAGATGACGGATATACAGCTTTTCCTCCCGGCACATATACACCTGCTTTTTCTATTGGGGTAACCTTCTGTCCTAACATACTTCCGTTATTTTTAGAATCAAACCAACTGTATTGCCTTTGTTTTTCATGATAATCTTTTATATTTGCAATGGCTTTACGGATAATCACAAGCAAATGTTCATCTACCTGAGTATATGCCTCTTCAATCTCTTCTTTGGTCACCATATTATTTGTTGCATTTATCTTAGCCTTATCAAATTTTTCAGTATAGGCAAATAATGCTTTATCTCCATTTATATGGACATCCTCTACTATATCCTTAACAATTTTCTCATACTCACCATAATTATCAGGACTTCTCTTTAAAAGATTGGTAAGTATATCTTTTTTTGTATTTTCATTTAATTCAACTATTCTCATAACAACCTCCAAATTATTCCTTATCTTTGTTAATCAGCACATTTAAGTCATTGAGAAGTTTTGTAATTCTCTCATGTTCCATCTTGATACTTACCTGATTTACAACAACTCTTGCCGATAATGGGCAAATTTCCTCGAGCACCTCAAGGCCGTTTTCTTTAAGCGTAGAACCGGTCTCAACAATATCCACAATAACCTCCGATAAATCCACAAGAGGAGCAAGTTCTACCGAACCGTTAAGCTTAATAATCTCCACTGTCTGGTTCTTTTTATTGTGAAAATAATCCTTTGCAATATTGGGATATTTGCTGGCAACTCTTATAATTTCATTATGTTGTAAAACTTCTCTGGCTGAAGCAGGACCACACACGCACATACGACATTTACCAAATCCCAAATCCATAACCTCATACAGATTTCTGCCTTCTTCAAGTATAGTGTCCTTGCCGACTACACCAATATCCGCTGCACCATATTCAACATAAGTCGGTACATCAGATGCTTTGGCAAGGAAAAATTTAATTTTATGTTCCTCATTTGTAAATATAAGCTTTCTTGTATTGGGATCCTTTACCTCTTCACAGGTAATTCCAATGTCCTCAAAAAGAGCAAGGGTTTTCTTTGCAAGTCTGCCCTTTGCAAGTGCAAATGTTAAATATCTCATAATATCCTCCAAAATATATCCAAAAATATCATCTATATTGTGCCGTATACAGATTCTGTCTTTCCGTTATCGGTAATCTTAACAACAGCTGATATATGCATTTTTTTAGCATACTCTATATATTCCTCTGTACTGTGCTTTGATGACTGTCTTACAAGCTCGACTTTTTTACCTTCTTTTCTCATGGATGCTGCATATTCTATAGCTGTTTGCTGGTTATCCATATCATATAAAACCATAATATTTGAATAATCAATATCTACATCTATTTTATTTCTTGATATAGCATTCATAAGTTCATCCAGATAAATAGCAAAACCTACTGAAGGAGCATCTTTTCCAAACTGCGAAAGAAGGTTGTTATATCTTCCTCCCTTTACGATCGGTTCACCAGTGCCATAAGTATATCCGTTAAAAACAATACCTGTATAGTAATTATAACCATTTATCATACTGAAATCAAAGTTTATATACTTATCATATCCATAATAGGAAAGGGCTGTATACACTTTCTTCATACGATTAATTGCTTCTATGGACTGCCTGTTTGTAACAAGACTTTTTGCATGATCCAACATATCCAGTCCTCCAAAAAGTAAATCAAACTCAGATATAGCCTTTTTCATGCTATCAGATATATCAAGCTTTGACACAAACTCTGAAAGCCCGAAGAAATTTTTTAATAGTATATACTCTCTTATCCTGCTTTCTGTATCTTTATCTATGCCGGCCTCTGACATAAGTCCCTTAAAATAGTCAACTTCTCCTATCTCAATCATAAATTCCGTAAGTCCAATCTTAAGCAAACAACTTATTACACAGGCAATAATTTCAGCATCAGCCGCAGAACTGTCATCATTGATGAACTCTCCGCCAATCTGGGTACATTCGCTGAGCTTACCCTGGTGCAGATGTGTATTTAAAAAAGTTTTACCATTGTAACACAATCTTATAGGAAGATTTTCATCAGCATAATACTTTGCAACACATCTTGCAATACTTGGTGTCATATCCGGTCTTAAAACAAGTGTATTGTTGTTTCTGTCAAAGAACTTATACATCTCATTTGATGCCACGGAACCTTTATCCATATTAAATATATCAAAATACTCAAACGACGGTGTTTCAATGTCCTGATAACCGTAAAAAGTTAAAACATTATGAATTTCATCCTGAACCTTAAGTCTTTTCTTAAGCTCAGAATTGTAAATATCTCTTACACCCTCCGGGGTATGTAATAATTTTTCAATCATATCAAATCTCCTTTTACTTTATCAAATTAAAGTGCTAATTCGTTACCTTATTACCACAGCAAATTATATATAAAACAATTTATTTTGTCAACAACTTTCTCTTTAAGTTTTTATTTTATATATTTCAGAACAAATGTTTGCATCCAAAGTGAATGTATGTTATAATATTCTTTAGTTTATACATTACTTTTTTGATTGGAGGTTTTATTATGGGTTCTGGTTCATTATCAGGCAAACAGCAAGAAATTTTAGATTATTTAAAGGATTGTATCCTTAAAAAGGGATATCCTCCTGCTGTCAGAGAAATTTGTGAGGCCGTACACCTAAAATCCACATCTTCAGTCCATGCACATCTGGAAACTCTTGAAGCAAAAGGATATATACGAAAAGACCCCACCAAACCACGTGCCATCGAAATTCTTGATGATACTTTTAACTTATCTCGTCGCGAGCTTGTTAATGTACCAATCATAGGAACCGTTACCTGTGGTGAGCCAATTATTGCAGAGGAACGTATCGACGGATATTTTCCTGTTCCACCCGAATATCTTCATGCCAACGGACACAATACTTTTATGCTTAAAGTCAAGGGTGACAGTATGATAAATGCCGGTATATATCATGGCGACCTGGTGTTGGTTGAAGAAGGTAATACAGCCCGCAACACCGACATTGTATGTGCTCTTATTGATGACTCTGCTACTATCAAGACCTATTATAAGGAAGACGGTCACATTCGTCTTCAACCGGAAAATGATACTATGGAACCTATTATCATTAATAACGATATTTCAATATTAGGTAAAGTCATCGGATTGTTTCGCACATTTTAAGTATTATATTATACAAAGCACAAGGGTGTAACCATAACAGGTTTCACCCTTGTTTTACTTATAATTAGCTTATAACTATATCACAATAAAATGCTTCCTTATTTTCTTTTGATGTCATATACCGGTATCTTACACAACTTCCCTCATTAAATCTCACATACATAGAGGAATATGAATAGGATATACCCTGATTAAATTTATCAAATACAAGTTTTGCGGTTTCTACATTAAACTTATCTAACCTTATATCAACTATGTACCTCTTAAAATTGACAGTTATCGTACTGGCGCGAACCTCGTCAATATCCTCAACATAATTTTTAATTCTGTGGTATATTTCATCATTAGCCTGAAGGTTAACCTTGCCAAGATATTCATTTATAACTTTGTACATACTAACCTCCGTGCCTGATGTTAATATTTTTGTTTATCAGGTATCTTACTGTGTATTGCTTTAAACTCATCAAAATGCTGTATAAAGAGCTTTACCACCTTCGGATCAAAATGTTTTCCGCTAAGCCTGATTATCTCATCAAAAGTATCCTGGAGACTCCATCCTTTTTTATAATATCTGTCAGATGTCAGTGCATCAAATACATCGCAAACTGCCATAAGACGACTTATGTATGATATCTCTTCTCCCTTCATTCCAAGATATCCCGTTCCGTCCCATCTTTCATGGTGTTCTTTTGCAAGAACACAGGCAAGATGCATCATCTCACCGGGACATTTTTCAAGCAATGCCTCTCCGTATAAAACGTGATTTTTCATGATAAGATATTCTTCATCGGTTAGCTTATCAGGTTTATCAAGAATTTCTTCACTAATCATAAGCTTACCTATGTCATGCATCATAGATGCGGTGGAAAGCTGCTCTACAAACTCATCATCAAATCCTGATGCCTTTCCAAGAACTCTCATATATTCTGCCACACGTTTGATATGTTCTCCTGTATATTTTGACTTACTCTCACTTATTTCCGCAAAAGAGTATATAAGACCTTTTTGGTTATTTTGCATGGTTACAGCCGTATCTATCGCTGTCTCTATCATCATTGAATTACGCTGAACTATAGAGTATGCCACAACAGACATTCCAAACACAAGAACAATATGAGGAATAACATAAGATATAAGAACATCCGTAAAATCATTAAATTCATTTCCAACAAAGACTTCCCTAAAATTAAATGCCAGATAATTTGACAAAAATATATTTGCTGACATTATAAGTGAGGCAAAAAGAACAAACGTCTGATCATAATACAGTGATGCTATCAATATAGGAAATATCATAACAGGAAATGCATATGAAGAAAGCAACGTAAGCATAATTGAACATATGCAGCATATACATATGAGTACAATATACTTTGTTGCCGGTGAAGAATCAAATTTAAATACATTTATAACAAGTGTAGGAATAAGCGCCACAAGTACAGCAGTGGCAAAAAATATGATAAGCAGAGTTCTATCAAGCTCAACCATGAAATAACAATATGCAAAGAAAAGCAAAAGAATAAAAGCCACAACTCTCATACAGCGGGCTGATATCTGATTAATCTTTCTGTAATTTTCTTTGATAATGTTATTTTGCTCCATATACTATAAATCTCCCACCAAAATATTCCTTCCGTCTCTCCATATATGCTCTAAATCATAAAAGGAACGCTCTTCTTCCATAAAGATATGGATTATTATATCATAATAATCCAATAAAATCCATCCTCCATTTGAATATCCCTCTCTGTTTTTTAGCGGTGCACCGGCTTTACTCATAAATTCCTCAACATTACTGCACATTGCCTGAACCTGATTAGGATTCGAGCCATCAGCAATTATAAAGTAATCTCCCACTGATGATACATCAGATATATCAATAACCTTTATATTTCCTGCCTTTTTTTCCTGCAAAGCCATAACTGCAATTTTAGCTAATTCTCTCGATGACATATTTTCACCCCTTTATTTTTTTACATAAAAATCGTATGTTACCTGAGTCATATAGTCCATTTCATTTGCAGATTTTTTTAGATATTCCAGAGTATTTCTCAGTATGTGGACAACGCAACAGTCAATATCCTCAAAAGCTTCTCTTCTGATTTCCTCCATGTCTGTCAGCATCTTGCGGTTTGGCTCGATATAATCTGCAACGAAAATTATTTTTTCAAGAAGAGACATATCCGGTCTTCCTGTGGTGTGATAACATATTGCATTTAACACATCCCGGTCCGTAATATCATATTTATATCGCGCATAATATGCTCCAAGTTTCGCATGAAGCATGTCCGGATTTCTTTCCTCAAATCTGCTTATATCAAGACCGTGTTTTTTTGCTTTTTCAAGTTTTTCTTTCGTTGTAAGACCTTTTGCGCAATCATGCAGCAATCCTGCAAGTCTTGCTTTTTCAATATCTGCTCCGTGAACCATCGCCATGCAGGCAGCCGTGTATTCAACCCCGAGAGAATGTTCAAAACGTTTCTCACTTATCTTTGTTTTTAATCTTGTAATTATTTTTTCTCTGTTCATAAAAATAATCCTAACTGTACAAATTATTCTGTACTATATACTCCGATACCTCCGGTGGCAACAATTCATACGGTATATGTCCCTCTGAAATTTCTTCCCGTATTTTTGTTGATGATGCATCATATTCATCCATATAAATATATTTTATGTCACAGTAACTATATTTTTCTTTAAGGATTTCTCCCATCGAAAATATATCACCTGAATTTCCTTCTCTTTTTGCAACCAGGATAGTGCACATGGACAACACATCTTCATATCTGTGCCATTTTTCAATGTTTGCTAAAGAATCTGCTCCTATAATAAAATATATTTTCAGGTTTGGATTTATTTTTTTAATCTGCAACAAAGTATCATAGGTATAGGTTATACCTCCCCTTTCTGTTTCTATCTCCGAAAAGGAAGCCCATTTATATTTTTCTATGGCCCTGCGGGTCATATTAACTCTGTGGTATGTCTGTATAATCAAACCTGTTTGCTTATACTTCGGCACGGAATTTGGCATAAAAACAATTTTTTCTACTTCGTCATATTGATCATATGCGTTCTTTGCAATAAGAATGTGTCCATTGTGGATAGGATTAAAGGTTCCACCCATTATACCTACACATTTATATTTTTTCCAGATATCCGTACCAGACATATTATCTCCTTATTTGTTACGGCAAAACTATCTTTGAATCCTTTTTTGCCTTTTTGTATAATACTATTTTTTTCCCTATAACCTGAACAACCTGGCTCTGTGTTCTCTCTGCCATAACCTGGGCAATCTCATTTGGATCGTCCATACAATTTTTTAAAACACTTATTTTGATAAGCTCTCTTTTTTCAAGAGCTTCCTGCACCGCCGCTGTAACCTCAGGCGTAAGACTTGACTTGCCAACATTTATAATGGGATTAATGTTCATGGCTAATCCTTTTAAATATGCTCTCTGTTTACTTGTCATACTTATTTTCTCCTACTTATAATAATCAAACTCTAAACCATAAAGTTTAACTGTGTCACCCTCCTGAATACCAAGGGCTTCCAATTCATCGAGTATTCCATTATCCTTGAGGAATTTTTGAAAAAATGCAAATCCTTTTTCGGATTCCAGATTCGTATATCCAAGCATTCTCTCAATACGTGGTCCCTCAACAATATATAATCCATCTTGTTTATCTGACTTTGTAACCTCAAACGGAAGTTCAGGATCATCCATAAAATCTACATCCATTTCTGTTTCAAATTCAATAACTTTATCAGGGGCTTCTTTTACTAATTTATTGACATACCATAACAGTTCCTCTAAACCTTTTCCGGATACGGCAGATATAGGAAATACCTTTATACCTTTCGGTTCATATTCTTTTTTCAGAAGTTCTATTACAGTCTCATAATCATCTCCATAAAGTGCATCACACTTATTGGCAGCAATAACCTGTGGTCTTGCCGCAAGTTCTTTGTTGTATGTGAAAAGTTCTTTGTTAATTGCCTCTATATCAGCTATAGGGTCTCTTCCTTCCGTGGATGCGGCATCTACCATGTGAATCAATACCTTGGTTCTTTCAATATGTCTCAAAAATTCATATCCGAGACCTACTCCCTCTGATGCCCCCTCTATAATTCCCGGAATATCCGCTATAACAAATCCGTTATTTTCTCCTAAATCCACCACCCCAAGGTTTGGATTCAATGTTGTAAAATGATAATTTGCAATTTTAGGTTTTGCGTTGGTTACTCTTGATAATAACGTTGATTTACCTACATTAGGGAAGCCGACAAGTCCGGCATCCGCAATCATTTTAAGTTCTAAAGTCACCCAAAGTTCCTTTGCTTCCTGACCCGGCTGGGCATATTTAGGTGCCTGCATAACCGATGTTACATAATGCCTGTTTCCCTTTCCGCCACGGCCTCCTCTGAGAAGTACCACAGGTTCAGTTTTATTGGACATATCAAGAATTACCTTACCTGTCTCAAAATCTTTTACCACTGTTCCGGCAGGAACTTTAAGAACCACATCTTTTCCATCTGCGCCATGGCAATTCTTTTTTCCGCCTTCTTCTCCGTCTTCTGCCTTGTATTTTCTAACATGTCTAAAATCTGTAAGCGTATTAAGTCCCGGATCAACAACAAAAACAACGTCTCCCCCGCGACCTCCGTCTCCTCCGTCAGGTCCGCCATTAGGCACATAAAGTTCTCGGCGAAATGAAACATGTCCATCTCCGCCTTTTCCGGATTTTATAAATATTTTTGCTCTGTCAGCGAACATAACTTCCTCCTGAATTATATAAAAATAAATGCCGAGATATAATATCCCGGCATTATACTTGCTATTACTCAGCTGATGATACAGGATAGATAGAAACCTGTTTCTTATCTCTACCCTTTCTCTCGAATCTGACAACACCATCAACAAGTGCGAATAATGTGTCATCTCCGCCACGACCAACGTTTACACCAGGATGAATCTTAGTTCCACGCTGTCTGTATAAAATATTACCAGCCTTAACAAACTGACCGTCTGCTCTCTTTGCACCAAGTCTCTTGGCTTCTGAATCTCTACCGTTCTTAGTAGAACCAACACCCTTCTTGTGAGCAAAAAGCTGTAAATTCATTCTTAACATAGTTACACCTCCTTGAAGTATACTTGTAAATACTTACCATCGTACTCTTTGTAAAGCTCAGTAAGTCCTATCGAAAGAGCACTAACTAACAATTGACTTTTATCATCCGATTGAGATTTAAATATAAATTCTATAGAACCGGAATCATCCGCCTTCACATCAAACTTTGCATCCGTAAGTCTGTCTATGGAATTAACCGTATTGACAGTCAAAGCCGACACTGCTGAACATACAATATCACTGCCCTTTTTGGCATAACCTGCATGACCGCTAATGTGAAAACCGGTATATAAATTATCCGAATCCCTATAAAAAACCGCCTTAATCATAACTATTATGCATTAATTGCTTCAATCTTAACCTGAGTATAAAGCTGTCTGTGACCCTGCTTCTTGTGATAGCCGGTCTTTCTCTTGTACTTGTAAACAACTACTTTCTTGTGCTTTCCTTCGCCAAGAACAGTTGCCTTTACTGAAGACTTCTTACATGCATCACCACAAAGCATTTCTTTGTCAGTGTTTACTGCAACTACGTCAAATGCTACCTCTGAACCAGTCTCTGCATTAAGCTTTTCTACCTTAATGATATCTCCTTCAGCTACCTTGTACTGCTTTCCACCTGTTGCTATAATTGCGTACATATGGTTACCTCCTATTATCATTACTCGCCAGTTACGGTGCTGCCTTTTGGGCAGTCTTATACCTCACTGTGCGGCACACTCAGTTATATTAACACTTGTTTTTATGATTGTCAAGCATTAATTCATAAAGCGGTCTTCTGATCCTTTTTCTTGTCATCTCAACAAGTCCGAGTCTTGTCATATCTACCACTATAGTTGATACAGGGTCTCTGTAAACAGCCTCTCTTAATGTATTGATAAGGATTTCATTATTTTTTGAATTTTTCATGCTGATAAAATCCACTATGATAATACCGCTTATGTTTCTCAGACGAAGCTGTCTTGCAATCTCTTTTGCAGCCTCCTCATTAATGTCAAGTACCTTATCTTCTTTAAGATTACCCTTTATAGACTTACCGGAATTTACATCTATGACAGTCATGGCTTCAGTTGGCTCTATGATAAGATATGCTCCTGACTTTAAATAAACCTTTTTATTACACACTTTTTCTACAATCGTATCCAATCCGTAAGATGCTTTAAGAGACAGCATGGGGTCATCATAAAATCCGGGTTCACAAATACCATATTCCCTGCATTTTTCCAAAACATCCCTCATATCGGTTACTGTTTCTGTTTCCTCAGCAGGTGTATTTGAATCGGATACACATACATTTAATTTTGTCAAATTATCTATATCTGTTAAATATTCCGGTTTTTTTTGGTAGATACAGGAATATCCTGTGGCATACCGTGATTTATATACCACTTCATCAAGTTTACACAGTGCATTTATAGTTTCATTGTACAAAATATCCGCAGACACACCCTCAGATTTTGTTCTTATAATTCCTCCAAAAGAGACTCCCTCTGACTTCTGTTGTACCTTGAAATCCCCTATTGCCTTCTCAACAATTTTTTTTAATCTCTCCCTCTCAGATGAATCGGTTATCTTTGCTGATACCCCTATTGTATTATCCCGGTGAACCAATATATACTCTCCGGTCATGGCTAACTTTGTAGTAACAGAGGGTTGTTTGGTCTTTACAGATTCTTTATTTACCTGAACTGTAATTAAATCCCCTATTTTCAGAGTTTCACCGTCATATTCTTCCATAGGGTAATAGCAACTGAATCCTTTTTTTATATCAACAAAGGCTGCATTTATGTTTTTTACTATATTGGATACCCGTCCTACATAGATATTTCCTAAGATTGAATCTTCCTCATAACATCTAATCTCCAAAGGTTTACCGTCTTCAAGTAAAAATCCCATCATTAAATTGTTTATCTCTGTAAGAATATACTTTTTCATAATTTAAAATCTTTTCCCTGCAGCCGAAAGAGGCTTAAGCAGGTCTTTATCTCCCATATATGTTTCTAATCTGTGAACCATATAGTCATATCTGTTATACTCTATACCTGCCGTATCACAAAGTGCCGAAACCACAAGTTCAGGTTTGAGATTATAAGCGCTGCCTGATGCAAGCAACATATATATTCCATTATTTTTTACCTTAAGGTCATATATAGCCGGTTTAATATCAGCCATCTCTTCCTTCGTTTTAGTTTTTCTCATAATCACAACCGCATCCTGTGCCATAAATTTCTCAACCGTACCCTGCAATATGGCTATATTATCAGACTCACATTCTTCATTTCTGTATATATAATAATCTGATGCTGAAACGATGGACATAGATGGCTTTGCACCTTCATCGAGAATTACAATATCTATTACGCTTACTCCCTCCGGAAGGGTATCATTCAACCTTTTCATCATGTCTTCTGTTGATGTTATACGGTCAAACTCACCATCAAAATATTCCCCTTCTGAAGTCATTCCCAGAGGCATTGGCGCAGCAAAGGATATAATTTGATGCGGAGAAAATCCTTTAGAGTAAGAAACTTCCAGTTTTGCTCTTCTTATAGCCTTCTGAAAAAGTCGCATTACGTCCAAATGTCCGATAAATCTCAAAACTCCGGTTTTGGTATACTTAATTCTTAGCTTCAAAACATACACCTCCTCCGTAAGTTGCTGCACCACATCCGGAACAATTCATTCTGCAATTAGGTGTGACAACACCTTCCTTTGCTCTCAGCCATTCTTTTTCTAAAAATTTGCGGCTGACTCCTGCATCCAAATGTTCCCACGGAAATATCTCGTCAAGAGTTCTTTCTCTCGCAGTATAAAATTCTATATCAACATTGTTTTGAGCAAAGGTCTCCATGTATCTGTTCATGTCAAAAAACTCTGTCCATGCATCAAATATGGCTCCTTTTTTATATACATCGTATATCGTTTTTGAGAGTCTTCTGTCCCCTCTTGCGAGTACTCCCTCCAGTATGGATATTCCTGCATCATGGTACGAAAACTTAAGGCTTTTCTTATTTTTCTGTCTTGCAAAAGAATCTTTTACGAAATAAGCACGTCTTGTAAATTCTTCCGGAAGAATCATAGGTGCCCACTGGAACGGAGTAAATGGTTTCGGAACAAAGTATGAAGCCGAAGCATTTACCATAACCCTTCCGTTTCTGTTTTCTTTTGGGACTGCATCAAAGTACTCTTCAGAGATTTTTTCCGCCAAATCTGATATTCCCTGAAGGTCTTCATCTGTTTCGGTAGGAAGGCCAAGCATAAAATATAATTTAACTTTATCCCATCCACCTATAAATGCCTGCCTGCTTCCCTTCAGAATATCCTCCTCTGTTATCCCCTTGTTGATAACATCACGAAGTCTCTGGGTTCCGGCTTCAGCAGCGAAGGTGAGTGAACTCTTTCTGATATCCTGCACCTTGCTCATAACATCCAGTGAAAACGCATCTATTCTGAGAGACGGAAGGGAAACATTGACATGATCCGTATCTTTTAATTCTATAAGATAGTTAAGCAGCTCATCTAAGCTTTCATAATCACTTGAGCTGAGTGAACTCAGGGATATTTCCTCATATCCTGTGTTATCAAGCATTGTACGGGCATATCTTTTCAACATTTGTACATCTTTTTGCCTTGTAGGTCGGTATATCATTCCGGCCTGACAAAATCTGCATCCTCTTATACAACCTCTCATTATCTCAAGGCATACTCTGTCCTGAGTCGCCTTAAGGTATGGTACAACCGGTGCCATAGGATATGACACTTCTGAAAACTCAGTCACGACCTGTCTTTTTACCTTTTTAGGAACGTCATCGTATAACGGTTTTATACAGGCAACCGTTCCGTCTTCATTATATGACACATCATACAATGAAGGCACATATATTCCCGGCACTCGCGACGCTTTTCTTAGAAATTCTTCCTTGGTCATATCGCTGTTTTTATACACCTTATAGAGTTCTAAAAGTTCATCATATGAGGTTTCTCCCTCTCCGAGATAAAACATGTCAAAAAAATCAGCCATAGGTTCCGGATTAACCGCACAGGGACCGCCACCTATAACTATAGGCATTCCTTTTATTCTGTCCTTTGAATATAACGGCATCCCCGCAAGATCCAGCACCTGAAGAATATTGGTATAACACATTTCATATTGAATTGTTATACCCAGAAAATCCATTTCAACGACAGGACTTTGTGTTTCAAGGGTAAAAAGCGGAATATGCTCTGACCTCATTATTCTGTCAAGGTCAGGCCACGGGCTGTAAACCCTCTCACAATATGTATCCTCGCGCCGGTTAAACATATCGTAAAGAATCTGTATTCCAAGATAAGACATACCTATCTCGTAGACATCAGGAAAGCACATGGCAAATCTGATGTCTGTATCAGCCGGATTTTTCTTCACCATATTTACTTCGTTTCCAATATATCTTGCCGGTTTTTCAATATTCATAAGTATTTTTTCCGACAAAGCAAGTTTGCTCATATCAAAGTCATCCTTTTATTTTTAATTCTTAAAACTGTGTATTGGGGCCGGTATACGACCGCCGCGATTTATAAATGCATCACAGGAGAATTTGTTTACAGGCATTATCGGAGCATATCCGAGTAATCCGCCAAATTCAACAGTTTCTCCTACTCCTTTACCTATTACAGGTATAATTCTTACTGCTGTAGTCTTTTGGTTAACCATACCAAGAGCCATCTCATCTGCAATTATTCCTGATATTGTAGTAGCTTTGGTATCACCCGGAATGGCAATCATATCAAGTCCCACAGAGCACACACAGGTCATTGCTTCCAGTTTTTCAAGAGTAAGGGCACCTGCGGTAACTGCATCAATCATTCTCTGATCCTCAGATACAGGTATAAATGCACCTGAAAGACCGCCAACATATGAGGATGCCATAACTCCACCCTTCTTAACCTGATCATTTAACATTGCAAGGGCTGCCGTAGTTCCCGGTGCACCTGCATACTCAAGACCGATTTCTTCAAGTATCTCACCTACACTGTCCCCCACTGCAGGAGTAGGTGCAAGTGACAGGTCTATTATTCCAAACGGAATACCAAGTTTTTCTGATGCTTCTTTTGCGACAAGCTGTCCCACTCTTGTTATCTTAAATGCAGTCTTTTTAATTGTCTCACAAAGTACCTCGAAATTCTCTCCTCTGACAGACTCAATTGCCGCCTTCACAACACCCGGACCACTGACACCAACATTGATAATCTTGTCAGCTTCAGTCACACCATGGAAAGCACCTGCCATAAACGGATTGTCGTCAGGAGCATTGCAAAACACTACAAACTTTGCACATCCTATGGAATCATTTTCCTTGGTGAGCTCTGCTGTCTCAACAATTATCTCACCAATAAGTTTAACCGCATCCATATTTATACCTGTCTTTGTTGAACCTGTATTTATGGAACTGCAGACTCTGTTTGTAGTTGCAAGTGCCTTGGGAATTGAGCGAATAAGCATCTCATCAGCCTTAGTCATTCCCTTGCAAACAAGAGCAGAATATCCACCTATAAAATTTACTCCGCACAGGTTTGCTGCCTCATCAAGAGTTTTAGCAATTTCAACAAAATCATCAGGTGTCTGACAAACCGCTCCTCCGACAAGTGCGATAGGAGTAACTGATATTCTTTTATTTACTATTGGAATACCATATTTTCTTGATATTTCCTCTCCTGTTGATACAAGATTTTTTGCAGATGAAGTGATTTTATCGTATATCTTTTTGCAGGTTTCCTCTAAAGTACCTCCCACACAATCAAGAAGACTGATACCCATTGTAATTGTTCGGACGTCAAGATTCATCTTGTGAATCATCTCATTTGTTTCTATTACTTCATTAATACTTATCATAATGTTGCGCCTTTCTATGTAAACAAATTATTAAAGTCTGTGCATCATATCAAATATTTCCTGCTGCTGTGCCCTAATCTGAACACCTATTTCCTTGCCTAAGTCAGCAAGCTCGTCAGCTATCATGTTATGATCCTTTTCAGATGCTGATGCATCAACGACCATCATCATGTTAAAATATCCGTCAACTATAGTCTGGGCAATGTCCAATATATTGATACTGTTCTGTGCAAGATATACACATACCTTGGCAATAATACCAACCTTATCCTTACCTAAAACCGTAATAATTGTCTTCTTCATTTTTATATCCTCCTGGTATAATATATATTATTTTAATATAGATAACTATATATGTATCAGATTACTGCAACAATCCCTGCCGGCAACAGATATGTTAAAATCTCTCACATCCTTTGAAAAGGGGTTGTCTAAAAGCTCTGTTTTCACTGTCTCATATGCAAGTTCCGGATAATTATTGTCTTTACTCAAATGTCCGAGGAAAACACCTTTTATATGGTCATTCAAAACATCAAAAAGAAGCTTGCCGCCCCTCTCATTGGACAAATGACCTCTCTTGCCTAATATTCTCTGTTTTAGCGAATACGGGTATGGTCCTACCTGCAGCATGCGAATATCGTGATTAGCCTCTATCAAAAGTGCATCTGAATCCTTAATCGCCTCAACAATATACCGGTCATAATCACCTAAATCTGTTGCAATCGATATCTTTTTTTCTCCGCTTTTCAGACTGTAACATACCGGATCAGCAGCATCATGCCAGACACTGTGTGCCTCCACAGTTATATCACCTATCCGAAATGCCTTATCCGGCTCAATATATCTGTAAAGGCTCCTGTCATAATCTCCAAGTGAAGATACGGTTTCCAGCGCATCGCAGGTCCCTTTGGTGGCATATATCGGTATCCCAAGACTTCTTGCAATTACTCCAAGTCCTTTTACATGGTCTATATGCTCATGGGTAATTAGGACACCGTCTATATCCTTAAAATCCATATCAATTGAATTAAGTCTCTCACTTATTTTCTTTTTGCTTATACCAACATCTACCAGAAGTGATGTTTTTTCTGTACCCGCAAAGATACAGTTTCCGCTACTTCCGCTGGCAATACTCATTAGTTTCATACTGTTGTCCATCCATGTTTATTCATCTATATATCCAATTATTTTTGGATGCATTATTTTTTTAGCTCTGTATATAAAATAATCTATATTTCCCATTTTTTTATATTTCTTTAATTTGATAAGCATATCATCACCTATAAATTTATTCATAAAATCCAATAAATCCGGCGTTTCATACGCAGTTACACATATCTTGTCATCATTGAAATAAATCTTAAATGTTTTATCAGAAACCTCCTCCAAAAATGTAACGGATATCTTTAAAAACATTTTTCCTTCGTCATCATACACCAGTCTGGCTGATGCGGCAACTGGCATATCTTTACCATTTATATTGATAATCTGATATTCATACGGCAACCCGTGACAATATCCAAGTTTTATCTTCCAGTTATTATCCCCGTCCTTTATTTTTACATACAACTCGTCTTTTGTTATATCAAAGGACATACTTTCAATTCCGGTCAAAAAATTGGAATACATAAATTGGGACATAAGCGGCAAAACACTTGAAGCATATTCCTGAAATCTGTATATATTACCCAGATATGGTGCAAGTTTTCTCTTTATATATATAATACTTATTCTTTTTATGATAAATGATTCATATCTTATATTTGACAATGACTTATATAAATGAAACTTTTCTTCTGTAAAAAAACTGCCGTTTGCAAATCTCATGATATTTTCTACCAGTTTTCCCTCAGGAAAAAGCTCTTTGGCAGAACCACAGGTTGCTATCACAAGTTTCTTTTCATTGTTAATGTACACATTCTGTCCAAAAATACCATTCATCAAAACGGCATTATCCTTTAAAATCCAAACTCCATATCCATATCCTGACACAAGCCTCTTATCATTTAAGATTACCTGTCTTTTTGTCATCGTATCTATATATTCCCTGCTCACAAGTTGTTTTTTCTTCCCGTCAACAATCCAGGCACCTCTGTTTTGTATCAATTGCCCAAGCTTAAGCATATCTCTTAATGAAAGTTTCATACCCCACCCGCCTCTCGGCATACCCATAGGGCATTTATCCCATGTAATGTCAGATATATTTAAATCCTTAAAAAGATATTCATTTAAGAAATCCATAAGATTTTTTTCCGTAGCCGAAGCAATGCAGGCTCCAAGCATATATGAGTTTAAACTGTTATAATAAAACTCCCGGCCAGGCGGAAATATATTATCACTGCTCATAAATTCCTTTTTCCAGTCATATGTGAAAAAAGCTTTTAACTCATCAAAATCCACTCCGGCAGTCATGTTAAGCAAATGTCTGACTGTAAGCTGTTTCATTCCTTTTCTCATGAAAATTCGATTATGTTCGGGAAACAGACCGGAAACCTTTGTGTCAAAATCTATATATCCCATATCCCTTGCTATGCCAAAGCCAAGAGATAAAACTGTTTTGCACACTGAATAGGATACTCTTCTGTATTTATTTGAGTAAGGTGTCTTGTAATATTCTTTTACCAGCTCACCCCTGTACATAATTCCAAATCCTGACAGCGATATATCCTCGTTAGAAAAGAAATGGTCAACAAGATAATTCAATTTGCCAATATCGGGATTTTTTTTGGTTTTTTTTAAATCATTTTCTGTGGAAGCCTGTTTAAATTCAGAGATATCATTTCCAAAATAAATCGGAAGTTCTCCCTGTTTTTCACCATAAAACTTATATAAAGACATTAGCAGCTTTAAATTCAAGGATGTATCTGACATATTTATTTCCTTACAAACAACATATTTTCCATTAACTCATTTTGGAAGTTTTTATCATTTGCAAGTTGTAAAACATTAACGTCATAGTTATCCGTCGGATGAGGAACCCCGAAACTATAAGCCCCGATTAAAGTGGCTCCCTTCACACTTGTGTTTCCTACAACCATTATCTTATTTTCAAAACATTCAGGTAGCAAACCGATATTAAATCCACTGTCATAATTGAGAAAAAATCCAAAACCTCCGGCTATATATACCTTGTCTATATCCTGCATATCAACACCGGCATAGTCAGCCAAAAGACTTATCCCCGTATATATCCCAGCTTTTGCCACAAGAATATTTTGTATAATATCCATATCTATATGCACACCTGCTATGGTAATACCTTTTTCAATATACTCATCATTCAATATTCCCTGAGAACTAATCTTTTTTAAGGCTATACCGAGAGATATGGCATCTATGGTACTGCTTCCGTACACACTTTGCTTTCTTGTGCACCCCTCAAATGCAGGTCCGCAGGCAGTTGAAGTTCCGTAGTATTTACCGTATTTGCAAAGAATTATCTCCCCGTTTGTACCCATGTCCACAAAAAGAGAGATTTTATCAGCGGAGATTTTATCTTTTTCTTGAAGGTAATACAAACCTGCCAAAATGTCTCCCCCTATAAAAGAACTCACGCATCCGCTTAAAAATACTTCTGTTTTTCCGGTAAATATATCATCAAAAAGTGTGTTGGCATTGACTATCAAACTTTTATTATGTCTATGGGTAAACGGATATGAACCCATATCACTTATATCATCATACAACAAAATGCTAATCATTGTTGTATTCCCGCATATAGTTATATTTCCCACATTATCAGATTTATAACCATTTTGCGAAAGCACGGCTATAAAAGCATCTTTTAAATCTGAAAGAACCATATTTCTCATTTCAAAAAGATGCTTTTTATCTCTAATAGTAGCAGCAATGCGGTTTATAACGTCACTTCCATACAAAGACTGTCGGTTTTTTAACATTGTGCTGCAAATAATTTTATCGCCCCGTACAAGAGCTACCTCTATATTGGTTGTACCAAGGTCAACCGCTAAATTAACATCACCCATTAAAATATCGCCTTAGGTTTCTTTTCTATTGGTCTGTAACCTTTATCATTTAACACGGCAAGTATCTGTTCCTTGTGTTCCGGTCCAAATGCCTCTATGGTTATGACAAGTTCAACGGCAGAATTTCGGTTTATGGTTACAAACTGATTGTGTTCCAATTTTATTATGTTTCCATTTTGTTCAGCTATGAGCCCGGCAACATTTTGTAATTCACCCGGCTTATCAGGAAGTAGAATAGAAACGGTAAAAATTCTGCTTCTGGCAATAAGACCATGCTGTACAACCGATGAAAATGTAATGACATCCATATTACCGCCACTGAGTATACTTACAACCTTCTCACCCTTTGGCTCAAGATGTTTCAAAGCTGCAACAGTCAAAAGTCCGCTGTTTTCAACTAACATCTTATGATTTTCAAGCATATCCAGAAAAGCGACAATAAGTTCACTGTCCTCTACAGTTATTATATCGTCAAGATTCTTTATAAGATATGGAAAAATTTTTGTTCCCGGTGTTTTTACCGCTGTACCGTCAGCGATGGTATCAACAGCAGGGAGTGTGGTTACTTTATTATTTGCAAAAGATTCCTTAAGACAAGCCGCACCTGCAGGTTCTACACCTATTACTTTTATATGAGGATTAAGTGTCTTTGCAAGAGTCGATACTCCTGTGGCAAGTCCGCCGCCTCCGACAGGTACAAGAATTGTGTCCACAAAAGGCAAATCCTTTATAATTTCCATAGCTACAGTACTTTGTCCCGTAGCAACATCAAGGTCATCAAAAGGATGTATAAATGTATAGCCATGCTCTTTAGCAAGTTCCAAAGCATGATTGCAGGCTTCGTCATACACATCTCCATAGAGTACAACCTCCGCGCCATATGCCTTTGTTCTGTTAACTTTAATAAGAGGGGTTGATGTAGGCATGACAATTACGGCCTTTACACCGAAAGCTCTCGCTGCATAAGCAACACCCTGTGCGTGATTTCCGGCAGAAGCAGTTATAAGACCCTTTTGTCTGTCCTCATCTGAAAGGGTGCTAATCTTATAATAAGCACCTCTTATTTTATATGCACCGGTGAGCTGCATATTTTCAGGTTTCAGATATACTTTATTTCCGCATGTATTGGAAAAAAATTCACTTTCTATCAAAGTAGTGGGATGAACAACCTTCTGTACTATAGAATAAGCTTCCTCAAATTTTTCTATTGTTAACATTATTTATCTCCTTGTGATTCAATAATAATATCAATGTCAGACTTTAAATCAAAATCAGCAAACAAAGCATTTACATAATTGTTTGGATCAAACTTTTGCAAGTCATCTATCTTTTCACCGATTCCGATATATTTGACAGGAACATTAAGTTCTGACTGTATGGCAATGGCAATTCCACCCTTCGCTGTTCCGTCCAGTTTAGTTATGATAATTCCGTTTATCTCTGTCACCTGACTAAACTGTCTTGCCTGTTCCAGGGCATTTTGACCTGTCGTTCCGTCAAGTACTATCAGACTTTCCACGTTAGCTTCAGGATACTCCTTGGATATTATGCGGCGCATCTTGCCAAGCTCATCCATGAGATTTTTTTTATTGTGAAGCCTTCCGGCGGTATCTATGAGAAGAATATCCGTATTACGTGCCTTTGCTGCCGCAACAGCATCATAAACCACAGCCGATGGGTCAGCCCCTTCATCCTGTGCAATAATATCAACCCTTGCCCTGTCTGACCATGTTTTTAGCTGGTCAATGGCAGCAGCCCTGAATGTATCGGCGGCAGCCATAAGAACTTTCTTTCCGGCTGCTTTATACTGGGCTGCAAGTTTACCTATGGATGTGGTTTTACCTACACCATTTACACCAATTACCAAAACCACTGTTTTCTTATTTTCAAAATCATAAGCATTTTCATCAACTGACATCTGGTCTCTGATAATGTTTATAATAAGCTCACGGCAAGCGTCAGCCTCTTTAAGCTTCATTTCTTTAACCTTTGATTTTAAATCTTCTATGATTTTTTCAGTTGTCTCATATCCCATATCAGACATAATGAGGGTTTCTTCCAACTCATCATAAAAATCATCATCAATCTCTGTTGCTTTAAATAAATTTGAAAAGCTGTCAGCAATATTATTTCTTGTTTTTGAAAGTCCTTCTTTAAGTCTCTTAAAAAAACCTTTCTTTTCCTTAATTTCTTCCGGCATATAATCCCTCCTAATCATCTAACTCTCCTTCTATCATATTGACTGATACAAGGGTTGATACACCTTTTTCCTGCATGGTAATACCATAAAGAATATCTGCTGCCTCCATGGTACCCTTTCTGTGGGTAATAACAATAAACTGTGTATCCTTAGTGAGTTTATTTAAATATTTTGCAAATCTTTTAACATTTGAATCATCTAAGGCAGCCTCAATTTCATCCAAAAGACAAAATGGTGATGGCTTTAAACTCTGTATGGCAAAAAGAAGCGCAATAGCAGTAAGACTCTTCTCACCACCTGACAGCTGCATCATATTCTGAAGTTTCTTACCCGGTGGCTGAGCATTAATCTTTATTCCGGTTTCAAGTATATCATCCTCATCAACCAGCTCAAGATCCGCTTTTCCGCCGCCAAACAGTTCCTTGAAAACCTTAGCAAACATTATTCGTATTTCCTTAAATTTTTCAGCAAACTGCTCTCTCATGGATCTGTCCAGTTCTGAGATAATGCCAAGAAGATTCTCTTCCGCCTTTGTTATATCATCATGCTGTGTTTTTAAGAATTCATAACGTTCTGATACCGATTTGTAATCCTCTATGGCATTAACATTTACGTCACCAAGTTGTTTAATCTTTCCCTTAACTGCACTAATCTCCCGTTTCAGGGCTGAAATATCAGTAAATTCGTCATCCTTAAACATCATGGCTGAATTATATGTAAGTTCATATTCCTCCCACATATAATTGTTAAGATTTTCGCTCTGTTCAGAAATCTTTTCAATGGATGCATTAAGTCGGAACGCAGATTTATCCAGACCGTTAATCTGTTCAGACAAAGCCTCTCTCTTATTGAAAAATTCCTTGTGAGTATCATTCAGGTCCGCTTTTTCGCTGATCATATCCGAAAGTTTCTGTTCCTTAATTGAAATAATCCTGTTGTTTTCATCCAGCAGTTCACGCATGGAATCAATTTTTTCAGAAAGCTCAAGTGCCTCCTTTGAACCGATATTAAGTCTGTGTTTTAACGCTTCCATGTTTTCTTTTGTTTCCTGTTCATTTCCACGCACACGATTTATATTTACCATAACAAAGTCATACTGTTGCTTAACCGTATTAAAATCAATATTTAATTTGTTTATCTCTTCCTGGGATTTTTCCAACAAATCTTTGTCTTTAACAATCTGGTTTTCTAACTCCTCAATCCTTTGTTCAAGACTCCTGACTGCTTCTTCCTGCTTTTTATTGCTGCTGAAGAGTTCATCCTTATTTGCATTTATTTCATTTATCTGGTTAACAAGCTCACTGTTTTCTCTGGCTATACCCGAAAAGACTTTTTCAACCTCTGTCAGTTGTCTTTCCGCCTGCTCTAAATTAAGAGAATATGTATTACTCTTTATGCTGAGCTGTTGCTGTTGTTCAATATATTTTTCCTTATGAACTTTAAGTTCTTCCCTCGTATCTGCTAAAAGTGTAAGCTTTTTTTCCATTTCTGAAATATTTAAAGTGATATTTTTTATATCCTCATCTATTTCATCCAGTTCCCGTTTTCTTCCTAAAAGATTTGAAGAATTTTTAAATGCACCTCCGGTCATTGCACCGCCAGGATTTATAAGTTCGCCTTCAATTGTTACAATTCTTAATGATTGCCGGTATTTGCGCGATAACTTAATTGCGTTGTCTATGTTATCCACAACCACAATACGGCCAAGCAAATGTCCAACAAGATTTTTATATTTTTCATCACAATTAACTAATGATGATGCAACACCTAAAACACCATTTTCGGATATCACGTCCTTATTCACCGAACCTCTGTCAGAAATAGAACTGATTGGTAAAAATGTTGCCCTGCCGTACTTATTCTGTTTTAAATATTCAATAAGCTTTTTAGCAGTTTCTTCATCCTCGGTTACGATATTCTGGATACTTCCGCCCAAAGCAGTTTCAATAGCAGTCTCATATCTTTTATCAACATCGATAATGTCAGCGACAACTCCTATGATATTACGGTTATGCTGTTTTTGTTCCATAACCTTCTTAATACTGTTTCCGTAACCGTCATATCGCTCAGTAAGATTTCTCAAAGCCTCTTTTTTTGATTTAAGGCTGACTATCTGATTATTGGAAAAAGTTATATTTTCCTTTAAATCAGCAAGTTCTTTATTGTTTTTTCCGAGTTGTTCCTGAACTTCTTCGATTTTATTATTTATATCTAAAAGTTCATTATTGATATTCTTAAGCTCTTTAACCAGATTATCCTTCTCTGCTTTATATTTTTCCTCATCGCTCTTATTTTCAAGGAAACGCTGATTGAGCTGAGTCTTTCTCAGGCCAATGTTTTCTAACATTGTATCATATCTGCCCACCTTGGCCTTGAGAGTACCGCCTTCGTTTAAATATTCTATTATTTCGCTTTTTGAATTTTCTATCTCCGCTTCCTTAGCTGAAATATCATTTTTCAGGGCAGTATTTTGTCTCGCAGCCTCATCAAGAACATCATCTGCATTATCCAGTTTTTCATCCAGTACACTTTTTTCCTGAAATAAATCATTCAGTTCGGTCTTGAATTTATCAAGATCGGCACTGAGCTTATCAATTTGTTCATTCAGACTGTCCTCCCCCTGCTTATAAGAGAGTATCTGTTGACTAACTACATTGATTTCACCTTCATACTTTTGATTTGTAAGTTTCTTCTCATGGATTTCATTCTTGATATCATCTATAAGCTGATTAAAATGTTCAAGCTTTTCTTCAATTTTTTCATATTCATCTCTTGCAGCATCAAACTCTTCCCTAAGTCTTGTCGAATCCTGTTCCACGATATCAAGCTTTTTCTCATAGTCATCAAGCTGTTCATTTGCCCTGTCCACATCCAAAAGAAAGGCATTTATGTCCAGCTTTTTCAGTTCCTCTTTAAATATGAGATATCTTCTTGCAGTCTCAGACTGTTCCTTAAGCGGTCCGACCTGCTTTTCGAGTTCTTTTAATATATCATTTACACGGGAAAGATTTTGTCTTTCCTGTTCAAGAGATTTTTCTGTGGCAACCTTATTCTTCTTATATTTTACAATACCGGCAGCCTCATCAAAAAGCTCACGGCGTTCCTCCGGCTTTCCGCTGAGAATACGCTCAATCTGACCCTGTCCGATTATCGAATATCCCTCTTTTCCAATACCGGTATCAAAGAAAAGACTGTTGACATCTTTTAATCTGCTTACAACACCATTGATAAGATATTCACTTTCACCGGAGCGATAAACTCTTCTTGCTACAGTAACTTCATTGAAATCTATGGGAAGTTTGTGATCACTGTTGTCAAGGGTAATGGCAACATAGGCTGAACCCTGTGGTTTTCTAAGCTCCGTACCTGAGAAAATGACATCTTCCATTTTAGAGCCTCTGAGCTGCTTTGCGCTCTGTTCTCCTAAAACCCATCTTACCGCATCACCCACATTGCTCTTTCCTGAACCATTTGGCCCCACAATGCCTGTAATACCATTATTAAATTTAAAGTTAATTTTATTGGCAAAGGACTTAAAACCATTTACCTCTATATTTTTTAAATACATTATTGTACCATCCAATCATTTCACAGAATTTTAAGACTGAAAGGAGCGCAAAGTATTAAAAGCTGCCATCTGTTCAGCATTTTTTCTGTTATGACCTACTCCGCAGGCGCCTTTTTCATTCCCAAGCATAACCTGAACAACATATTCTTTGTTGTGGTCAGGACCTTTTTCTTCTAAAATAACATAAGATAATTGCTTTTCATGTTTTTGTGCATACTCCTGTAAATTAGACTTTGCATCATAAAAAAGCTGTTTGTGCTCTATATCTGTAAGAAGGAATTTTTTTACAAAATTTCTTGCCGGAGTCAGCCCCCCGTCATTGTATATTGCACCTAACAGGGATTCAAACATATCACAGAGAATAGAATCCCGATTTTGTCCGCCTGTATTTTTTTCACCCTTGCTGAACAGGCCATAATATCCCAGATGTAAATCTCTTGCAATTTTTGACAATGTAGCCTCACACACAAGACTCGCCCTTAGTTTTGTAAGCTCTCCCTCCGTCTTTTCAGGATAGTTCACAAATAAAAACTCACTGGTCAAAAACTCCAAAATAGCATCTCCCAGATACTCATATCTCTCATAAGATTCCGGTTTTACACAGGTTTTTTCGTTAGAATACGACTTGTGCGTAAAGGCGATATCCAGATGTTTTTTATTTTTGAAAACATACTCTATTTCATTTTCCAATTCTTCATATCTGTTATAAGACATATTACTCACCACTCTCAAAAGCTGACACTATTTTACCTGTTACATCATTTTTTATAAATGTTCTGCATTGTAAAATGGCACTTGATACTTCATTATTTTTTGAATTGCCATGAATTTTAACCACAAGACCTTTAAGTCCTAAAAGAGGTGCTCCTCCCTTATCATCAGCCTTGTATTTTCTGAGAGCATCTTTAAGGTCTTTATTTATAAGTGCAGCACCTATCTTTGTTTTTAGATTAGTCATAAGTGCGTTCTTTATCTCCGACATAAACATGGAACCGATTCCTTCATAAAATTTCAGAAGAGCATTTCCGGTAAATGCTTCACATACAAGCACATCCGCCGCGCCAAAAGGAATTTCTCTGGACTCAACACTTCCTATAAAATTAATATCCTTACATTCTCTAAGCAGCGGTATAGTCTCTTTTACAAGAGCATTTCCTTTCTCATCCTCCGCACCGATATTTACAATTCCGACTCGTGGATTTTTCACACCCTCTATATTTTCCATATATATCGAGCCCATCTTTGCAAACTGAACAAGATTCTCAGGTTTTGCATCAACATTAGCTCCACAGTCAATGAGAAGAGACGGTGTACCGTTTGTTGGAATCAAAGGGGCTAACGGTGTTCTCTTTACACCCTTTGCCCTTCCTACTATCAATTGTCCACCGGCAAGAATAGCACCTGAATTGCCTGAGGATATACAAGCCTTTGCATTACCGTTTTTCACCTCATTCAGAGCAAGAACCAGCGAAGAATCTTTTTTCTTTCTGATTGCTTCAACAGGTGCATCATGGCAGGTAATTTCTTCTGTTGCATTTATGATGGTAATTCTGGTTTCATCACACTTATACCGGTTAATATATTTTTTTATTTCATCTTCCCGTCCTGTGACAATAATGTCAATGTCATCATACATATTCATAGCCTGACTAATGCCAAGCATCATGTATTCACATCCATTGTCACCACCCAGAGTATCCACAGCAATTTTAATTCTATCCATCTTAAATTACCTCACAAATATACATTCTTATCCTATTTTACATAAATATCACATTTTATCGTATAATTATATATTTTTTTAATGCTTTTGGCAAGCCCTGACGATTTCAAATTAAAAATATAAAAATCCTCCTTATGTAATTTAAATCACATAAGGAGGATAAAATTCATAGAAAAAACAGGAACGACACATCGCTCCTGTTTTTTGTGCCCCACACAATAGATGGAACAAATATCCGGTTTCTAAAATTAATTAGTCAGCCTTGATAATCTCTTTCTTGTTATATGAACCACAAGCCTTACAAACTCTGTGTGGCATCATAAGCTCACCACACTTGCTGCACTTAACTAATCCTGGAACATTCATCTTCCAGTTAGCTCTACGCTTGTCTCTTCTGGCTTTTGAACTTTTATTCTTTGGACAAATTGACATCTGGTTACACCTCCTTAAAAATCACACTTCGACTATTATACAAATATTGTTATATCTTGTCAATAAAAAAATTTCAAAAAATGTTATTTTTGTGTATTAGACTAATGCCACTGTTTCTCTTGCAATGGCAAGTTCTTCATTTGTAGGAACAACATACACCGGCACTTTAGAATTATCTGTAGAGATGATAGTTTCTTCACCGCGAAGCTCATTTGTTTCATCATCAATCTCAATCCCAAGATATTTTAATCTTTCACAGGTAAGTTTTCTTACCAATGGATCATTTTCACCTACACCGGCTGTAAATACTACCGCATCAACTCCGTTCATAGCTGCAACATAACCACCTATAAACTTAGCTGCCTGATAGCAAAATACATTCATAGCAATCTCACATCGCTTATCACCCTCAGATATACCCTTATTTAAATCACGGAAATCGCTGGACTTACCGGATATTCCGAATACACCTGACTCCTTGTTAAGGATATTCATGATATCAGTTATACTCTTTTTCTCCTTATTGGCAATAAATTCAATGATAGCCGGATCAATGTTACCGCTTCTGGTTCCCATTGTTATACCCTCAAGTGGCGTAAGACCCATCGTAGTATCAACGGATTTTCCGCCTTCAACCGCACATATACTTGCACCGCCTCCAAGATGACACACAATTATCTTTGTATCCTTTATATCCCTGCCAAGAAGCTCTGCAGTTCTCTTTGACACAAAACTGTGACTGGTTCCGTGGAATCCATATCGTCTCACCTTATATTTTTCATAGTATTCATAAGGAATACCATACATATATGCATAATCCGGCATAGTTTGATGAAATGCCGTATCAAACACTGCAACCTGTGGTACCCCCGGCATAAGACTCGCACAGGCTCTTATACCTATAAGGTTTGCAGGATTGTGAAGAGGTGCTAAATCATTACACTCCTCAATAGCCGCAATAACATCATCATTAATCAGCGCTGATGATGCAAATTTTTCTCCACCGTGAACAACTCTGTGTCCAATGGCATTTATATCTTCAAGGCTTGATATAGCCCCAACCTCTTTATCAAGCAATTTTTCCAATACAAGTTTTACTGCAGCACTGTGATCAGGCATAGGTGCATCTGTCTTAATTTTTTCCTTGCCTGTTGTCTGGTGAGTGAGTGTACCGTCAAGCTTGATTCTTTCACATATACCCTTCGCCATAACCTGTTCCGTATCAGAATCAATAAGCTGATACTTTAGCGATGAACTACCACAGTTAATTACTAATACTTTCATTATATATTCTCCCTTTTTATTTATCTAATGCCTGTGCCTGCAATGCTGTTATAGCAACAACACCTACTATATCATCTGCAGAACATCCTCTTGACAAATCATTCACCGGCTTCGCTATACCCTGGGTGATTGGTCCGTAAGCATCTGCTTTTGCAAGTCTTTGAACAAGCTTATATCCAATATTACCTGCATCAAGATCAGGGAAAACAAGTACATTTGCTTTTCCTGCAACCGAACTGCCGGGTGCCTTAGATGCTGCAACTGCAGGAACTATCGCTGCATCAGACTGAAGTTCTCCATCACACTTCAAATCAGGACATTCTGTATTTACTATTTTACATGCCTCCACAACCTTATCTACCTCAGGATGCTTTGCACTTCCCTTTGTTGAGTGCGAAAGCATAGCTACTATAGGCTCTTCCTCTACAAGCAATTCAAAAGATTTTGCTGAACTTTCTGCAATTGCAGCAAGCTCTCTTGCATCAGGACTCTGATTAAGACCGGCATCTGAAAAAATAAACGCACCATTTGCGCCCATATCGCAATCAGGTACAACCACCAGGAAAAACGCTGAAACAAGCTTTGTGTCCGGTGCTGTTTTAAGAATCTGTAAAGCGGCTCTCAAAACATTTGCAGATGAATTAACCGCGCCGGCCACCATACCGTCAGCATCCCCCGCCTTAACCATAATACATCCAAAATACAAAACATTGGTAAGTAAAAGTTCTTTTGCCGCTTCAGGAGTTATTCCTTTACTCTTTCTAAGCTCAACCAAAAGTGCCACATAATCGTTAAGCTTATCACAATCATAGGGATCAACAAATTTTGCCTTAGACAAATCAAGTCCCTTTGCCCTTCCTATAATTTCCATTTTTGAGCCAACAAGAATAATATCTGCTATATCTTCCTGTAATATCTTGTAAGCAGCCTCCAGAGTCCTCATGTCAGCTGTTTCCGGCAAAACTATAGTTTTTTTATTTACTTTTGCTCTTTCTTTAATTCTTTCAATAAATCCCACTGTTCTTCTCCTCTGGTTATAAATTATATTAATTATAATAAAAAAATGCTCTGTATACAATATTGTTTACGGAAAAAATTGTCTTTTTGCAGATACAATCTTTATTGACTGTCAATCATGGGATCATCCACAATAAGTCTTCCTCTTCCGTTCCTCTTCCCGTAATACATAGCGTTGTCGGCACGACTTACAAGAAGCTTAGGTTCATTACATAAGTTCGGATATGATGTAAGTCCTATACACACATTGACATCAATATCCATATCGTTGTATTTTACCCGTGTACTTTTTATATCATTATGAAGGCCTTCCAAAATCGGAAGAGCCATATTTTCATCGTAATCAGGTAACACAAGCAAAAATTCTTCCCCACCGTACCTGCACGTGAAACCACTGTACTTATCTGCATATTTTTGTCCTGCATTAGCTACCATTTTGATAACCATATCTCCGGCAATATGTCCGTAAGTATCATTTACACTCTTAAATTTATCGATATCAAACATAGCAACCGCTATAGGCTTATTTCTTCGCTTTGTATCGGATATTGCCTTTTCAAAAAGTTCATTAAAATATATTCTGTTATATATTCCCGTAAGACCGTCTTTTCTTGCCATATCCTGCATCTTAAGATAGAGTCTCGTCCTGTTTACGGCTACATTAAACTCAACTATACAATTTTCAAAGTAACCGAGTCCTTTAGAGAAAAATTCCCTGTCATCAGAGCCAACCAACATCATACCATACATCCTGTTGCCGTCAATAAACGGCATTAGTGCAACTGCGTTTATGTTGGCATCTCCGATAAATTTGAATTTTTTCAAATCCTCCTCATATATGATTTCATTGTTTTCTGACGTGAGATTTTCAAAAATTGATTCTATTTCTTTGTTAAGACGTCTCTGTAAGGAAGAATAATTCGTCTTAATAATGCAACTGCCGAACTCATTCATATAAACATCTTTGTCGACATATATGGCACAAAACTTCGGCTTTTTTACATCCATAATTGCATCTGTAAGCACGTTTATACATTTTAATATGTCAAAGGTTGATGTCATATATTTCATAACCTCTGTCTGGGAACTTACTTCGATATTCACCTGAGCAAGTTCTTTATTTGCCCTTGCCAAATCAAATTTCTGGTAGTTAATCTGTTCATTTATTGTCTTAACTCTTTCCTGATATTCCAAAAGCTTTGTGTTGTTGGTCTCGATCTGCGACATTTCCAAAACAAGCTTGTTTTTTTCTTTTTCATGGACAACATGCAGTTTCACAAACCAGTTGACAACTATCTGTAAAACTATAAAGAGCATAAATTCCATAACAAAATATGCGAACCACAAACCCTCGCCTTCCTGGTCATAGGCAACAATAACATTTAATATCATAGGCAATATGAAAGCATATTTTCTCTGCTGAATGGAATTTGCATCAAAGTCAACACCCTGCAATATAAATTCTATTCCTGAATACATAACCAGAATCAGCATTACGGCACATAAAACAGCACTATTGACAAACATACCCTGCATCATGGAAAAAGTCAGTACTTCCACATACCTGAACATCATAAAAAATGTATACGAACTAAAATACTCAAGTGCATACATTATGGAGTCGGCAAGAAAGAACAGCAAAAGTATCATGCCAACTATAATCAGACTGTTAGTTGATAAACTCTTTTGTACAAATATGTTCAGTATCACTGATAATATAGCAAATATATATATTACCTTGTGAAAAAAAGCATAATTTTTTATGAAATTGTCAGAATTAAACTTTGACATATATAAACTATTTCTCCCAATATATTTCTATAACCGAACCGTCAAAAATAGGTGCAATGTACTCAGCATGACTTCCGTTCAGATTTGTTACCAGATGTGTTCCTCTGACTGTAGATAAATCAAAATCATAAAAATCAAAAATATCAACAAAGGTATAGCTTGTCTTTCCGCTGAGAACCACAGGTTGCTTATTTATGATTACAGTTATTGATACTGTATCATTCTGTTTTTCAGTCGTATCCATGGTTTCAGGTTCTTCCTGACTATCCGTGTCAGGTTCTTTGTTCCATGAAACTATAAAATTATCATAAATCTTATCATCAGCAGATGCTTCTTTGTTATTTATGTATACCTTTCCCTCAGGTGTTACATCCATAAACGTTAACAGTTGTTCTAATGTGTAGTAAGACTGCATACACACATCATCACCGTCACAGATATTATAAAACTGACTTTCGGGTTTTCCGTTTACCAAAGCAAACTTAGGACATTCCAAATTGTTTTCGTTAACCGTAAAGGATAACATCCCGCTATATTCAGGCAGGGTTCCAAGCTCAATCACCGCTCTTTCTCCCTTAGTTGAAGCCTTAATTTCAATCCTGTCATTTGCCTCAATCAAAGAATTAAGACCCACACTTTTGCCATTCCGGGTAATGACAGCCGCTTCCCCGTTATAGCCTCTGACTATTCTCGTCTTTTTGTTAATCTTAAATGTTATGTCATCACCACGCTTAGGGAAAATATCCTCATTTGATAAACCATATTGAATGGCTGCATCAAATATGGTAAGTCTGTCATTGTTGTATAATTTAATTCTCTCGCCATTGACATTTACAAATATAAAATTATTTTTCTGGTCAAAATAATTAAGACATATTCCTATTGGTGTAACGTATAGCGGATCCTTTTTTATATTTTCAACCATAAATTCTATGTCATTCATAACTTCCTGACCGCGTAAAGCCACTCTTTCTGCGGGAAGCTTAAGATATTTTGCAAGATATTCAGTAAAACCTGTAAGTTTGCCGCCACCGCCAACAACAAATGCTGCACTGACCGGATTTCCGCCGTTTAATTCTATTATTTTTTCTGCAATCTTTGACGTGAGTTCTTTTTTTGCACTGTCAAGTGTTTGCATTATCTCATCAGGAGTTATCTTATGAGATATGCCCATTATGTCTTTATATGTTATACTCTTTCGCTTTACACCGGCTGTTTTAAGTTTTTCCGCAGTATTAAAATCAACGAGATATTTTTTTATCAATGTCTCTGTAAGTTCATCTCCTGCTGACGGTATCATGCCATATCCGACAATACTTCCGTCCTTTGTTATACAGATGTCTGATGTGCCTGCTCCCACATCAATCAATGCTATATTTAACAATCTGTACTGTTCAGGTATAGCAACATTTATGGCTGCAATTGGCTCTAAAGTCAGATTTGTAACTTCAAGTCCCGAATTTTCAACAGCAGAATACAGACTACCCACTACCTCCTCAGGCAAAAAAGTAGCCAGAACATCTGCACCGATTTTATGTCCTTTATGTCCCTCAAGATTATGAATCTCAAAGCCGTTTAAATAATATTTGATAACCGTGTATCCCACACAGTAATATTTTGTATCTTCTTCACTGTTAGTAAGCTCTTCCAATATAATATCATGAGCTTTTTCAACACCTACCAAATCAATGGAATGTATGTACTCCTGTGTAATAACTGTGTTGTCTCCGAATTCATACTCGCCATGACCTACTGCTGTCTTTAAAACACGTCCGGCAGCCGCAATACAAACTTCCTTGAGTTTCCGGCCTCCCAGTTGTTTTTCAAGTTCTTCTTTGACAGAAATAATATCCTCGCTTACTTTCGCAATATCATGAATCTGTCCGTCTATCATAGAACGGGTATCATGATACTTAACCGCCATAGCAACTACGTTAAATTTATTTTTTTCTTTATAACCCACTGTACCTACGATGCTTCTGGTTCCAATATCAAGTCCAAAAACAAGCGGTTCAGGATATCTGGTCACGGTTGCCATAACATTCCTCCTACATAAATATCATGATTTATACATATTCTAAAACATTATATCATCTATAAACAATTTATTCAACCTTCCTTTTAGTTGTTTTGATGAATTTTCATAATCAAATTCATTATTTATAGTGAAATTTGCATATTTTTTGTAATACTCATCACTTTCCTGACTATTTATCATGGATATACACTTTTCTCTTGTATATCCCCGACTTTCCATAAGTCTTTTTATCCTCTCCTCCGCAGATACCTGTATGTACCATATTTCATCACAGATACTGTCATATCCGTCCTGTATGAGGAGAGCTGCCTCAATAACAAAAAGCCTGTATTTTTTCTCCTGTCTTTTTTCATCGATATCCCGCAATATATGTGTTTTTACTAAAGGATGGGAAATCCGGTTAAGTTTCTTTAATTTTTCACTGTCATTAAATACGATACTTCCAAGCCTTTCCCGATTTATGTTTTTTTGTTCATTCCGGCATAAAATGTCTTCGCCAAAGGCTTTTACTATCTCTTTATATATTTCTTTTCCGGGTTCCATAAGCTCATGGGCGAGCCTGTCAGCTTCCACGATATAAGCATTGTAATTTTCTTTTAAATCATAAAGTACTTTGCTCTTCCCTGAACCCACTCCCCCTGTAATACCAAGAACTATCATAATAATCCCAGAGTCCTTTCTTTTAATAATCTGATAATGTTTTGATTATTTTGCATCGTACCAGCTTGTGCCTGTATTTACATCAACCAAAAGCGGTACATTGAGTTTCGCCGCCTTCATCATATTTTCGATAAGTATGTCCTTTACCATATCCAGCTCCTCAATTTTTGTCTCTATCAGCAATTCATCATGAACCTGCAAAATTAATTTGGATTTTAATTTTTTCTCTTTAAGCTCCTTATTTACATTTATCATGGCAATCTTAATAATATCTGCCGCTGTTCCCTGTATAGGTGAGTTCATCGCTGCCCTTTCTCCAAAACTTCTTGTCATAAAATTGGATGAAGAAAGCTCCGGTATCGGTCTTCTGCGGTTAAACATAGTTACGGAATATCCTTTTTCTTTTGCCTTTGAAACGGTATCTTCAAGGAATTTCTTTACTCCTCCATAAGTAAGAAAATATTTTTCAATATATCCCTCCGCCTCTTTTCTTGATATATCCAAATCCTGTCCGAGTCCAAATGAGCTTATTCCGTATACAATACCAAAATTAACGGCTTTAGCCTTTCTTCTCATCAGATCCGTAACCTCATCAAGCGGCACATCAAATACCTCGGAGGCTGTTATGGAATGTATATCCGAATCCTTTTTGTATGCATCAATAAGGGTCTTGTCATCTGACAAATGCGCCAGAACCCTGAGTTCAATCTGAGAGTAGTCAGCATCCAAATATACATATCCGTCCTCCGGTATGAATACTTTTCTTATTTCTCTTCCAAGGGGGAGTCTTGTCGGTATATTCTGAAGATTCGGTTCTGTTGAGCTTATTCGTCCGGTAGCCGTTACTGTTTGATTAAATTTGCCGTGTATTCTGCCATCAGACATTACATACGATGAAAGCCCTTCCACATAGGTGGAATTTAGCTTTGTCAGTTGTCGGTATTCTAAAATACATGGGATTATCTCATGTTCTGATGATATTTTTTCAAGCACTTCAACACTTGTGGAATATCCTGTTTTTGTTTTCTTACCGCTTTTTAGCCCCAGATCCTCAAAAAGCACCTCCCCCAACTGTCTTGTGGAATTGATGTTAAATTCTTTGTCAGCGAGCTGATATATCCTTTGTGTAAGTTCATCAATTCTGCTTTTTAATTTTTCTCCAAACTTTATAAGTCCGTCCTTATCGACCCTTATACCATTTTTTTCCATATCATATAATGAATAAACACAAGGCAGCTCAATCTCACTGTAAAGTTTATCCATATCTGTTTTAACAAGCCCGGTATATATGATATCTCTTGCCATAAAAGGTATAACAGATATATAAGACATATACCTGCACATGACAGAATCTTCAAAAGAAAACATATTTAATTCCTGTTTTCCCATAATCGTTTTTTTGTCGTCAAGTGTTATTCCAAGATAATCGTTTGCAATTACATCATATTCATAATTTTCCTTCATCGGATTAAGCAGATACGCCCCGACCTGACAGTCAAACACGTTACTGTCTTCGTTAAAATCTATATATGGCAACTGACTTTTTACATCTAACAGGCAAATTTCTACGGAAGACGGCATATTCATTATGTCTGATGCAACCATATCCAATGTGATAAAATTAATAAATCTCACGATATATGCTTTTCCTTCTTCAAGAGAAAAGGAGACACCTATAGCTGTTTTATCGCCATCAATAATTCCAAAACCTATACGTGATGATTTTTTTATTTTATTAATAAGCCCGATATAGCCGTCATAATCATCAACAATCTCATAAGATATATCTATTCCTTCTGTTTTTTCTTCCTTTGAAAATCTGTTCATCAGACTCTTAAATTCTAATTTTGAAAATATGTCATATGCTGTCTTATTAAACATATTTTCAATATACATATCCTCAAGAGAAGCTTCCAAATCACAATCAAGCTTTATTGTTGCAAGCTCCTTTGACATAAATGCCTGTTCCTTGAAATTAACCAGATTATCTTTCATTTTGCTCTGCTTTATTTTGTCTATGTTTTCATATACAGATGAAAGTGAGCCATATTCGGTAAGGAGTTTAGCTGCTGTTTTTTCTCCTATTCCAGGTACTCCCGGTATGTTGTCGGAAGTATCTCCCATAAGACCTTTCATATCTATAAATGTAACCGGATCAACGCCATATGCTTCCTTTACGTCATTTGCGAAGTAGCTCTCTATAACAGTCTTTCCCGCCTTGGTCTTAGGCAGCTTTATCATGATCTTTTCTGTGGCAAGCTGTAAAAGGTCTCTGTCTCCTGAGAGAACAGTTACACCATATCCGGCTTTATCAGCAGTTCTGGAAAGTGTACCGAGTATATCATCTGCTTCATACCCCGGTTTTTCTATAATGAATATATTCATGGATTTAAGAACATCTTTTATAAGCGGTACCTGTTCTCTGAGTTCGTCCGGCATAGGCTTTCTGGTGCCCTTATACTCACTGTACATCTCATGTCTGAAAGTAGGATGTTTGACATCAAAAGCTACACAGACATGTGTTGCTTTTTCCTCATCAATTACTTTTAATATTATATTTAAAAATCCAAGCACTGCGTTTGTATGGAGTCCATCTTTGTTTGTAAGCTCCGGCAATCCATAAAACGCTCTGTTCAGAATACTGTTTCCGTCTATCAATAACAATTTATTCATATTCATTTTCCTGTTCTGTCTCTCCTTCATCATCAACATGAGTTATATTATATACATGTATTTTTTCATAATATGTTTTTTCTACAGACTTGTTTTCTTCTCTGCTAACTATGAGCAAATCCTTTTTGTCAAAGGACATATAATCATCGAACAGCTCGTAAAAATAATAACTTCCCTGTTTTTCCTTTATAATTCTTTGTTCTATATCATAAACCTTATTAAGAATCTGACCATATATTATAAAAAATAATATAACCACTGTTACGGACACTATACCAAAGGTAGATATTTTAAATCTCTTAACGTTTTTTACCCTGTTATCCCATCTGTTAAGCTCATTTTCCAAATCATTTTTTAGATTAGATGGCAACCCTTTGTTGTTGTCCAACTCTCTCATACCCACAATAAGAGTATAATGTATTTCTAATTCTTCCATACAATTCGGACAATTTTTTACATGTCGGACAAACTCCGTAACTCTGTCATCCGGCAATTTTTTGTCTATAAATCCCATAATATTCGATTGTGCTTCCAAACAGGTCACGAAAATCCCTCCTATCACATAACATTTAAAGAAAAAGAACCCAGATCTAATACGGATCCAGGTTCTTAATAAGTACTAAATCTTAATTATCAATAAACTTCTCTTCGCCATTCCAGCTATATAACTTACGAATATCCTCGCCAACCTTCTCAGATGGATGCTCTGCAGCAAGCTTTCTCATTGCTCTAAAGTGAGCCTGACCGCCTGCCTTTGACATATCAAGTAAGAAGTCTTTTGCAAATGTACCATCCTGAATATCCTTAAGAATCTTCTTCATAGCCTTCTTAGTATCCTCAGTGATAATCTTTGGTCCGGTAATATAATCACCATACTCAGCTGTATTTGAAATTGAATATCTCATACCTGCGAAACCTGACTGATAAATAAGGTCAACAATAAGCTTCATCTCATGGATACACTCAAAATATGCATTACGTGGATCATATCCTGCCTCTGTAAGAGTTTCAAAGCCTGCCTGCATAAGTGCACATACACCACCGCACAAAACAGCCTGCTCACCGAAGAGGTCTGTCTCTGTCTCTGTTCTGAAGTTAGTCTCAAGAACACCTGCTCTTGCACCGCCAATACCGAGAGCGTATGCAAGTGCTAAATCCTGTGCCTTTCCTGTTGCATCCTGATGAACAGCGATAAGACAAGGAACACCTTTGCCTGCCTGATACTCACTACGAACTGTATGACCAGGTCCCTTTGGAGCAATCATAGTAACATCTACGTTTGCAGGTGGAACGATCTGACCAAAGTGGATATTGAAACCATGAGCAAACATAAGCATATTGCCTTCCTCTAAGTTTGGCTCAATATCGTTCTTGTAAAGCTCTGCCTGTAACTCATCATTGATAAGAATCATGATAATATCTGCTAACTTAGCCGCCTCTGCTGCTGTATATACTTTGAAGCCCTGAGCCTCTGCTCTTGCCCATGACTTACTTCCCTCATAAAGACCAATGATAACGTTGCATCCTGAATCTTTTAAGTTAAGCGCGTGAGCGTGACCCTGGCTACCATAACCGATAATTGCGATTGTCTTACCATCCAAGAGTGATAAATTACAATCTTCCTGATAAAAAATCTTTGCTGACATTTTATTTCCTCCTAAAATTAATAAAATATGTATAGTTATTACTTTTAAAGTAAGTAATGACCTAAAATTTAATCCGGTAAAGTATTACCTCTTGTAAGTCCTGTAAGTCCTGTTCTAACCATCTCCTCAATGGTAAATCCATCGATAAGTGTTATGAACGCTTCTACTTTACTGATATTACCTGTAATCTCTATCATAACAGATTCCTTGGACACATCAACAACCTTGGCTCTGAAAACATCGGCAAGAGAAATAATCTGCTGTCTTTCCTCTGTTGTAGCCTTTATCTTCACCAGCAAAAGTTCTCTGCATACGGATGCACCATCCTTAAGCTCTGTAATAGATATAACATCTTCCAACTTTAAAAGCTGTTTTTTTATCTGACTTAAAATTCTGTCATCTCCGCTTACTGCAACTGTCATACGTGAAAACTTAGGATTTTCTGTTACGCCTACAGATAAGCTGTCAATATTATATCCCCTGCGGCTGAACAACCCTGAAACCCTGCTAAGTACACCGGAGGTATTGTCAACCAATAATGATAACACCATCTTCTTCATATAATGTATCCACCTTTCAAACATGAATCTCAAAAATTCGTTAATCTATATTTTAACCATTTAAACTTCTTCTGTCAATAGTCTCTCTACAAGCTTGACAGCCTCATTTGCATCTTTGGAGTATCCGTCTGCCTTTATCTCATCTGCAAAACTTTCAGACACAACAGCACCGCCTATAACGACTTTGACGTTGAGTTTTCTTTTTTTTACTTCGTCCACTACATCCTTCATTCTCATCATGGTAGTGGTCATAAGAGCTGATAAACCGATAATCTGTGCCTTTTCTTTTATGGCTGTTTCTATAATTATATCTTTTGGAACATCTTTTCCCAAATCTATAACCCTGTAACCATAGTTCTTTAACATCAGCACAACAAGATTTTTCCCTATGTCGTGTATGTCTCCCTCTACTGTCGCCATAACTACTGTTCCCTTTTCCTCCATTGGTTTGTCGGAGTTGAGGAAAGGTGTTATATATTCAATTGCCATGTCCATAACAGTAGCTCCGGATATAAGCTGAGGCAGGAAGTATTTCTTTTGTTCAAAAAGTTCTCCAACTTTATTGACGGCTGGTACAAGGTCATTATCAATGATGTCCTGTGGATTTGTTCCCATCTCCAACGTTTTTTTTACGTTGTCAACTATTGTAAGCTTATTTCCTTTTACGACATCTATATATATGGCACTTCCCTGTATCTCTTCTGATTTAGCGCTTACTGACACTGTACCCTCCAATGATACAGGCACAACATTTGACACATAATTATCATCTGATTTGTCCTTTGCAAGCAAAAGATCTGATGCGAGCGCTGCATTTACAATCGGAGCCTGTCCCGGATTGCAGATTGCCATGGTTAACCCGTTTGCAATTGCCATGGTAAGAAATGCGGTATTGACATTGATTCGTTCCGGAAGCCCAAAAGATATATTGGAAAGACCGCATATGGTTGGCAATTTTAATTCGTCCTTACAGTATCTTATGGTTTCCAAAGTCTCAATGGCCGCTTTTGAATTTGCTCCGACAGTAGTAACCAGACCGTCGATAACTATACTGTCACGGGAAACTCCTTCCTCATCCGCAATTTTAAGAAGCTCATTTATGATATCCTTCTTTTCTTCTAATGACTCCGGAAGTCCTTTATCAGAAAGAGGAAGTAAAATACACATCGCACCGTATTTGGCTGCAATCTTCATCAGAGGACGACACTTTTTTTCTTCCAGGGAAATAGAGTTTATAAGTGCTCTTCCCGGATAATGTCTCAGTGCCATCTCGATTATATCAATGTGGCTTGAATCTATACAAAGCGGAACATCTGTGACTGCCATAACATGATAAAGTGCTTCTTTCATCATAGCTGACTCGTCTATTCCGTTCATACCCATATTTATATCTAATATTTCAGCACCATTGGCAACCTGTTCTTCCGCCATTGATATCACCATATCCATTTTATTGGCTCTCAGTTCTTCCTGCAACTTCTTTTTACCGGTAGGATTAATTCTCTCACCTACTATAATGAACTTTCCGTCTATATCAATATCCAGAAGTTTATATTCGCTGGCAAGTATTCTTCCGTTCTTTTCTTTATCAATGGATATATTTACATTTCTTGTATACTTTTTCAACTCAGCAATATGCTTTGGCGTCGTTCCGCAGCAACCGCCGATAGCTCTGACACCTGCATTAATTAAATCTTTACCGAGGTCGGCAAATTCTGTCGGTGTCATAGTGTATCTTGTAACTCCTGAAATCAGAGTCGGCATACCGTTATTTGGCTTTGCAAAAACAGGAACTTTTGCATAATCCATCATACGCTTTATAAGAGGAAGCATTTCTTTTGGACCGGTTGAGCAGTTGATGCCCACGGCATCTGCCCCAAGACTTTGGAGAACAACCACCGCTGTTTCCGGAGTTTGTCCAAACAAAGTTTTTCCATCTTCATTAAAAGTAAGGCTCACCATAACAGGTAAATCACATACCTCTCTTATTGCGATAAGAGCTGCCCTTGCTTCTGCAAGGTTCATCATTGTTTCGACAACAAATAAATCAACACCGGCTTCATATAGTATTGATGCCTGTTCCCTGTATACGTCTATCAGCTCTTCGAGCTCCAATGTGCCGATTGGTCTTAGCTGTTTTCCTGTCATGGTCAGGTCTCCGGCAACATATGCTCTGTAACCCTCCTTGGCAACGGCCTGTTTGGACAACTGTACAAGTCCTGTATTTATCTCCTTTATATCTTTTTCCAGACCATACTCTGCAAGTTTAATCCTGTTTGCAGTAAAAGTCGGTGCAAGAACAATATTTGAACCTGCTTTTATATATTCACGCTGTAATGTTACAATATGTTTGGGATTATCAAGAATCCATTTTTCCGGACATACCCCCACAGGCATACCCTTATCCATGAGATTACTTCCTGTTGCACCGTCAAGAATTATTATCCTGCTGTCAATATATTTTCTGAATTGTACTCTGTTCATATTACTCTCCGGTAAATTATTTTATTATTTCAACTTCGTCAAGCCAGTATGCAACAACAGGCATACCCGACTCACAAATGGCAATAGCCTCCATGGCTTCCTTATATGGTATATTTACACAGCCATGAGAACCATTATATGTATATATGTCTCCACCGTACTCCCAACGCCATGGGGCGTCATGCATACCTATGGAACCATTAAATCCCATCCACATGTTTACATGAAGATCCCATGTAGGACCAATCAACTGCGTATCGTAAACCCGATTATCAATACAGAAGAGACCGCCCGGTGTTTTATATCCTCTTGATGTATCACCTGTAACAACCGGTGTCTCAAGCTTAAGCTCCCCATCGATATAAACATACAATGTCTGTTCTAAGAAGTCTATCTCCACATATGAATCCCCGATGTCATTCACATCACACATGGCATAACCGGCTTTATCCGTTACCGGCTCCTTGGTAAAACTCTTTTTTTCACAGAGCAGGGCATACAACTCCTCTGCTTCTTTTTCTGCATTTATTATCCATCCGTAATATTCGCCGTATATTAAAATTTTCTCACCGTCATGGGTTTCAAATTCTCTTTCAGAATGAGTGGTGGTATATTTGTCGGCAAACTTTTTTGCGAAGGATTCCACATTTGTCCTGCTTATCTGTATTTCTCCATTTTTATCCACATAACCCATCATGGACAAATCTTCTCTGGAAATCTGAACCTTGTAGCCTCCGAAATCATAATATGCCTCAATGGATAAAAATTCTTCCGCTCTGTCGGCAAATTCACTTATCATGTCAGAGTCAGCAGTAATATCGGCTTTTATGTAACAATCTTTTTCCTCAACATTAAGTGACGGACTGTATTCTGAAATTGCCTCTGTAACAACCTCATAAACCTTATCCCGATCTAACTCTGTACGAGTCTCATCAGGTATAATGACAACCTCTCCGTCTTTCATAATTACATCAGCATCCTTGGATTTAACCATGTTGTCGGGTTTCATACATTCAAAGGAATTTATATACGCCTTTAAGCTTTCCTCATCATAATCAGCCTCGTAAGTCACCGAAAAATTATCATCCCTGAATATATTCACAAACCACAAAAATGAATTTTGATTTTTTTTCATATCCGCAACACTTTTCGACAGATTAAATGACAGATTACCATCGCCCACAGCCACAGTCTGATTGCAATCCTTATATACTATATCAAGACTGTATGCAGATAATTTATCGTCAAAAATTTTCTCTACCTCTGCAACAGTCATATTTGAAACATCAAACTCATTGATATATGTGTGGGAATCAAAATGTCCTCTGAAATATATAACTCCGCCAAAATATATCAAAAAAACAACTACTATGACAGAAACGGTAATCCTTTTTCTGATTTTCTTCTTTTTTTTATATTTTTCTACAGAGGAATCCACATAAGGTTTTTCTTCTTTTATCTCCTCTGTATCTGATTTTTTTTCTTCTGTATCTTCCTTTCTCATCCCCACAATGTCCTTCTTATTATTTTTTATATTTAACTAACTAAATAATAATATATTATTTTTATATTTTTTTCAACTGTAATGGTACTTATTTTGCTTTT
>CAZKMB010000011.1:0-60596 GCA_964553965.1 uncultured Bacteroides sp. | reverse complement strand
TATATCCTCTAAGCAAGGTCTCTCTGCTCATTACATTTACCAATGAAACTTCCAAGCCGGACAATTCAATGTTCGCCGGTAGAAAATCAATTCCTTCTTCATGATGTATAATTCCATAATCCTCCGGTATCTCTTCTTCATTAATCATTGCACCCATGACAGATGCCAATGTAACATCAATATCATCCGGTTCATCATAACCAAGACTTACTGTCATACTTCCCTGTGGATCAGCATCGATCAGTAAAACTCTTTTTCCTGCTCTTGCGAGTCCAATTCCTAAATTTACAGTTGTGGTAGTCTTTCCGACACCACCTTTCTGATTTACTACAGATATAATTTTACAAGTGTCTTTTTGCATATGAAATTCCTCCTTAAATTAGTTTTTCTTTTTCAAAATAGGTTCTACTTCTGCATAAACCCTAAAATATTTGTTTGTTCCTTTGTTTCTATATTCATTAGAAAATTCTGTAAGATTCATATTCGGATGGCCTGATAAAATTTTCCGAAACCATTCTATATCCTTGTGCGTTCCCTGTAATCTTATCTTTAACAAAATATCACTCCCGTCTTTTTTACGTTAATCATATGCAAGTTCCACTCTACACCTAACGTTGTATTTTCCATCTTAAAGCTCCCTTTATTTCTTTTCTCTTGTTTTTCTTAGATAAGCTTCCAAAATATGTCTATTGATTCGCACCATCTTTCCAATTTTATATACAGCACCAGCTTCATGAACCAATCTGGTAAAAGGTTTCATTCCAAAGCCATAGTATTCTGAACCAGACTTATACGTAATAAAATCCTTTTTTAACATTTCCAGGTCCTCATCATCTATTTGATGTGAATACATCCATATATTTCCTGACATCCTAGTTCTCCTCTGCTAATTCATATGGTGACTTTTCCCTGAATTGCTCAAGATAAGCATCGAATATATCTCTGTTGATTAAAACAGTGCTATCCATTCTATATATAGCTCCAGCCTCTTGAGCCAGCTGCATAATTTTCCTATGCGACATGCTATATACAATTTCTGCTTCCTGATACTTCAAAAACTGCTTTCTCAATTTTCTCGCTGTGTCACGTATTTCTTTTCTTCTTTCGACATTAAAATACGACTCATTCTTGTTATCCATGTTTTTCCCTCACTTTCATAAATTCCTATGACAGATTTACCACGCAAAAAAAGGACACTCTTTAAAATTACTTTTAAAAAGTGTCCTTGATCTAACAATATTTAAGTGTGTGTAGTTCTGACAACAATTCATAAAAGACCACAACAATTCGTATTCCTTTTCCGATTTGTTGTCAATTTGTTGTCAAATTAACTTTTCGATGCCGAAAACCCTTGATTTTACTGGGTTTATTTGTCCAGGCTTTTCATCGTCGGGAAATCCTTCCGAATTTGCAAATATGTCTTTATAACTGTATATATCTGTGTTTCTGTTAATCTTATTTTTGCCTCTGATTTTATAAATCTGCACCAATCTTCATAATTGGTCGCAAATCAGTCGCAATCTGGTCGCAATTATTATCCGCATAATTCTGGTTGAGCATAATTAATTATTATACCATTCCCCAGTCTATCGCCAATATCAACGCAGAAAGTTTGTTTATATTTCCTACCAGAAGCATCTTCAAACTTAATTGTAGGTGTCATTCTAAAAAAGTCTTTTTCATCTTTATCATAAGACATTACCATTACAAATGTTTCACCCACCATAGCAATCGGGTCTTGAACAGGTTCAGAACGACGTATTGTAAATTCTGTCATATTCATTCTTTTTGCTGTACATTCTAAATCTGGAATTATACAATACGCTGCACCTCTTCCTTTATTCAAAAACTCCATACGCAAAATAGTCTGTTCAGAGGTTGAATCAGAAACAATCTTAGAGTTTTTAAATACAAGATATGGTTCTTCACTAACACGAAGTTTTTCTTCTGCTTCACGCTTATCTTCTTCTCTTTGTTTTCTTTCCTCGTTTAATCGTTCCTCATATTGTTTTCTCTGTTCTTCATATCTTGCATCGGATATAATTTTATCTTTCTTGGCACGACTTTTTGATACAATATTTGAGATAATAAACGATAGAACGCTGAAAAGAAGTGCTCCTGTCGCAACCAGAGAACTATATAATGGGGCATATTCTTTATGCTCTATCACCCATTGTAAAAATTCTTTAATTGTCATCTTTCTCCTTTCTTAGCCAAGTACCAGAAACAGTCAGTTGTTACCCACTATTCTATTGAAATAATCCTCAAAATTGATAAGTTCTGACTTCTTCAAATCCTTAGTAGCTTCTGCATATATATCCATAGTGGTTTCTGCATCTGCATGTCCAAGAATCTCCTGCATAGCCTTGATGTTTACTCCTGCTTCGCACATTCTGGTAGTAAAGGTATGTCTCAAAGAATGATTGCTGAACTTTGGAAGAATAACCACATCTTCTCCATGCTCCTTATCAAGCACTTCAAAATTACAATCCCTTATAATTCTTCTCAAAGCCTTGTTCAGTGTTCCTTGATGTTGAACATTACCGAAACGATTTACGAAGATAAAATCCCGATAACCATCCACAACAACATTACTCTTAAGACCACATTCCTTTTGATACTGCTTTTCCATTAGAAAAGCCTCTTTTACTTTTGGAAGCATCGGAATAATTCTTTCTCCTGCCTTAGTTTTTGTTGTATTGATTGCAAAAACCTGTCCTGCATCTGTTCTGGTAGAATAATACACAAGTGTATGATTTACGCTAATTGTTTCTTCTTCCAAATCAATATCGCACCATCTAAGACCTGTAATTTCTCCAACACGCATCCCAGTCCATAACATAATAATAAAAATAGGATACCATCTATGATACTGTCCTTGCTTGCTAAGATACTTTTCAAATAATTCCTGCTCTGGAACAGTTAATGCCCGTCTCTTTTCAACCTCAAAATTGCGAGCTTTTTTAAGTTCTTTCAAGGCATTGTCAGAAGGATTATATCTTAAGTAATCATCCTCTACTCCAAGTTCTAAAACTTGATGCAGAACAGTATGTATACTGTCTATGGTATTTACCTGTATATGTCTTTCCTCCGCAAGATAATTATAAAAGCCTCTTACATCACTACGCTTCAAATCCACAATCCTGCTCTTCCCAAAATCCGGCTCTACAAACTGCATATACATATATTTGTAATTAGAAAAAGTGTTGTCCTTTAATCCTCGCTTAAGCTGTACCCAACTATTATACAAATCGTTAATAGTAAGGTTATTCTTATCTGCTTTGACACCATCCAAAACATCACGAAGCACATCCAATTCCTTTTCTCGCAATTCCTCAAGAGTAACTGCACTTATAGAGTGCCGACCGCCTCGTTTGTCTCTCCATTTGAACTCATATGTTCCACTTGCTCTCTGATATTCGCCTTCTTTCAAAACTCTGCTTTTATTGTCTTTTCGTCTCTTTATTGCCATCTGAAATCTCCTTTCATAACAATAAAGAGGACATGCTCAAGCATATTATAACTTTAACATATCCTCTTTGTCCATAAGAAATCACATCCCTGTCAAATTAAATCGAGTACATTTTTTCTAAATATTCTGTAAATAATTTTCTCTTTATAAGACGCTTATTTCCACACCATATAACATAAGGGCAGTTATCACTATTTGTTAATTCACGCAATTTGTTCTGACCAATTCCAAAATACATGGAAGCCTCCTCAAGCGTTAAGTTTGCTTTTTCCCATAATGGTACATATTTTTCTATAACAATCACTCCCTTCAATCAAAAGGTAATTTTTCATTATCGTCTACCTTTATAAATTCATCTCGTTCCATATATGCTTTTACCGAATCATATTCCTTAATACTTCCATCTTTGGAATATACAATAACTTTGTGGATTCTTCTAAGAAAAGCCTCCCAAGATTCTTTATCATCTCTTTGAATCTCATAATACTGTTTTTCCAAAGACCAGTTAGATATTATATAGACCTTGTTATAACAGGCAAATTTATTTGTATATCTACTTGGAAGTTCTATCGGGTAAATATCACAAAATAAAAGCATTTCCTTAATTCGCAAAGAAGAGCGAAACTCGTCAAATGCAATTACAGGTTGTCCATTATATGAATCAAATGGATGCAGATAGTCTGTTATCCTGTAAACATTTGAATAGCCATTTTTTTCCAATACATATCTGGTTTTACCTGTCCCAGTAGCCCCGCTAATGTAAACCACTTCTAAATCCAGTCGGACTGTATCTTTGTATTTTTCTGTTAATATCGTTGTTCTTACTTTATCTATCTTATCAATTTGAAGTATATAGTCTTGATTTTGAGCCAAGATTTCAGCATTAGTCATATTGTCCATAACCATCTGATATAATTCGGACATATCACTTCTTTTACCCTTACTATCTGGCGGTTGAGTGCCATATTCCTCAAATGTACCTTCTATTTTCTTTTCTTGTTTTGATTCATTATTTTCCCATTTTCCAGTCTTTTTTACATAATTTACATTATCAGATACCGAACCTTTGCATTTTTCTATATGTGCTTCCTCAAAATAACGCTTAACCATACTGAATCGTACTCTGGACGCAAATACTACAAAAATATGTGTGTGATAACAGCTTCCCTGTTCATCTGCCATACAGATATAAACAAGTGTTTTGAAGTTATTCCGTATCACATCTAATATATGTTCATGCGTCCATCCCTTTTCTTCTGGTGAGTTAATCGTAAGCTGATACATAAAGCTCTGTGTATCTTTAATTTTTATCGCCTCCTGTTCATTATGTGCAGCCTTGTGAACAGGCTATAAAGCCTGTAAATACAAGGAATGCACATGTTTGTGCAGGGTTGGGTAATACTAAGCCAACCCTGTTGCGGATGGCTTGTGGCTTCGCCACCGCCACCGCCTCTGGTTGTTATCGTGTTAAAGCCTCCATACATATTGCCTTCATTTTCTCTTCATCCCTTATTGCAGGAACTTTTATAAATCGCAGTTCTGAACCCTGCCACAGCATAACACCTTCGCCAGTATGAAATTTCCGATTTCCTACCTTCTCTATTAGTTCCTTTGGCATGAGCATAGAGTAAATGCTTTCCAAAGTCGCTCCTACTATGATAACCACACCGAAGTTGAGCCTTGAGCCTGTTGGAAAAGCTGTGGCGTCTGGACGCTGACAAGCTATTACTAAACGCACCGCCAAAGAGCGTCCAAGCATCAATATTTCTGATACCTTATGCATAACTGCTTCGGCTTTCTTTTTATCTGAGCCAAGCAAAGCTAATATATTAGCCATGTATTCATCCCACACAAGCGTTACAAAGTGTCTGGAAGAATCTTCTCCGCATTGTCGCTTATGCATGATATCGTACACCTCGTCTAATGCCTCTATCGTTTTCTCATAAGCATAATATCTCGGACAGTCTCTTAAATGAGCGAATGCATCATCCTGCTTAAAATCACAAAAGAAAACCACAGAATCATCTCCACCATGCAAACATATACGAGCAAAATACTGATTCGTCAGATAGGACTTACCAGAACCCGACATTCCACATATAAGCGTTTGAGAATTATTCTTTGTCGAAGCATCCACATATACAGGAATTTTTTCAGAATATCCATACCAAGCATCATAATCATATCCAATCAATAAATCGTTAGAAGGTATCATCATACAACACCCCTCTTTCTATTGGATTCCTGCCTTTAGCAGATTCAAAATATATCTGATGCCCTTTATTCTTTTTCTTGCCACCATATGTAATATCGCCAATAATATGTATATCCATCCTGTCACAAATAGCATCTTTCCGTTCCTGCCATCGCTCCATTGGAATAGTTGTGTAAAATTCCCTTTTGATTACTCCAGATTTTTTATCTCTTTTCTTGTATATAAGTATCGGCGGTTGATTTTTTACATCTCGTTTATCGCCAAACACAATACTCAAATCAGCTTCATCCCTCACAGCAGTAAGCAAGCCCACAAACTGTATAATCCCGATTGCACATATTACAGGAAAAATAATCATAATAATTTTTAAACATCCATTAAACACAGGTGCAAGAACAGAATATATAAGAACACTTGAAGCAAGCTTTTTCTCGCCTATTATCAAAAAGACAATGCCTATCACAAACAATATCCATATCAGATTTATAACAGGATAATATATCATTTGCTGAAAACCAAGTGTGATGTGATAAAGCTGTTTTCTTCTGTTATATCTCTGTTCATTAAACTGTTTATTATCCATAAATCTCCTTTATCCGAGAACATCGGGAAGGTATTGCCTTCCCTTTGTCCTCTTAAATACTAAGCTGTACTATTTGCTAACATTTAAGTATAAATGCTTTGAAGCAAAGTCATCTAACTTCTCGCCAAGTTCAAGCGTACGCTCATACAAAAGGAATATCATCATCTCCAATGAGTGTTCGGAATTGATAACAAAATGACCTTCTTCGTTATAATCGCCAAATTCCTCGCGAATCATAAAATCAAAGTAGTTTGTATCATATACAATCGGTCTGATAACATCTTTGATGAAAGATTCCACAGCCGAATACATCTCATCCGAGACAACACCTTTATAGTCTTTTATCTGGTTAATATTTTTACAGATAAATTCCCTGTCCTCAATATTGTCAAAAACAATACATTCCTTAAGCAATTTGTGAATCTCGACAATAGCTATTTTTTCTTTATTATTCAATTTATTTCTATTATACATTTATGTTTGTCCTCCTTATGATTAGTGCATCGGGAGGGGGATTCCCTCCCTTTGCTATATAAAGTTATGAGAGAAAACCAATTATGCTTTGTATAACATCTCTACCTTACCTTTCATATTGAAAGAGATTTCAATGGTATCGTTAATCTTGCACTCTGGTAACTTAATTCCATCCTTAAGGAAGAATTTTTCAGTTCTCAGACCTTCGACATTCTCATCCTTGAAAGCACAGAAAATATTAGTACCTTTGATTGTCTCACCATTGTTATTGGTGAAATTTACCGGCTGAACGCCTACTAATTTAACCTGCATGCTTTTTTCCTCCTTTCCTGCAAGTGCCGAGCTCTGCACCTGCATATCGGGTACCTTTGATGCTCCAATTATATCAAGTCCTCAAACCTCCGTATAGAACTAGACATTGAATCATCTTCAACTTTTCTTCAACTTTTATATGTGGTACAATTCAATAAAAAAGGAGGTTATTTATGCTTTACAATTTAGATAGCGACAAACAAAGAGAACAGTTGGCAAAAGTAATTGAACACTTGAAACAAAGCGGTTTTAAGCAAAAGGATATTGCTGAACAAATCGGATTATCTTCATACGATATTTCACATTTGCTTTCGGGAACTCTTAAAAATATTCCAGATGATGTAATTGATAATTTACATGAAGAATTTGGAATTAACCCGAATTTTATATATAAGGGTTCTACCAATATGTATGATATTTCTGGAATAAAGTATGAGAATTTTGAAAACTTTGTAGATGATTGGGACTTGGTCGACCATGAAGGAAAATCATATTTGCATTTTACAATGGATTCACATTTCTACAATTTTTTATTAGATGTATATGCACAAATGGAATCTACAATCCAAATAGAAAAATCACAAAAAATGACAGATGCGATAACAAAAGCTATTGAAAATTTAAAAGAGCACTTTGATTCAACTCCAGAATATAAAGAATATGTTCTTATTCCTGCTGATGATGTAATTGAAATTGCAAATGATAATATTCCAAAACGCAAGAATCTTGCCGAAGTCATTAAAATATTAGATTTATATGCACCTACTGAATAATTCAAAAAAGGGAATAGAGCTGATTCATTCAGTTCTATCCCCTTTTCTATATTATCAGTATATGTACTACATGCTTGCATGTCGGTTATATTCTGTGCTATAACAACTTTTTCCACACTTCTTACAAATATAATTTATATGGTATGTTTCTTTGACACCTGGAACATACTGTTGTCCAACAGAATATCTTCCTGTCTTCGAGCCATCCCTGTTATATTCTTCGGAATGTGTTGATACAGCAACAGAAATCTTTTCACTACCTATATACTCTCTTCCTTGTTTCTTTAATGCAAACCACTTTTTACACGAAGGACATTTATTACTATATCCAACTTTGAGCACCTCAATACCTATACACATAATAAATAATGCAAAGAATATCAAGGCAAGAATTACGCCTGCCACTTTCTCTCCTGTATTCTCTGCTTTATTTATATAAATAAAGCTATAAACCGTCATTCCTAAGAAAATAACTTCTGCAACACGCAAAATTATATTCAACAATTTTTTTATAGTTTTCAACTTTTAATCCTCTTTTCCTTATATATCATAAAATCAATCTAATACATTTTCGATTTGTTCAATCGTATATTCCTGTCCTTGATAAACTATCACAAGATTAGCAGGGCAATCATCAAATGCCGAATGATGCATTCTTTTTACAGTATCACCAAGTACAACTCTTTCCAGTGATGTACAACCGTCAAATAAATCTGATGGTATTTTTTCCACACCTGTTATCTCAATCTCAGTTATTGAAGAAGCTCTATCATACCAAGGCACAGCTTCATTTTCCCAATCATTAGGAATTTTATCTGTTCCTGTAATGATAAGCCGATTGTCTACAATCTCCCATGTGCAATTTGAACTTTCTGTTGTTTGAGCATTTACAAGCCAATCTTCTTCTGTTGCATCTGTAATAGTCAAATAATCATCTGCATCATCGAGTTTTATCCATATACAAGGTCTTATTCCATGTTTGCGAGTTTTCCCATTTTCCAATTTGGCAACACCAAGTGCAATGCTTCCATTTTCTTCTACAAGAAGGGCATGTCCTTCCGCTGTAAACCATGAATCCCAACTTAACGATGACCGAAGCCAATATGCAGAATACCTATTACCAACAACAGAAGAATCATATGCAAAACCTTTTTCGGTTAAATCAGTTAATACATCCTCGGTAAATATTTCAGCATCAATATTTCTATCATTAACCGCATACGGCGTAGCCTTACACAGCAAATTATCAGAATAGCTGTACTGTTCTTCCTCGCCTGTATTGTTATTATATGTAACATTGTTTAAGTCAAAATATTTAACTGCTTCATCATATGAAAGTAAGAAAACCGAACCTATCTGTTCTCCTGTAAATGCACCATATTCATCTGTCACAGTGTAGTCTGTTGTGTCAACAATTATTTTCAATTCGTCCTCGGTGAACGCTGTTTTTGCGAAGTCCTTATTAAGCCATGAATACACATAGCTTTGAGCCCATAGATTACTTTCAGAATCACCATTTCCATAAATGCCCTCCGATTCATTATATTCAAGATTATCAAGAATATAATTTGATACAAGAAGTGCATTTCCATTACTTATATCAACAACCTGCCATTTTATGGCTTCTGCTCCGTTCGAGGTATCATTATCCTGCTCATAACTTCCAAATAATACATAGTCTCCAATTTTTACATTTGTGTTTATATTAAAATTATCAAAAACTTGTTCCTCTGTACTTATAGCATTTTCATCCTTATTTGCCTCTTCTGTCTGACCATCCGTTGTTGCCTTATTTCCACAGCCTGTAAAGGATGACATTAACATAGCACCCATTAAAATAGCTACCATTATTCTTCTACATTTTATCTTCTCCATAAAATCCTGCTCCTTTTCTGATTTATCCTTTATATTTGCAGTAAAGCATGCAGAAATATATTATCACAATTTTTCTATACTTGCAATACGTTTTGTATTGCAGTTTGCAATGCTTATTTAACGTATCATTCGCAATATTATATATATTACAGGAGGTGTTGCATATGTCTTTTCAACTTAAAGAAAACAAAAAGGAGACCGAAAACAAGACTATACGTTTTCCTATTCCTTTAATAGACCGAATAGAAAACGCAATCCAAAACCAAGATGTGACTTTCTCAAGCTTTGTTTTGCAAGCCTGTGAATATGCTCTAAACAATATGGAGGATAAAAAGACAGACAAATAAAAAGATATTCTACTTATTGCAGAATATCCTAATACTTAGTCACATTTTTGCGTTAAAAAAGCACCTCTCATAATGAAAGGTGCTTTTATCTTTGTATTTTTTTGAGCATGTTCTCTTTATTTGGTCGCAAATCGGTCGCAATTTATGACTTCCACGCTCTGAAACCCTTGATTTTACTGGATTTATTTATCCAACGACTTCATCGTCGGGAACAACAACACATCCCTTATCGCCTGAGAATCTGTGAGAAGCATAACCAATCTGTCAATTCCGTAACCGATACCGCCTGTTGGTGGCATACCGATTTCCAGTGCATTGAGGAAATCTTCATCTGTGTGTTCGGCTTCATCATCACCGGCTGCAGCATTTGCATCCTGAGCGGCAAAACGCTCACGCTGATCGATAGGATCATTGAGTTCGGAATATGCATTACACATCTCCCAAGTATTAATGAACAATTCAAAGCGTTCAACCTTGTCCGGATCAGAAGGTTTCTTCTTGGTAAGAGGCGAAATCTCAATAGGATGATCCATGATGAATGTTGGCTGTATCAACTTTTCTTCACAGAACTCTTCAAAGAATAAATTGATAATGTCACCCTTCTTATGTCTGGTTTCATATTCTATGTGATGCTCGTCTGCAAGTTTTTTTGCTGCTGCATCATCAGGTACTTCGTCAAAATCGATACCGGTATACTTCTTGATTGCATCATTCATTGTAAGACGTTCAAAAGGCTTACCAAAATCTATCTCAATTCCGTTATATGTTATCTTTGTACTTCCGCAAACTTTTTCCGCAAGATATCGGAACATGGACTCTGTAAGTTCCATCATGCCCTCATAATCTGTATAAGCCTGATAAAGCTCCATGAGCGTAAACTCAGGATTGTGGCGGGTATCAACACCCTCATTACGGAATACCCGGCCTATCTCAAAAACTCTTTCAAGACCGCCTACGATAAGTCTCTTTAAATATAATTCAAGAGATATTCTCAGTTTAACATCCTCATTTAATGCATTATAATGTGTCTCAAAAGGTCTTGCTGCTGCGCCACCTGCATTTGAAACAAGCATAGGAGTCTCAACTTCCATGAAATCACGTGCTGAAAGGAAATTACGGATTTCCTTCAAAATCTGTGAACGCTTTATAAATACAGCTTTGCTTTCCTCGTTCATGATGAGATCCACATATCTCTGGCGATAACGGGTATCTGTATCAGTCAGACCATGAAACTTCTCCGGAAGAATCTGTAAACTCTTGGTAAGTAATGTGAGTTCCTCTGCATGAATTGATATCTCACCGGTTTTTGTTCTGAAGATATATCCTCTGACACCATATATATCACCGATATCAGATTTTTTAAATTCTGAGTATGGTTCCTCACCAACTACGTCTCTGGCAACATAAACCTGAATTTTGCCCTTGAGATCCTGTATATTGCAAAATGAAGCTTTGCCCATAACACGCTTAAACATCATACGACCTGCAATAGATACTCTGATTGGATCAGCATCCATGATTTCACGTCGCTCGTTGTAATCGTTGTTAAGTACATCCTTTGCTTCCTCTTCTGAGAGGCCTTCTACCGAAGGTGCAACTCTTCCTGATAAAATCTTTGCTTCATGCTCTTCATATAAGCTCTTTACCTCATCAGTATGATGAGTCTGATCATACTTTGTTATTTCAAAAGGATCACGTCCTGCTGCCTGTAAATTCTGTAACTTGTCACGTCTAACCTTAAGAAGCTGATTAAGGTCCTGTTGCTTATTCTGATTATTATTCTCAGCCACTTTATAACTCTCTCTTTCTATAGTAAATTAATTTCTCTTAACTTCGAGAATCTTGTATTCAAACACTCCGTCTGAAGCATCTACCCTTACGGTATCTCCGGCCTTTTTCTTCATGATGGCCTCTCCTACAGGTGATTCGTTAGATATCTTACCCTTTAAGATATCTGCCTCTGTTGAACCGACAATTTTATATACTAATTTCTCGTTCATATCTACATCTAACAAAACAACCTCAGAGCCAAAATTGACTGTCTCTGCATCAAATTCATCCTCATCGACAACCTCAGCATTTTTGAGGATTTTTTCAATCTCTTCAATTCTTGCTTCTATGTCTCTCTGCTCATCCTTGGCAGCATCATATTCCGCATTCTCAGACAAGTCTCCCTGCTCTCTCGCCTCTTTAATCTTCTGAGCAACTTCCTGACGTTTGTTTACTTTTAAATCCTGTAATTCGTCCTCTAACTTTTTAAGACCTTCATAGGTCAGCATATTTTTCTTTTCTGCCATTTTACTTGCCCTTCCTATAAAAAATATTTTGCTTACAATATATAAGCATAGTTTGTGTAATTATACATTAGTTTTTTTTTTATGTCAAATAAAGCTTCTTTTCACTTTTTTGCCATTTTTTCTATTTATCATTCGTAACATTTCCATCGCCCGAAATATCTATCGTTCCTCCCAAAACGGATGGTTCAGGTTTTACTATGACCGCAAAGAAATCCTTTGCTATTGCCAGAAATTCTCTGATATCCCTTCCTGTCTGTCCATTATACCTGATATACTCTGCCGGAACACCATACGCCTCAAGTCCTAATGCTTCAGCAATATATATCGCTCTTGTCAAATGATATTCCTGGGTTACTATGATAACCTTTTCTGCGCCAAAAATCTCTTTTGCCCTATACATACTCTCATATGTAGAAAAACCGGCATGATCCATAAAAATGTCTTCGGAAGGAATTCCCTCCTTTATCGCGTAATTTTTCATTACGTTCACTTCATCATAATATAAGCCGCCGTGGTCACCACTCATAAGCAGTTTGGGTACCGATGTATTATAGTAGAGTTCTATAGCTTTTTTTAAACGGTCTTCAAGCATCAAACTTGGTGTTTCACTGTCAAGGACAGATGCCCCCAAAACAATGATACAATCCACATCACTTATTTTTTTTGTTTCCTCTACATCAATAATTTTATCTTTGACTTTATTTTTCACATATATGTTGATGCCTGCGAAAGTAACCAGAATTACAATTCCGATTATCACAAGGATGAAAAACATTTTTTTAAAAAAACGCAATAACTTCATAATTTTTCTTTCTTATTTTTTTATCTTTTATCCACATAATCATATTTAAATATCATAACCGAGAGCGGCGGAATTGTAAGACATAACGAATAATTCATTCTGTCGCAAGGCTGATTAATCGCTTTAACCACACCATTCACTCTTCCTTTCCCGCCAAACTCTTCTGCATCTGAATTAAGTATTTCTTCATACTTTGTAAGACAAGGTGCTCCTATCATATGGGTTGTTCTCTCAACTGGAACAAAATTACATACAAACATAAGCTGATCCTTAGCTGTTTTTCCTCTTCTCACAAAAGCAACTATGCCCTCCTGAGGATCATCACATTTAATCCATTCAAATCCCATTGCTTCATTGTCGTTGTAATACATGGCATCATAGGTTGTGTAAATATGATTAAGTGCTTTTACAAACGCCTGCATCTTGCTGTGAAGCGGCTGATCAAGCAGATACCAGTCAAGACTTCTTGCCTCACTCCACTCTCTGAGCTGGGCAAATTCCTGCCCCATGAAAAGAAGTTTCTTGCCCGGATGTCCGAACATAAAACCATACGCCGTCCTCAAGTTGGCAAATTTGTCAAACTCAAATCCCGGCATCTTATTAATCATGGAACATTTGAGGTGTACAACTTCATCATGAGATATGACAAGTATATAATTCTCTGAATAGGTATATGTCAGACTAAAGGTAAGCTTGTTGTGGTTAAAGGATCTGAAATATGGATCTAACTTCATGTACTCAAGGAAATCATTCATCCAGCCCATGTTCCACTTAAAGAGAAATCCTAAACCATTAAGAGACGTAGGCGCAGTAACTCCTGCCCATGCTGTAGATTCCTCCGCGATGAGATATGCTCCCGGATTACGTTCTTCCATAACCGCATTAATATTCTGCAACAGGGCGATGGCATCGTAATTTTCATTTCCGCCGTCTTTGTTAGGGAGCCACTGTCCACTCTGTTTGCCGTAATCGAGATACAACATGGAAGCAACGGCATCAACTCTGAGTGCATCAATGTGGAACTTTTCTATCCAGAAAATTGCATTTGCAGTAAGGAAGTTTGCAACCTCTGTTCTGCCGTAATCAAATATATAGGTACCCCAGTCAGGGTGTTCTCCTCTTCTTGAATCCGGATGTTCGTAAAGCGGCATGCCGTCAAATCTTCCAAGTCCATGGGCATCTCTTGGGAAATGAGCAGGCACCCAGTCAAGAATTACACTTATACCCAGAGAATGCATATAATCTATAAAATACATAAAATCTTCCGGTGTACCATATCTGCTTGTAGGTGCATAATAATTTGTAACCTGATATCCCCATGAGCCGTCAAAAGGATACTCTGCAATACCCATAAGTTCAACATGTGTATATCCCATATCAACAAGATAGTCACCCAGTTGCTTGGCTAATTCCCTGTAATTATAAAATCCAAAATCAGAATCTTCCTGTTCTTTTTTCCATGAACCTAAGTGAACCTCATAAATTGACATAGGTTTCTTCATACGTTCAAGTCTACCGATTTTATTTCTTTCTTCGATCCATTTTGAGTCTTTCCATTTGTAAGTATTCAAATCTGCTACTATATTGGCATTGTCAGGTCGTACCTGTGCCTGATTGCCATATGGGTCTGCCTTATAAAGAATCTCGCCATTTCGTGTAAGAATCTGGAACTTATATATCGCTCCCGGCATAACATCCGGTATGAAAAGCTCATATATACCGGAGGATGAATGAATATGCATAGGATGTAATGCCCCGTCCCACATATTAAAATCACCTATAACCGAAACCCTTCTGGCATTTGGTGCCCATACAGCAAAGTATGTTCCCTTTACCCCATCCAGAGTCATAGGATGTGCTCCCAGTTTGTTATAGATATCGTAATTTTTTCCTTCTGCAAAAAGATATACATCGTATTCAGTGATAACTTCATTGTAAAAGGCGTAGCAGTCAGCAGTTGTCACTGTAGTTCCATCCTCATAGGTTGTCTGTATTCTGTACTTCGGTCCCTTGAACTTTTTTGTCTCAAAATATATGCCGTAGAAATCATCTGCAAGCTCTTCCATAGCAACAGGATTTTTCCCTGATGCATTTGTAATACAAACTTTAGTGGCATGCGGTCTGTAAACGGTTATAACCTGTCCGTCCCCATAGTCATGTATACCAAGCAAATGCTTAGGCGCATTTAGCTCGCCTTTTACAAGTTCATCATAAAGTACCCAGTTAACCCAGTTTTCTAATCTTTTATTCATCCTAATCCTCCATAATATATATGTATTTTAGAATCTGTGTGGTCTTCCACAGTAAATAATAATTGCTCTTATAAGCAACATAGCCAGAATAAGCAGGAACACTATAACTATATATGCAATAAGCAGTCTGTTCGCAAATTCAGGCGGTAAAAATTTCACCAGAGCATCCTGTCCCGAAAAGTAACTGTAATCTCTTTCAAAGACCATCCGCTTTATATGTCCTCCCATACCGTTCTCAGAGCACGCCATAACAACAGTAAATAATGTTGTCATAAAAGCGGCTCCCATGCCTCCGTATACCAAAGGCATATAAAGGCGTCTTTTAGAAAGTACAATAAAACTCCTTATGCCTGTAATAAAACTCGCCATGGCAAACACCCATGCCCATCGGTAATAATTTTTAAGTTCTTTGAGTCTTTCCACATTTGTGTGGGAAATTTCGTATCCGATAAGTTTATAATCATTCCCGAAAAAAGCCGAAAATTCATCTGCTATCTGATTATAGTTTACTTCTGATTCAAACTGAGTAACCGTAAATTCTTCTTCACCCTGAACAGTTTCTGTCTGTTCTGTCAGCTTTCGGTATTCGTTGTTTGTTTTTTCATAAATACTTCTGTTTTGAACCAGTATACACAGTGAGGTGCACAAAATGAATATTGTAACACTCACAGATGCAATAATCTGATGTAATCTGTAATTATTCATATCATTTATATATCCAATCGTATCAACTGTTCTGTCTGACATTGTACCATTTTAAGCAACTTCTGTAAAGAAAACATTCAATAAGTTTTTGCTTGATATAACTCGCCTTTTCGTCTATAATTATCATAGTTATTTAGACTTTAAAAGGCGGTGGATATCTTGACCAACAACACGAATTATGTAAGCGGGACTGACGTTGCAACCTTTGTACTCGACACATCCGCTCCATACAATATTCTGGACTTTGACCAGGGCTTATGCAATATGACAGGGTATTCCCCAAGAGAACTTTCCAAGAAAATCTGCACCTTGGATAATCTTTTATATGTAGAAGATTTTGCCGAGGTCATAGCTTCCATAAACTATCAGTTAAGCATTTCCAACATGGTAAGTATACAGCACAGAATTGTCACAAAAAGCAGTTCTGTACTCACTGTCCTTTGCAACGGTCAGGCATTTTCCCTGAGCGATGGAAGGGATGTCCTTCAATGCGTTTTTACTGATATAACCAACCTTGAAAGTGCCGCCAATGAAACCGCAAAGGCAAAAACAGATCTTGAGATATTCTCCAACACTGTTCCAAGTGGTATAAGCAAGCATTTACTTGACAATAATCTCACCCTTGTCTGGGCAAACAATTATTTCTATGATATGTGCGGCTATACACCAAAAGAATACAAGAAAAAATTCGGCAACCACACTCTTCCTATTGTGCTGAGTGAAGACCTTGCCATAGTTATAGATGCCCTCGCAGATTTAACCGAGGATTCAAACTCAACCATAGTTAATTTCAGAATCAAATGTGCAGATGATTCTTTCAAGTGGGTAAATGCAATATTTGCACGTGCCGGTGAAACAGAAAATGGTTTTCCTGTGGTAAATCTTGTTATGAGTGATATTACCAGCCTGAAGATTGCCGAGATGAAAGCAATGCTTGAAGAGCAAAAGTACCTTATTATATCTGACATTTCCGAGGAACTGCCCTACGAGTATGATATTTCTGAGGATGTAATTACCTTTGCGGACAAATTTAATCATATCTTTGAGGGTGATTCCATCATATATAACCCATCCGAAAATATGCTTGCGTCTGCCCTGGTCTCTTACGATACAAAGGATGCCATAGAAGAATTGTTCTATCTGGCAAGGCTTGGTACGGAATACCACTCCACGGAATTTAAGCTCAATACAAAAAATGGCGGATATCAGTGGTATTTTTCCACATTTTCCACCATATATGATGACAACAATAATCCGATAAGGGTTGTCGGTCTTCTCCGCAATATTCATTCACAAAAAATTGAGCAGCAGAAGCTTTTGACCAAGGCCGAAACAGACCAGATGACAGGTCTTCTCAACAAGGCGACAACAGAGACCAAAATCAAATCTTATCTACGTGAACTCAACGGAAACAGCTATAACGTACTTATGCTGGTAGATATTGATGATTTCAAAAACATCAACGACACCTATGGCCATCTCAAAGGTGATGATGTAATTATAGACATTGCCAATGCCCTTATGGAGTATACCGGTGATTACGGAATTGCCGGTCGTCTCGGCGGTGATGAATTCTGTGTATATTTCACCAACCTCCTTGACACAAATGTTGCCACAGAAAAAGCAAAACTTATCGCCGATAAGCTACGGGACAAATATCCCGGCGATAACGGAGACTGCAAGGTGACATTAAGTATCGGTATTGCCAGTACAAACGAACAGATTCCTTACAGCGTTATCCTTGAAAACGCTGATACTGCCCTCTATCAGGCTAAACTTAACGGCAAAAACTGCTATTACTGTTACGCGGAAGATATGGAGAGGGGAACCTACAAAAATGACAGAAACGGCAACAAAAAGATTGAATCCACCGAAGACAGGATTATGACCGAGTTGCTCACCACAATCTTCGGCACCAGCAACACATACAGTGCCATTGAAAACTCTCTTAAACTTATCGGAAATAACTACGATATAGATAAAATCAACATATGGGAATATGACTACAACACAAGCTTTGTAGACTGCACACATCAGTGGTGCCGGGAGGGCATAACCGTTGATCGTTCAATTTGCCAGCACACTCCCGCTGCTGTCTTAGAAGAGCTTGATGCCATGGGAACAGACGGTATAGTTTATTCATCTGACACCTCTCTCATAAAGCTTAATTTTGCCAGCATGAATCCGGAATCCATGGGCGTGAAAAAACTTATTCAGGCGCAAATAGTATTAAACGGAAAGGTTATCGGTTACATAAGTTTTTACTCTATGAACCAAAGCACATCCTGGTCAGCAGCAACCTTATCTACTTACAAACTTATATTTAAAGTTCTTGCCGAAGCCGTATGTTCCAAGCAAAGCCAAAAAACGCTTTCGCTGCTTCGGGAAGACACCATCAGTACATTTAATCTCATTCAGAATCCTTTAGTTATAGTTGACAGGGACAGCTATGATATTATGTACTTTAATGAAGCGGCAACTGATTACTATCCTAACCTTTCTCTCAGCACAAAATGCTACAGCAGTATGTATCAGGAAGGTTCTCCTTGTGCAGACTGTCCTCTTCACAGGATGCAGGAAAATAAGCCGGCAAAATTTACAAAGCACAACAAAACCGTTGATGAAATATTTGATATATTCCTATCACCTATAAAATGGAACATAGGCACAAACTCATTTCTTATCTCTGCATCAACGCACAAGCAGACTAAGTCGGAGCGTTTGCAACAGGAGATTGAGCAGAACCTCACCATCGAGAAAAAGATTGCCGAGGCCTCCTATAAAGACATCGTTACGGGATATGGCAACTTTGAAAAATTCAAAGTCGATGCCCAGGAAATTTTATCAGACAATCCTGACACGGATTTTGTCATGTTTTATTTTAACATAAAGAATTTCAAATACATCAACGAGACCTATGGTCACAGTGTTGGAGATAAAACTCTTAAAACCGTTGCAGACGTGCTTTCAAAGTACCTGCAGGAAAATGAGGTATTTGCCAGAGTCATAAGCGATACCTACATTATGCTTATCCACTACAAAAATCAGGATAGTTTTATGTCCACTTTTAATAACATCAAATGTGAAATACACGATGCCTGCCGTACTGTTCAGGACAGATTTGTTGTGGATTTTGTAACAGGTATTCTCATCATTGACGAAACCATGCATTCCTATTCCGTGAATCGTCTGGTGGACAGAGCAATGATGGCCGCAAAATCCGTAGACTTTTCAATGGGGGTTACCTATGCATTTTATGATGACGAATATCATAAAAAAGTCCTCAATGATGCCCAGATTGAAAACAGTATGCACGGTGCATTGGAAAACAACGAGTTTTGTGCTTATGTCCAGCCAAAATACGATATCAGCACAAACAGTCTCATCGGCGGTGAGCTCCTTGTCAGGTGGATGTCACCATCGAAAGGTTTCTTAGAGCCCGCTACATTTATACCGTCATTTGAAAAAAATGGTTTTATTTACCAGATAGACTGTTTTATGCTTGAGCAGGCGTGTATCTCTCTGAGGAAATATCTTAACAATGATATATATGTATTGCCATTTTCCGTAAATATTTCGAGGGTTACCCTTGTAAATCCGGAATTTCTAATCAGAGTGCAGGATATAGTTGAAAAATATTATATTCCTCACCACTACATAGAATTTGAAATAACAGAGAGTATTTTTTCTGAAAACTATTCACAGATGATAGATATTTTGCGAAAACTCAAGGACATGGACTTTATCATTAACATGGACGATTTCGGGACAGGATATTCCTCTCTTACACTGTTAAGAGACCTGCCTATTGATGTAATCAAGCTTGACCATGATTTTCTTGCCCGTTCGGCAGCCAGCGATAAAAACGCTGCCTGCATCCTTAAAAGTATTGTCGACATGGCGCATGCACTTGATATACATGTTGTCAGCGAAGGTATTGAAACAGCAGAACAATTAGATATGCTTAAATCCATCAATTGTGAAATCGGTCAGGGTTTCCTTTTTGCAAAGCCTATGCCTATTGAGGACTACAACAAAATGTTAAAAGAGTATTCTCAGGGAACTACATAATTTTTCAGTTTTTTTGACAAAACTATTGACATTAAATATGCTTTTTGTTATTCTAATTCTTGCGTGCGTAGTTGTACGAAAAGAATAATTCACGCTGGTCCGACTTATCTTGTGGTGTGGGTAGGTTGTTCGTGTCTTGACCTTAGTGATGAATATATAACACATTATTGATTAATTTTATGGAGGAGTCAGATATGGCTAATATCAAATCTGCAAAGAAGAGAATTCTTGTAATCGAAACTAAGACATTAAGAAATAAGATGATCAAGTCTAAGGTTAAGACTATGATTAAGAAGGTTGAAGCTGCTATTGCTTCAGGTGATAAGGTTGCTGCAGAAGCTGCTCTCAAGGTTGCTACTTCCGAGATCAGCAAAGCAGGTTCAAAGGGCATCTACCACAAGAACAATGCTTCAAGAAAGATATCCCGTTTAACTCTTGCCGTTAACAAAATGGCATAAAAAATAAGCACTGTGCAAACAGTGCTTATTTTTTTACTGCAGTAAATTCATCATGAGCATTTCTACTGCCAGACTGTCTTTCATGGCACCGGTTTTAATGCTCTCATCCGCTTTCTGACACATATCAACCTTTTTCAATAACTCATCATATGTATATTCATTACACTGGGCTACATATTTCTTTACAATAAACGGTTGAATTTTCAGCAAAGAGGCAATCTTTCCATATTCGCATTTATCATTTAATGCAAGTTTTGTTTTTAACAACAGATTGAATTGTCTTGTTATGAGATACAAAATCCTCATCGCAGGTTCTCTTAATGTAATCAGGTCACCATAAAGCCCCATTGTTTTTTTCTTATCCTTTTTTGACAGGGCATCCATCATCTCAAATATCTTGCCTTCTATCTGATTCACCGACAGACTCTCTACCTTATCCACTGTTACATTTTTCTCATCTAAACAATAGCACTTTAATTTTTCCGCTTCATTGGCAAGGGTGTTCATATCTGCTCCGACATATTCCAAAAGCTTATACACCGCCCGGTCTTCTATCTGAATATTTTCATCCGTAAATAATTTTTTTATCCATATGAGTAAAGTTTTTTCATCAGGAGTATCGAAGTTTGCTACCGTTCCGTACTTTGTCACAGTTTTGTAGAGTTTGCTTCTTTTATCAATATTATGCTCTGTAAAAATCAAAACCGTAGTTTCAGGAATATCAGAAAAAAGTTTTTCCATATTCTCATTTCCCTTTTTAAAGAAATCACTATCCTCGACCAGAATAACCCGTCTTTCCGAAAAAAAAGGCATAGTGGTTGCCAGCTCTGCAATTTCATCAGAGTTAATTCCGTCACCTTTAAAAACTCCGTAATTCATGGTGTCATCAGGGCTAATCAAAGCATCCCTGAGCTTATTTTTATACTGAGCCACGAGATACTCCTCTGTTCCTCCAAGCAGATACAGATTCGAAAAAGAGCCATCCTTTATATGTGAATTAATTACTGACATTCCGTTTGCTTCTGCCATTTTTTTACCTTCCCGATACGCAAAATCATCTAAATATAATTTCCTAACAATTATATCAAAAAAAACTTATATTGTGAACTGTTATTCTATATTTATGATAACAGCACCGATATCCTTTGTTACCAAAGTCCTGACTCCTGCCTTTTTTAATTCTTCTGTTACTTCCTCATGGGGATGACCATACATGTTATTTTTTCCGGCAGAAATCACCCCATAACCTCCTTCAAACAGCCTGTATAATTCAGGGGTGACAGAATATCTCGAACCATGATGGGGAAGCTTTAAGATATCATATTTTTCAATCATAAGCCCCTTACTTTTATTCAGCATGCACTCAACAGCCCCTGTATCCATATCTCCGGTAAACAATAAGGAGATATCTGATGTTTCATAGCCAAGAGCCATTGATGCCTGATTCCCATCCTCATATGAAAATGACTCCACAGGTGCCAGGCAAGAAATTTTCATATCATCTTTTAGAATACAATCCCCCTGATTAAATACAATCACGTTTATCCCTTTTTCATTTGCCGTATCTGTGATTTTTTTCATTTTTTCTTCGTCGGTAAATTCATTTCCAATCACAATATTTTTAACATTTATACCGGACAAAGTACCTTTTTCCATAATATATTCAAGACCACTCACATGGTCAGCATCACTATGGCTGATAAACCAGTAATCGACCTCTCCCATATTCATATACTTTAACGCCGGGCATATCACATATTTTCCCACCCTGTCATTATCCAGAGAGCCTCCGTCTATAACAAGATTTAAACCATTCCCGGTTTTTATGAGGGTTCCGTCACCCTGTCCCACATCAAGAAACACCACGCAGCCATTTTGATTTGAATTATGAGATATTCTCAGTAAAAATGTCGTAGTCATCACAGTTATCATAACCATAACGCCTGCTATTTTTCTCCATCTTTTTCTGTCAGGATGTATATGTTTTTTCTTGTACAAAATACCTCTTATATACTTTCCAAATGCCGGGCTGATAATTATTAACGTCACAAATAATCCAAAATAGTACACAATCATCCATACTGCGCTTTCCTTACCGGTATTTATATAGTGAAATGGTATTTTCATGGTTATCCCACACAGATTCTCCATTATTTTTAAAATATATTTTAAGGGCAGATATGTGAGCTCTCCCCACACAACATTAATGTAAGAGAATATAAGTCCCGCAAATCCGAGTTCTATTATTATTCCCATAACGGGTATGATACAAATATTCAGCAAAACCGAATATACAGGTATACCATAATATAAATTGCATAATACGGGAACAAGCATTATGTTTACGGAAAGAGATGTAACAAGGGTGGTAGCAAAGAAATATTTAACAGGTGTTTTTCGCTTCATCTTTTTTAGTTTTACCGTTCCCCATATTACTTTCTTTACATAATCTCCCATGCAAACCCCGCCTATGGCAAAAAAGCTAAGAATCATTCCTCCGTCTAATATTGAAAAGGGGTTTTTCAACAATAAAATCAAAAGTGCCAGAGACATAGCCGTGAGCATATCGTAATCTCTGCTTAATTGCTCACCAAATATGGATGTAATCAGCATAATCACCGCCCTCATTGTCGCATATCCCGCTCCGGTCATATTACCGTATAAGATTACAACAGTTATTGTGATTCCTGCACTGATATTTCTGTTTATACCCATTCTGTTTAAGAGCTTGTATATAATGCTTCCTATAAAGGATATATGTAACCCCGATATAACCATAATATGAGAGATTCCGTTTATCTGAAACAGACTGTTTAAATCTTCCTCCAGATATTCTTTGTCACCCAAAAGAAGACTTATAAGAAAACCTGCTGTTTTCTCATCCGTTATGGAATATATTTTCTGTGCGAGTTTTTCCCTGATATCTGAAAGTATCTTTTTAAAACCGTACCACCTGCATCTCACCGGATACTTTTCAGATATGTTATCCGCTGTAATCTGTATATCATCATCTGTAGTTGAAAACAATATCCCCCTTCCGCCATAGTATTTTCTCATGTCCATCACGCCGGGATTAACAGGTCCTGATATAGGATTAATCTCCCCCTCTAAAAGAAGCAGTTCCCCCTCACCATAAATTTTATCGGTATTATAGATTATTATCCTGTATTTTCCCATTCCGTTGCCGACTTCCACAATAACATACCTGTTGTCAGCAACCGTTTCCACCACTATTCCGCTATCTTTTATGTAATATACTTTTTTGCTGTTTCTTCCATAGGAGTAAACCGTATAGTTTTTTTCCCGTCCTTCAATCTGAATATTGCTGTCTTTCATTTTCATGGATATCGGCCGCACGTTGTCAAACAGCATTATATAACCAAATCCAAAGATTAAAAAACAGCTCATAAAAAATGCCGGTTTAAATATCTTTTTATTTTTTGAAAAAAATATCCCAAGACAAATAAGCATAGCAAAAGCTATGCTGCAGCTTGTCTTTCTGTCCGTATAAAGATATAACACCTCTCCAAGTGCAAACATCCCTGACGCCCAGAATAGTATTCTTTTCATAAACCTCCGGAAATTACTTTAGAATTTCATTATTGAATTGAAGAGGTTGTGATATATCTACAGTCATCCTGTAAAGTTCCACAGCCTCACCCTGTATAGTAATCTGAACTTTATTGATATTGTGTAATGATGTAACAGAATTAACCACAGCGTATACGACTGTTTCACTCTTCACGCCCTCGGTTTCTCCTGTAAATTTCTCGTTAAAATCCACATAACATATATCATTATTAATAGTTACACTGTTGATTTTAGTTCCTTTTGGCAGTACACCGTTTTCAATGAGAAGCTTTATAATGCTCTCCTCAGTGGATACATTTGGCAGCTTACATATCTCTTCTTTTTCAGCAACCAATTTTGTTCCGGAAGAATCCGGATAATACACAGCCACCTCCATATCATTTAATTCCTCATTATAATCATAGAAATAGAATGAATCTCTCAGATAAAGATTGTCCGTCAAAACATCACCCGACTCATCAGATACATGAATGGTTACACTGTTTATGGCATCAATCTGAAATATTGTTTCAACTACAGCAGCTTTTGCCAGCAACTGATATTCTCGGTTATATTCTCCATTACAGACAAACTGGAGCGTAATGTTATTGTCGCCATCAATCATATAAGTGTGATATTCCATTCTTTCATCTAATCTGTCCATAAGGCATGTCATAATTTCCTCAACAGAATAAGAAATCGAATCCGGTTGTTTTATCTGATATCTCTCATCAGATTTTACTATACCGTTTTCCTCAGGATAATAAATGTCCACCATACTTTTTTCATTTGTTGCAACATTCTTTTCTTTGTTTTCTTCACAGGATGTCATAGAAAAACATATCATCAAAAAGAATGTGATAGCCAAACTTCGTCTCATACTAATTCTCCATATGTTTAATAGGTATCTTTATTGTGAATGTGGTTCCCTCTCCGGTTTCACTATATAACTTAATGGTTCCCTTATGCATTCGTATTACATTTTTTGTTATGGCAAGTCCAAGACCGGTTCCGCCGGTGTCCCTGCTCCTTGCCTTATCAACTCTGAAAAATCTTTCAAACACCTGCTCCTTACAGTCATCCGGTATACCAACTCCCGAATCAGCAACTTTGATATGAAAGTTTTTATGGTCAGAATTTAGGGTAACCTTTACCCAGCCGTTATCCACATTATATTTTACTGCGTTTTCTATAATATTTGTAAGTGCCAGACTGAGTTTCACCTCATCTGCCTCCGCAACCACATCACGGTAACTCTCGTATGTTATATCAATCCCTCTGCTTTCTGCAATAGGTATGACCCTCTTTAAAATCACTTCCAACAGGTTATTTATATCTGTCTCTTTAATATTCATTTCCGCATCTTTTCTATCGGTTTTAACCAGAGTGAGCAGATCATTTATAATTTCACTTTCCCTGTCAATCTCCTCAATAATATCTGTCATAAATTCTCTGTACATTTTCAGGTCAGCATCATCATTTTGTACAAGAGAATCCGCAAGAACCTTCATGGATGTTATCGGTGTTTTCAATTCATGAGACACATTTGAAACAAATTCCTGTCTGGTAGAATCAATAGCTGCAAGCTTGTTCATGGTATTGTTATAGCTGTTCGTAAGAGTTCTGAATTCCTCAAATCCTCTTACCGGAATATCCTCGTCGAGATGACCCATCCGGGTATTTTCTATATGTCGGTTAATACGTTTAATACCTATTACACTGGCGTATCCTATAAGTAATGCACCAGTTATACAAAGAACCATTCCCACAACACATATGGTAAGATTACCGGTTGACTTAAAAGAAGTTTTTGCATCAATTGTATCCATATTTGCATTGACCACGATTACCGCTTTTATCTCATCGTCAGAGTAAACCGGTCTTATATACTGGGCAACTTTGTCTTTTATGCTTACAAGTTCCTCTGTATCCCCGGTCATAACCCTTATGACATCCTCACTTACAATAAAAAGATGCTCACAATCCGAAAATGAATCCTTGATGATTCTGTATTCGTCATTGATAATCATAATCCTGCCGTCAAAAACTCCTGCAATATAATCAATAGACAAATCCAATCCGCTTTTTTCATCAATTTTAAACTGACCTTCTGTAAGATTGTGTGCCAACATCTCACATTGGAGTCTGATATCGTCAAGCATTTCTTCTTCGTATTTATTGTAATACATTTTATTTGAAGCAATCCCGTAGCAAAACATTATGGTTCCGCATAATATTGTTGTCATAATGGTTATAAAAGCCCTGAGACTTATATTTAGTTTGGGGATTTTTAACTTAGGCATATTTATTTTCTTCAAGCTTCTATCTCCGTTTCAAAAGTACTCATTCAATATTAACACACCTTATTTAACCATTCAAGCTACTTGTTAAATGTATATCTTACTGTTACAATTAATATATAGCAAACAAACCCTTAATTATATGATTGGAGTGACAAACTATGCCATATATAGATTTACACTGTCATTTGGATGGTTCCTTATCAATAAAGCACATAAAAGACACACTAAAACTTTCTTCCGGTGAACATGAGCTAAAAAAATTGCTCACTGCACCTCCTGACTGCAAAAGTCTTGCCCAATATCTGCGTTGTTTCGACATACCGTTGGAATGTCTTCAGACCGCTGAAAATATAACTGCCGGTATTTTGGATGTTATAAGACAGGCAGCTCTTGATGATGTGAAATATATAGAAATACGTTTTGCACCGCGTTTAAGTCTCAACGATAATCTTAAATACCCTGATATTTTTGAAGCCTGTATAGATGGTCTGAAACAGGGAAAAGCCTTATATGGTGTCTGTTCAAATATTATAGTTTGTGCAATGAGACATCATAATATAGAAACCAATCTCGACATGCTGAAAAATGCCATGCCTTATCTCGGCTACGGCGTATGTGCTCTTGATTTGGCCGGGGATGAAGCCGCTTATGGCAACGAACATTTTTCAGAATTATTTTCCGAAGCCGTTGCTCTCGGTATGCCATTTACCATACACTCCGGAGAATGTGGGAGTATTGAAAACATAAAAATCGCATTGGATGCCGGTGCAAAAAGAGTAGGTCATGGTATTGCACTCATGAAAGCACCTGACTTTCTTATATCTGATGTCCTAAAAGCAGGTCTTGGGTTAGAGCTCTGTCCTACCTCCAACTACCAGACAAAAGCATTATCCGTCGATGATACATATCCGCTCAAGACTTTTTTAAACCGGGGACTTCGTGCCACAATAAACACAGACAACAGAACTGTTAGTGATACCTGTATGAAAAAAGAAGCTGCCTTAGCTGTTGAAAAATTAGATATAGGTGAAGAAGATCTCACCACCATATATAAAAACAGTGTTGAAATCTCCTTTGCTGATGACAACATAAAAAATTATCTGCTTAAATCAGTCAGTTAACTATTCATGAAAATAATATCCCACACCCCATTTTGTATGAATATACTTTGGGGTTGCCGGGGTTGTTTCAACTTTTTCCCTCAAACGTCTTACATGAACATCAACGGTTCTTGCATCACCCGGATAAGAAGGTCCCCATATAGTCTGAAGAAGCTGCTCTCTGGAATAAACCTTGTTTGGATTAGATACAAGAAGGTATACCAGATCAAATTCTTTTGCTGTCAGGTTAACCTCTTTTCCCTCTATGTATACCCTGCGGCTGTCACAGTCTATTCTGAGACCTTTTTTCTCTATGGTCTTTGAGTCATTTTTTTCAACGCCGCCTTTGGCATTTCTTCTCAGTATAGCCTTTATACGAGCCTTTACCTCCAGTATATTAAACGGCTTTGTTATATAATCATCCGCACCGTACTCCAGTCCGAGAATCTTATCCATATCATCGCCCTTAGCTGTGAGCATAATTATAGGTACATCTGAAAACTCTCTGACCATCTGACAGACCTCAAGACCCGTAAAACCGGGAAGCATTATATCCAAAAGAATTATATCGTACTGATTATCTCTTGCCTTGCTTATTGCCTCTTCTCCGTCATATGCCACATCAACCATCATATCATCCTGTTCAAGGCTGAACTTAAGTCCCTTTACTATTGATTTTTCGTCATCTACTACCAATACCTTTTTCATTATGTTTGTCACCTCAATTAACTACTATATAGTCTTTAATGTTGTTGTATATACCTTCCTTTATCCCCGGTATATTCGTTATCTCTTCTATGTCTTTAAACCCACCGCAGGTTTCTCTGTATTCAATAACAGAATCAGCTTTACTTTCTCCGATTCCCGGCAAAGTCATAAGCTCTTCTTTTGAAGCTGTGTTAATGTTAATCTTTCCGTCCTCTGTTTCATCTGAAACGGGAGAATACTCTGCTTCAAGCTCCTCCTCATAAGGGAAATATATCCGTTCACCCTCTGAAACCTTTTCTGCCAGATTGACATAACATTCTGCAGCACCATCTCGAAAGCCTCCGGCAGCATATAACGCATCCTGTTTTATTGCACCTGCCGTCAGGTAATAAACTCCCGGATTAACTACGGCACCGCACACATAAACTGCAACTGCTGTTTTTTCCGTATCCTCATCTGACATATCATATTCGGTATATTCCTGTTCAGTAACCATTTTAACCTGAGACCTGTCACAGGAACACAGCAATAAACCGAATAGCATAATACATATTAAAATTAAAAACCTTTGCATATTATAATTCTCCTCGTATAAAAATTAATATGCATTGGCAAAACACATCTTTATTTTACCTAACTAACTCAAATAATACAATAGTAATATCACATAAATTTTATTTACTTTTCCCACTTAAAAAGTATAAATCCACCTATGGCAAGAATTATACCCAAAAGCCTTGTCCACTCAAATTCAGCTTTTTCAACACCAAACCATCCAAACATCTCTATTATATATGCCACAAGCAATTGAGATATAACTATGAGCATCACTGCCTTGGCCGGTCCGAGAGCCGACATACTTTGTATAACTGTCCATGTTATAAAAGCACCTATAACACCACCCAAAAGCATATACTTATTGTCAACCTTTGCAAGTGATAAAACCGAAGCTTCATTTCTCTCAAATATTGCCCATAACAAAAAAGCAACAACAAATCCGGATATCGCAACCCATGCCGATGCAAGCCATGTTGAAGTCTGTTTTGTCACACCGGTATTAAAAACTCCCTGTATACTCATCAAAGCTCCGGATATTATAGCTATTATCCATCCCCACATATTATTTACCTCCGCATAATACAAGAGCTGTCACCATAGCATTATATCTAAAGTGACAGCCTGATTGTTTAATTTTAAATTATTATGTGCGGATGAAAGTTTTTTATCCGTGATATATGTATTTTTTATAATGTTATTGCTGTTCCTATACCTTTTTCAGTGAAAAATTCAAGCAATAATCCATGTTCAATTCTTCCGTCCAATATATGAACTCTTGAAACACCATTTTTCATAGCCTCGATACAGTTATTGAGCTTTGGAAGCATTCCGCCTCCTACAATTCCGTTATCAATAAATTTTTGTGCTTCCTTAATGTCCATTTCTGATATAAGAGTTGATTTGTCTGACGGGTCAATATATACGCCTTCTATATCTGTCAGGAAAACCAGTTTTTCCGCATTAATTGCTCTCGCCACTGCACATGCTGCATCATCTGCATTAATGTTATAACCGTGATTATCCTCCAAACCTATGCCGATAGGTGCAATAACAGGGATAAATCCGTTATCAATAAGAGTATCAAGTATCTGACTGTCAGCCTCAACTACCTCGCCTACATATCCTATGTCTTTTCCGTCTGTAAGTTTCTTCTTTGTCTTTAAAAGTCCCGCATCTTTTCCTGTAATTCCAACTGCTTTAAGACCCATCTGCTGCATAAGGGACACCAATGACTTATTTACCTTGGAAAGCACCATTTCCGCCACATCCAAGGTCTCATCATCTGTTACACGAAGACCATTTATAAATTCTGATTCTTTTCCTATTTTCTTTAACCATGAGCTTATCTCCTTTCCGCCACCATGAACTATGATAGGTTCCATTCCGACAAGTTTCAGTAATGCAACATCTTTTATTACGTTATACTTTAAATTTTCGTCAACCATGGCACTTCCGCCGTACTTGACTACAACCTTTTTACCGTTAAACTTCTGAATATAAGGCACCGCCTCAATAAGAGTCTGTGCTTTTGTAAGATTTACTTCCATTGAATCGTTGTTTATCATATCATCTTCCTCACTTTTACATATTTTATGCAGGCTCTACGATCTGTAATCTGCATTTATCTTAACATAATCATATGTAAGATCACAGCCCCAGGCTGTGGCAGATGCTTCGCCGGATTTAACATCCGCTGTGGCAATAACCACATCAGATTTCATTATATCCGTAGCCTGTTCCTCATCAAACTCCGCATACATTCCGTTTTCCACAAGTTTAACAGTTCCCTTCTTACCGGATATGGTCACATCAACCTTGTACGGGTCAAATTCTGCACCGGAATAACCCATAGCGCAAAGAATTCTGCCTACATTTGCATCATTTCCGTACACTGCACACTTTGTGAGATTTGACGTTACGATTGACTTTGCAAGAATCTTTGCAGTTTCCTTATCCTTTGCACCAATTACATCCACCTGAAAGAGTTTTGTTGCTCCTTCGCCATCTGCTGCAATCTGCTTTGCAAGATATGTATTTACTTCCATCAATGCCTTCTTAAATGTATCGTAATCTTCACCTTCTGACACAATCTTCGGATTTTTTGACATTCCGTTTGCAAGAACAACAACGGTATCATTTGTAGAGGTATCCCCGTCTACTGATACCATATTAAATGTATCTTCTATCGTTTCTCTCAACGCTTTTTTCAGAAGAGAGCTTTCAATATCCGCATCTGTCGTTATAAATCCAAGCATTGTACCCATATTTGGATGAATCATACCTGAACCCTTACACATGGCACCCATGGTAACCTTCGTACCGCCAAGGGTAAACTCAACAGCAAACTCCTTTTTGTGCGTATCCGTAGTCATAATGGCTGTTGCCGCATCAACTGCAGCTTCTCTTGTATCTGTAATCATATCCTTTAAGAGCGAAACACCCTTTGATATTACATCCATAGGCAGTGTAAAACCGATCACTCCTGTTGATGCAACCAACACCTGTTCAGAATTAACATCAAGAGCAGTGCCCACCATCTTAGCTGTGTCCACAACATTCTGATATCCTGCCTCTCCCGTACAGGCATTAGCGATACCGCTGTTAACCACAACGGCCTGAGCTATTCCTCCTTCACAGACTTTCATATCCCATAACACGGGAGCAGCCTTTACAATATTTCTTGTAAATGTACCCGCTACGGTTGCCGGTACCTCTGAATAAATCATAGCCATGTCCTTATTTGTTTTACCTGCTTTTATTCCCGCACGGGTTCCCGCGGCTTTAAAACCTTTTGGCGCAGTTACACCACCATCTATAACTGTTATCTTACTCATATTTTCATCTCCCAATTACTATATTATTAAAGAGTATACATCTCTACACTGAAAATATCCATACTATGGGAACATCGGCGGCATCATAAGGCCTTCATTTTCAGGAAGCCCCATAATAAGGTTCATATTCTGAACCGCCTGACCTGCTGCACCCTTTACAAGGTTATCCATAGCTCCCATAACAACAACTCTCTTTGTTCGAGGGTCAATCGTAAAATTAATGTCTACCATATTACTGCCCTCTACCCATCTGGTCTCAGGACATACACCTCTCTCAAGAACTCTTACAAACTGTTCATCAGCGTAGTACTTATCATACACTGATTTTATGTCTTCATATGTATAATCATCATTGAGATTTGCGTAGGCGGTAACCAGTATACCTCTGTTCATCGGCACCAGATGAGGTGTAAAATTAATAAGGAGAGGCTCGCCCTGATAAGCGTATCCAAGTTGCTCTTCTATCTCCGGAGTATGCCTGTGGCTGGTTACGCCGTATGCCTTTATGCTCTCGTTGACTTCACAGAAAAGATTTGCAACCTTTGCGCCTCTTCCTGCTCCCGATGTACCTGATTTTGCATCGATTATTATTGTGTCCACGTCTATCATCTTTTCCTTAACCAAAGGATACATTGAAAGAATGGAACATGTTGTATAACATCCGGGATTTGCAATAAGTCTTGCTTTTTTTATGTCCTCCCTGTTTATTTCACAGAGTCCGTAAACCGCTTCATCTATAAAACGAGGACTTTTATGCTCAATACCATACCATTTTTCATATGTGGCTACATCTTTTATTCTGAAATCTGCTGACAAATCAACTATTTTTGTCTTTGAAAGAATATCCTCATTTACAAGAGATGCACAAAGTCCCTGAGGTGTAGCCGTAAATATGACGTCTGCTTTACCAGCCAGTTCCTCCATGTTATCATCCAGACATTTTGCATCCACAAGCTGAAACATATTTCCGTATACTTCCGAGTATTTTTTATCTATGTAACTTTTAGAACCATACCATACTATCTCCGCATCCCTGTGACCCAGAAGAATACGGACAAGCTCCTGACCTGCATATCCTGTAGAACCTATAATACCTACTTTTATCATATATAATGCCTCTTTTCCTAAAAACTATATCCGATTATACAACCCTATGTAAAAATATGCAATAGATTATTGGATTTTAGTGCATAAAATTTATATTTTATTCATTTTTATGTATTTTATACATTTTTTATGCATAAAATTATTAAAATACTTATTGCATTATCCTATTTTAGGGTTTATACTGATATCAATGTGAATTACATATCAAATGTTTTTCAATCATATTCTAAGGAGGATAAATTTATAATGAAAGAAAAAGTTATTCTTGCGTATTCCGGCGGACTTGACACTACTGCCATTATACCTTGGTTAAAAGAAACTTATGATTTTGACGTTGTGTGTGTATGTATTGACGTTGGACAGGAAAGTGAGCTTGAGGGATTAGAGGAAAGAGCTAAGTACTCAGGTGCTGAAAAGCTTTATATCCTTGATGTTGTAGACGAATTCTGTGATGACTTTATCGTTCCCGGAGTTCAGGCCAATGCTACATATGAGAATAAGTACCTTCTCGGTACATCTTTTGCAAGACCTCTTATAGCAAAGAAACTCGTAGAGATTGCAAGAAAGGAAGGAGCAACCACTATTTGCCACGGTGCAACAGGTAAGGGTAACGATCAGGTTCGTTTTGAAATCAACATCAAAGCTTTAGCTCCTGACCTTAAAATTATCGCTACATGGAGACAGCCGGAGTGGACTATGCAGTCCCGTGAGGATGAAATTGCATATTGTAAGGCACACGGCATAGATCTTCCGTTTGATGCATCTTCTTCTTACAGCCGTGACAGAAACTTATGGCACATCAGCCATGAGGGACTTGAGTTAGAAGACCCAAGTGCAGAACCAAACTGGGATCACCTTCTTGTTCTTGGTACTCATCCTGAAAAGGCACCTGATGAGGCAGAATATGTTACTATGACATTTGAGCAGGGTGTACCTAAGTCAGTTAACGGCAAGGAAATGAAAGTTTCTGACATAATCCGTGAGTTAAACAGACTTGGCGGAAAACACGGTGTAGGAATTGTTGATATAGTTGAGAACCGTGTTGTCGGTATGAAATCCCGTGGCGTTTATGAGACTCCGGGCGGAACAATCCTTATGGAGGCTCACAAGCAGTTGGAGGAACTTATTCTTGACAGAGATACTCTCGCATATAAGAAATTAGTTTCTGACAAATTTGCAGATATGATTTACGAAGGCAAATGGTACTGTCCGCTCCGTGAATCATTGCAGGCGTTTATTGAAAAGACTCAGGAAAGAGTTACCGGTGAAGTTAAGTTCAAGCTTTACAAGGGTAATATAATTAAGGCCGGTACTACTTCTCCATACTCAATGTATTCTGAAGAACTTGCAAGTTTCACAACCGGTGATTTATACGATCACAAGGATGCAGAAGGCTTTATCAACCTCTTTGGTTTATCAATGAAGGTTCGTGCAATGCTCGATCAAAAAAGAGATAACTAATATAATCACTCTATAAAAAACAATGTGTAGGATTACATCCTACACATTGTTTTTTATATCTACTGTTCGTCAAACATCTTTTTTATAATTTCTTCTATCCTGATATCATCCTGTGTCAGCTTATTCTGAGAGGAAAAATAGTTAAGTAATCTGAATAAAATCTTCATCTTACCCGTATCATCACATTCATATATCCTGTTCCACAATTCTGTATCATCTCTTAGTGTACCACAAAATATATAATCAGCACTGACACCGAACTTTCTCTCTATTGCATCGGCAGTCCGTCTCGACACCGCACATTTACCTGCCTCGATACCTTTGTATAAAGACACTGAAACGCCTATTTCTTCTGCCATTCTCTCCTGTGTATATCCATAAGACTTTCTTAGTTTTTTTATACGTTCAACACTTGACTCATTACTACTGTTCAAAATGTTCTACCTCCAGGCAAATATTGTTACCACAATTATAAAATTATATTCATCCTTATTACAGCTAATAAGTCTATCCTTTTAGTACATTTTTTATAGCCATCTGCCATTTTCTAACGCCACCGTGCGTACCGTTTGATATCTTTAACTCATAAAAAAAGCCGTCCAAGCACATATGCCTGAACGGTTTTCTACAACATTTTCATTTAAAATTAATAGAATATATGATTACCTATAATTGTGTGTGTTCCGTAAGAATCCGGGTCACTTACTATGTACATCGCTCTAAAGTATAGGAAATCACCTATGTTGTTACTTCCGGAAAGAGCATCATTAACCGCTCTTACGGATGTCGAATATGCCCCGTTGTTGAGGTAATATTCCAAATATGACGAATTAACCGATGAAAACTGGTATGGTGCATATATAACATCTGTAACTGTAGTACCCCACCGGCCGGATTGCAATCTGTTCAAAATAACGTTTGCTACCGCAAGCTGACCTTCATAAGATTCACTTCCGCTCTCTAATGTAACTATACACGCCATAAGATTAATCTCTTCCTGAGTTAATACTATAGGGCCTCTGTTAGTTGGTTGCACGGTTATATAATTATCAGATGTTGTCTCTTCTTCTGTAGTAGGGGCTTCTGTAGTAGGGGCTTCTGTTGTAGGAGCCTCTGTAGCAGGAGTCTCTGTTACAGGCTGACTGACAGAAGGTGTCTCAGTAACAGGCTCAGCAGGTTTCTGGGTTACCACGGGTTTTTTATTCTGTGCTGATGCTGATACAGTAGTATCTGTTACAACCTCAGTATCATTTACAGCCACCTCAACGCTCTCTGTTTCCTGTTCATTCTCTTCAGACACATCGGCAACCATCTCCGTCTCATTAGGTTGTACAACAGGTTCTGCTCCTGTATCGATATCTGACATAATAATCGGTATGGAAACCGGATTAAGGTTGTCCATCTTGTTCACATATATAGTCTGTCTCTCATTAACTACCGCTGTATCTTCAACATCCTTACTGTCATTGCCGGAAAACATTGACAAAGACATAACTGTTACAACGACAGCTGTAAGTATGGTAGAAATAATAAGATTACGAACAAGATAACCGCCATTCAATACGTTCTTTATCAGAAATAATCTAAAATTATGAAGTTTTCTCTTTGTTCTTTTGTTCACTTCTATATATCCTTCCGTAAGCGCACACAAATCTGTTACATTTTTGTTACGAAAGTATTATAGCATTATAGACAAAATGTGTCAAGATTACTCCGGTTATAGATTGTGCTTTACGATTAATACACACTCAAATCCTTAATTTTTGCATGATATTCTCCATTTTCATCCACGTAAAGAGAGTCGAATTCAATCTGCCAGAAGACAAAGGCATTATCCATAATATAAATTCGCATGGGATTATTTATGTGTATCACTGTCCCTTTTTTTATATCATGCTCGCTGTACTCATTATTAAGGATTTTATCAATTCTATAATTTACAGTGTAATTTTCAACGTCAAAATTTATAAGTTCTCCCTCTGTAAGCAAGATACGCTCATCATATACATATACATTTTCATCTGACTTCTCCTGCGCTGATTCTGCACAATAACCATCTTCTATGGTCTCCTGAATAATTTCACCACTGTATACGCTGTCGGAGTTTGTGTTTGCAGACTTATCCCTGCTGTTTCCAAGGCGATTTACAAAAGTTACTGCAGGAACTGCAATTATTGCTAAAACCACTGCTGCCGCAATTATATTTCTGAACATAATTTTTCCGGTTTTTTTACTTTTTGCTTTCTTACTCAGCAGACTAAATTCTGTATCTATCCCCTTTTCCACTCTATCCCAAAGATCCGGTGTATTTTCTTCCGAAACCCTGTAGTATGCCTCAAGCATCTTTTGTGACAAATCAGTTACTTTTTTATCGTTCATAATCGCTCAGACATCTCCTTAATTTTTTTATTCCCTGATTGTACAGCCATGTCACCGTTCCCATGGGTTGCTCCAATATGTGAGCTATCTCTTTGAATTTTAATTCTCCTAAAAGCTTCATGTCTATTATCTCCCGCTCATTATCATTTAAAATAGCCATGGCATTTTTCATATCCTCTGATAATATTGCCTTATCCTCAACAGAAGCAGCTTTCATACCGTTATATGTAAATTCCGTTTCTAAAACTTCCCTGTTTTTTTTCCGCAGAGCATCTATAGCCATATTTTTTGCTATGGTTGCCATCCATGCTCTGTGTGAGTTTCCATTTTTATATGTATCCGCCACCCTTATCAGTTTTATAAAGAACTCCGAGGTAATATCCTCAGCATCCTCCCGACGTTTTATCGTATCGTACACTACTGCATATATAAACCTTACGTACGCTTCATAAATCTGTCTTAGGGCACCTTTATCTCCCTTTTTCAGCAAGGTGATGGCGGTATAAAACTCTTTGTCTGACATTTCATATCCTCCCATCCGTGTGAGAATCTCCCGACACAGTATACGTTTGTTTTATTTATTTTTGTAATAGAATATTGCAAGTTGTGTTCTGTCGCGAAGCTGTAATTTTTCCAATATGGTGCTGATATAATTTCTGACAGTTCCCTCACTCAGAAAAAGTTTTTCAGCTATCTCCTTGTTGCTATAGCCTGTTGCCACTTCCTCAATAATTTCCATTTCTTTATCAGATATGTCGTATCTGCCATAATCCAACTCACTTTTCTTTGCCATAAGCTCAGGAAGTTTGTCAACTATATCCTTTCCGAAAACGCTCTGACCGCTATAAACTGCCTCTAACGCAGGTACAATACTCTCATAATCCTGTTTTAATATATAACCCTTAGCCCCAATGGTAAGTGCTTTTACTATATACTCATCATCCATAAAGGTTGTAAGATATAATATCTTTGCATCAGTATTTTTTTCAAGAATCTTTTCCCCGGCTTCAAGCCCTGACATTTCCTTCATCCTTATATCCATCAATAAAACATCCGGTTTCAGTTCATCGTACAAACTTATTGCTTCTTCCCCGCTGCTTCCGACAGCACATACTTCCATATCCTTGTCATATTCCAAAATAGTTTTCAATGATATGGCAACCAGAATATCATCATCTATAATCAGAACTCTCATTTAATTCCTCCCTCCGCGGTAATGTGACAAATATTCTAAATCCATTTTTATTGTCTATATCGATGTTTCCTTTTAACGCCGCGACACGATCATGCATATTCTGGATACCTATTCCGTCTCCAACTATATTCTTTGGAATCTTAGCCGTATTTCCTCCGGCAAAATCGTGAATCACAAGCTGATACATACCGGGATGTTCTCTTACGGTTATATTAACCCGGTCGTTTTCGCTGTATTTTAATATGTTGGATATACCTTCTTTGATTATTCCGATGATTGCATACTTGTATTTTCTGTCAATATTTTTTCCTGCATCATATTCCAGCCGACAGTTGAATTTCTCATCAAGATCTTTCATAAGTTCTGATATAGTCTGCTTCAAATCCACTGACTCATCATGCAAATCATGAACACTTTCCCTTATGTTATTCATAGCCTCATCCAGATTATTCTTCACGGTTTCTAACTGTCCATGCAAAGGTTCCTGTTTATTGAGAGTCATAAGTGCTCCCATCTGAAGTATGGAACGCGTTATCATATGCCCAACATTATCATGAATCTCTCTGGCTATTCTGTTACGCTCTTTCAGAGTGGCAACATATATTTCAGAATCCTGTTTTTCTATTAAATGTTTATTTTTCTCCGCAAGAAGTATATTGCGTTCCTCCGAATCATCCCTGATATGGATTATCATCTCACGGAGCTTTTCGTTTTCACTGCTGCGCCGGTATAATATCAATGCCGTAACTTCTCCAAATAAAATAAGCAGAACTGCCACAGGAGTAATTTTTTCCAATGTAAAAACTCCTATACTGCTGATAATCAGCAGCAATATCATCTCACCATATCTTTTCCATCTGTACATTTCATACATAATTACAGGTACCATATATATTAAAGGAGGATAAAGCAGACTGATTACAAAATATATCCAGCCAAATCCCACAGATATATATTTTATATCAAAATAGTATGATAATCCGGATATAACCACGGCTGTAAGCCCGATTATGATTACCTGCTTCACGGTGCATACCTGAATAAGCACCATTACGGATATCCATATTAAAATAAGTCTATCTGTTATATACGACATATTTTTCTCCTAAGCATTGACAGGTTTCCTTAGCGTGCTTCTTTCTCTCTTCATTATATGTCTGAACGAAAATGTTTTCAACGTAGTTTTTACATTTTTTAATTCTCACGGCTGATTCTCATTCTCTTTGATATTACAAGTGACACAACAAAGAACGCAAGTGCAAAAAGCATTTGAACACCCATATACATAAAGGTTTCTCCGTTAATTAGATTTTCTGAAATATTATAACAGCCTCTCACATACCAGTAAGTCGGAGTGCATTTTGCAATTTTCATCATAGTATCTCCGAATATTTCCATTGGCACAAACACACCGCTTAAGAAGCTGAATGAAAGACTTACAATATTTGATATCATACTGATTGCTTCTGAATTAAGATTGAAGTTTGCCACTATACATACAACACTTACGGATATAATCAGGTAACATACGGAATTGAGTAAATAATAAATGTTGTTTCCATCAAACAAAGCCCCGCCGCATACAATGAGTGAAAGAAGATTCATAACCAGCCAGATACCCATACTGAATAACACTGAACCTCCTATAATCTGTGCATTTCTCTTTTTGTCAGAAAAAGGAGATATCATTGAGCGCTCTTTTACCTCTTTTCTGTTCAGCGCAATAATTACCGGTGCAAGGGTATTAATCAGGAGTGCGATTAAAATATAAGTAATGTACAGATAAAAGTAAAATATAACCGGCTTGCCTCCGGACTCTCCCCTGAGACCTACAAGGTCTTCAGTATCCATAGCCTGTATTGTTTTCTCAAAAGCCTCTCCATCACTATATCCTGCCAGAATATAAGAATCGTAAGTTTTATCAAAATTAGCTATAGCATTATCCACATATACACCGGTTGTTGACCCCGGACGTTTTATATTTGTAAGCTTAAATCCCTCATCAATGCAGAGAACATAATCCAATACCTGAAAATAAAGGTAATCCTGAATGGTTTCCTCATCATCCTCAATCACCAGCACATCATGAATTTCACTTAAATACTGTTCCAAATAATACGCCTTTGCAGAACCGTCATTGTTAAATATGGTTATATCCATTCGGGATTCCTTATATGCATTATTGCCGGTTCCCATACTTGACACAAAGACAATCAGCACGCCAAATATGCCAAAATTAATTATAAATGAAGGAAGCTGTTTTTTTACTATTTTAAAGAATGTATTAAATACTTGCATACTGTTTTCTCCTTCCTAATATAACTCCGCCAACAAGACATACTGCTGAAAATCCGATCATCACAATAATGTTATTCCAAAATCTGTCATATGTATCATAGATTACAAGCGAATAAAATGCGTCGCTTATCCATATCGCAGGATTAATGTCGTTTATAATCGGGCAATTAAGTTCAATTATCATTCTCATGTCCATAATCATAAGTCCGCTCAAAAAACAGGTAAATACCGAAAACAGCACCGCCAGCGAATCCTTAACACCTTTTGAAAGCCTTCCTATACTTCCGATAAAATATCCTGCCGAAAGGCCAAGCAGATTACCTATGACTATAGTAAACAGAACTGCTTCTATCCTTGTTCCGAAATTAACCCCGATAAGCAGCAGGTAACCAAACGCCAATATGGTTACCGTACTGAGAACAAACCAGATTGCTGCGAGTCCGCCAAATGTCCGGGCAAAGGAACCGGAACCGCCAAGATTCTTTCTTGCACCTAAATTTGAAAGATTTGCCTGATTTTTAATTGCAAAATTAACCCCCGCTGTTGCTGCCATAAGACATCCCATGGTAATAAGATTGAAAAAATACTGTCCAAAGGCATCCATTTTTGCATTGCTCATTGATTTTTCCACATTTTCCGAAGCATCATTCATAAGTTCAGCCATAACCCTAATCTGTATGTCTTCCGGCTTATCCGATACGTCATTCATAACAGATATAATCTGATGATACTGACTTACAACACCGGAGAGAATACTTTCGTCAATACCTGTTTCTTTAACCATAAGCTTTAGTTTACCATCCTCAGAATACAAAAGCCCTGTGGCTGATTTTTCAAAAAGTTTCTCAGCCTCCTCCATGCTGACTGCATATGTTATGTCAAAAAGTTTCTTTTTCCCCGCCTCATCAACTGTGATATTTTCTATTATTGAGGAAATTTTTTCCATTGTAAACTCATCATCTATATAGGCTATAACCGGAATGTCATATACAAGCTCTGACTTGTCATAAGCATCGCCAAAGGTTGCTTTAAAAAGAGTACCCAAAAGAATTATAAATATAAAGCTCCAGAACATCTGAACCTTATCTCGCAAGGTCACTTTTAAGCTGTATTTAAAACTGTGCCAAAACATTGTTTATACCTCCTTATCACGAAGCTCTTTTCCTGTAATCTCAAGGAATACATCATTTAAGGTTGGCAGTTCCGAATAAACCCTTCCGCATGGGATGTCAAATTTATTTACATAATCCATAATCCTTATAAGGTTATGTTTTCCGCCACTACATTTAACAATTAACTTTCCTTCCTCAAAAGTTACACTATATACATGGTTAATCTGACCTATTGCCCTGATATGTTCATCGCTTATTCCCCCCATTTCAATGGTGATTGTCTCAGTATTTTTAATCATCTTTTTCAGCTCATCCTTTGTTCCGAGGGCTATATTCTTTCCCTTATCCATAATGGCTATTTGGGTACAAATCTGTTCAACCTCTTCCATATAATGGGACGTATAAATGATTGTGCTGCCTTTTTTATTCAGCTCCTCTATCCCCTCAAGAATTTTATTTCTGCTCTGTGGATCTACGGCAACTGTAGGTTCATCCATTATAATAAGTTTAGGTTTATGGGCAATACCACAGGCTATATTAAGTCTTCTTAGCAAACCGCCTGAAAGTTTCTTGGGATAAAATTTTTTAAATTCCTGAAGGTCTACAAAGTTTAACGCTTCCTCAACATATTGTTTTCTTGTAGTCTTGTCATTAATGTATAATCCACAGAAATAATCTACATTTTCATACACGGTAAGCTCATCATAGACAGCGACATTCTGCATGACAACACCAATATTTTTCTTTGCCTCAAAGTTGTCAGGAGTCATCTGCCTGCCAAAAACTTCTATATTACCCTTGTCATATGAAAGCAGGGATAAAAGACAATTAATGGTAGTAGTCTTGCCCGAACCGTTAGGTCCAAGTAATCCGAATATTTCTCCCTCCTTAATATCCAGATTAAAGTGGTCTACCGCAAGAACCTCCTTATAGCGTTTTACCAGATTTTCTATTTTAACTACAGTTTCACTCATAATATTTACCTCCGTTTTTTTCCTTATGTTTATCTTACTGGCTCAGCCTCAACTTCGTAAGTGAATATTGTAAAATATTAATGTGACATTTGTCATATTATAACAATAAAAAATCAGATTATACAGCACGAAAGCCATATAATCTGATAAAAGGTCTGTATATAAAATCTTAGTGATGGAACAGTCTGATTCCTGTAAATGCCATAGCCATTTTGTATTTATTGCAACATTCTATAACAGCATCGTCACGAATAGAGCCGCCCGGCTGTGCAATATACTTAACACCACTCTTCTTAGCTCTCTCAATATTATCTGAGAATGGGAAGAAAGCATCTGAACCAAGAGCCACATCCTCCATCTTATCTAACCATGCACGTTTTTCCTCAGCCGTAAACACCTCAGGTTTCTCTTTAAATACTCTCTGCCAAGCACCATCAGCAAGAACATCCATATACTCATCGCCAATGTAGTTATCTATGGCGTTATCCCTGTCTGCGCGCCCGATAGTGTCAAGGAAAGGCAGATTGAGAACCTTCGGGCACTGACGAAGCAGCCAGTTGTCCGCTTTTTGTCCCGCAAGTCTTGTACAGTGAACTCTTGACTGCTGACCGGCACCGATACCAATCGCCTGACCACCCTTTGCATAGCAGACTGAATTAGACTGTGTATACTTAAGAGTAATCAGCGAAATTATAAGGTCAATCTTCGCTGACTCCGGTATATCCTTGTTTTCAGTGACTACATTTGCAAGGAGCTCGTTGTTGATAGGAAGTTCATTTCTTCCCTGCTCAAAGCTGATACCATAAACCTGCTTGGTCTCGATTGGTTCCGGCTTATAATTATCGTCTATCTCAATGATATTGTAGTTGCCTTTTTTCTTCTGTTTAAGAATCTCAAGTGCTTCCGGCTCATATCCCGGAGCGATAACACCGTCTGAAACCTCTCTCTTGATAATCTTTGCAGTTGATACATCACAAACATCTGAAAGCGCAATAAAATCACCAAATGATGACATTCTGTCTGCGCCTCTTGCTCTTGCATATGCTGATGCAAGAGGAGATAACTCTCCTAAATCATCCACCCAGTAAATCTTTGCAAGAGTCTCATCAAGTGGAAGTCCCACCGCTGCACCTGCCGGTGACACATGCTTAAACGAAGTAGCTGCCGGAAGACCTGTAGCTTCCTTCAACTCTTTAACTAACTGCCAACCGTTAAATGCATCAAGGAAATTTATGTATCCCGGTTTACCTGAAAGAACCTTTATGGGAAGATCTTCTCCGTTTGCCATATATATCCTTGAAGGTTTTTGATTTGGGTTACAACCATACTTTAATTCTAATTCGTTCATAGTTTTCAACTTTCCTTTCTGTTATTACTTATTTTTATTTATGATGCGTGTCTCATACTCTCCGGTTGCTATATCAATAAATCTCACAAATAAGGATACTTTGTTTTCCTCATTGAGGTTTGTCCACAACATCTCTGTAAACTCGTCTATGTCATTTCCAATCTCCACCCATTTTGGTTCACCCTCAAAACTTGGAAGAGGATTTCCGTCATGCATATAAGTGTGTATAAAATGACCCTCTCCTGCTACAGGATTCTCATAGGCAAATGTATATCTGTTACAAGCGTCCGGATTGCCGTTGTTGCTCTTAAGAATTGACATAGCATAGTTGTAAGTACCATTTTCAATATGCATAACGCCTGAAATTCTCGGAGTGTAATTAGGTCCGTCCGGCTCAAACTCCCTGATTCTGAGAGACTGTTCAAAAGTAAACTGCTTATCCATGCCATCATAAATAGTATCTGTCTGGTCACCGTTTGTCACGATAGTCTTATTTCCAAGAACACGAACCGGTGCATATATAATAAGAGATGGGTCAGTAAGTTTTGACGGATCAAACGCCTCTGTACGGATACCTTCGCCATCCTCGACAAACACACGATTACGGCTGTTTTCACTTCTGCCCATAATAAAATAGCCTGTTACTGCTTTTCTGCCATCAGCACTCTTTCCAATAACGATACCACGTCCCGGATATGCGTTTTTGCTTAACTCTGTTGCTAAATTCTTCTTCTCCATATTAGTACCTCTTTCTTTTTATTTTTTATCTGAATGAGTAAAGCCGACCCACCAGACAACAGCCTACGCATAAGCATAAGTTAAATTGCCCAGACGGTCGGCGAAAAATCATAAATATACACAGTGTACTCCACGTGGTTAACTCCACTTATCCGTCAGTCATACACTTATTTAAACATAACATTTAACCTCTTACATTTCAAGAGCTAATTCCTAAAAAACACAATTTTTATAATTCCTATTTAAAAAAATAATATTGACACTATTTCTCTATCGCTGTATTATGGTGATATCATTTTGATATCACGCATTGTTAAAGGAGGCGCCAAAATGTTAGAAATAAAAAACCTCACCAAAATTTATAAAAACGGAAAAAAAGCTGTTGATAATCTGAGCCTTACAGTTTATCCGGGCGACATCTATGGTTTTATCGGTCACAATGGTGCAGGAAAAACCACTACCATAAAATGTGTTACAGGCATCCATGATTTTAACCGGGGGGATATTTTTATAAACGGCATCTCTGTCAAAGATGACCCTATCAAATGTAAATCCATGATTGCCTATGTTCCGGACAATCCGGATCTGTACGAGTATCTTACGGGTATTCAGTACCTAAACTTTATCTCTGATATTTTTGGTATATCTGTCATGGAGAGAGAAGAGCGAATACGGAAGGAAGCCGATGAACTTGAGCTTATGCCTGCCCTTGGAGATTTGATATCCTCCTATTCTCACGGTATGAAACAAAAGCTTGCCCTCATCGGTGCATTAATTCACTCTCCAAAACTTCTTATTTTGGATGAACCCTTTGTAGGACTTGACCCAAAGGCGAGCCTGATTATTAAAAATAAGATGAAGGCTCTATGCAGTCATGGTACTGCCATCTTCTTCTCCACTCATGTACTTGATGTGGCAGAAAAGATATGCAACAAAATTGCCATTATAAAAGGCGGCGTTCTTATGGCAGCAGGCAACACAGAAGATTTATTGGGCACAGAGTCCCTTGAGTCTCTTTTTATGGAGGTAACTGAGGATGATAAAACAAATTAAACTACTCAGCAGATTACAGCTTTTGAATATATTTGGAATAAACAAACTCCGAAACAGCAAAGATAAATCAGACAAAATACGTTTTTTTATATCATTAACCGGCATACTTATCGTAATTGCCACAAGTGCTGCTCTTGTATATATGATGTTTTCTTCTTATTGCAAAGCAGGTCTCGGTTTTCTTGTTCCTACATACCTTTACGTTTTTGTCAGCTTACTTACTCTGATTTTTACTATATTTAAAGCCGGAACCATACTATTTTCCGTAAAGGATTATGATATACTTATATCTCTTCCCATTTCAAAGACAGCAATAGTTATAAGCCGTTTCATAACCATGTACGTTCAAAATATATTAATCAGTTTAATTATCCTGATTCCCGGAATAGGAACATATGTATACTATGAAAAGCCTGAATTTTCTTTTTATATAATATGCCTGATAAGTATACTTTTTTTACCTTTGTTACCACTTACCGCAGCTTCCATAATCGGTTCATTCATAACCGCTTTGAGTTCAAGAACAAAACATAAAAATATCGTCGAAACAGTTCTCATCTTCTGTATCTTTTTTGGCGTTTTTTACGCGGAAAGCATACTTTCCGACAAATCCCGGGAAATGACTCCTGCCATGATGGGAGATTTGGCAAGCCTTTTCCACGACAAAATAAAGCAGGTATATCTTCCTGCCGGATGGTTTTCCGAAGCTATAAACGGCAATATATTTTCCCTTGTTTTGCTTATATTTTTACCGATTCTTATATTCAGTGTTTTTGCAATAATTACCGGTAAATTTTTTCAGAGTATATGCTCAGCCATTAACGCCGTTTCAGCCAAAAACAATTATAAAATGGGGGTTTTGAAGAAAGCTTCCTCAACAAAAGCTCTGTTAAAAAGAGAAATGAAAAGATACTTTTCTTCCAGTATATATGTGACCAATACCCTTATCGGATATATCCTTTCCGCCATTATGTCTGTTGCCATACTTGTGGTCGGAAAAGAGACCATACTTGCTAAAATGGGGCTTGAAATGTGGACTAATCAGGTTGATATTTTTTTCCCGTTTCTTATCAGCCTTATGTTTGTAATAATGCCGACAACTACCTCCTCCATATCCATGGAAGGTAAAAATCTGTGGCAGATTAAGGTATTACCTGTAAAAAGCACAGACATATACAACAGCAAGATATTCCTCAACCTTATAATTGCAGCACCTTTTTACATAATCTGTGTTATCTCACTCCTGTTAGCGGTGAAACCAACCGGGCTAACTCTGCTATTTATGGTTATACTGCCACTATGCTATATAATATTCACAGCTATTTTAGGGATAACCTTAAATTTGCACTTTCCTAACTTTAACTGGGAAAATGAGGCTATCCCCGTAAAACAAAGTATGTCAACCTTTTTAAGCATGATAATTTCCTTTGCTGCCATAGCGTTACCCCTCGCGGCAAAGTATCTCCTTGATAATGTATCCATGGAGTCAATAACCGTAATTACCATCGCAATACTGATACTTTCATCAGTTGCACTTTATATACACATAAGCAAAAAAGAACTGATTTCACTGTAATTATGGGCACTTACTCAGTTGGTTGCATAGTGTAATATCTATAATAGTAACATTCATTGGTGAGCGGAAGGAATGTGTCGATGGTTGTCTCTTCTGATGTTTCTTTGCCCTCTATCAGTTCATCAACCTGATCTTTGGTAAATAAATCATACTCAAGCTTTATGCCATCCTTCTCAAATGTATATGAATCACATGACCATCCCACGAGTTTTTTTACATTGATGCGGACGATGACAGTGTAATCTCCACTCTGATAATCAAATTCCTTAAAAAAGACCATTTCATTCTTGTATTCAATCGGTAATGGAGAAATTTTTATTTCATCATCCTTTACCGTTGCCATATTATCGGCTTCAACGGAAACTGTTTCCTTGTCCGTCTCAACGCTTACCACACCATCTGAGACTTTAACCTTTGTGGTATTTTCATCCTCAGAATAAGTGGTTTCAAAAGTTGTACCTCTAACGCTGAGGGTAGCATTCGGAGTTTCAACCTCCACAGAAGAGTCACCGGATAATTTATTTTCTATCTCTATAAGAGAAGTTCCACCAGGCCATCTTCTCCTGTTGTCACTGTATCCTTTGATTTCAGATTCATCCCCTCAACCATTTCTTTATGTTTGATTTATCTCTTTTCATATGTACCTGCCCCTCTAATCTAACCTGTGCTAAAATATTAATCCTTACTCTGCGTTTTCTTTCAGGTAGGTCTTTACCTCCAAAAGTGACTTCAATATAACATGACTTAATTCTTTCATCTCATCAGTGGCAGGAGCTAAATCAGGCACCATAACAGGTATAAGCCCTGCCCCTGCCGCAGCCCTGATACCATTATAGGAATCTTCTATGGCATAGGCTTTTTCCGGTATCACGCTTAATTCTTCACACGCTTTCAGGAATATATCAGGTTCCGGTTTGCTTCGACTCACCATATCTCCGCATATAACAGCATCGAAATATTCAAGTATTCCCGCCTCCATTAACTCTCTTGTAACCACCTCTCTTCGTGTGGATGATGCAAGAGCAATCTTCTTTTTCTGTTCCTTCAGATAATCCAAAAGTTCAGCAACGCCTTTTTTCAACGGAAGCCTTCCGTTATCATATCTTGAATGAAAAAGAGCAGACATCTCTTTCTTAATCTCCTTATACGGAAAATCCTCCCCGTATCTTTCAAGAAACCTTTTCTCGGTTTCTGTCTGATTAGTTCCGAGACACTGCATACACATCTCTTCTATATCAGGAATATGATATTTGTCTGCAATGATCTTCCAGCACTCGACAACTTTTGTCTCGGAGTCAAATATAACACCATCCATGTCAAACACTACAGCTTTATAATCATTTTTCATATACAAAGCCCCTCTCTCATATAGCCCTTATTTTATCGTCTCGCTGTTGTTTAATACAGCCGTATTATATAAAAACAGCACATCCTGATTGTCGAACTCCACAAATCTTCCAAGGTATTCCGGACTGATATATCTTATGTCAATCAAGGTCACTTTTGAATATCCTGTAGCAAGCATTGGCGCTATGCTGCTGCCGAAAGAATCTCTGAAAATTATAAGTTCCTTATCCGTATCTGCATCAGGATTGTCTATGGTTATAAGTGACAACGGACCGAACAGATACATTTCATACGGGTCTGCAGACCCAACGGCATCCATGTCATACATGCTTATCTCTCTGTCATTCTCATAATCATATACCTGACAACTCTCTATTATATCATTTGTGAGATAATATATATCATCCCCTTCGTGTGGAAGTGCCATCTGACCATAATACACACCGTAAAACTTCCCGTCTGCTTTTATAGCCTCATAATCATTTTCTATATTAACCCCCATTGTATATCCAAGTTTCTTTGCCACAGGAAATATTTTTTCCTGTTTCCAATGAGTATCCGTCATGTAAAAATCTTCCATGGATAATTTGCCAAATATATCTATATATTCAGCAAAATCCATTATTTCACACATTTTTGAAACCATATAGTTGTAATCATATTTCAAAGTGTATTCTTTATTGTTATAATAATTTTTATCCGGTATTACAGAAAAATACACTCGTGAATCTGTATCGGCAAGATACTTATCATATACATATTTAAAACGTCCTGCCGCATATTCAACAGACTCAATATTTAGCTCATATTCCATATCCGCAATATAGCCGTCTGTAATTACCAAACCATTATTATCAGCCTGATTTAACACACAGGTTCCGTAAACTGCCTTAAAATTTCTAAACCGCTGCCTGAAAGGTATTTGATCTACTGCATATTTTTCAAAATCTTCCATAAATTTGCCGGAGATTACATTGTTCCATGATATATCAGGTGATTTTGCAAGCTTTCTTCTTTCAACCGTTGAGACTTCCGTTTGAGGTTTGAACCAGCACAAAAAAACAAAAGCGAAAAAAATTATTGCAACAATTGCAACTGTAATTTTGTCATAGGATGAATCGGTGCAGTCAGCAGATATATTTTTCTTATCTTCATTCATATTCCTACCTCCATAACCCTAAAACCTAAAGTAAAGGAACGGATTAAACGAACCATCCACAACATAAGCTGTAGAAAGAGCGACAATTAAAATCACAAAAACAGGTTCCAAAACTACAAGTATCTTTTCCGATAAATGCTTTTTTATCTTACACACCATATTTTTTATCAGTGGTGTTGCCCCTATCAATGCCACGGCGAAAATAGTGATATAGCTGTGTGCATAATATACAGTTATATCATTTGTCAGCGGCAATCCCCCAAAGCCAAGCATTTCTTTTATATATGTCACACCCTGAGATATATTCTCCGATGAGAATATAACAAAGCTTATAAGCAATGCAAATATAACATATATTCTTTTAAAAATCACCGTTTTTTCCAAAATATCCCCAAGCCACATTTTCTCCAAAATCAAAAGTATGGCAAACAGGAGTCCCCACAGCACAAAATTCCACGCTGCACCGTGCCACAGACCCGTAAGAGTCCAAACCACCAGTATGTTAAATATAAGTTTTTTCTCAGATACTCTGTTTCCACCCATAGGGATATATACATAATCCCTGAACCATCCGCCTAAAGTCATATGCCATCGCCGCCAAAATTCTGTAATACTTTTCGATATAAACGGGTAATTAAAATTTTCAGGAAATTTAAAACCAAGTATGCTTCCGAGTCCGATTGCCATATCGCTGTAACCGGAAAAATCATAATATATATACAGGGTTGTTGCTATGGCATACATCCATACAAAAATGAGGGACCTGTTCTCCGCAGTTCCGATAATATCTGTTAAAGTTGCCAGTTGATTTGCTATAAGAATCTTCTTTCCAAGACCGATTGTAAATCTTACAATACCTGTTCTTATCTGTTTAAAGGTATGTTTTCTTCCCTCAAGTTCCCCCTCAATGTCCTTATATCTCACTATAGGCCCGGCAATAAGCTGCGGAAACATGGATACATAGGCAAACATATTTATTATATTTTTTTGTGCCTTCACATCCTCTCGCTTAACATCAATTACATAACTGATTAACTGAAATACATAAAAACTTATACCTACAGGAAGGGCAATTCCAAGTATTTTAAACGTAATTCCTGAGATTTTTCCGAGATTGTATATAAAGAAATCGGCATATTTAAAAAATGCCAATACGGCAAGACATAGAAAAAGAGCCGATATATAAGCTATTTTTCCAATCATCTTACCTCTGTATCTCTCTATCAAAATTCCTGCAACATATCCCATACATACTATACCAGTCATCAGAATTACATATACAGGTTCTCCCCACCCATAAAAAATCAGACTTGCAAGTACAAGTACAAGATTTTTTAGTTTTCCCGGTGTTATAAAATACACCAGCAAAAACGCAGGAAGAAAATAATATAGAAAGGTAATACCAGAAAACAGCATATCGACTCCTAAAAATTTTTATTAATATTTATTCGGCAAGGCTCTCCTCATATACAATTTCTGCCGTCGGATACTCCGCCAGAAGCTTTGTTTTGAATATCTCCATAGTATCTGTTACGCCGAATGCCGAAACAACATACTCTTCACCAATAGTCACTATAATAAGGGTATCCGGGAAACCACACATCCACTGTCTGTTCATAATGCTGTCCTTAAGCTTATCACAAAACGATTTCTGATTAGCCGCATCAGCCAAATGATATGCACCCGATGTAAATGTGTTGGCATTCATCATATGAATAAGTGATGCCGCTCCGTCAATGAGTGCTGCTCCGTCCTCAGGCACTCCAAGCATTGAGCTCAATGATACTGCATCTGAAACATCAAAGCTACCCGGTGCATCTGAAACGGAATTATTATAATCTCCGCCTGCAGCGGCAAACTTTTCGTCATCCCCATAAGCAGCCCACACTTTGGACAGAATCTCAAGTGAATCAGCTATCTGTACAGTTTCTTCAGTAATTTCTGTATTTTCTTTCTTTTCCTCATTACCGCATCCGGCAAAAGAAAACGCCATTACTCCCATAAGAGTTAAAATTGCAAATTTTTTCATAGTCATAGTCCTCCAAATTATGTTGTTTGCTTTTTTTAACGCAGATTATTTGTTACAGTATTTACAATCTGCTCCCTTACTATACAGGCAATCTCCTCAGTAGTCAACTCTTTGTATTCGTCATATGATATCGGTTTCAAAAAATGTACCTGCGTTGTCACTCTTTTTAAGGAATTTAGTTCAAACGGTTTATAAGAATCTATAAGAGCGACAGGTACAATAGGGGTCTTACTTCTGATGGAACACTTAAACGCCCCGGGCATAAATTTCTGTACATTATTTCTGTTATGATTATACCCACCTTCCGGGAACATAATGTATCTTCTGCCACTTTTTATTTCCTTTACCATATTTCTGATTGTGTTTGCCTGTGACTTTATATCGCTCTTATCCAGAGTACTGCCTTTAAGTACTTTCAAATAAGGTTTCATAACAGGTATACGGGAACGCTTATCATCCATCACAACGGTACATGGCTTTTCATGACCGTATATTATTCCCACTGCATCATACTTTCCCTGGTGGTTGGCATACATAACATATCCGCCTTCCTCCGGCAGATTTTCTTTTCCGTATACCTCTGTCCTTATATTTGAATTTCTCCTCAACGTATCTGCGATCATCCATGCAAACTTGTATCTTTCTTCCTCTGTATATCTTTCATCATGTACATCCATATAAGCGGACTTTGCATAAAGAAGAATGATAAAAGGTATGGATACCACTATAACAAATATAAATCTTAACACTGTTATATCCTCCCCGATATAATTCTCACATAGTATGTTATCATATTTTAAGAGGAATTATAAGACCTAAAAATGTTAAACGTAATTTTTTCCCGGCATCCGATATATAAACTATGTCTGTTCCGGGTCATATTCAAGTATGTCTCCCGGCTGACAATCAAGAACATCACATATCGCCTCCAAGGTCGAAAATCTGATTGCACTAATCTTTCCCGTCTTCATTTTAGACAGATTTACATTGGAGACTCCTACCTTTTCAGACAATTCATTAAGACTCATTTTTCTATCTGCCATTACTCTGTCAAGTCTAAGTACAATTTTACCCATCAACTCACCATCCTATAATGTCTCATCTGACTCTTTCTGCAATACGGCACCATATTTGAATATCTGTACCAAAACAAATATGATAGCTATAACCAGCACAACGCCTAAATCGATTCCAAATACTATAGAAACATCACTTCTCAGTATTGAGTCAGTAAGACTTTTTGTGATGCCGGAGCAAAGTGCCCATGGTATCAGTGAAATTGCAGTTTTCTGCATCTTTGATGTAATCTTTTCATCAAACGGTGAGGTGCATACACTGAATTCCTTACACAAATTCCCAAAACACCAAACTGTTATAGTACTAAACGCAAGAGATATGACAGCAGTGATTAAAACGCCCAAGAGGTCTCCTAAGTCCAATGTTCTTGTTCCAGCAACCGCATTCAATGTAAAACCATTTTCATCAACACTGACCGCTTTCGCATTATAATCCATGGTCATAAGGTCAATGTCAATATTTCCCTGTGATATTTCGTTTTTAATATTTTCCTGCTCGCTATCCGATAAGGTAACATTTATTTTTGATAAATCAATTCCCACATCTGCTATACCGCTTACATCAAGTGTTACCAGTTCATCCGGCAATACCACCACCGCAATTGTTCCTGCAACCACACCTACAAGGGCAATGATAAGTAAAATTCTTGTTATAAACATTATAATACTTCCTACCTTGCCCACCTTGTTCATCCTTAAAACAGTTTCTTCTTTCATACATCATCTCTCCTTTTAATAGATTTTTTTAAAAAATATTCAATAAGCAATAAGTTTTTATCGTTTATCGTTAAACACATATTACCACCCCATTTAATCTTTGTCAACACTTTTTTATCGATAAACATTAAATTCTGTGTTTTCATTGATTTTTAGCCATTTTCGTGATATATTATCAAGATGTATGACTATTTTTAAGGAGGATTTTTTTATGAAAAGAAACATTAAAAAACTTTTATCAGCAGCCCTTGCTTTTGCCCTGGTTCTTTCTATGGCTACAGGTTGCGGAAAGAAGGACGGAGAAAAGGTTACTGCTGATGTAATTGAAATTGAACTTACAAGCGAAAAATATGCTTTTGGCGTTGATAAGACACAGCCTGAATTATTAGAGGATATCAATGATTTTATCGCTTTAATTCAGGAAGACGGTACATTTGACGATATATGTAACAATTATTTCGGAGACGGAACTCCTGTTGCCGTAAAGTCTGCTACATATGATGCATCAAAGGATCAGCTTGTCGTTGCCACAAATGCAGCTTTCGAGCCTTTTGAATACACTGAGGGTGAAAACTATTACGGCATAGATATGGAAATTGCTGCCGCACTGGCTGAATACCTCGGAAAAGAACTTGTAATCCAGAATATGGATTTTGATGCTGTTTGCTTATCAGTCGGACAGCAGAAGTGTGATATAGCAATGGCAGGTCTTACCATAAAGCCTGACAGAGAGGAATATGTTAATTTCTCAGATTCATACTACGATGCTTCACAGATGCTTATAGTTAAATCAGATGACAACAAATTTGACGATGTTAAGTCAGCTTCCGATGTAGAGGCTATTCTCAACACCCTTGACAAAAACATTAAAGTCGGTGTACAGACAGGCACATCAGGACAGTTCTACTGCGAAGGTGATGAAAGCTGGGGCTTTGCCGGATTTAACTTTACAACCATCGGATACAAAAATGGTTCACTTGCAGTTCAGGATCTTTTAAATGGCAATATTGACTATGTTATTATCGATTCAGCTCCTGCTGCCTGTATAACAGAAGCTATTAACGAAATGCAATAATAACTTGACAGTGAGAGGTTTACATGGGAAATTTTGAACAAAAGCTGGAAAATTTCTGGCGTATCTTTATTGACCAAAATGGTTATGTAAGGGTTTTAGAAGGATTAAAAAACACATTAATAATTGCCGTTCTCGGACTTATTATAGGTATTCTTATCGGTACACTTATCGCTACCGTAAGAGTAATTCCAAAGTATAAGGTTCTTCCAAAGATTCTAAATGCAATCTGCAGCCTGTATGTTGGTTTGTTCAGGGGAACACCTATGGTAGTTCAATTACTTGTATTTTACTATGTTATGCTACCTATCATGGGCGTACATATGCAGTCGGTTCAGGTTGCCATTCTTGTATTTGGTTTAAACAGTGGTGCCTACATATCCGAGATAATGCGAAGCGGTATTCTCTCCGTAGATAACGGTCAGATGGAAGCAGGACGTGCAGTAGGATTAAGTTTTGGAACTACAATGATTAAAATAGTTATTCCTCAGGCGGTTAAAAATATTTTACCAACCCTGGGAAATGAATTTATAGCTCTTATCAAAGAAACTTCCGTAGTAAGTTTCATCGGTGCGGCAGATTTATATGTTGCCTTTAACCTTATAGGAAGCAACAGCTACGAATTTATGGTTCCTTATCTTGTAATGGCAGTAATTTATATCATTCTGGTTCTCATAATAAGTTTGGGAATCAAGCTTATGGAAAGGAGCCTGAGAAAAAGTGATAGACGTAATTAATCTTGAAAAACATTTTGGCGATAATAAAGTACTTAACGGAATCAATATAAAAATTGATAAAGGGGACATAGTATGTGTTATCGGTCCATCCGGTTCGGGAAAAAGTACTTTTCTCAGATGTCTTAACTGCATGGAAGACCCAACCGGTGGTCAGATTATCTTTAACGGTGTCGATATCGCCGACCTGAAAGTTGATATAAATATTCACAGGCGAAACATGGGAATGGTATTCCAGCATTTTAATTTGTTTAATAACAAAACCGTAATCCAGAACATCATGCTGGCACCTGTTCATATCGGATATCAGGATTTAAAGAAAGCCAAACGCAAAAACAGAATAATCAGATTTACAAATATATTCAGAAATAAAGATAATAAAAAAGAACTTTTACCGGCTGACACAACAAAATCAGAGATTCAGGCAAAGGCAAAAGAGCAGGCTCTCTCATTACTTGAAAGAATCGGATTAGCTGATAAAGCAGATGTCTACCCTTCTACTCTGTCCGGCGGTCAGAAGCAGAGAGTTGCCATTGTAAGATCCCTTGCAATGAATCCGGATGTAATCCTGTTTGATGAGCCTACATCTGCTCTGGATCCGGAAATGGTAGGTGAGGTTCTTGATCTTATGAAATCTCTCGCAAAAGAGGGAATGACAATGATTATTGTAACCCATGAAATGGGCTTTGCAAAAGAGGTTGCCAACAAGGTGATTTTCATTGACGACGGACAGATTTTAGAAAGTGCTCCGCCGAATGAATTTTTTGGAAATCCCCAAAATCCACGTTTGAAAGAATTTCTTTCCAAGGTATTGTAAAGTAAAAAGAAGCAGGTATCATCATAGTATTCCCCATGACGGTACCTGCTAAAAAAAACTATATTTACACTGTGGTTACAATTCCTTTTTCAACTAAACGTACAGGCTGATATGAGGTTTTCGCATGTCGCAATCCCGGTATACCCATATCCTCTTCCCGGTTAATATACCTGTACCCCTTCAAACTTCTCCTGACAAATTCCCGATTTATCATAGCATATGCTCCCTGAACATCAGCGTAAGCCTTTTCAAAATGAACAACATAGGTATCCTCTTTTAGCGGTTCACCGAGCGTAAATGCTATAACTCTGTTGTTTACCCTTATCAGAGCACCGTTAAGACCCAATACTTCCCGGTTTTTCAACGCAAATTTTAGTATGTCTGTCTCGTAAGCTGCCGTATCATCAACTTCGTTATTCTCTTTCCATGACCGGGTTAACTCAATACATTCCTTATAATTTTCATCATCTATCAGTTCATATTTGTAATCGGGATAATTTTCCAAAAATCTGTTTATATGATTTCTCTTTCCGTGTAGTTTTTTCCCCTTTAAATACGCCAGAGTTTCCCATTCATAAAGATAATCTGCCTCGTCGCGCTGATATTCTATCTTATATTTGCCGGGATACCACGCATCAATTTTTTCAAACATTTCTCTTTCCACAAGGTACATATAAAATGGTCTGTTATTTTCATTAAAATATGCTGCCATGGCATCAAAAGCTTTTTTTTCATCCTGTTTTCCTATGGGAAATGTTATCTGTTCTATAATTCCGTTTTTAGTGTGACAAAAAAGCAGCATATCCTCCGCAATGATAAACTCTCCCTTATAAAGCTCCGACCATAAAATATTATTGGCTGCGGAAAACTCGCAGCCATAATATTGGTTATATCTTAAGTATTGATTTAATAATTCCCTGTTTTCCATACAAGGAGTCTGAACTAACATATATTGCCTCCTAAAAAGATTACATACCTTCTATAAGCACATCAACGTCACTTTTACCGAACTCATAGAGTAAATCTCTTATCTCTTCTATTGTGTAGCTGTCTGCGTGAATATATACCTTTTCAAATAATTTATCCACATAGCCGCACCATTTTTCGTATATTTTTACCCTGTCCTCTGTGGTAGGTTCTTTAAGTTTTGTCTGAGTAGTGTAATTTCTGTTTCCTGATGTAAGTATCTCTTTCATAGATACGGCTCTTGGTGCAATACCGTAAGCAATATATTTGATTTCCTCGGTTCTTACCAGGGCGCAGTCATACATTTCAATAAGCAGGTCTTCTATGCAGTCCTTGGCAATATTAAAATAATGATAATACATCTCAGCAGTCTTATATGATGGTTTTTCTGCAACATCCATTTTGTTGTACCAATAAAAATCATCTGAACTTGAAACCTTTGACTTTATTTTTTTCTTTGGTACTACTACATTGTCCAATGCGCTGTCGGTAAATGCACTGTCGGTAAATGCACTGTCTCCAAATGCACTGTCGCTAAATGCGCTGTCTCCAAATGCGCTGTCACTAAATGCACTGTCACTAAATGCACTGTCACTAAATGCACTGTCAGCAAACGTATCAGTTTCCTTTTCCTCAGTCTCAACAGGTTCTTCCGGTTCGGATACATCTACTGCATCGGATACACCTACGGGTTCCGATACATCTTCCGGTTCTTCCTGAACCGCCGGTATCTCCCGGTGAATATCCAATGTCGGTATCTCCGTTGGTATCTCTGTTGGCATCTCCATCGGTGTTTCATTTTGCACACTTGCAAATGCACTGTCAAATATATTCTCTATCTCCTGCTCTTCTTCATCATATCTCTCAGGACTCACATCCTCACTGTCCGAAAAGCTCTCATATTCATCATATTCATAGTCTTCTTCGTATTCTTCTTTTTTCCCTTTTGACTTGCTGATAATTAACGTTATTGTTAAAGTTACCAGTAAAACAAAGAAAAGAACTAAAATTATTCCGTATAGAATTGCAATTATGTTTCCGTCCATATAATTACCTGTCTTTCTAAAATAGTATATGCAAAGTTATAAAATCAATCCATATATCAGTATACTAAAATTTCCAACAATAATCAACTATTGTGTTGTAAAATGATTTTTACTTTGTTATAATCTCAAAAGAAATTATAACAAAGAGGAGATATTAGTATGGCAAAAGTTAGAACAAGATTTGCTCCCAGTCCGACAGGACGAATGCACGTCGGAAATTTAAGAACAGCCCTCTATGCTTATCTTATTGCAAAGCATGAAGGCGGTGATTTTATCCTCCGTATTGAGGATACCGATCAGGTTCGTGAGGTTGAGGGAGCCGTTGATATCATATACAGAACTCTCGCAAAAACAGGTCTTATACACGATGAAGGTCCCGACAAGGACGGCGGTGTTGGTCCATATGTTCAAAGTGAACGTCAGGCAAAAGGCATATACTTAGAATACGCCAAAATGCTTGTTGATAAGGGCGAAGCTTATTATTGTTTCTGTGATGAAGACAGACTCAGCACTCTGGTAACCGAACTTGACGGTAAAACCATTTCCCGATACGACAAGCACTGTCTCAATCTCTCAAAAGAAGAGATTGAAGCCAACCTTAATGCCGGTAAACCATATGTTATTCGTCAGAACAATCCTCTTGAAGGTACAACCACATTTAAAGATGAATTGTATGGTGATATAACAGTGCCTAACGAAGAGCTCGACGATATGGTTCTAATCAAATCAGATGGTTTCCCAACTTATAATTTTGCTAATGTTGTAGACGACCACCTTATGAATATAACCCATGTAGTCAGAGGTAACGAATATCTCTCCTCATCACCTAAGTATAACAGATTGTATGATGCTTTCGGATGGGAGGTTCCTACCTATATCCATTGCCCTCTCATAACTGATGAAAGTCACAAAAAATTGAGTAAGCGCAGCGGTCATTCCTCTTTTGAGGACTTACTTGAGCAGGGTTTTTTAACAGAGGCAATCATCAACTTCGTAGCTCTCCTCGGATGGAGTCCTGAGGATAACAGAGAAATATTCTCCCTTGACGAACTGATTGCTGCCTTTGATTATACTCATATGTCAAAATCTCCTGCGGTTCTGGATATGACAAAGCTTAAATGGATGAACGGAGAATACATCAAAGCCATGGATGATGATGCTTTCTGCGAAATGGCTCTTCCTTATATCGAAGATGTCATCTCAAAGCCTCTTGATTTTAAGAAAATCGCAGGTATGATCAAGTCAAGAATTGAAGTTTTTACCGACATCAAAGATCAGATAGATTTCTTTGAAGCTGTCCCTGACTATGATGTTGATATGTATACTCATAAGAAGATGAAAACCAATCCTGAGAATTCCCTTTCTCTCCTCAAAGAGGTATTACCTGTACTTGAGAACCTCACTGCCTTTGACAATGATTCTTTGTTTGGTACTTTGCAGGAGTTTGGCAAGGCAAAGGAATACAAAACCGGATTTATTATGTGGCCTTTAAGAACTGCCGTTTCCGGCAAACAAGCCACTCCGGGCGGAGCTACTGAGCTTATGTCAATCCTTGGCAAAGAGGAAACTCTTTCAAGAATCAGGGTTGCAATTGAAAAACTTTCATGATAAAAAACAGACATGGAACACTTTATCCGAGGTGCGATAACGAAGTATTTATGTAAGGTGGCGGTACAGCGAAAGCTGTGACGCCGCTTTGCGTTATCAGGCTGTTTTCTTTTTACGGTTTTACATACCGAGTCTGCCGTCAAGAGCAACGCAATCCTCATCGGCAATATTTATAATTCCGACAGCCTTGTAGTAAATTTCAATCTTTTGTTTTCTGTGACCGCTGCTCTTGTCGGGAGCGTGTATCACAATTTTGTCAACCAAATCGTTTAGCAGTTCTGCGGTTAGTTCTTTCGGATCGGTGTACTTACGGACATTTTTTAGGAACGCCTGTAAATCGACCTCGTTCTGCTCACCGTTGTCAATCAGCGTTTGCAGTTCATCAATGGTCTGCTTTACTTTCCGTTGTTCTTCCTCGTATTCCGTAGATAACTTATCAAACCGTTCCGGTGAAAGTCTGCCAGATACCATATCCTCATAGATACGCTTAAAAAGGGTATCTAAATCCTCGTCACGCCTTTAGGCTGTGGATTGGATTTTGGTGACAAAATCCGATGCTCGTTATTCCTGTGGACAGGAAAATACCGTTCTCTTGTAAATTATCCCTATCTCTTAAAAAGCACTATTGAAACCGTCACTGGAACAGTTACAACAACCATCACTTTTATATCCGTAATTTACAAAACGGATCATTCGCTTTCGGTTGGTATCATTGGGTTTTGCCGTTCTGTCCGAATGTCGTTCCTGCCCCTGCATTTCAGCGGTGTTATCTTGCTCTCGTCAGTTGTGACGGTCTTGGCAAAGTCATATCCCATTCAGACGATCATTCAGTTGTCAAGGTTCGGTCGACTTTTTGCCCCTCAATAAGCAGCCGGTGAAAATGGTAAATATATCACTTTTTTGCAAAATTTTTTCTCTAATATTTAATTGCTGACTTTTTTCGTAATTCAGCAAAATAACTTTTGAAATTCAAAGACGGAACTGTTGTCGCACCCATACACTCGCTAACAGTACCAAAATGCATAGAGTGGTGGGTGACGGTATTTTCTCTTAGCATACCGCCGGCATTAGGTGG
>CAZKMB010000010.1:52938-68848 GCA_964553965.1 uncultured Bacteroides sp. | reverse complement strand
ATAATAAAGAATTTGTTGATTATGTAAAGAAAACATTACTTAGAAAATAAAAATATAATTTATAGCATAATTCTTTAAAAAAGTACTTGAATTTAATCAAATGCTATGGTAGAATATCATTTGTTGTGAGTATGAAGAATCAAGGCATTTGCCTGTTCTCATAGAGTAATTTTATTTTAAAGAGGTGAAAAAGAATGAGAGAAGGAATACATCCAGATTATTATCAGGCAAAGGTTGTTTGCAACTGTGGTAACGAGTTCGTAACTGGTTCAACTAAGAATGACATTCACGTTGAAATTTGTTCAAAGTGCCATTCATTTTACACTGGTCAGCAGAAGGCTGCACAGGCTCGTGGTAGAATTGATAAGTTCAACCGTAAGTACGGTGTAACTCAGGCATAGTTACTGAATAATGAACATATAAGGCTTGTTACGCTAATCGTAGCAAGCCTATTTTATTCAATGGAAAGGATTTTAATTTGGGACGAGTTAGTATAGGCGGACAGGCTGTTATAGAAGGTATTATGATGAAAAATAATGATAAATATGCTATAGCAGTGAGAAAACCCGATAAAGAAATAGAAGTTAAAATTGAAAAATACAAACCGGCAGGTGATAAATGCAGATTATTCAGGATACCTGTTGTTCGTGGTGTATTTAATTTTGTTGAATCTCTTTTTATAGGTGTAAAAACACTTATGTATTCAGCAGAATTTTATGATGAAGAAGAGGAAGACAAGGCTAAAAAGGACGAATCCCCGGATGGATTATTTATGTTTCTGACAGTAGGATTTTCTATCGTTCTTGCTGTAGGTCTTTTTATGTTGTTGCCGGCTTTTCTGGCATCTCTTCTTGATGATTTGATAAATAATCATTTCCTGCTTGGACTTATTGAAGGCGTTATAAGACTTTTGATTTTTATTCTCTATGTGGTTCTTATTTCCAGAATGGAGGATATAAAGAGAACATTTATGTATCATGGCGCTGAACATAAATGTATCAACTGTCTTGAAGCGGGAGACGAGCTTACGGTTGAGAATATAATTAAACATTCCAGATATCACAAGAGATGCGGAACAAGTTTTTTATTTATAGTTATGATAGTAAGTATCCTTGTATTTATGTGTATCAGAACAGAAACAGTGTGGTTGAGGTTATTGTACAGGGTATTACTGGTACCTGTTGTAGCCGGCATATCATATGAGTTTATCAAATTTGCCGGAAAATATGATAATCCGGTAGCAAACATATTGAGTAAGCCGGGACTTTGGGTTCAAAGACTTACAACAAAGGAACCGACTGAGGATATGGTTGAGGTAGCCATAAAGGCAGTAGAGGGCGTTTTAGACTGGCGGGCATACCTTGATGAAGAAAGAAAATCTTTAAAGAAATAATTCAGAGGATATATATATGATCTTGCGTGAAATGCTAAAATATGGTGAAGAAACCTTGCGAAAAGCTCATATTCAGGAATATGTCAGCGATGCGAAAATCCTTGCTATGTACATACTGAAAATTGATTATACAGGCATACTGATGAGGGCCGGAGACAGCATATCTGAGGAAGATGAAAAAGCATATAAAGATATAATTAATTTAAGGTGTTCACATTATCCGTGTCAGTATATAACCGGAATACAGGATTTTATGGGATACAGTTTCAAAGTTGCCGAGAAAGTTCTTATTCCCCGACCTGAAACAGAGCTTCTTGTTGAAAATGCGATTATGTCAACCGGTAAGTTACAAAAATGCAAGGCACTTGATATGTGCTGTGGTTCAGGATGTATAGGCATAAGTTACAAATTGAAGAGGGAAGAGAACGGATATATGGATGATGAGATTACTCTGGTTGATGTATCACAGGAAGCAATTTCCCTCAGCAAAGAAAATATGTTTAATTTGGGAGCAAAATGTGATATTATAGAGTCTGACTTATTTGATAATGTGGCATTTGAAAGGTATAATCTCATAATGTCCAACCCTCCATACATTTCAACATCTGATATAGATGATATTATGGAAGATGTGAGGGAATATGAGCCAAGACTTGCGCTCGATGGCAGGGAAGACGGTTTATTCTTTTATAAAAAAATTATTGAAAATTTTGATAAGTATCTGGCAGATGATGGTATTGTGATTTTTGAAATAGGATATAATCAGTACGAAGATATCAGGGAAATGCTTAACCGAGCAGGTTTTTATAGTGTCGACTGCAAAAAAGATTATGCAGGATTAAATCGTATTGTTATAGCAAAAAGATAAATATACAGGAAGATAGCAGGAGGAGAATATGTTTGACAGATTAGAGGATTTGGTAGCACGTTTAGACGAGATACAGCTTTCGCTCAGTGATCCGTCTATTATTTCAAATCAGGATAAATTCAGAGCTTTAATGAAGGAGCAGGCTGAACTTGCACCTATAGTAGAAAAGTATATTGAATATAAAAATGCTAAGCAGACTATAGAGGATAGTCTTTTGATGCTTGATGAGGAGAGCGATGAAGAACTTCGTGAGATGGCGAAGGAAGAATTAAATGAGGCAAAGGGACAGGTAGAAAAATGTGAGCAGGAGTTAAAAATTCTCCTTTTACCAAAGGATCCTAACGATGATAAAAATGTTATTGTAGAGATAAGAGCCGGAGCCGGCGGTGATGAATCTGCTCTTTTTGCAGCAGAAATTTATCGTATGTATGTACACTACTGCGAAAGCAGACGTTGGAAGATAGAGACTATGGAAGTGGAAGAGATAGGTATAGGCGGCATGAAATCCGTATCCTTCATGGTTACCGGAAACGGAGCTTATTCAGTTCTTAAGTATGAGAGCGGTGTACATCGTGTTCAGCGTGTGCCTGAGACAGAATCCGGCGGACGTATTCATACATCTACCATAAGCGTGGCGGTTCTTCCGGAAGCTGAAGAGGTTGATGTTCAGATTGATGATAAAGATATTCGTATAGATGTTATGCGTGCTTCAGGTAATGGCGGACAGTGTGTCAATACCACTGATTCTGCCGTACGTCTTACACATTATCCTACAGGTATTGTTGTATACAGTCAGACTGAAAAATCACAGCTCCAGAATAAAGCCAAGGCTTTTGCGCTTCTCCGTGCAAAGCTTTATGACATAGAACAACAGAAAGCTCACGATGCAGAAGCAGAATTGCGTAAGAGTCAGGTAGGAACAGGAGATCGTTCTGAAAAAATCAGAACATATAACTTCCCACAGGGAAGAGTTACTGATCATAGAATAGGTCTTACCCTATATAAGCTGGATAAGATAATGGATGGCGATATTCAGGAAATAATTGATGCATGTATCGCAGCAGACCAGGCGGCGAAACTTGCAAAGATGAATGAAAATTAGTTTTTTATGTATTAGGAGAAGATGAAATGGCGTGGTATGATGAGGCAAGATTTTATCATATTTATCCTTTGGGAATGACAGGGGCACCAAGGGAGAATGATTATGGAAAATCGGTAGAAAGATTGAACAGACTTCTTCCATGGATTCCGCATATTAAAGGTATAGGATGTAATGCAATATATATCGGACCTTTGTTTGAATCAGTGGGACATGGCTATGAGACAACAGATTACAAAAAACTTGACAGCCGTCTTGGTACGAATGAAACATTAAAAAATTATGTAAAAGAGTGTCATGCTAACGGAATTAAGGTTATATTTGACGGTGTGTTTAATCATACAGGACGCGATTTCTTTGCATTTAAGGATATTTTGGAAAACAGAGAAAATTCCAGATATAAGGACTGGTATTGTAATGTGAATTTCTGGGGAAATAATTCATATAATGACGGGTTTTCTTACGAAAACTGGGGTGGATATGATTTATTGGTCAAATTAAATCAGAAGAATCCTGAGGTTACAGGATATATATGCGATGTTATTCGTTTCTGGGTTAATGAATTTGATGTTGATGGTATACGTCTTGATGCGGCAGATGTGCTGGATTTTGAGTTTATGAAAGCTTTGAGACGTACAGCCAATGAAGTTAAACCTGAATTCTGGCTCATGGGTGAAGTTATTCATGGTGATTATACAAGATGGGCTAATTCAGATACATTACATTCAGTAACAAATTATAATCTTCATAAAGCCTTGTATTCCGGATATAATGATCATAATTTCTTTGAGATTGCGCATACCGTAAAACGTCTGTACGAAATGGGCGGTAACAGACAGGACGGACTTAAACTTTATAATTTTGTTGATAACCATGATGTGGAACGTATTATATCTAAATTAGATAATAAATCCGGTTTTGCACCGGTACATATTATGCTGTATACACTGCCGGGTATTCCATCTGTTTATTATGGCTCAGAATTTGCCATAGAAGGAAGAAAAGGATATGGTGCAGATGCAGATGCTCCATTGAGACCTGAACTGTCCTGTGAAGAATGGCTGCCTAAGGCAAAAGATAATCAATATGTAAAGTTTATAAGTGTGTTGGGTGATATTCGTGAAAGAGTAAAAGAACTGAGTTATGGTGATTATAAGGAACTTATGCTCACTAACAGGCAATATGCTTATTCCAGAACATATCAAAATTCGAGTGTAATAGTTATGGTAAACAATGATGATAAAGCAAGTGTTATAAATGTACCTGCAAACGGTGAATATTCAGGTGCTTTGTCGGGCAGAAAAATATCAGCAAACGGATATATTTCTGCAGAAATACCGGGAAATTACGGAGAGATATGGATTCCTAAGGGTGAATTGAAATTTGAAATTCCCGTATTTGATGTCCCTGCTGAAACCCGGAATGAAGAAAATATAGAAGATACAGCGATTGAAGAGGCTGCAGAGGTTGATTTAAATAAGCCATATGAAGAAATGACAGTTGAAGAATTACAACAGGTAATAATTGCTAAAATGCAAAAAAACGGTCCTGTAACAGACAGAATGAAAAAAGATGTAACAGATAATAGACATCATGGTTCATTGGTTATATGGGCAAAAAGTTTTAATATATAATTAGGAGTTGTTTTGCCGTGTGATAAAAGCTATAAAATCATGTTTCGGTATAGGCTTTGAAAAATAATACCCCTGAATATATTCGCAATTCATATCGGCAAATTTTTTAACGAGCTGTTCGGTTTCGATACCCTCAGCAACGATTTCCATTTCCATATCTTTTAACATCTTGATTGTGTTTTCAAGTACAATAAACATTTTAGGATTATCTTCAACATTTACAAAGGTTCTGTCTAACTTGACGATTTTAAGCGGAAGAGTAGAAACTCTTTGTATGTTGGAGTATCCTGTTCCGTAATCATCAAGAGAAAAACTTATCCCGGCAGCATTAAGCTTCTCGATATTTTCATACATAATTGCCTGAGAGAATGAGGCTGCTGTCTCGGTTATTTCCAGATTAATCTTATCCGGTGATACATTATAACGATTTAAGCTTTCTAATACAAGATTAGGCAACTCCTTGTGCATACACTGAGCTACGGATAGATTAATCTCTATATAGTCTATGTTGAGCTTTGAAAAATCATCTTCTGCTATAAATTGGCAGACCTCATCTAAAACATATGCACCTATTTTATGAATAGCACCGCTTTTTTCTGCGGCAGGAATAAAAACATCAGGTGGTATAAAACCATAGTCATCATCAATGAGTCGAAGCAATGCTTCCGCAGAATTAAAACGCTTCTCCTGTATAGAATAAATTGGCTGATAGTAAACCTGAAATTTTTTGTTTGTAATTGCATTTTCTATGATGCCGTCAAGATTACTGTGTAAATCAAATTGTTCCTTCTTGAATAAATCTTTTGCATGTACAATCTCACCGGTATATTCATTATCAATTGAAAAACGTTCGCCGAAATACATTAAGGATTCGTAGTTGTCAAAATCTTCAGGGCATCTGCCTATACATATGTGTGTGATGAGATTGATGTCCATATGGTTGACGTTAATACCGGATTTCAAATTGCGGTTGATTGTATCCGCGATACTTGTAAGATTATCAATATGTGCAGAATCAAATACAAATCTGTATTTACCCTTACCAAGGTAGTACAAATCTGCGTTAAGTCTGTTTTTTCTGTTAAATTCGGAGAACTTAACTGCAAGCTTATGCAGCAGAGCATTAGTTCTGTCAAAACCTATCATATCCCTGATTGAGCTGAAATTAGCTATATTAATAAGCAATATACTTATGTGCTTGTCATTTGAAAAACCTCTTTTTATGTCATCTGTGTAGCCGGCTAAGTTGTGAAGACCGGTGACAACATCTATATGTTCCTCTGGACGTTGTATAAGCATGGCAATATAGAGGAGACCTATGGATATGGCAAACATCTCAACAGGATACCTTGGATACAGCATTTGAAAAACAGCGGCAAATACAACTAACAGAAATATGGAAAATAAAGCCACAAAGCGCCCTGCTTTGAATAGTTTTTTATAGTGGTATATGTAAGATATGCCAAAAATACCATAGGCAAATCCTGCAACGTATATAAGAGAAAACCATTCTTCGCGTACATATATACCATCACCGTTTATGGAAAAAACTTTATGATTAAACATATTTATAATAATCAAAAAACTTATGATGATAAGCGGGAGTGGTAACATAATTCTGTGTATGGGATTTACACGGAGTTTATGCCATGTATCTGTCATTGCAATCAGATATGTAATATATACAGGAATAGTAAGGCTGTGGAAAAACAGATAAAGACTGTGAATAATATATTTTAATGTCACATCCGAAACTACAGAGTTATCGAGTGTTATAGCCCATATATCGAAAAGTATGGCGAGAAAAGAAACCGTAACTGTCATAAGAAAAAAACGATTGGTTTTTCCTTTGGTCATCTTTCTGAAGAAAATAGATGCAAATATAATAATTGTAATAATAAGCGCGGAATAATCAAAATATGCAATTTTTTCCATGAAAAATCCCCCTCTCTGATACATCCCCATAATGTAATTATTACATATGAAAATCTTATTTACAAGTTTATTTTTGAAAAAAAATATCAACAATGTGTAAAGTATTGACAAAGGATGTGGCATTATGGTATTATTCAGCAAAAGAAAATTCCGGTGAGGGAGTAGTGAGCGTTTATATAACGTAATAAGTCAACATACTGATCTTTTGGTCTGGCTTGTTTTAAATCGCGAGACTCATGTATAGCTTTGGTTGCCGTGCATGTGTCTTATTTTTTTACTGTCGGGTATGGCAAAAAAGCATACCCGGCATTTTCTATTTTAAGAAAGAGAGGTAAAAAAATATGTTTCTTACAATTAACGGAGTAAAAAAGCATTTTGGAGAAGGAGAAAGCAGGCTCGATGTCTTAAAAGGGGTGAATCTTGAGCTTGAGAGAGGAGAAATATGTGTTTTGCTCGGACCATCCGGTTCAGGTAAATCTACACTCCTCAATATTATAGGAGGTATAGACGATGCGGATTCCGGTTTTATATCAATAGATGGAGAAAAGACAGTTGATATGAATGAAAAAGCATTGACAAGATACAGAAGAAAACATTTGGGATACATTTTTCAGATGTATAATCTTATTCCTAATCTTAATATAAAGGAAAATATAGAGGTAGGCGCATATCTCAGCGATAATCCGCTTGATGTAGATGAAATTCTTAAAACACTTGGATTATATGAACACCGTCACAAGTTACCAAATCAGTTGTCGGGAGGTCAGCAACAGAGAACAGCCATAGGTCGTGCCATAGTAAAAAATCCTGATATATTGTTATGTGATGAACCTACGGGAGCATTGGATTATAATACCTCAAAAGATATTCTTAAGCTCATAGAGGATGTAAATAAAAAATATGGTAATACAGTTATAATGGTTACCCATAACGATGCCATAAAAAATATGGCTGACCGTGTAGTAAAGCTTAAAAACGGAATCATAAGTAAAAATTACGTTAACGAAGAAAAGATATCCGCGACAGCGCTTGATTGGTAGGAGGCAATTGTTATGAAAAATCCACTTAATAAAAGATTTATCAGGGAATTAAAAAATGATTTGGGAAAATATACAGTTTTGTTTGTGTTTATCGTTGCAATGATTGCCGTCGTATCAGGGTTTCGTGTTGCATCGGGCAGTATGAGTGCCGCATATAACGAAAATTTTGATAAATACAATATAGAAGACGGAAATTTTGAAATTCCTGAAAAAGCAGACGAAGAGCTTGTGGAAAAAATTGAAAATGAAGGAGTTACCCTTTATGAGAATTTTTACATAGATGATAAGACAGATTATGGTGCAACCATGAGGATTTTTATCAATCGCGAAAAGGTTAATAAAGTATGTCTTATGTCAGGAAAAATGCCGGAGAAAGACAATGAAATTGCCATAGACAGACTCCATGCAGAAAAAAACGGGTTGGAGATTGGCGATGTATTTGTTGTATCAGGCAGGAGATTGACAATATCCGGTCTCGTTTCTCTTACTGACTACAGTGCGCTGTATGAATTACCTACAGATTCCATGTTTGACACAATCAAATTCGGTGTAGCAGTTATGACGGAGGAGGGGTTCAATACTCTTAATACGGTTAAGCTTCATTACAGCTATTCATGGAAATATGATGATAAAACGGCTGATGATGCTGAAGCGAAAACAATGTCTGAGAATTTTATGACTAATCTGATAGGGATTACACCGTTAAAAAATTACGTTCCGGCATACAGTAATCAGGCTATTCGGTTTGTCGGTGATGATATGGTTAGAGATAGCGAGTTTATTATGATGTTTTTATATATTATTATGGTAATTGTAGCTTTTATATTTGCGATTACAACAAGTAACACCATCTCAGCGGAGTCGGCGGTAATCGGTACATTGCGCGCATCAGGATATACAAAGGGGGAGATGATACGACATTATCTTGCGATGCCTATGCTTTTAACTTTGATTGGAGCTGTAGTCGGAAATATTCTCGGGTACACTTTTTTTGAAGATTATGCAGCTACTCTCTATTATAACAGTTACAGTCTTACAACATACAACGTATTGTTTAATAAGAAGACGTTTGTAATGACAACGGCAGCGCCTCTTATTATAATATTTATTATAAATACATTTATTATTACAAGAAAACTTAATCTTTCGCCACTCAGGTTTATCAGACGTGATCTCAGAAATAAAAAGAAAAAGAAGGCCTTTAAACTGAATACAAAAATAGGAATAATGAAGAGATTCAGACTCAGGATTATTTTTCAGAACATGCCTAATTATATAACTATAGTAATAGGTGTTACATTTGCGAATATATTGATGATTTATGGTGTTGCTCTTCCATCTCTTTTTAATAATTACAGTGACAGGCTTACTGATAATATGTTAAGTAAATACCAATATATGCTAAGAACCCAAGTGGAAACTTCATGTGATACTGCAGAAATGTTTACTGCTTATACACTGAAAACACAGGAAAACAGAGGATTTACGGAACAGGTAAGTATGTATGGAATTATTCCTGACAGTAAATATATTGATGCTGAGTTTGATAAAGATGAAGTATATATATCCAGTGCATATTCGGAAAAGTACGATGTGGAAGTGGGGGATGTCATTGTCTTAAAGGAGGAATATGAGGATAAGGATTATAAGTTCAAAGTGGATGGAATTTATGATTATTCTATAGGAATAGCCGTGTTTATGGATCAGGAAACACTAAACGGCTTATTCGGTTTTGAAGAGAAATATTATAATGGATATTTTTCTGATGAAGAGATAGATGATATTGACAGTAATATGGTAGCGACAGTCATAGATGAAGAGGTTTTGAACAAGATGTCAAGACAACTAATAGATTCAATGGATGGACTTATAGAGATATTCTTTATAATCGGAGTTATCATATTTGTACTTATTATATACCTTTTGTCAAAAATCATTGTGGAAAAAAATTCACAGAGCATATCCATGATTAAAATATTGGGATATGAAAATAAAGAAATAAATAATCTGTATGTCATAACCACTGCGGTTGTTGTCATTGCTTCACTTATTATGACTATGCCGCTTGTTGATGTTACAATGAAAAAAATATTAGAGATGGTGTTCCTTTCATATTCGGGATGGTTCCCTTATTATGTTCCCGTAACTGATTTTATATTTGTTGCTGTGACAGGTATAGTATCTTACATTGTAATTGCTTTTTTCCAAATGAAAAAAGTAAGACATATTCCTATGGAGGATGCGCTTAAAAATATAGAGTAAAAAATAGATATTACTTTTAACTTTAGTGTTGTTTATTTAGTTTAAAAATGTTATTCTTGTCTAATGTATATATTTTAAAGGAGAGGCTGAAAATGTGGACAACATTTAAGAAAAAATATATTGGAGATAAGAATTTCTACAGATATGTGATTTTACTGGCTCTGCCCATGATTGCTCAAAATGCCATAACAAGCTTCGTGAGCTTTTTGGATAATATTATGGTAGGTACTTTAGGGGCTGAACAGATGTCCGGTGTTGCTATAGTAAATCAGCTTATATTTGTATTTAATATATGTGTCTTTGGAGGAGTTTCGGGAGCAGGTATATTCGGAACCCAATTCTATGGCAAAGGTGATTTTGAGGGACAAAAATATGCGTTCCGTTTTAAATTGTATATCTGCGTTCTCATTTCCTGTGTCGCAATTGCACTTTTTTGCTTTGCAGGCACAGAGCTTATTAATTTATATTTAAGCGACAGCGGTGAAGTGGGAGATATAGGTCTTGCACTCTCGTTTGGTGAGGAATACTTAAAGATAATGGTTATAGGACTTGTGCCATTTGCCATAAGTCAGACATATATCAGTTCAATAAGAGAAACAGGTCATACTCTTGTGCCGATGCTTGCCGGCTTGGCAGCCATGTTTACAAATCTTATCCTGGATGTTCTGCTTATATTTGGAGTTGGTCCGTTTCCGGCATGGGGTGTTACGGGAGCGGCGATAGCGACTGTAATTGCAAGATTTGCAGAATGTATTATAGTGGTTCTTTGGACACATACCCATAAGGAAAAGAATCCTTACATTGAAGGAGCGTACAGCAGTCCGTATATTCCGGGTAATATATTAAAAGATATTATTATTACGGGAACTCCCCTTATGATAAATGAAATGCTTTGGTCAGCTGGTATGGCTACCATAGTTCAGTGCTATTCGGTGAGGGGACTTGCTGTAGTCACTGCACAATCCGTATCATCAACCATAACTAATCTTTTTAATGTTGTTTATATACAACTGGGTTCATGTATATCTATAGTTGTGGGACAGAAACTGGGTGCGGGGCAGCTTGATGAGGCGAGGGATGTGAGCCGAAAAATGATATTTTTCAGCGTAATATGCTGTGCGGGAGTTGCCGCAATTATGATGGTTGTGGGAAGATTTTTCCCTGATATATATGACTACGATGAGAGCATAAAAACACTTGCGAGAGCATTTATATTTATTTCGGCAGCAGTTATGCCGGTGTGTGCGTTCTGCCACTGTACATATTTTACCCTGCGCTCAGGCGGAAAAACGCTGGTTACATTTCTCTTTGACAGCGTTTATACATGGGTATTGGTTATACCGGTGGCAACTGTTTTGGCAAAATATACCACAATCAATATAATAACTGTATTCTTTTTGGTTCAATCTCTCGAATTTATAAAGGCGATTATAGGATTCTTTATGGTGAAAAGCGGGGTATGGCTAAATAACATGGTAGAAAAAAACTGATAGACGGGGGCTTTTTAAATGAATTATAGTGAATTGCAAAAAAATGTAATGGATATGATTGAAGAGCAACAGTTAAAGATAGGATATTTAAAGGAAACAGTAAGATTATATTATCCGTTGTCCTCCTTAAAGAATTTCCTGGATGTTGAGTGTGATGCGGAAACAATGAGAAACTATTTAAATGAGTTTTCATTGTCAGTAAGGGATATATTGGGGGAAATATCCCTGTCTGATTCTGACGGGAGGTTTTGTATTGCAGTTTCACCGGATGGAGTGGAATATATATACAAACATACTGATAAAGAAGGGTTTTTAGCTCAGTTGATAGAGACGGTCAGACATCATGGATGTACAATAGAACAGGTAATTAAGGTTTTCGAAAAATTCAGTGACAATGTCCATGTAGAACAGATGCAAAACAATGAGTTTGATTATCTCATATATTTTGAAAATAACAGACCGGATTCGTACAGGTACTGTGTGACAGTAGAGGAAAATCATATAATTTATCATAGATACACACTGAAAGACTATGAGGAATTTGGATTTTAGGCAATGATATTTACGGTATAAGGAGGAAAATATGAGTGTATTAGAGTTATTTTTAATTGCGGTGGGTCTTTCTATGGATGCTTTTGCTGTGTCGATATGTAAAGGATTGTCTCTTGGAAAAATCAATTTTAAGTATATGGCGGTTGCCGGATTATGGTTTGGAGGATTTCAGGCACTTATGCCGGCTATAGGGTATTTTGTGGGAAGCCTGTTTGCAGACAAAATAGTTGCCATAGATCACTGGGTGGCATTTGTATTATTGCTGATTATAGGTATCAGTATGATAAAGGAATCTTTCGATAAAGATGAGGAACTCGATGCATCCATGAAAAGTAAGGATATGTTTTTACTTGCAGTGGCAACCAGCATTGATGCCCTTGCAGTAGGAGTGTCTTTCGCCTTTTTAAAGGTATCTGTTGTTCGGTCGGTACTTTTTATAGGTGTTATAACATTTGTATTTTCGGCCATCGGTGTGAAGATAGGAAGCCTGTTTGGTGCAAAATATAAATCCAAGGCAGAATTTGCCGGAGGAGTTGTGCTGATACTTATAGGCCTTAAGATTTTATTGGAACATCTGGGTGTTATAGGATAAATATATGTAAATGCAGGTACACGGAGATAATGAAGAAAAGTATTACATTAAATGAACTGAATATCGGTGAGGCAGCCATAATAGATGTTGTAGGCGGAGAGGGTGCATTAAGGCAGCATTTTCTTGATATGGGTATAATTCCCGGAGCCACTGTAAATCTCGTAAAATTTGCGCCTATGGGAGATCCTGTTGAGTTTCGTGTTCATGGTTACGAGTTGACACTCAGACTGGATGATGCAAAGAAAATAGAGGGTCACAGAATAGATACAACCGCCTTGGATGAGGACTGTGCTGCCATTATGGAAGCAGATAAGAAAAATGCCAAGGTTTCAAAAAATATGAATCATCCCGGATTGGGAGAGGGCGGAAAATATCATATCAGGGAGGATGAAAATCCTCTTCCGGAGGGAAGTATAATTACCTTTGCCCTGGCAGGAAATCAAAATTGCGGAAAAACCACATTATTTAATCAGCTTACAGGTGCAAACCAGCATGTGGGTAATTTTCCCGGCGTGACTGTTGATAAAAAAAGCGGACAGATTAAAGGTTATGACAATACAGAAATAACAGATCTTCCCGGAATATATTCTATGTCACCATACAGTGAAGAGGAAATTGTCACAAGAGAGTTTATATTGAAGGACAGACCTAAGGGAATTATAAATATAGTTGATGCAACCAATATAGAACGTAATCTTTATCTTACCATGCAGCTTATGGAACTGGATATACCTATGGTTCTTGCTCTTAACATGATGGATGAGGTGAGAGGTAATGGTGGTTCAATAAGAATAAATGAGATGGAGGATATACTCGGCATACCGGTTATACCTATTTCCGCATCAAAAAATGAAGGCGTAGATGAGCTGATAAATCATGCAATTCACGTTGCAATGTATCAGGAAAAGCCCGGAAGAAATGATTTTTGTCACAAAGACAAAAAGGGTGGAGCCGTACATAGATGTCTTCACGGAATTATGCATCTCATAGAGGACCATGCCGTAAGTGCAGGTATACCTGTCAGATTTGCGGCAACCAAGCTTGTTGAGGGAGATAAGTTGATTCTTGATGCCCTTAATCTCAATCAGAATGAAAAAGAGATGTTGGAACATATTATATGTCAGATGGAAGCAGAAAGCGGAATGGATGCCATGGCGGCTGTGGCTGATATGAGATATGACTTTATATACAGTCTTGTGGATGAGACTGTAGTAAAACCAAGGGAAAGCAGGGAACGCATCAGAAGCGGAAAAATTGATAAGGTTTTAACCGGAAAATATACGGCTATTCCGTCATTTATTGCTATTATGGGGCTTATCTTCTGGCTGACTTTTAATGTAATAGGCTCATCTTTGCAGGGACTTTTGGAAACAATACTTGAAAGATTTACGGCATGGATGGATACACTTCTTACGGAATGGGAGGTTAACTCGGTTTTACATTCCCTGATTATTGACGGAATATTTAGTGGTGTGGGAAGCGTTTTAAGCTTTCTTCCTATTATCATAACCCTGTTCTTTTTCCTGTCTCTTTTGGAAGATACGGGATATATGGCAAGAGTTGCTTTTGTTATGGATAAACTCCTCAGAAAAATCGGGTTGTCAGGCAGGAGCATAGTGCCTATGCTTATAGGATTTGGCTGTACGGTTCCCGGTGTCATGGCCAGTCGTACACTTCCGTCGGAGAGAGACCGAAAGATGACTATATTGCTTACTCCGTTTATGAGTTGCTCGGCAAAACTGCCTATATATGCTTTTTTTGTTGCGGCATTTTTCCCAAAACACGGTGCACTGGTGATGATAGGTCTTTATATAACCGGTATATTTATCGGAATATTGATTGCACTGATATACAGAGGAACAATGTTCAAGGGTGAAGCTGTACCTTTTGTTATGGAACTTCCGAATTATCGTATGCCGGGAGTGAAAAATGTTGCAAGGCTTTTATGGGACAAGGCAAAGGACTTCTTACAGAGAGCTTTTACAGTCATATTTATTGCAACAATAGCAATATGGTTTCTGCAGACCTTTGACATACATATGAACATGGTGGATGATTCAAAGAATAGTATACTCGCTGTTGTGTCAGGTGTGATTGCACCGCTCTTTAAGCCGTTAGGTTTTGGAGACTGGAGGATTGTGACAGCCTTAGTGGCAGGTTTTATGGCAAAGGAAAGCGTAGTTTCCACAATAAAAGTTCTGTTTGGAACAACATTAGCCTTACAGGCTGTGATTACGCCTTCAGCAGCACTTGCACTTTTGGTATTTTGTTTGCTATACACACCTTGTGTGGCTGCTGTCGCTGCCGTGAAGAGAGAGCTTGGTGCAAGATGGGCGATATTTGTTTCTGTAGGACAATGTGTGATTGCGTGGGTGTGTGCATTTCTTGTACAGGTTATTTTCTGATTAATGCAAAAGTTGACACTTTTTTGACTTATTTGGGATAATATTATGCTTATGAATAATAAATTATTAATTGTTGATGATGAAAAAATGATTACACAGCTTTTAGACTCACATTTGTCAAATGAGGGATATATTGTATATACTTCCAACAGTGCATATGGTGCAATGGAAAAACTCAATATACAGCCGGATTTGATATTGCTTGATATTAATATGCCGGATATGGATGGCTTGGATTTATGCAAAAATATACGGGAGCATGTAAGTTGTCCCATATTGTTTTTAACCGCCAGAGTAACCGAGGAGGACAAGGTGAACGGACTTATGTCCGGTGGTGATGATTATATTACTAAGCCTTTTGGATTAAATGAGCTTTCAGCACGAATCAAGGCTCACCTTCGCAGGGAAAGCAGAAGTAAGAACAATGCACACCTTGCTGCATCCGGAAAATTAATTGTAAATTTGGATGAGCGTGGGGTATCTTATGAAGACAACAATATTACTTTGTCAAAACGGGAGTTTGATATATTAGAATTACTTATTACACATCCCGGACAGGTATTTGATCGTGAAAGAATATACGAAAGTATATGGGGACTTGAAGCTGATGGAGAAAATCAGGTTATAAAGGAGCATATCA
>CAZKMB010000010.1:0-52838 GCA_964553965.1 uncultured Bacteroides sp. | reverse complement strand
AGTATATGGGGACTTGAAGCTGATGGAGAAAATCAGGTTATAAAGGAGCATATCAGAAAAATAAGACTTAAACTTTTTGAGGCTACCGGGAAAGAGTATATAGAAACAGTTTGGGGTGTGGGTTACAGATGGCAAAGGTAAAATCTTTTTTTAAAGACGTATCAATTCGCAAATGTTTTGTCTTTTATGTTTCCATAACACTCTTTATTGTAATTATATTGTCGGTAATGACTGTATTCGGGTGCTTACTATTGCAAAAAAAATTACTGCCGGAAAAGGAAAAAGCGGTGTTATCAATCAATGCAACAGCTGAGGATAGCGGTGAAAAACAGAATATTTCTATGGTGTTAACACCGGGAGAGGAGTTGCCTTTGTTGATTTCCGCAAAATCCGGTTCAACAGGAAAGGAGTTTGTAAGCTATACATTAGACAAGATAGAGAATAGTTATAAAAGTTTGTCACCAAAACGTCAGCTTGTATATGTGGCGGCATCAGTATCGATGGTTGTAATGCCCACTATTTATTGCATAGCAGGAATCTTAATGTGTGCATATTTCTTTTACAGACGTAAGATTAAGGAACCTCTTAATATACTTGAGGATGCAACAGCTCAGATTAAACAGCAAAATCTGGATTTTGAGATAAATTATACCAGTGAGGATGAGCTGGGAAGACTGTGCGCATCTTTTGAAGATATGCGTTACGCACTTTTACAGGCAAATTTAGATATGTGGAATATGTTGGAGGAACGGCGGAAACTACAGGCATCAATAGCACATGATTTGCGTAATCCCATCGCGATTATTAAGGGATATGCCGAATATCTTCAAATCAATCTGGCAAATGAAAATATAAGTACAGAGCAGATTGCATTGATTGCCGATAACCTCTGTTCTTCTGCCGGGCGTTTGGAATCTTATACTGAATCTGTAAGGAATATAAGTAATCTGGAAGCCTTGGAAATTCAACGTCAATCCTGCAGATTAGATGAGTTTATTGAAAGGATGTATTCAGATATGTGTATTCTTGCCGGGAAGAGCAACATTACACTTTCGGTGGAAAAAAATATTGTCTCCGGGGAGTTTAAACTTGATACGGAAAGCTATGGCAGAGTGTTGGAAAATTTATTTCAAAATGCTTTGCGCTATGCCAAAAATACCATATTATTGCAATGGTGCGTAGAAGAAAATAATCTGATTACCACAATTGCAGATGATGGATCCGGTTTTTCCGTAAATATATTAAAGCAAAAAAGGCATAATATATTACATGGTGACGGAGAGCATATAGGTATGGGACTTACTGTCTGTGAGATACTGTGTCATAAACATGGTGGGGAATTGAGACTGAGTAATAAAAAAAATGGTGGAGCAGTCGCACAATTTACATTCAATATAAAATAAAAAAAGTCAGGAAAGATTGACACTTTCTTGACTTTTTTATTTTATTCTCAGACCAGTATAATTAAGGAGGCATAGAAAATGAATAAATTTTTTTCAACAGTTTTGCTGATTTTTATGGTTGTAAGCCTTTGTGCATGCAGTAAAAATAGTGATATTTATATTGAGGAAACGGAGGAGGTTTCATCTGATGTTTCATCTGATGAAGTGAGTGGTCTTGTTAATCTGACCACCACAAACTATGCATATTGCAATACGGATAAGGGATATTATTACATTTCCGAAAATCCGGTAGAATTAGACGACGGAAGCTGGGGAGCTAATATTATGTACATGGACTTTAACACAAGGCAGGAGGTATACCTGTGTAGTGATACAGGTTGTTCTCACAATAAAAAAAGTTGTACATCAGTACTTTGTGAAGATGAATTTCCGGCTTACTCCAGTAGGATTTTTGCATGGAACAATAAAATATATATTTTGAGTAAAGAACACGATGAAGAGGGAACGGAAGTAATAGATTTTATGGGTGGTCAGAATGTACAGAACGAATTTCGCGGTGCAGTTTTATACAGCATGAATCAGGATGGTACAAAACGTGAAAAAGTATATACCTTTCAGGACGGTATAACTTTGGAAGATACTATTTTGGCTTCAGATGACAGCATTTATTTTATAGCTAAAAAGCTGGAATCAAATTATGAAAATAATGCGACCGTGACTACTGCAACAGAACGAAAAATAGTGCAGCTTATACCATCTGAAGGTGAACTGAAAACCATTGCGGATATGGATACCGACGATGGCATTTTATGGCGGATAACAGGTTGTTATGACACCGGAATTATAATGGAGGGTGTAGCTTATGATGACGAAGACTCTGCAAATATGAGTTATGATGAATGGCACAAGCTATATAGTGAATCTCAAACAGCGTTTGCCGTATTTGATATAGAAACAAAAGAGTTTAACGAGATTTATCGTATTAGCAATAAGGGAATGCACACATCTGCAACTGTGGATGGTAAATTTTACATTTCTGATGACACATCCGGAGATATAATCTCAATAGACTTAAAAAACGGAACTCATGAAACTATTTCAAGTCTTGAACAGAACAATATAATGGGGGTTTTTTCGGATATGCTGGTATGTCAGACATGGGATTTAAATGAGGATTATACATTGTATTTTTTAAATCCCAAAACAGGTGAGATAAAGCATAGCACCCTTACTAACCTGTTTAACGGATGGTCTCTTGAGCTTATTTGTGAGGCAGGCGATGATGCTCTCGTGATATATGACTACGATGCAGACAAATATTCTGACGGTTCGTATGAAATCTACAGATATAAATATGCTCTGATTGCAAAGGATGATTTATATCAGGGAAAAAATAACTTCCGTTCAATAGAAATGATAGGAAGGGGACGTTAATATGCTGGAACTTAAAAATATATCAAAGAGATACAAGGAAAAGATCGCACTGGATGATGTTTCTTTATCTTTGGATAAAGGCATATACGGGCTTCTTGGACCAAACGGTGCGGGAAAATCTACACTTATGAATATTATTACAGGTAATACAAGGCTAAATAATGGTGTTGTGATATGGGATGAAAAAGAAATAACCTCTCTTGGGGCGAAATACAGAAGTATTATCGGTTATGCTCCGCAACAGCAAGGGTTATATGACACATTTACCGGAAGGCAGTTTTTAAGTTATATGGCTACTTTAAAAGGCTTAAATCGCAGGGAAATGTTATCGGAAATCGAAAGGGTACTCACTTGTGTAAATTTACATGAGGCGGCAGACAGGAGCATAGGAACTTATTCCGGCGGAATGAAACAGAGAATATTGATTGCCCAGGCAATTATGGGTAATCCCAAATTGATAATTTTAGATGAGCCAACAGCCGGTCTGGATCCCAAAGAACGTGTGAGAATAAGGGAAAAAATCAAAGAAATTTCGGGGGACAAAATTATCATTGTATCTACGCATGTTGTTTCTGATATTGAATCGATCGCTGATAAAATTATCCTGCTTAAGTCGGGCAGAGTAGTAAATTGCGACTCTGTTGAAGTTTTGTGTCGATATTATGATAATGCTGTAAATTTGGAAGAGGTGTATATGCACCTTTTTGGAGAGGATGAAAACCATGATTAGGTTATGTTTATTTGAATTGTCAAAGATATGGAAAAAAAGAAATTTTATTGTATCAGTATGCGTTTTGCTGACAGTCAATTTATTTTTGCTGTGGTATGCAAATCTGCCTGACGAGGATACACCTTCTCTTTCGATATATAAATCCATAAATTATGATGTACATTCAATGCCAGAGACAGAAAAAGGAGAATATTTACTTGAGTTGAAAAATCATGAGTCATATATGGGTGTGGCTGATATATTGTACGAAGAATACATGAGAGTATCAGGGTATGACGATTATCTGAAAGACGTACGAAAAAATAAAAGTACTCTGAGCGGGATATCTATATTCAATGAAGGAAAAAACAATACATTTTCAGAGAAAAATATTAATAAAAGTGCTGCGGATTATGAAAAAATGGAGGGAATAGAAATTAACTGGCAACCTTCGAAAGGAATAACCCTCGCAACAGAGAACAGAATAACGGATATTCTTCTGTTTTTGGGAATGATGTTGTTTGTCGGTGGATTGATTATTGAAGAAAAAGAGAAAAAATTATTTTATGTTACCAGAGCAACAAGGGGTGGCAGGTGTTATTATATGTATGGCAAAATTGGAGCATTGCTGATTCACGCATTTTCTTTGACAACCGTAATAATTTGCTCTAATGTGATATTTTCAATAATTGCAACGGGGCCTATTGATTTTACTTCGACTATTCAGTCTGTAGCTCCGTATATGGAAAGCTGCCTTGATATTAATGTTATGGAATATCTTATACTGACAGTTATAACAAAGGCGTTGGTTCTGTTTTGCTTTGGCGTAATTTTGACTGCTGTTGCTGTGGCATGTGAAAAAGGGTTTATGCCTTACCTGGCAGGAGTTTTTTTACTTGTATTCAGTGCTTTGTTATGCGGGCTTATTCCGGCACTCTCATCACTTTGTCCGTTGAAATATGTTAATTTTATGGGGGCAATGGAGACATTTGAACTTTATGGTTCATATATGAATCTGAATATAAATCAGCAACCGGTATCGAGGCTGTTACTGACATGGACAGTACTGATTTTGCTTATTATTATGGGTGTAGCCGTCTGTATGTTATTATATTTTCGCGGAAGTAATTTGGAATTGAAAAAAAATCCTGTTTCGCATATTTTTACCGTTAAACCCCATAACAGTCTTATCCGGCATGAGGCGTATAAGCTTCTTGTCATAAATCATGGAGCTGTAATTTTATTGGGGTTTGCTGTATTAACAGGATATTACGGAATGTCTCAAAAATATCATATGTCTGCAGGTGAAGAGTATTATCAGAGCGTAATGATGCAATTGGAAGGAGAATTTACGAGAGAGAAGGAAGCGATTGTATTGGCAGAGCAGGCGAGGTTTGATGAGGCATTCAAAAAAATAGAAGAAATTGATACAATGATAAGCAATAATGAAATAGATGTATTAACCGGAGAAAATCTCAAAACAAAGTGGGAGGTGGTATTATATTTATATCCGAGTTTTGAGAGAATAAATTTACAGTATGATAAAATTAAACAAACCGGCGGGGAATTTGTATATGATACAGGTTATCTTTATCTGCTTGGAAAAATGGATGATAGTATGGTGATTTGCTCCCTGATGATAACTATGTGCATGGTTTTTTCGTTTCATAATGCCATATCAATGGAGTATACTAAAAAATCATGGAAATTGTTGGAAACCACAACAGTGGGACGGAGGAAGATTGTCTTATATAAGGAGAAGATTTGTATTATGTGCGCAGCGTTATTGTCTGTGATTCCCTGGATTTTCAGGACTATCCCTATTTTAAAAACTTTTCCTGTGAACAGGCTGATAAATCCTGTTCAATCTATTCCCGCATTTGAAAATGTGTGTGTAAATATGCCGATTATAGTTTTTATATTGTCTGTTTTGCTGATTCAGATGATTTTGAATATATTTGTTGCGGTGATTATTGTTTTTATTTCTGATTGGAGAAAAAATGATGTGCAATCCCTGTTTTTTTGTCTGTTGATGCTCGTATTACCAATGGTATTAAAACTGATGGGATTTGATTTTGCCGGATGGTTTTCAATTCCTCTGTATTATGATATAGTCTGTGGTTTATAAAAACTATGGGGGGGTAAGACGATGGGATGAATTATGTAAAGCGGGTCTTTGCTGTTATGATTATTCTCCTTTTGAGCTATTTTGTAGTCGGTGAGGCGTTACTTACATCAGACAATGTTCTTGGAGAACACCGGTGTGAAGTTTTTGATGGGAATTGGTTTTGGGTACATGGGGACGGTTCCAGAACATCCATTGAAATACCGGGTAAATATGACATAGCAAGAAATGAACTTATGACTGTCGAGACAGTTCTCCCTGATGATATACCATATAATTCTTATGTGTGTTTCAGAAGCGGAAAGCAGGAGCTTGATATTTATGTGGATGATGTTTTAAGAAAACAGTATTCAACTGAGGATACCAGGTTATTTGGAAAGATAAGTGCCGTGGCATATGTTTTTCTTCAACTGACACCGGAGGATGCAGGTAAAACTCTTACTTTGGACGTAAGGACAAACTCATCTTATTCAGGCAGTTGATTTCGCCCAATCTTTCGGTAATCAAGCCATGTATCAGGACGGATAATTATGAGGTAAAAGAAGTATTCGAGAGGGATACATTTATAGAATATTTAAATTCGCTGAATGTTGCCATGGATGAAATGGACATTGATATGGCGGATGATATAAAAAATATGTACCAGATTGTAAAACCGGATATGATGATTGTAAGTCAAATCGGTGTCGATGAAGTGGATACAACAATCTGCGAGTGGATAAGGAATACACAGTTTATGTTGCAACATCCGGCGAGCAGGCACTGACGATGGTGTCTAAAAGACAGCCTGATTTGATATTATTGGATTATGAAATGCCCGGCATGGACGGAAAAATGACATACGAGATTCTTAAGTTTCGGGATGAAACTAAAGATATTCCTGTTGTTTCTCTTACAAGTATGTCTGATAAAGAACACATATATTCCATTCTGGAGACAAGACCTGCAGGTTATATTCTTAAACCACCTGACAGAGACAGATTATTTCAAACTATTGAGGACGTGTTGAAAAATATTGATGATACACGGGAAGAATAAAAGAAATATATTATATCTGTTTGTGATTTTAACATTTTTTAAACATTTCTTAAATAATAGGGTAATATTCTTACGCTAATATATATACATCAGGTGCGGAAAGAATAAGCACTAAAAATTATATTAAGGAGTGTGTTAATTAAAATGGCAGAATTTTTTAAGAGAGCTTTTCAGGATATGAAAGAGAGTGCAAAGGCACAACATGAGGTGGATAAGGCACAGTTTAATGCCGTCAGAGCAGAGTCAAAAGCTTCTTGGGAAGAAGCTAAGGCAATGAGCAATCCGCAAAATCGTAAGGCAATGATGCAGGCAGAAAGAAACAAAAAGATTGATGAGGCAAATAAACGAAAAGAACAGGCTCAGGCTCGTATAGATGCGGCGATACATAGAAATTAAGTTTTTGACGAGGTAGTTGCGTCTGCCTCGTTTTTTTAGTTATAAAAAATAAAAAAAGTGTGAATTATTATTATAATGTTTGTTTTTGATGGAAATTGATGGTAAGATATTTATTGTCGCATTTTTTGTCCGACTATTATTTGGACTTAGTGTAAGGAGAGAAGATAATGTCAAAAAAATGTATTATAGTTACAGATTCTCATGGAGGAATATCAAAGGATGAGGCAGAAAAATCAGGTGTTATGATTTTGCCTATGCCTTTTTATTTTGGCGATGAATGTTGTTATGAAGGAGTATCTGTTACCAGAGAGGATTTTTTTCGCAGGTTAAATGCAGGAGAAAGAGTATCTACATCACAGCCTTCTCCGGATTCTGTTATGAATATATGGAGAGATGCCCTGAAAAAAGGGGATGAAGTGCTGTATATGCCGCTAAGCAGCGGGTTAAGCGGTTCATGTGACACGGCAAAAATGTTAGCCGGAGAAAAGGAATTTGAAGGTAAAGTGTATGTAGTAGATAACGGAAGAATTGCTACGCCTATGCATCGTGCTATTCTTGATGCTCTTGAACTGTTGGAAGAGGGATATGATGCAAAAGAGATAAGAGATATTCTTGAGGCTTCCAAGGATGATATGAATATATATATAGCTGTGGAGACATTGGAACACTTAAAGAACGGCGGGCGCGTTACCCCGGCTACGGCAGCTATAGGAAATTTACTTAATATTAAGCCCATACTCAATCTTAAACTTGGAGTTTTGGATTCATACAAAAAATGCCGCGGCATGAAAAAGGCAAGAAAAGAAATGATAGATGTCGTAAAAGAAGAGATATATGTGAAAAAAAAGTCAGCTTATGACCAGGGGAATATATATCTTATGGCGGCATCAAGTGCTAATCCGGAGATTACACAAGACTGGATAAATGAGATACAGGAAAATTTTCCGGGATTTGATATTCTCTGTGACGATTTATCTCTTGGAATTGCCTGTCACACGGGAGAAGGCGCTCTTGGAATAGGTTATTCATGTAAGCCAAAAAAAAGTAGTATAAATTAACGCATTATGGTAAAATAACAGTATGACTTAATGTAAATATTTTTGTGGGTACAGGAGGTATATTTATGGGGTTTTTGACAGGAAAAACAGTTATAATTACAGGTGCCGGACGTGCTGTGTTAAGTGATGGAAGATGTGGCTCAATAGGATATGGCATAGCTACCGCTTATGCCAAAGAAGGTGCAAACATAGTGATAACCGGTCGAAATGTAAATAAGCTTGAGACAGCAAAGGAAGAATTGGAGAAATTATATAACGTTAAGGTTCTCATAGTTCAGGCAGATGTAAATGAAAAATCTGATAACGAGGTTGTTGTTGGTAATGTCATAAAACAGACTATGGATACATTTGGGAGAATAGATGTACTCATAAATAATGCCCAGGCATCAGCATCCGGTGTTACCCTTGCTGATCATACAACTGAACAGTTTAATCTTGCCATGTATTCAGGTCTTTATGCGGCATTTTATTATATGAAAGCTTGTTATCCGTATTTAAAAGATGCACAGGGCAGTGTCATAAATTTTGCCTCAGGTGCAGGACTTTTTGGCAACTATGGACAGTGTGCATATGCGGCAGCAAAGGAAGGAATAAGAGGTTTAAGCCGTGTTGCGGCTACAGAATGGGCCAAGGATAACATTAATGTTAATGTTGTGTGCCCACTGGCATGGACATCTCAGCTTGAACAGTTTAAGTCTGCTTATCCTGATGCTTTTGATAAAAATGTACACACACCTCCTGTAGGACATTTTGGTGATGCAGAACTTGAGATAGGTCGTGTCTGTGTTCAGCTTGCTTCACCGGATTTTAAATATATGACAGGAGAAACTCTGACATTAGAAGGCGGTTTGGGAATGAGACCATAAGGGGAAATTAAGATGACTGAAAAAGAGAAGATGACGGCCGGAAAAATTTATGATGCATCACATGATGAGCTGTTAAAAGCAAGGGCAAAGGCACATAGATTATGTACAGACTATAACAGAACTTATGAAGAAGATGAAGAAAAAAGAATAGCGATATTGAAAGATTTGCTCCCTGAACTGGCAAAAGGGGTATATCTCCAGGGACCAATACAGTTTGATTACGGATATAACACATTTATCGGAGAAAATACCTATGCCAATTTTAATTTCACTGTTTTGGACTGCGGAACAGTTACCATTGGTAAGGATGTTTTTTTTGGTCCTAATGTAAGCCTGGTTACACCTGTGCATCCTTATCTTCCTGATGAGAGAAGAATAAGATATAAAGAGGACGGCTCTGCTTATAATATGGAATATGCAAAGCCGATAGTGATAGGCGACGATTGCTGGTTTGGTTCAAATGTTACCGTTATAGGCGGTGTAACTATCGGAAACGGCACCATAATAGGTGCCGGAAGTGTTGTTACAAAAGATATTCCGTCAGGCGTTCTTGCTGCAGGAAATCCATGCCGTGTTATCAGAAATATAACTGATGCAGACTCCATTGATTTAAAAATGAGGCATATGAAATAGTGAATAAAAAACAAGAACACAAAGCGAAAAAAATAAGAAATAAGGTGAGGATTATATTGATTATTCTCGCCGTTTTCTTCTGTGTATTTGTAGGGTATGTCATAGTAAAATTTGCCATGGATAAAGAGTTTTTCCAAAGCTGGATGAAGAGACATGGTCTACTGGGAAAAATCACGTATTGTTTTATGGTAGTGTTTCAGGTGGTAGTGGCACTGGTGCCGGGTGAACCTCTTGAAATTGCCGGAGGATATGCCTTTGGTGTTTTGCAGGGAACTGTTTTATGTCTTTTAAGTGCTACATTTGGGAGCATGATTGTTTTTTTGCTTGTGAGGAGATTTGGAACTAATTTTGTCGAGATTATTTTTTCAAAAGAAGATATAAAAGGACTTGGATTTTTAAAGGCAGCGAAACAACTTGAAAAAAAGAAAAAAGAGATATTGATGATAGTATTATTTATTTTGCCGGGAACACCTAAGGATTTACTCTGTTATTTTGCCGGTCTTACATCTATAGATACAAAACTCTGGTTTTTGGTATGCTCCATAGGAAGATTGCCATCACTGCTCACATCGACTGTCGGTGGCGAAGCTCTTGAAACAAAAAATTACGGTGGGGCGGTTACGGCGTTTGGTATTGCACTGGTTATTAGTGTTGCAGGAATTATAATATACAGATATATACACCGCAAACATAATCAAAAAGAAACAAGTTGACTCATACTTTTTGCTGTGATATAAAATCAGAGTACGGCATAATAATATAGGTATATTATAGGAGGATATATATGGGACTTAATTTTATCGAGATACTTAAGGTTGTTTTTCTCGGAATTGTTGAGGGTATAACAGAATGGTTGCCTGTCAGCAGTACCGGACATATGCTTCTTGTTGACGAATTTATAAAGATGAATACATCCGAAGAATTCAAGGAAATGTTTTTTTATGTAATACAGCTTGGTGCCATTTTAGCAGTTGTATTGTTGTTTTGGAATAAAATGTGGCCTTTTGAACTTACAGATGACAAAAAACCTGCGATAAAAAAAGATATATTTTCCATGTGGTTTAAGGTTGTTGTTGCCTGTATACCGGGTGCTGTGGTTACCATATTGTTTGATGATTTTATAGAGGAACATTTACATACACCTGCTGTTATTGCCGTAGCACTTATATTTTACGGTATCGCGTTTATAGTTGTTGAGAACTGGAATAAGAAAAAAACACCTAAAGTTGAAAATTTGGAGGATATAACCTATAAAACAGCATTCCTCATAGGTTTGTTTCAGGTTCTTTCCATAATTCCGGGAACATCACGTTCCGGTTCAACCATCATAGGAGCTCTTTTGATTGGTGTGTCAAGAGTAGCAGCGGCAGAATTTACATTTTTCCTCGCTGTTCCGGTTATGATAGGAATGAGTTTTCTTAAGCTTATCAAGATAGGATTTGCTTTCACGGCTGCCGAGTATATTATTCTTGTTGTGGGAACAGTTACAGCTTTTGCTGTTTCGGTTATTGTTATAAAATTCCTTATGGGTTACATTAAAAAGAAGGATTTCAAGTTATTCGGATGGTATAGAATTATTTTAGGTATACTTGTGCTTGGATACTTTGGATTTATTGCATAGGATGGGAATCCTATTTCGGAAATAATCAACGCATGATACAGGAGGCATAAAACCTGATGAATAATATTGATGATATAATCGAATCCATGACTTTGGAGGAAAAAGCCATACTTGTTAATGGTGCAACTTTTTTTGGAACTGCCGGAATAGACAGACTAAATATACCGTCGATGCAGTTGCTTGACGGGGGAACCGGTATGAATTTTGAACAGCTTTTTGGTGATATGACAGAATTTTATCACCGGAGTGACAAAAATATGATTGGCAGTTCAGAATTAGTCGCTGTAATAAAAAACTATTATCATCCGGAGAATCTTAAGGATGATGAGCTTGAGTTGTATAACTGGCTAAAAGATAAGCTGGAAAAAAGAATTTTGAAAAAATGCAACAGCAGAGAATATGCACCGGGATGTTTTCCTCCCGGTATTTTATTGGGAGCAACATGGAACAGGGAAATAGTTCACAGAGTCGGGGAAGCTCTCGGTATGGAAGCAAATGTATTTGGCGTAGATATGTTGCTTGGCACACCAAATGTAAATATACAGAGAGATCCATTAAGCGGAAGACTGTTTGAAGGTTATTCAGAGGACCCCTGTCTTGTCAGTAATCTTGCACCGGAACTTGTAAAGGGTGTTCAGGAGTACGGTGTTATAGCGAATGTCAAACATTTTGCGGCTAATAATCAGGAGACAAATCGAGTTGGCATAAATGAGATTATATCGGAAAGAGCATTGGAAGAGATATATTTTCCGGGATTTAAGGCATGCATAACCCGTGGAAATGTAAAAACCGTCATGAGTGCATATAATAAGATAAATGGTATGGCATGTACGGAAAATAGCAGGCTACTTAAGGATAAACTTATAAATGAGTGGGGCTTTGACGGTTTTGTTGTGTCTGACTGGGGAGCTGTATATAATCCGGATAAGGCACTTGCCGCCGGCAATGATTTGGTTATGCCGGGGTACCATGAACATGATACAATAGTCCGGGCGGTGAACTCAGGGGAAGTGTCTGAAGAAGATTTAAATGCGAGCGTCAGAAAAATATTAAATACATTGAAGTGGCTTGAAGATAACAGAAATCACAACATATATGAGAAGGATGAATTGCTGTCTTTTACTGATGAAGTGGCATACGAGGCCGCAGCTCAGGGAATAGTTATGCTTAAAAATGACGGAACATTTCCGCTTAAACCCGAAAACAAAGTTATACTTATGGGTTCTGGGGCTGAAAAATTTATTGAGTGCGGTTCGGGAAGTGCAGGGGTGATAACTGATCGAAATGGCAGTTTATACCGTGAATTGCAGGAACGTATGGGAAGTTCAAATGTTGTTATGGCAAAGAATATTTTTGATTTGCTGGCAATAAAGGAAAAAGAGGAGTTCTCCGGAAATAATACCCTGATTCTGGTTGTGGCAAGCGTTGACGGAATGGAAGGAAACGACAGAGAAAGTTTATATTTGAAAGAAGAAGACCTTGAGCTGATGGATACCCTTTATCCAACTGCGGTTATACTAAATACCTGCGGACCTGTAGATATGAGCTTTGACAATGAGAAGATAAAGGGAATATGGTGTACTTTTCTGCCGGGAATGGGTGGTGCTAAAGCCATGGCAGATATATTGACAGGAGTGCGAAATCCGTCCGGAAAATTACCGGTTACTTTTCCTAAACGTTACGAGGATACACCTTCATATATCAATTTTCCTGGAGATGGGAAAGAGGTCAATTATGGTGAAGGAATATATGTCGGATACAGATATTATGACAAAAAGAAGGTAGAACCAAAGTATGCTTTCGGTTACGGTTTGTCATATTCGGAATTTGATATAAATATTTTGGAAGTAGTTACAGATGGAGACAGAGTAAATGATACACCATCATTCAAAAAAAATATTATAATAAAAGTTCAAATCTCTAATATGGGTGAAATGGCAGGAAGCGAGGTACTCCAGCTCTATATAAGGGATAGGGTGTCCACACTCAGCAAACCTGAAAAGGAGCTTAAAGCCTTTGAAAAAGTGTTTCTTGAGGCCGGTGAACAGAAGATTTTAGAATTTACTGTCTCAGATGAAGATTTTAAATCTTATGACAGTGATTTGAAGGGTTGGTTTGCGGAAGAAGGATTTTATGATATAATATTAGCTACCTCGGCACACCAAAGAGATGTAAAGGGAAAAATTTCCGTTTATATGAATATAAAATCACCATACAGCTATAGTGCTGATTCTCCAATCAGGGTTATATACAATAACCGGGAATTGCGTGAGCTTGCCTATGCTATGTGGGACAGATATTCTCTTGACAAAGAAAATATAAATAATAATTATAAGTATACATCTCACAGAACTCTGAGGGATATATTGATGGATATTTCTGATAGTGATATAAGTCAGGAAAAGAAACTTAAACTGATGGATGATTTTAATCGTTTATCCATGGGTGTTGTTAAAGAATAGACAAGGAGTAAAGATATGTCGGTATTAGGTGGATTAGAACCAAAAGAAGTATTTGGGTATTTTGAAGATATATGCGGTATACCTCACGGCTCACGGGATACAAAAAAAATAAGTGATTATCTTGCCGGTTTTGCAAAAGAAAGAGGGCTTAAATATATTCAGGATGATTATAACAACATAATTATTTTTAAACCGGGAACAAAGGGTTATGAGGAATCACGGCCTGTAATCATTCAGGGACATATGGATATGGTTTGTGAGAAAACCAATGACTGTGATATAGATTTTACAAAAGACGGATTAAGACTTTCTGTAGGTGAGGGTTATGTTTATGCAGAGGGAACAACTCTGGGCGGTGACGATGGGATAGCAGTGGCATATGCACTTGCAATATTGGACTCTAAAGAAGACAACATACCTCATCCGCCATTGGAGGTAGTCATAACTGTTGATGAGGAGATTGGTCTGTTGGGAGCGACAGCTCTTGACTGTTCTGCTCTCAAGGGGAAGATGATGTTAAATATCGATTCGGAGGAGGAAGGAACAATTCTGGTGAGCTGTGCAGGCGGTGTAACCCAGGAGTGTATCATACCGTTTTCCTATGAAAAAAACTCTGAATATGTCAAATATAAATTAGCAGTTTCCGGTGTAACAGGAGGTCATTCGGGAGTAGAGATAATCAGACAGGGAGCAAATTCAAATATGGTTATGGGCAGACTTCTTGACGGAATATCTGAGCTTGCTGATGTCAGAATAATATCTGTAAACGGTGGTTTAAAGGATAATGCCATACCGAGAGAAACCATTGCTTATGTCGGTATAGAAAAAAAATGTGATGCAGGTAACATAGAAAAATATATAAAAGAAATGTCAGAAGTTCTTGCTGCAGAGTACAGAGCTACGGATGAAAATATAAGGCTTTCCTTTGAAAAAACAGGTGAAAGCTGTACTGTTATGACGAAAACAGACACAGAAAAAATAATTTGTGCTTTAAGAAATCTTCCAAACGGTGTCTTGAGGATGAATCCGGATATAAAAGGTCTGGTACAGACTTCTCTTAATATGGGTATTCTCAAGACTTGTGAGGATTGTATTAAAATACAATTTTCTGTGAGAAGCAGTGTCGGAAGTGAGAAGAAAGAATTGACGGACAGAGTGAGTACCCTTATTGAAATGTTGGGTGGAACCGTTGAGTTAAAAGGTGATTATCCTGCATGGGAATATAATCCTGATTCCAAGCTCAGAAATGTAATGGTTGAGACACACAGAGAGCTTTTTGGAAAGGAACCGAAACTTGAAGCGATTCATGCCGGCCTTGAGTGTGGAATATTTTCCGGAAAAATAAAAGGTCTTGACTGTGTATCTTACGGACCGGATATAGCGGATATTCATACAACTAACGAGAGATTATCCGTTGAAAGTACTGCCAGATACTGGGAATACACAAAGGCTGTGCTTAAAGCCTTAAAATAGACAAAAGATTAAACAGGAGGAATTATATATGGCTTCATGGGAAGATAACATAAGAAGGGTTGTTCCGTATGTACCCGGAGAACAGCCAAAGGAAAAAAATATTATCAAGCTAAATACAAACGAAAATCCATATGAACCTTCACCAAGGGTTCAGGGAAAAAAAATGCAGATAGAAAAACTCAAATTATATCCCGATCCTGCGGCAACGGAGCTTGTTGATGCAATTGCTTCATACCATGGAATATTAAGTAATCAGGTATTTGTGGGAGTTGGTTCCGACGATGTTTTGGCTATGGCGTTTATGACATTTTTTAATTCAGAAAAAAAATTACTTTTCCCTGACATAACATATTCGTTTTATGATGTGTGGGCTGAGTTGTTTAATATCCCATATGAAACCGTACCTGTAGATGAAAACTTAAGAATAAGGGCTGAAGACTATTACAAAGAGAATGGCGGAATCATATTTCCGAATCCTAATGCTCCGACAGGAATTGCTGAGCCGGTTTCTTTTGTGGAAGACATATTAAAACATAACAGTGATGTTATAGTGATTGTGGATGAGGCTTATGTAGATTTTGGAGGTGAAAGTGCGTTGCCTCTCATCGATAAATATGACAACCTTCTTGTTGTAAGAACATATTCAAAATCAAGGTCAATGGCGGGTCTTCGTATAGGATATGCAATGGGAAGCAGTAAGCTCATCAAGTATTTAAATGATGTGAAATATTCTTATAATTCATACACCATGGATATGCCATCCATTGTACTTGGAAAGGAAAGTATACTGGATGATGAATATTTTAAAAATACCATTAAAAAAGTGGTTGATACCAGAGAATGGTTTAAGGAAGAAATAGAAAAAATCGGTTTTTCCTGCCCACCGTCTTCGGCTAATTTTCTGTTCATAACACATGAGTATCTGAGTGCCAAGGAAATATTTGAAACTGCAAAAGCCAATAAAATATATGTAAGATATTTTGATAAGCCAAGGATTGATAATTATCTTCGTGTAAGCATTGGAAAAAGAGAAGAGATGGAGCAGTTTCTTGAATTATTAAAAACTATGGTTTAACCTTACATTCTATATCTTGTTATAGTTATTTACAAGGAAAAAAGTGTATATTTAGGTATACACTTTTTTTCTTGATTTATTGTTGGTATATGGTTAAAATATACTTGTATCTTTATTTTAGGGATCATCAGTATCCCATATTTCATACTTTTCCCATTTAATTATTTTATAGAAAGGAGTGCACGCGAGAAAACGTGTAGTTATTTATGGATTTTGAGAATTTTGTAAACGAAGTGGCAGACTGTATACCAGAGTATTTGCTTCAATATGATATTGATAATATTCATATTGAGACGATAAGCAAGAATAATGGTGTATCGTGTACCGGAATGGCTATATGCTTAAAGGGGGAGAGTATAACCCCTAATGTTTATCTGGAGTATTTTTATAATCTTTATAAAGGGGGTAAGAATATGGAGGATGTATTATGCCTGATTAGAGATGAATTTAATCAGGCATACGACAATCTTAAAGATAAAAAATATACTGATTTATCTAAGGAGAATCTTAGGGATTGTTTGTTTTTAAAACTTGTTAACTATGAAAAAAATAAGGAATTATTGGAAGATTGTCCTTATGTCGCATTTTTTGATTTAGCAATTGTATTCAGATTTCTTGTCAGAAAAGATGAAGACGGAATAGCTTCCGCCATGATAAAAAATAAAGATATGGAAGCTTGGAACATGACAGTGGAAGAACTATATGAAATGGGAAAAAAAAACACACTCAGACTGTTTAAACCGTCTTTAAATTCTTTGAAATCAGTACTGAATAAAATGTTTGACGGGATGGTAAAAAATGATTCTTATAGTTTGCAGGTTTTGACTAATGAAACTGGAGTAAATGGTGCCATATATATGACCTATGAGGATTTGTTAAGGAAGTATGCAGATGAAATTCAGAGAGATTTATATATATTGCCGTCAAGTATACATGAAGTATTGCTCATGCCTTATACAGATGAGCTCAGCAAAGAAGAACTCTCCGGTATGGTAAGAGATATAAACGAATATGTAGTAGACGACATGGATTTTTTATCTGATGAGGTTTATTTTTTTAGCAGAGAAAAAGGGTTTAATATGGAATAAGTAGCTTGACGAAATTGAAAGTATGTGATATTTTAAATAGGCATGAAAGTGTATATTTATAACTTGGAGGATTTATCATGACAAAAGGTACAGTAAAATGGTTTAACGACCAGAAGGGTTTTGGATTTATTACAGATGAGAACGGTAAGGATGTATTCGTACATTTTACAGGTCTTAACATGGAAGGATTCAAGACACTTAAGGAGAATCAGGCAGTAGAGTTTGACGTTGTGGACGGAGAGAAGGGACCACAGGCGGTTAACGTTGCTGTTCTCTAAGAAAAGATTTGACTTAATCAAGTAACATGGTACCTATTTATATATATTGTGCTTATGGGCATTTAATTTTATTTTAGGATTTGTTATAATATTGAGCGAAACTTGTCAGGAGCTATTATTTATATAATAGCTCCTATTTTGTTGACAAAAATGTGTAAATGAAATAAAATTAATATGAGTTGTATGAGGTATCAGATATTAAATGAAAAGAGAGGGTGTACCTGTGGCAGATAATTTCATTTCAAGAAAAGACAGAATTATTTCATCTGCAATAGAGATTATAAGCGACTCCGGATTATCAGCCCTGACTACCCGTAATCTGGCTCAGAAGGAGAATATGTCAGAAGCACTTTTATACAAATACTTTGGCGGTATTGATGAAGTGTTGGTGGAGGTTGTTGATTATTATTCTAATTTTGATGAGCAGATACGGCATACCATCAAGGGGAAGAGTGGTAGCAACATTCAGAAGATATGTGATTATTTTGATACTTATGCTACATATTATGATAATTATTATTCTATATCTACACTTATGTTACAGTATGAAGAATTGTTGCACAACATTGATACAAGGGAGAAGATAACCTGGTGTATAACGCAAAGACTTAATTTTTTGGAGGATTTGTTCAGACAGGCTATTGAAAACAGAGAGATTAAAGATGTGCTGACACCGGAGGAATTGTCTAACAATATGACTGGAGCTGTTATGGCTCATATCTTGAGCAGAAGAATCATGTACCATAAGAAAACATTTAAACAGGAAATTATGGATAATTTAAATAAATGGTTAAAATTACTCATATATGAAGAGTAGGAGGTTATTTTATGAAAGTTTTAGTAGCGGAAGATGATGTAGCAAGCGGAAAGTTTATGCAGAAATTACTTTCAAAATATGGGGAGGTAGTTGTGGCGAGAGACGGTATTGCTGCCGTGGATGAATTTGTCAATGCAGTCAACAACAACGAGAAGTTTGATTTGATTTGCATGGATATAATGATGCCTAAGATTGATGGTTACAAGGCTCTGGCATCCATAAGAGATGCTGAAAGAAAGCTCGGTCTCGCAAGAGATTCCAGATGCAAAGTAATTATGATCAGTGCATTGGATGAGGGTTTTGACTCAAGTTATGCAAGTGATGATTATGAAGAGTACATATGCAAGCCTATAGATATCATAAAGTTTGACAGTATAGTTAAGAACTTAGGTTTGATATAGTATATGCAGGTATAAAATTATGGATTTATTTGATTATATGCGACAAAACAATATGAAGGGCGAATCTCCTCTTGCTAAGAGGCTTCGCCCTACTTCTATTGATGAGGTAGTCGGTCAGGAACACATTCTCGGAAAAGATAAGCTTTTGTACAGGGCAATTAAGGCTGACAAACTGAGTTCAATTATACTCTACGGACCGCCGGGAACCGGAAAAACTACTCTTGCTACAGTTATAGCTAATTCTACAAGCTCAGATTTTAAGGAACTTAATGCCACAACCTCAGGAAAAAAAGATATTGAGGACGTGGTTAATGTTGCCAAATCAAATCAGGGAATGTATGGGAAAAAAACAATTCTCTTTATAGATGAGATACACCGTTTCAATAAAGCACAGCAGGATTTTCTTCTTCCTTTTGTGGAGGATGGCACCGTAATATTAATCGGAGCGACAACAGAAAATCCTTATTTCGAGGTAAACAAAGCTCTTATTTCAAGATCATCCATATTTCAGCTTAAACCTCTTTCTAAGGATAATATAAAAGTTCTTATAAAAAGAGCAGTATCGGATGTGGAAAAGGGAATGGGAGCCTATGATGCAGAGATAACCGAAGAGGCAGCGGACTTTTTGGCAGATGTATCGGAAGGCGATGCAAGACTTGCACTAAACGCTATAGAACTTGGTATTTTGTCCACGGAAAGAAATAATGACACAGGTAAGATAGTTATAGATATAAGCGTGGCTGAGGAATGTATACAAAGACGAATGATACGTTATGAAAAGGATGGGGATAACCACTATGATATTATCTCTGCGTTTATAAAGAGTATGAGAGGGTCAGATCCGGATGCGGCAGTGTACTATCTTGCCAAGATGCTTTATGGCGGTGAAAGTGTCACATTTATAGCAAGAAGAATAATGATATGTGCATGTGAGGATGTTGGAAATGCAGATCCGCAGGCGATTGTTGTAGCATCGTCATGTGCCCAGGCTGTGGAACGTGTGGGTATGCCGGAAGCTCAGATAATATTGGCTCATGCTGCGATATATGTGGCATGTGCGCCAAAGAGCAACTCTATAGTAAATGCCATCTTTGCGGCAAGTGATGCTGTCAAAGAGGTGGGAGACTGTCAGGTTCCGAATCATTTAAAAGATGCACACTATTCAGGAGCAAAGAATTTGGGCAATGTGGGATATCTCTATGCACATGATTATCCAAATCACTATGTAAAACAACAATATCTTCCGGATAAGCTTTTAGGTGAAACTTTTTATCATCCCGGTGAAAACGGATACGAGAGAAATATAAAAGAATGGTTTGATAAGATAAAAGGATAACCTTAATAAAATCTTAAAAAAGAACAAAGTTTTATCTTAAATGTTTTTATGACATAATTATACAAACTAAGGTAAGGAGATTTGGTATGAAAAAGAAAAAAATACTTATTATTACAGGTACATTGCTCATGGTGGCAGTCATAATTACAGCGATTGTTATTTTCGTTAAAAAAGATAAAAAAGCTGACAGTGATGAAGTTGTATACGTTGAATCGGTTGCTAATCTCATGGGACTCGGCATCTCAGGGGAAAACAGATATATGGGAGTTGTGGAAACACAGGAAACTTCAGGTGTAGATAAGGCTGAGGACAGAACAGTAAAAGAGATATTTGTAAGTGAGGGCGACACTGTAAAAAAGGGAGATAAACTCTTTGAATATGATACAGATGAAATGGGACTTAAGCTTAAGCAGTTAGAACTTGAACTTACAAGTATATATAACAACATAACCACCCTCAATTCTCAGATAAAAACTTTAAGCGATGAAAAGAATACAGTTGAAGATGATTATAAGATTGAATATACAAGTCAGATACAAAGTCTGCAGGCTCAAATTAATCAGGAAAACTACAATGCCAGTGCAAAGGAGCTTGAGATAGACCGCCAGAAGAAGGCAATAGAAAATGCGATTGTTTATTCTCCTATGGATGGTGTCATAAAGTCGGTTAATAACAATGATTCATCCTCTGATGCCGAATATGGAAGTGATAGTGAAAATCAGCATTTTATAACTATAATGGATATGGGTGAATACAGGGTTAAAGCTTCTTTAAGTGAGTTTGACATGGGTACTTTTATGACCGGGGATGCTGTGATTATTCGTTCAAGGGTAGATGACAGCAAAATATGGAGAGGTACGGTAACTAAAATTGATACCGATAATCCTGAACAGAATAATAATTATTTTTATTCAGATATGGGAACTGCGGCAACCAAATATCCTATGTATATTTCATTGGACTATTCTGACGGAATTATGTTGGGACAGCATGTGTATGTAGAAATGGATTTTGGTCAGACCGAGACAAGGGAAGGCATATGGTTGGATGAGTTTTACATAATGCATGAAAATGATAATTCATATGTCTGGGTTGAAAAGAACGGAAAGACAGAAAAACGTAAGATAGAACTCGGTGAGTATGATGCTGATATGTGGAAATACGAGATTGTATCCGGTATTACCGAGAATGATTATATTGCATATCCTGAGGATCGTATAAAGAAAGGTATGAGGACAACACATAATTATGAGGATGTCATGACAGATGATTATTCAATAGACGAATATATAAATACAGAGGAGGCATATTAATGTTACTTGAATTAAAGGGTATATACAAAGAATATGTTCAGGGTAATATGCAGGTACCTGTATTAAAGGATATCAACTTATCTGTTGAAGAGGGAGAATATGTAGCTATTATGGGACCGTCAGGTTCCGGCAAATCAACCCTGATGAATATAATCGGATGTCTGGACAAGGCAAGTGCCGGAGTTTATATGCTGGAAGGTGATGATATATCATCTTACAGGGATAAAGAACTGTCATACATAAGAAATAAAAGTATTGGATTTGTTTTTCAGACTTTTAATCTGTTGCCAAGACAGTCAGCTCTCGATAATGTGGCACTTCCCTTACAGTACGCGAAAGTCCCAAAGAAAAACAGAAAGGCAATGTGCCTGGAAGCACTGGATATGGTTGGTTTGTCTGAGAGAGTTCAGTTTAAACCCACACAGCTTTCAGGAGGACAAAAACAGAGAGTTGCCATAGCCAGAGCCATGGTAAATAATCCTAAGATTTTACTTGCCGACGAGCCTACAGGTGCTCTTGATTCAAAATCAGGAGTTCAGATAATGGGGCTTTTTAAGACATTGCACAATCAGGGCGTAACCATTATCATGATTACACATTCTGATGAGATAGCCTCATATGCAGACAGAATAATAAGAATATATGATGGACAGATAGTGAGTGATACAGCTAATTCTGATGTTGAGAAAAAATATAAAGAAAAGGCAGCATTGGAGGTGGCAGAATGAGCAAAAAGAAAAAGATAATTATTTCCGTTGTCATAGCCCTGGTTGTTCTTGGCGTTATAACAGGAGTGCTGATGTATCTGAAGCATCGTACTAAGTCAAAAAAATCAGTTGATGTTTATCCTGTTTCTGAACTTGCGACATCTGCGGATATGTATGAATATACAAGCTATTCATTTGGAATTGTCAATTCCGGTATGGAACAAAAAATATATCTTATGTCATCTCAGAAAATAGATGAGATTAAGGTTTCGGAAGGACAGCATGTTAAGGCAGGCGATGTGATTTTAGTTTATGATACAACATCCCAGGAACTTGCTTTGGACTTGATGCGGGCCGATGTGGAAATTGCCAGAGCGGCTGTTGTGGTGGCAGAAAAGCAGTTGGAAAAGCTTAAAAACATTACACCGGTGGAATCACTTCCGGTGCCGCCGGAACCGGCAGATACAGCAACATCTTCAGATGCACCTACAGCTACAGATGCACCGAAACAGGATATAGACGAAACGGATGAGGAAGATGTTTATACAAAGGAAGAACTTGATAAGGCAATAAAGGAAAAAGAAGCGGAGATTCGGACTTTATCCATAGCATATCAGTTAGTACAGATTGATCTGCAGATTATGGAACAGCAAAATTCAGGCGGTGAGGTTGTTGCTAACTTTGACGGAGTGGTTAAATCCGTTATAGACGAGGATGAAGCATTGTTAAATGCACAGCCACTGATTGTTATAAGCGGTGAAAACGGTTATACAATAGAGGCGGATATAGAAGAACTTTCCCTTGGAACTGTCGCTATAGGTGATGTTGTTGATATGTTTTGCTATGAAAACGGTATGAGTTATACAGGGCAGATAACTGATATATCGGATACACCTGCTTATAGTTACGGAATCGAATCGTATTATACTATGACTATATCCATAGATAATGCTGATGAGTTGGTTTCAGGTATGGGAATGGATATAACGTTGCCGTCTAAAACAACAGACGACGGAGCATTTTATCTTCAATTGGCATATGTTGCGAAGGAAGACGGAAGATACTATGTACTAAAAGAAACAGATGGTGTATTGGAAAAAGTATATGTAAAAACCGGTAAAATACTGTGGGGCGATAATATAAAAATATACAGCGGCATTACTATGGATGATTACATTGCATTTCCATATTCCAAGGATGCAGTAGAGGGTGCCGGTACAAAGCAGGCATCTGCATATGATATGTATTATTAGAAAGGACGTGGATATATGTTTGAAAATATAAGATTATCATTTCAGGGTATATGGTCTCATAAGATGCGTTCCTTTTTGACAATGCTTGGTATTATCATAGGAATTGCGGCCATAATAGCAATAGTATCTACCATAAAAGGAACAAATGACCAGATAAAAGATAACCTGGTCGGCTCAGGAGACAATCTTGTAGATATTAATTTTTATTCCAATGAATGGCAGTATACAACAGGAAATGATATGACACCTGAGGGCGTGCCTATGATTGATGATGCTATTAAGGAAGAGATTCTTTCCGTAGAGGAGATAGATGCGGTTTCAGCATACAGGTATGGCTATTGTATGGATGGACCAAGATATAATGGTAATACTGCAGACGGCTCTATGTTATACGGTATAGATGAGGATTATTTTTCAGTAAACGGTTATATAGTAAACAGAGGAAGGCTTTTTGAACAAACAGATTTTGATAATGAAAGTAAAGTCATTATTATCGATACGGTGATGGCAAAGTCTCTGTTTGAAGATGAAAACCCACTGGGAAAGTCCATAGAGATTAATTCGGATGTTTATGTAGTTATAGGAGTTGTGGAAAAGGTAAGCGACTTTAAGCCTGTTATAGATAATGTCGGTGACTGGTATACTTATTATTATGAAGACGCATCAGGCAAGGTATTTATCCCACATACAACATGGCCGCTTCTGTATTATTTTGACGAGCCTTATCATGTGGTTGTCAGGGCAAAGAGCACTGATGATATGACAGATGCGGGAAAAAAGGCTGCTGATATTCTGAACGGTTATATAACATACACTGATTCGGAAGGAAATAAACCTTACCAGTATAGGAGTGAGGATTTGTTAGAGAAGGCAAAGGCGATGATGGATATAAGTGCATCTACAAGCAAACAGCTTATATGGATTGCAAGTATATCCCTCCTTGTAGGTGGTATAGGTGTTATGAATATTATGCTTGTATCTGTTACGGAGCGAACAAAGGAAATTGGTTTAAAAAAGGCACTGGGTGCAAGAAAAAAAGCCATATTGGCACAGTTTTTGACTGAGGCGGCTGTATTGACAAGTATGGGAGGTATTTTAGGCGTTGGAGCCGGTATAGGTCTTGCCTGCCTCATCTCCGATATAGCATCTGTACCCGTTGCTATAAGCAGTGTGGCAATAATTATATCAGTTGCCTTTTCTATGATAATAGGAGTAGTATTTGGTCTTCTTCCTTCTATTAAGGCTGCAAATATGAATCCTATAGATGCATTGAGACATGAATAAGGAAGGTGTAATTTTGGAAGACAGGGATTATGAAAAAAAAATATCCGGTATGAAGTTTTCAAGGGTGTTCGCATGGATTGGCGTGATTTTGCTGGTGCTCATAGTGATTGCCACTGCCATTACAGGCATTATGGGAAGTAAATACTTTTGGGGCTGCCTGTTTATGTGTATGGTTGTTCCGTTTCTTATGTATGTTTTTATGTGGATGGGAAAGGTTTTAAATTCCGTTCACAGTGATTCGGATAAGAAAAATATACAGAATAGAGAAAAAGAAAAGGATTGAAAAAGATAGAATAGTCTGATATACTTTATCTCAGTTCAGATTTTAGAATTACTATATGAAAATTAGTACAGGAGATTATTAGTATGAGTTTATTAAAAGATTGGCGTGATCACGCCTATGGATTAGATGACAGAACACCTGAAGGAAAGGAATTCTGGCTTGATTATTTTCAGAAAGAAAAGATAATTTACGAACAGCTTTTAAGCCGTCCGAAGGAAGTTGTAGAGGGAACTGTTAAGGAGCTTGCAGAAGCATTTGGTATATCTGTAGAGCTTATGATCGGTTTTCTTGACGGAATAGAAGAAAGCCTTATCAAACCTAACAACATAGATGAGTTAGAGGAGGATTCAGAGGTATCTTTAGCTTTTGATCCTGAGAAACTTTATATGAATATGGTTGGCTGCAATGCGGAGTGGCTTTATACACTTCCACAGTGGGATGCTATCATAACAGAGGAGAGAAGAAAGGAACTTTACAAGATTGAAAAATCCTCTAAGACAGTCGTAAAGCCACCTAAGGTTGGCAGAAATGACCCATGTCCATGTGGTTCAGGCAAAAAGTTTAAGAAGTGCTGCGGTGCTAACTAAATTGTTATAGAGTTCATTAAAACGCTATATCTTCTTTGCGAGATATAGCGTTTATTTATTAAATCCAAGGAGTTTTATGTTGAAACAATCATTTAGCGAAGCTCAGAAAAAAGCCATCTGTCATATTGGTGGCCCCTGCATGGTGGTTGCGGGACCGGGTTCAGGAAAAACGACCGTAATTACGAACAGAATACAGTATCTTGTTGAGTCTGCGGGAATTAATCCGTCAGATATTCTTGTTATATCATTTACGAGGGCGGCGGCTTTTGAAATGGAAAGCAGATTTAAAAAACTTACCGGGGGAAACGAATATCCTGTAAGGTTTGGAACATTTCATTCTGTTTTTTACTGGATAATTAAGACGGCATATAAATTAAATAATACCTGTGTTATAGCTGAGGAGGATAAACGTAAGATTATAGAAAAACTCATGGCTGATATGAAACTTAGCTACGACAACAGGGATGAAATAACAGCGAGCATTATATCGCAAATCAGTTTTGTCAAATGTGATATGCTGGATATAGATAATTACTATAGCAAAGATATGCCAGAGGAAGAATTCAGACATTTATACAGAAAATTCGATGATGAGATGAAACGTGCCGGAAAAATAGATTTTGATGATATGATGGTTATGTGTTACGAATTGCTTGTTAACAGGAGGGATATACTGGAAAAATGCAGAAATATGTTCAAATATATTATGGTAGATGAATTTCAGGACAGCAACAGAATCCAGTATGAGATATTCAAAATGCTTGCAGAACCTTCTGATAATGTATTCGTTGTTGGTGATGATGACCAGTCTGTATATGGATTCAGGGGGGCAAGACCTGAGATAATGCAGAGATTTACCGAAGACTTCAAAAATACAAAAATTGTCTATCTGGGCGAGAATTACAGATGTGATCGGCTTATCACAAAGGCATCAGATAGGGTTATAAAATCAAATAAAAAAAGATTTAAAAAGGAACTTTTTTCTTTCAGTAAACAAAATGGCCGTGTAAATATACAGGTCGTGAAAGATTTGGCGGAAGAAAACAACGTTCTTATCAAGGCAATAAAGGATAATTATGCCGTTGGAATCCCATACGAAAATCAGGCGGTCATATATAGAACTAATGTCCAGCCAAGAAGATTGGTGTATAAATTAAATCAGTTTAATATACCATATACCATAAGTGATTCATTGCCGAATATATTTGAACATTTTGTCGTAAAAAATGTATTGGATTATATGAAAATCGCAATGGGTGATTTTTCAAGAAGCATTTTTTTGAGAATTATGAATAAACCCAGCCGGTATATCAGCCGGGATATGCTTATAGAGGATCCTGTGGATTATGATAAGCTCAGGTGGAGACTGAGGGATAAAGATTATGCGGTGGATAACATAGACAGATTTATGGCTGATATCAGGCTTATTAAAAAGATGAGACCCTATCCGGCACTTAATTTTATCCGAAAAGGTGTAGGTTACGATGATTATATAAAGGAATACTCAGAATACAGACAGCTTGATGCAGGTGAATTTTATGATATATTAGATGAATTTGCTTCTATGATAACCGATATGACAAGTTACGGAGAGCTATTTGAATTTATAGAAGAATATTCGATGCTTCTTATGAAACAACAGGAAAAAAACAAGATAAAAAAAGGAGTTAATCTTGTTACTATGCACAGCTCTAAGGGCTTGGAATATGATACGGTATATATAATTGATGCAGTAGAGGGGATAACTCCCTATAAGAAAGCAAAGAGTCCTGCCGAATTGGAGGAAGAAAGGCGAATGTTTTATGTGGCAATGACCAGAGCCCGACATGAACTCAATATATACATTCCTCAGTTTATATCAGGAAAACCAAAGAATACAAGCAGATTTGTCATTGATGCAGATAACGCTTTACATAGTTGAGAGGTTTTAAGTTATGGTTTTTTCCAGTATTACTTTTTTATTTGCATTTTTACCGGTAGTATTGGCAGTATATTATATAACTCCGGTAAAAATTAAGAATTTTATACTTCTTTTGTTCAGCCTGCTGTTTTATGCATGGGAGGAGCCGAGATATATATGGGTTATGATTACATCCATAGTATTTGGATATATTATGGGCTGCTTCATTGAAATCAGCAAAAAAAAGGACAAGATGAAGACAGCAAAACTATTGATAGTTTTGGATGTGGTTGTAAACATTGGTATGCTTATTTACTTTAAGTATATTGGATTTTTTACAGAAAATCTGAATAAAATTCCGGGGGTGGATATGACAATTATAGATATTGCCCTGCCGGTGGGAATATCATTTTACACGTTCCAGATACTGTCATATGCTATAGACGTTTACAACGGAAGCGTAAAAGCTCAAAAAAACATTATAAATCTCGGAGCATATATAACACTTTTTCCGCAGCTTATAGCCGGTCCGATAGTCAGATATGAGACGGTGGCAGAGCAGCTTGAAAAAAGACGGCACACTATGGACAATTTTGGCAGGGGTGCAAAGAGATTTATAATCGGTCTCGGAAAAAAAGTTCTCATCGCAAATACAGCAAGTGAGATATATGATACACTTTCATCACTTTCCCAAGGGGAAAATACGATTTTGATGTCGTGGATATGTGCTATATCGTTTACGCTGAGAATATATTTTGATTTTTCGGGATATTCGGATATGGCTATAGGTCTTGGAAAAATGTTCGGTTTTGATTTTTTAGAGAACTTTAATTATCCGTATATATCAAAGAGTATAACAGAGTTCTGGCGACGTTGGCATATTTCCCTGAGTACATGGTTCAGGGATTATGTGTATATTCCATTGGGAGGTAACCGCAACGGCAAGATAAAAACCATACGAAATATACTGATTGTATGGATTCTTACCGGATTATGGCACGGTGCGGCATGGAACTATCTTATATGGGGAATTTATTACTTTATACTGCTTATGGTTGAAAAACTGTGGCTCGGAAAAAAACTGGAAAAGCTGCCTACGGTTATTTCGCGCATATATGCCTTGTTTTTCATAAATCTCGGCTGGGTAATATTTGCATATGAGGATTTAGCAAAGCTTGGAAATACTCTTTCAAATATGTTTGGTTTAAACGGATTGAAATTTACCAGTGACATGACAATGTTTAATTTGATTTCCTATGGGATTTTCTTTGTGACAGCATTTATAGCATCAACTGCTTTGCCTAAAAAAATATGGAAGAGATTATCCGCTAAATCAAAGATTATGGATGCGGCTGAGGTGATTATATTACTGGGAATACTGGTTTTGTCCACCGCATTTTTGGCAAGTGACGCATTTAATCCGTTCTTATACTTTAGATTTTAGGAGGCATTACAGATTATGAAAAATAAGATAATTGGTATTTCCTTTTTGGCATACCTTATGTTTTTTTCAATAGGCTCCGTCATTGCAAAGGACAGAGGGTTTTCTCAGATGGAAAACAGGGTGCTTGCAGGATTTCCTGAAATTTCTGCAAATAATATTTTGTCCGGAAAGTTTTCTAAAGATTTTGAAGAGTATATGAGTGATCAGATTATATTGAAAGATACTTTGGTAAGGATAAGAATAATAGAAAACAGGGTATTGGGTCAAACCCTCATAAATGATACTTTCTTTGCAGAAGATGATATGTTGATTGCAAAATATAATAATCCCTATAACCAGTTGTCGGTAAATATTAACTATGTAAATGATTTTGCAAATGAAAATACCGATTTAAACATAAGCTGGTTTGTTATACCGAATGCCTGTATGATATATGAAGAAAAACTTCCTTCATATGCGGTTAACTACGATCAGAATGAAACTCTGGCATATATGTATGACAGTGTATCTGAGAAAATACATCTCTTTGATTGTGCGGATGAGCTTATGAATGCAAAAGATGAATATATATATTACAGAACAGATCACCACTGGACTATGAACGGAGCATACATCGGTTACAGAAAACTGTGTGACGAACTCTCATTGAACGTATTAGATAAGGATGATTACGAGATTAGTGTCGGAAGCAGTGAATTTTATGGAACATTGTATTCAAAGGTTCCGACATTCACACAAAAGCCGGATGATATAATTTTATATAATAATCCATCAGGAGAGTATGCTGTGGAATATATTGATAAGGGAGTAATCTCGGACAGTCTGTATAATATGGATAATCTCAATATAAAAGATAAATATACGACATATCTTGACGGTAATCATTCAATAATTAAAATAGAGAGCAATGCAACCGCAGGTGACAACGGTAAATTACTTGTTGTTAAGGATTCATATGCACATTGTATGCTTCCTTTCCTCGCTGACAATTACAGTGAAATATATGTTGTTGACTTGAGATATTATCATGACAGCGTAAGTGCATTTGCGCGGGAAAATGAGGTACAGGATGTACTTCTTATAAATAACATTGATTTTATAAGTACAGACAGTAATTTCCTTTGGCTCTATTAATAAGTAAAAAAGGGGTTGTAGCTTTTACTGTGAACTTTAGTGCGACAGCCACATTTTGAAAGCATCAAATAATCCGGAAATCAGTCTGCTACGTCAGTTAACAAGATAGATGGATAGATGAGATGGAATTGTGTGAGATTTTAGAATATAATGATATAAATTTAATTTAGAAGTAATTTGGTTGCCCAACAATAGTTAACAGATATGGATACTAACTTGTTAGTTGACATATCATATACAATATGTTATGTTGAATGACCCTCCCAAAATGGTGCATCGATCAACGGAGTTAGTAGATAAATGCGGATTAAATGAATCCACAATCCGAAACTATGAACTTGGAAACCGATATCCGGACACCGCCCTGCTATGAAAGATGGGGAAATAACAGAATCGGAATACTATTTCAAAGAGGTAAAATTCCCTATGAATCCGGCAGACCCAGACAAGAAATATAATATTTCTGTTGTTCATGTTTCTTGAGAAAATTTATTTTCTTCTGTCAGATTGGCATATTCGCCGGGGATTCAAGCAGATTTTATAAAAAATTATATTTGAAGGAGGCGTGTGCCTATGGGAAAAGCTGATGTTTCCTTAAAGGATTATCTGTCTGACAGGGAACGTTTTGCGGATTTATTTAATGCGTATCTGTTTGAAGGAGCGCAGGTTATCAAAGCGGATAAGTTAGAGATTATTAATAACGAATCCGGTGTGATTCTTCCGGACAACATGGGAAAACGAAGAAAGGTTACAAGGTTTTCTGGCTTGCGAATGAGGTGGAAAGATACGGCGGAGCTCGCCATACTGTCCACAGAGTTTCAGGAAAAAGGATAAGCTGTATCCCGTGATACCGATAGTATTTTACTATGGTGACAACTGGGATGGCAGCACGAGCCTGTATGATATGTTCGACTTTGACAATGAAATGCTGTCGGATGAGAACTTTGAGATTCTGTCAAGATATATTTCAAACTATTCTATCAATCTGTTCAATCCGGGAAATATCTCCGATTATTCCATTTTTAAAACGGATTTACAAATCATATTTGGCATGCTACAATACAAGGAAGACAAAAACGCATTGCGAAGTTATATGAAGGATAATGAAGAATATTTCAGCAACATGAGTTATGAGGCAGCCACAGCGACAGGAACGCTGTTGAAAAACCACACGTGGTTTGACAGGGCGGTTAGTAAATTTAGTGATAAGGATAAGGAGGTATGCGATATGTGTAAGGCGATAGATGATATGATCAGTGACGGAAGAGCAGAGGGTAGAGCTGAGGGTAGAGCTGAAGGCATCTTTGGAATGATAACAGCCTTCAGGAGCATAAGCTGGGCGAACGATGACATTGTGAGTAAACTGACGGAGGTGTACGGTGTTACAGCCGAGGATGCCGTGGAGCTTGTTAAAGGATATCCATAGGTTTCTGCTTTTGTTGAATGCCTCTCCCCAAATGGTGCATCGTTCAACAGCAATTGATTCGTCATCACTATAATCATATGTATCACAAGAAATAAACTTATCTATAAATTCTTCAAAAAATTGCATCTTTTTTAGAATTATTCACGATTCTATCTTTCATTACCTCTCTAATAGTTGGAAAACAGTAGTTCTTTAATTCTTTACCTTTTCGTAAAATACGAAGGCTTCTACTTGATGATTTTTCTATCTTATCAGAAGTTGTATTTAAAACTTTAGCTTTTTGATGTTGACCTATTTTTAAAAAGATGTTGTTAAAATACTAATAGAAATGCAGAAAATCCACAAAACAGGCAAAAAGGAAGCTGTAGCTTCGCGAAATTTCATTCGTTAAAGCGACAGCTTCCTTTTATATCACTTTGGTTTATTGTTCGTCGGTGGAAAGTTCGTTAAATTCTTCCTCGTCTAAAAGTTCATCGAAGGCATCAGCTACAGCTTCATATTCCTCCTCAGATTCTATCTGGGAAAGGTCTATATCCTCACCGTTAATTTCTTTAAAACGATATAAAAAGACTTCATTTTCGTCATAACCATCAACAGGCTTGTTTGGCAGAAGAGCAATATAATCCAGATCACCTACCGGAAAGATAGCAACTACGTCACATTCAAGCTGGGTACCGTCATCAAGAGTCATGGATACAGTTGCTTCTTCAAACTCTTCATTGTCAAAATTGTCACTCATTTATTATTCCTCCTTGAAAAAATTACATATTCAGTATATGATAGTTTAATGTAAAAATAAGATTGGGTCAATACATTTTACAATATAAATTACTGTGAAAAATAAAAATGGAGACGGAAAATGAAACAGATAATGAAATATTTTAAAAACTACAAACTAAAGGCCATATTGGCACCGTTATTTAAGATGCTGGAGGCAAGCTTTGAACTTATGGTTCCCCTTGTCATGGCAGCGATAATAGACAATGGTATAAAAAATGACGATAAAACCTATATAATAAAAATGGGATTACTGATGGTAGCACTGGGACTGATTGGTCTTGGCTGTTCCGTTACAGCACAGTATTTTTCGGCAAAGACAGCTATGGGAGTTGGAAAAGAGCTGAGATATGATCTGTTTAAGCATATTGAAACTCTGTCCTATACCGAGATAGATGAAATGGGAAACTCTACACTTATTACCCGTATGACCAGTGATGTAAATCAGGTTCAGACAGGTGTAAATATGTTTCTCAGATTGTTTATGCGTTCACCATTTATTGTTTTCGGCGCAACGATTATGGCATTTACCGTCGATGCAAAAGCCGCAAAAGTATTTTTGATAACCCTTCCGGTATTGATTGTAATTGTATTCGGAATTATGCTTGTCTCCATACCTTTGTATAAGAAAGTACAGGGTCGACTTGACAAAGTGTTGCTGCAGACAAGGGAAAACCTTGCCGGAGCAAGAGTGATACGTGCGTTTGGGCAGGAAGAAAATGAAAAAGAGCAATTTTCTGAGTCAACAAGAGAACTTACAAAATGGCAGTTAGTGGTTGGCGGAATATCAACATTTTTAAATCCGCTCACCTACGCAGTTGTAAATCTGTCTATTGCAGTTCTTGTCTGGAAAGGAGCAGAAAGAGTTGATCTTGGTATTCTTGAACAGGGTGATGTTTATGCTCTTGTGAATTATATGTCACAGATACTCGTTGAACTGGTTAAACTTGCAAATCTGATTATTATTGAGACAAAGGCGGTGGCGTGTGCAAACAGACTTTCAGCGGTTTTTGATATTAAAAGTTCGCAGCAATATAAGGATGAAAAGGTTGAAGCTGTTGCCGACTCGCCAAAAATTCAGTTTGTTAATGCCGGACTCTGCTACAAAAATGCAAAGGAAACATCCATAGAAGGTATAAATCTTACTGTAAACAGCGGAGATACCATCGGAATAATAGGAGGAACAGGATCGGGTAAGTCTTCATTCGTCAATCTTATACCGAGGTTTTACGATTGTACGGAAGGAGCTATATATATAGACGGAGTAAATGTAAATGATTATCCAAAGGAACAGTTACGCGATAAGATTGGTATAGTTCCTCAAAAGGCAGTACTTTTCTCAGGAACCATAGAGGACAATATGAGATGGGGAAAAGCGGATGCTACGGAAAGCGAAATTGAAACGGCTCTTGAAATTGCTCAGGCAAAAGAATTTGTTGACGAAAAAGAGGGCGGAATAAAATTCAGACTGAATCAGGGTGCAAAGAATCTTTCGGGAGGACAGAAACAACGTCTTACGATTGCAAGAGCACTGGTAAAAAAACCGGAGATACTTATACTTGACGACAGTTCCTCCGCTTTGGATTATGCTACGGATGCCGGACTCAGGAAGGCTATAAAAGAAAAAACTGACAATATGACAGTTTTTATAGTCTCCCAACGTTCATCGTCAATAATGTATGCGGATAAGATAGTTGTTCTTGATGACGGAAAAATAGAGGGTATAGGAACTCACGAAGAACTACTCAGGAATTGTCCGGTATATCAGGAAATTTGTTCCTCACAAAACAAAGAGGAGGTGTCTGAAAATGAGTAAAAAGACTGCAAACAAATGTACTGTCAGCAGAGTATTAAAGTATATCAGAAAGTATTTGTTTTTCGTTGTACTGTCTTTTATATGTGCAACAATTTCAGTTATAACAACGCTTGTAGGACCAATTATAACCGGTAAGGCAATAGATGAACTCTTAGGACCGGGAAAAGTGAATTTTGACAATGTAAAACATTATATAGCCCTATTTATTGCAGCTATGATTGTGACTGTTATAACACAGTGGATTATGAATGTTTTAAATAATCACATAACATATTCCGTTGTAAAGGATATCAGGATAGAGGCGTTTAACCACCTTGAAAGTCTTCCTCTTTCATATATTGATTCCCACAAGCACGGTGATATTGTAAGTCGTATCGTATCTGATATAGATCAGTTTGCGGATGGCCTTTTAATGGGATTTACACAGCTTTTTACCGGTGTTGTAACCATAGTGGGAACGCTTGCTTTTATGATATATATAAATGTATCCATTGCATTGATAGTTGTCGTGCTTACGCCTGTTTCCCTTTTTGTCGCATCATTTATTGCAAAGAGGACATATAATTTATTCAGAAGCCAGTCAGAGTCAAGAGGAGAGCTTACCGCTCTTGTGGATGAGATGATAGGGCAGCAGAAGATAGTTCAGGCATTTGGATATGAAGATGATGCATTAAACCGTTTTGAGGATATAAATAATACATTGGAAAAGGATAGTATGAATGCTACATTCTATTCATCCCTCACCAATCCGTGTACAAGATTTGTAAATAGTGTTGTGTATACAGCTGTAGGTATCATAGGAGCTTTTCTGACTATATCGGGAAAACTTACGGTAGGTCAGCTCACCTGCTTTTTGAGCTATGCGAACCAGTATACAAAACCATTTAACGAGATATCAAACGTTATTACGGAACTTCAGAATGCACTTGCCTGTGCAGGCAGGGTGTTTGAATTGATGGACGAAAAGCCTGAAACTGCAGAAATTTCGGATAGTGTGGTGCTGTCTGATGCCAATGGAGACATCAACATAGAAAATGTAGACTTTTCTTATGTGCCGGAGAAAGAACTTATAAAAAATCTCAACCTCAATGTAAAGTCGGGAATGAGAGTTGCCATAGTTGGACCTACCGGTTGCGGAAAGAGTACCCTTATAAATCTTCTTATGAGATTTTATGACGTGAATACAGGTTGTATAAAGGTTGACGGTACTGATATAAGACAGATGACAAGAAAGAGTCTGAGAGAAAACTATGGTATGGTACTTCAGGAAACATGGCTCAAGTCAGGTACCATAAAAGAAAATATAGCATACGGAAACCCGGATGCTACAGATGAGGAGATAATTGAGGCTGCAAAGAAGGCTCACGCCCACAGTTTTATAAAGAGACTGCCTGATGGATACGATACGGTCATAACTGAGGATGGAGGAAATCTTTCTCAGGGACAGAAACAGCTCCTTTGTATAACAAGGGTTATGCTTCTTTTACCGCCTATGCTCATATTGGATGAGGCAACATCATCAATAGACACTATGACTGAGATCCGTATACAGAAAGCATTCAACAAAATGATGAAGGGAAGAACCAGCTTTATTGTAGCTCACAGATTGTCTACAATAAAGGAGGCTGACATAATTCTGGTTATGAAGGACGGTCACATAATAGAACAGGGCTCACATAAAGAATTATTAAAAAGACAGGGCTTCTATTACACCTTGTATAATGCACAATTTGCACATTAGTGGAAATGGTTCAAAATTGCTACGTTATAATTATATATATGACTTGTTAACTTAAATCATAAATGACAAAATATATGGCATATGATATAATAATGTCATGTATGTAAAATATATAAATTTTTATAAAGATTATGGAGGGGAAAAATGTTTCAGTTAAATAATTTTTACGACAATAACAATATGAAATGTATCAATCAGTTGGGCCAGTACAGAGTTTTTGAACATGAGAAGGATTTATCCGTATCTCCTTATTCAGCGGAGACAGCTTATTTTGCATCTGCCATGAATGTGAGAAAAAGACAGGTATTGGTTGAACTTAACAACACAGGATGCACAGTACAGGCCGGTGCCATGCAATGGATGTTAGGAAATGTTTCTATGTCATCAGGTGTTAAGGGAGTGGGAAATTTCCTCGGCAAGATGGTAGGCGGAGCAGTTACAGGTGAAACTGCCGTTAAACCTGAGTATTCAGGACAGGGTTTACTTATGTTAGAGCCTACATATAAGCATATTATCATGGTTGATGTGGCACAGTGGGGTTCAATCGTTCTTGATGATGGTCTTTTCCTCGCCTGCGACAGCACCGTACAGCAGAAAGTAACAGCAAGAAGTAATTTGAGCTCTGCTGTTTTGGGTAAAGAAGGTTTATTTAACACCATGCTTATGGGTCAGGGTATTGCAGTTCTTGAGAGTCCTGTGCCTCAGCAGGAACTTATTCAGTTCAATCTTCAGAATGATGTGGTTAAGATTGATGGAAACATGGCGATTGCATGGTCAGGAAGTCTTGAATTCACAGTAGAAAAGTCAGGAAAGAGTTTGCTTGGCTCTGCTGTATCAGGAGAGGGCTTTGTAAATGTATATCGTGGTACAGGTTCTATTCTTATGGCGCCTACAGCATAGGAGGTATTGAGACATGGTATATAGCAATTTGTTAAGCTCAGAAAATATGCAGGTAAACTCTCAGCTTGGCGGTATGCAGGTTATAGAATATATAAAAGATATGAGTGTTAATTCAATCACATCAAAGACCGAGTATTACTGTGCGCAAATGAATATTAATAAACGTCAGCTTTTGCTCAACTTAAATGGCAATGGTTATACTGTTCAGGCTGGTGCCATGCAGTGGATGAGCGGCGGTGTGTCAACAAATTCCGGTGTAAAAGGTGTAGGTAATTTCCTTGGTAAGATGGTGAGCGGAGCCGTAACGGGTGAGAGTGCGGTTAAGCCGGTTTATGAGGGAACAGGACAGGTTATGCTTGAGCCAACATACAGACATATACTTTTAAGCGACTTATCTTCCTGGGGCGGAAGTGTAGTTTTGGATGATGGTCTTTTCCTTGCATGTGACAACACCGTTCAGCAGAAGGTAGTTGCAAGGAGTAATCTCAGTTCTGCGGTATTCGGACGAGAGGGATTATTCAATTTAAGTCTTAACGGAACAGGAATATTTGCACTGGAAAGTATTGTTCCTATGGAAGAATTATTCGAGATAAACCTTCAAAATGATGTCATGAAGATTGACGGAAACATGGCAATTGCGTGGTCGGGAAGCCTTGAATTTACCGTTGAAAAATCGGGAAAGAGCCTTCTTGGCTCAGCGGTTTCCGGTGAAGGACTTGTGAATGTATACAGAGGTACAGGAAAGATATGGATGGCACCGGTTATAGGAGAGTATATTAAGTCAGCCGGAGAGTCAGCACCGACAGAAAATGCTTCATCCGGAGCAACCGGTTCTTCAGCAGCAAAAAATGATACTCTTAGCAATTTAGAGAAAATATCAAATATAATTGACAGATTCAGCTGATAACACACGGTCCGGTTTCACATATGTGATGCCGGACTTTCTTAATCTGAGACTGATAATGATTTTTTTATTGAAAACTGATTAACACTGTGCTACAATAACACAGTTTAAAAGAAACAGATGCAATTCATCACAGGATGAATTGCATTTAGCTTGTTATGAAAAAGAGGTTTGGTTATGAAAACAAAGAGAGAAGACGTTAGAAATGTAGCTATAATTGCCCATGTCGATCATGGTAAAACAACACTTGTTGACGAGCTTTTAAAGCAAAGTGGTGTATTTCGTGAAAATCAGGAGGTTGCTGAAAGAGTAATGGACTCCAATGATATTGAGAGAGAAAGAGGTATAACAATACTCTCAAAAAATACTGCGGTTACCTACGGAACAACAAAGATAAACATTATAGATACTCCTGGACATGCAGATTTTGGCGGTGAGGTTGAACGTGTTCTTAAAATGGTGGATGGAGTAATTTTAGTTGTTGATGCTTTTGAAGGAGCTATGCCACAGACTAAGTTTGTTCTGAAAAAAGCATTAGAATTAGACTTAAACGTTATAGTATGTGTTAACAAAATAGACAGGCCGGAGGCAAGACCGGCAGAGGTTGAGGAGGAAGTTTTGGAACTCTTTCTTGAACTTGATGCAAATGATAAGCAGCTTGACAGCCCGTTTATATACGCATCAGCTAAGGCGGGTATAGCATCCTATTCTGCTGATGAGCCGGGAACAGATATGAAGCCTTTGTTTGAAACAATAATTAAACATATACCTGCTCCTACAGGTGATCCTGATGCAGGAACACAGATTCTGATAAGTACCATAGATTATAATGAATATGTGGGAAGAATAGGTGTAGGTAAGGTAGACAACGGAACAATTAAGCTTAATCAGGAGGCTGTTATAGTAAATGCCCATGAGCCGGATAAAAAAGTTAAGGTAAAAATTGGTAAGTTATACGAGTTTGAGGGACTTAATAAGGTTGAGGTTTCAGAGGCTGGTATTGGCTCCATAGTTGCCATATCAGGTATAGCAGAGCTTCATATAGGAGATACCATATGTTCACCTGAAAACCCTGAGGCAATACCTTTCCAGAAAATTTCAGAACCTACAATAGCTATGCACTTTATGGTAAATGACTCACCTCTTGCAGGAAAAGAAGGAAAGTATGTTACATCAAGACATATCAGGGACAGACTTTTCAGGGAACTTAATACTGATGTATCACTTCGTGTAGAAGAAACAGATACCACAGAGAGTTTCAAAGTTTCTGGTCGAGGAGAACTTCATCTTTCTGTACTCATCGAAAATATGAGAAGAGAGGGATATGAGTTTGCTGTCAGCAAAGCAGAGGTTATCTATAAAGAAGATGAGAAAGGCAAAAGACTTGAGCCATTTGAAATTGCAGTGATAGATGTTCCGGATGAGTTTTCCGGTACGGTCATAAACATGCTCAATAACCGTAAAGGCGAACTTCAGGGTATGGCTCCTACAGGAAATGGAAATACCCGTCTTGAGTTCAGTATACCTTCAAGAGGTCTCATCGGTTTCAGAGGTGACTTTATGACTGCCACAAAGGGTAATGGTATTCTCAACACTATTTTTGATGGATATGATTTATATAAAGGGGACATGAATTACAGAAGTCAGGGTTCTCTTATTGCATATGAGTCAGGTGAGTCCATCACATATGGTCTCTTTAATGCTCAGGAAAGAGGAACTCTTTTTATTGGAGCAGGCGAGCAGGTGTATGGAGGTATGGTTGTTGGACAGTGCGGACGTTCTGAGGACATAGAGGTTAATGTATGCAAAAGAAAGCAGCTTACCAATACAAGAGCATCAGGTTCAGATGATGCCTTAAAGCTTACTCCGCCAAAAATCCTCAGTCTTGAGCAGGCACTTGATTTTATAGATACGGATGAACTTCTTGAAATAACACCTAAGACAATCCGAATCAGAAAGAAAATACTGGACCCTACACAACGTATGAGAGCAAAACGTGCAATGCAGACTACTTAACATGAACTAATCTTCAGGTATCTGGCATCCCCACCCCGGTATTTGACATGCCCTATATATCAAATACCGGGGTGGGGATGCCCGGATGTATAAAGGGTGGTTCATGTAATTATTTAGTTTACAAAGAACCAGCGGAGCTCGTGTCGTTTGCTTATGTTTAGTTTATCGAAGATGCGGTAGGCAAGTTTTTTAACGTAGTTATAGGAATAGTTTAATTCGTCTGCAATTTCCTGGTTAGTATAGCCAAGGGCAATCATTTTTCCTACTTCCAGTTCGGCATCGGTGAGGATTGTCCGCATCTTTGCAATTTTATTTTCATCAAGTCTTATTTTTAATGTGTCGGTTTGGGCAGCTTCTTTTTGAATAATCCTTGCGTGTTCAAGATGATTTTTGACGCGTGCCAGAAGAATATCAGTTACAAAGGGCTTTGTTATGTAGTCTATTGCACCAAGCTCAAGAGCTGTGAGTTCCGCCTGTAAATCTTCCATGCTTGTGAGAAAAATGACAGGAACATTAGGTTGAAGAGCCTTGATTTCTTTGAAGGTTGCATACCCGTCCATTTCCGGCATGGCGATATCAAGTAAAATTAAGTCAGGGGTATTTCCTATGCTTAGGGCGTTTAGTGCCTGCTTACCTGATTTGGCAAGACTTACAATATAACCTTGTGCAATAAAAAGATTTTCAACTGTTTTAAGCAGTGAAGTGTCATCATCAATTATCATAACTCTAAAGGGTTGGTTCATTATTTCATCTCCTTAAATATGGCCATGGCTTTATCATATTCTAATTCATCCAGATATTCTGCAGCTTGCTTAAGATTCATTTCAATCTCAGAACTGAAATTATGCTTTAAAACCTGTTCTATAAGTTTGATGGCAGGCTTGTGCTGAAAATTATCCGTATATTCTATTAGTTTTTCAAGAAAATTATCCTCGTCTGCCTGCTCCTGGATATAATAATCCTCGGTAATAAGACCTCGGCTTTCAACTTCTTCCACAAATTTATGAATACCAATAAAGCTTTTTTTCCATTGATGGTATAAAAGAGGAAGGGCTAAATCAACAAAATCTGTTTCACCGCGGCTGGCGCGTAGTTCTATACTCATGGCAATATTGTACAGGGAGAGTGCTCCGACAAAACGGGCATTTCCTTTGAGGGCGTGAACAGCTATACCCAAATCCTTGTAATTTCCTTCATCGCGCAGTCTGGCTATATTGTTCTTCTTTTTCTCATAGTTGGTGTCAATTAGTTTGGCAACAGTGTAGTATTGAATCAGGTCTCCACTCATGTATTTTAATCCTTCTGTTATGGAAATATCGTATTGGTTGAGTAAATCCTTTAACTCACTTATGATTTCAGGTGAGAAATTGTATTTACAATTTGTGGTATAATTTATGTGAATAAGATTCTGCGGCAGATTATTTTTTACTATATGTTCAAGTACGTCACCAACCACCGGCTTGGGAATAAAATCTCTGAAACCGGAATTTTTGAGCTTTTCAATTATCTCTGAGTTGGTGCTGGCTGAAAGAGTAAAAATAGGTGTATTCTCAAAGATATCAGGGTAATGAAGTCTGATATTATCCAATAATTCTATTCCGTTCATATCGGGCATCATATAATCTATAAGAATGATATGATAGTGATGATTTTTAATAAGATCAAGTGCATCAGAACCATTTAGGGCTGTATCAATTTGAATGTCGGTGCGGTTTAACAGCATGGTTATAACATCTAAATTCAGTTTGTGATCATCGACAACCAGAATACGGGCATCAGGTGCAGTGAAAGTTGGCACTGTGTGCTGAGAGGATGATACATTTTCTATGTGAGTTTTATCTGCCTTAAATGCATATGGGATAGTTATATAGTAGTCGTTGCCTTTTTCTCTGGTGTTGGTTACCTCTATAGACCCCTTAACGGCATCCAGAATATATCTTATCATTGTAAAATTAAAATCAATTCCCTGAACATTGCTGATTGTGCCGGACGGATTGTCGTCATAAAGGTAATAAAGGGATTTGTTGTCTACATAGTATCCCGGAAAATCCACATGAATAGTCAGGTTGCCTTTTTCCTCTGACAGTTCCTCCCAGGAAAATGAAATATTTTCTGTGATTTTTTTGCTATTCATGAGAGGAATAGACATAATATTGTCTAACAGCTGTTCAAGCAAGGAATTGTCACCAATGGTATCACGACATATCTTGGGATTTACATATGAATTAAAAACATAGCCATCCCGTTTTGCTGTGGCGGACATTGTCTCGGTGTAACGCAACAGAAATTCATATAGATTAAACTGAAAATCCATGGCAGAAAACAGACCTGTGCCGATTCTTGAATATATAATAAGGTTATTCAGAAGGCGTTCAAGACTTTTGCCGGCTATGGATGAGTTGGTTGCACATTCTTTTACTATAGGGGTATCACTTTCACGAATAATCATTTCATTCATGCCCTGAATTATATTGATTGGTGTTCTAAGCTCATGACTGATGTTGGCAAAGAAAGTGTTTCGCGCCTGATTAGCCACATCAGCTTCATGCATAGCTGTTTTTAACTTCGTTTTAATCAATTTTGTTCCCTGGGTTCTGAAGTGTATATTTATAAAAATATCTGTCATGCAAATAATAACAAGAATCGGGAGAATAACAGATAAAATATATGAATCCGGAAATATAATGCAAAGTATACCTGTGATAACACACAAAACGCAAAAAGTATACATCGAAAAAATGAGTATAAGCTTCAATATGTTGTTAATGCATGTTTTCTGCTCTTTTAAAGACATAATAACCTCACAAACGTAGTCTTTCTTGTTTTTTTATATAATATAGAAAAATAAACCTTTTTACAAGAAGAATATTTAATCAGTTGGAATTGAGACAAATAAGTGATATAATCATCATGGATTATAACTTAAACACGGAGGCATTTATGGGATACAGCACAGTTATATTTGACTTAGACGGAACACTTCTTAATACTTTGGAGGATTTGACAGACAGTGTCAATTATGCTCTTAACGTTATGGGGTATCCCGTTAGAAATATATATGAAGTAAGAGCCTTTGTCGGAAACGGTATAAAAAAGCTTGTTGAAAGGGCGGTGCCGGAGAACACAGAACCTTGTGATATAGAACAGACACTGGCACATTTTAAAGAATATTACGCAAAACATAATCAGGATAAGACAAAGCCTTATGACGGAGTCAGGGAGCTTATGGCAAGACTTAAGGCAAAAGGGATAAAGATGGCGATAGTTTCCAACAAAATACACAGCGGAGTTATTGCACTCAGGGATGAGTTCTTTAAAGATATAGAAATCGCTATAGGTGATATGCCTGAATTGAAGAGAAAACCTGCACCGGACTCATGCTTTCTGGCACTGGAAAAGTTGGGAAGTACGGCGGAAGAGACTGTTTATGTAGGTGATTCTGATGTGGATTTGGAAACAGCGAAAAATGCAGGATTAGATTGTATATCTGTTTTATGGGGATTCAGAGATAAGGATTTTTTGATAGAAAAGGGTGCAGTGGTATTTGCCGATACACCTGATGATGTAGAAAGGTTGGTGCTGTTATAATGAGAAACTTGACTATGCTCATGGATTATTACGAACTTACCATGTCAAATGGTTATTTTGTAAAGGGCTTCAAGGATAAAATTGTAACATTTGATATGTTTTACAGAAAAAATCCGGACAATGGCGGTTTTGTGGTTTCCGCCGGATTAGAGCAGCTTATAGATTATATATCGGATATGAAATTTAATAATGACGACATAAAATATTTGAGAAGCAAGGGACAGTTTTCCGAAGAATTTCTGAAATATCTTGCAGATTTTAAATTTACGGGAACAATTGAAGCGGTTCCTGAGGGTACAATATGTTATCCTAACACTCCTATGATAACCGTGACAGCTCCTGTTATAGAAGCACAGCTTATAGAGACCATGCTTCTTCTTACAATTAATTTCCAGTCACTTATTGCCACAAAAGCATCACGTATATGCAGGGCTGCAGGAGATGATGGCTCTCTGGTTATGGAGTTCGGTGCAAGAAGAGCTCACGGTCCTGATGCTGCTGTGCTTGGGGCAAGAGCAGCTTATATAGGTGGTGTTGGTTCTACAGCTACGGTTATGGCGGATGAAGAATACGGAATACCGGCTGTGGGAACCATGGCGCATAGCTGGATACAGTTTTTTGATTCAGAGTATGATGCTTTTAAGGCATATGCAGAGGTGTATCCCGACAGTTGTACATTGCTTATAGATACCTATGATATATTAAAAAGTGGTATAAAAAATGCCATAAAAGTGGCTAAGGATGTTTTGTGGCCAATGGGAAAACGTCTTAAAGGTGTCAGAATTGACAGTGGCGATTTGGCTTATTTTTCAAAGAAGTTGAGAAAAATCCTTGATGCTGAGGGTATGAATGATTGCAAGATAGTAGTGTCAAACAGTATAGATGAATTTCTTATAAAATCATTGCAGAAGCAGGGTGCGAAAATTGATTCATACGGAGTGGGTGAGCGTATGATTACATCAAAATCTGACCCGGTCTTTGGCGGAGTTTATAAGCTTGTTGCCGTAAAAAATGATGATGGCGACTTTATTCCTAAGATTAAAATATCTGAGAATGTAGAAAAAATTACAAATCCGGGTCGAAAGAAACTTTGGAGGATATTCAGTAAGGAAACCGGATATGCATTGGCTGATTTGCTGACTCTTTATGATGAAAAGGTTGATGTATCAAAACCATATCCCTACGTGGATCCGGTAAAACCATGGAAGAAAATGTATTTTTCGGATGTTGAAATAAAAGATATGCAGGTAACCATATTCAAGGACGGAAAACTTGTGTATGAAAAACCGAAACTTGACGAGATAAAAGAATATGTAGCATATCAGTTGAAAAATCAGGTTTGGGAAGAAGAACAGCGATATGAAAATCCTCATATCCATTACGTGGATTTATCTATGGAATTATACAAAGTTAAAGAAGGAATGCTTGAGAAGGAGTATTAAATCTAATGAGAAAATTTGATACCAGAATACAGGATTTAAAATACAGAGTGTTAAGAGAAACTGCAAGAATGGCATGGAATGATACACTCCTTGAAGGTATATTGGAAATTCCGGATATCATTGTTCCGGGGAAAAAACCAACTATGAGATGTTGTATATATAAAGAAAAGGCAATTGTATCAGAACGTGTAAAGCTTGCCATGGGTGGCGATAAGTCAAATGATAATGTCATAGAGGTTATAGAGATAGCCTGTGATGAATGTCCTGTAGGCGGCTATGAGGTAACACGCACATGCAGGGGATGTCTTGCACACAGATGTGCCGATGCATGTAAATTTGGTGCAATAACAATTGATGAACATCAGAAAGCACACATAGATAAGAGTAAATGTAAGGAATGTGGCGCCTGTGCAAAGGTGTGCCCATACAGTGCCATCATGGATTACAAAAGACCATGTCAGCAGGCATGTAAAATTGGTGCAATAACCATGAATGAGGATCACTCTGCAAAGATAGATAATGATAAATGTGTATCCTGCGGAGCTTGTGTATATCAGTGTCCGTTTGGTGCCATAAATGATAAATCATTTATATTAGATGCGGTAAATCTGATAAAGGGCAGTGACGGCGGAAAGAAATACAAGACTTATGCTGCGATTGCTCCGGCTATAGCCAGCCAGTTTAACTATGCAAAGTTAGGACAGGTAGTTACCGGACTTAAAGAGATAGGATTTGATGAAGTTGTTGAGGTAGCTCTGGGAGCTGATATGGTTACATGGAAAGAGACAGAAGAGTTGAAAGAAAAGGGTATTCTTACCAGTTCCTGTTGCCCTGCATTTGTATCCTATGTTGCCAAAAATTTTCCGGATATGCTTGGCTTTGTATCATCTACCCTTTCGCCTATGGCTATGATAGGAAAACATATTAAGGAAAGTGATTCAACTGCAAAGGTTGTCTTTATCGGACCATGTACTGCAAAGAAGATGGAAATGAAAAAAGATACGGTTGCACCATATATAGATTGTGTACTCACATTTGAAGAGCTTCAGGCTCTCTACGACAGCAAAGATATTGATATAACAACCCTTGAGGAAACAAATTTGGACAGTTCATCGTATTTCGGACGTATTTTTGCTCGCACAGGAGGACTCTCCGAAGCTGTAAAAGAAGGTGCAAAAGAACAGGGTATCGGTGAGGAATTTGAGGTTAAACCGGTGGTATGTGACGGCATAGAAGCCTGCAAGATAGCACTCTTAAAGCTTAGAAAAAATATTTTGGACGGCAATTTTATGGAAGGTATGGCATGTCAGGGAGGCTGCATAAGCGGAAACGGAAATTTAACCCATATGGCTAAGAGCCGAATGGACGTTGAAAATTACGGAAAAAAATCTACCGTTGAAACAATCGAAAAAGCAATTGAAGGTGCATAAAAAATGGGGGCTGTTGATATAGTCCCCATTTTTTCACAAATGCTCCGGATTATCCGGTATTATATATTTAAAGTTATCATTTGAGGTAGTTACGCATAACTTTAAGGGCGTTTTTTTCAAGCCTGCTAACCTGAGCCTGGGATATGGATATCTCGTTCGCTACCTCTGTCTGGGTTTTGCCCTCAAAAAAGCGAAGTTTAATGATGTTATATTCACGTTCGTCCAGCTTTTTCATGGCTTCTCTGAGAGAAATATTTTCTAACCAGTTGTCTTCCTTGTTTTTTTTGTCACTAACCTGATCCATCAGATAAAGAACATCCTGTCCCTCCTGATAAACAGGTTCATAAAGGGACATGGGGGTAGCAATGGCGTCCATTGCGTTGACAATATCTTCTTTTGGAATATGGATTTCCTCTGCTATTTCTTCAATTGTAGGTTCACGGTCAAGTTGTTTGGTCAATATATCTCTTGCGTAAATCGCTTTGTATGCGATATCCCTTAAAGAACGGGAAACCCGGATTGCGTTGTTGTCGCGCATATAACGTCTGCATTCTCCTATAATCATTGGTACTGCGTATGTTGAGAATTTGACATTTAAGCTCCTGTCGAAGTTATCCAGAGCCTTGATAAGGCCTATGCACCCCACTTGAAATAAATCATCAGCACTTTCAGGATTTGTACCTGAGAAACGTTGGATTACGCTTAAAACTAATCTTAAGTTACCTTGAATAAACTCTTCACGTGCACTTAAATCACCTTTATCTATACGTTCAAATAAAGCTTCCTTTTCATCATCACTCAGTAAAGGAAGCTTAGCAGTGTTAACCCCACAAATCATAACCTTAGTAGGTGCCATAAAAAGTTCCTCCTCAAGTATATCACTATACTGTTAAGGATTTACATTTGAGGGTTATTCTATTCAATTAAAGATATGGCATATTATGGATTTAAGGTACTCAGAGGGATTCTATTTTGGAAAACCTTCAAGCTCGTCCTCAGCAGGAAGATTATCAAAAAGAATTTCTCCGATATTTAAATCAACGTTATCAAGATTTTTTAACATTTCAATTTCAGAGTTGTGGGGGAGTACCTCTTCCTTTAAAGCCTCTACCTCCCGGGTGGTCAGACCTGACATAAGGACAACCTCATCCACATCTATTTTACCTTTAAGCATCTTTGTAGCAAGCTCATATTGGGCTTTTTTAGTATTATTCATAGCAGAACACCTCTTATTCTTCGATTAAACTGATATATTTTTCGTTAATTGATATGACTTCTTGGATTGCATCCCTGCCGGGTGCTCCGATTGTGTTACGCTTGTTGACACATTCCTCCAGACTGATTGCCTGATAGATATCCTCCTCAAATACCGGGCTTATAGCCTTATATTCATCCAGTGACATGTCCAGTAAAGATATATTTTTTTCCAGACAATAAAGGACGAGCTGACCGACAATTCCGTGAGCATCCCTGAATGGTACACCGTGATTAACAAGGTAGTCTGCTGCATCTGTTGCATTTGTAAATCCGTTCATGGCACTTTTTTTCATAACGGATTTGTTGAGTTTCATAGTTGATATCATACCCGTAAACAGAGCAAGACAGCCTTTTACCGTATCAATGGCATCGAAAGTAAGTTCTTTGTCTTCCTGCATATCCTTGTTATATGCAAGAGGAATACCCTTCATGGTTGTCAGAATGGATGTGAGAGCTGCATACACACGTCCTGTTTTTCCGCGAACAAGCTCCGCAATATCCGGATTTTTCTTCTGAGGCATTATGGAGCTTCCGGTACTGTACGCATCATCAAGCTCAACAAATTGATATTCATTGGAATTCCAAATGATTATCTCCTCAGAAAAGCGAGAGAGATGCATCATAATGGTTGAAAATGCTGAGAGCATTTCAATAACATAATCTCTGTCAGATACAGAATCCATACTGTTGAGAGTTGGACCGTTGAAATCAAGAAGAGAAGCAGTCAGATTACGATCCAGAGGATATGTTGTGCCGGCTAAGGCACCTGCTCCGAGAGGACAGTAATTCATTCTGTCATATATGTCAGAAAGTCTGCTGTAATCCCGTTTAAACATCTCTATATAGGCACCGACATGATGCGCAAATGTAACGGGCTGTGCTTTTTGAAGGTGGGTAAATCCCGGCATATATGTATCAGTGTTGTCTTTCATAAGCTGATGTAAAACTTTGATGAGATTTACAACAAGTTTTCTGACCTCAAGCAATTCATCTCTGGTGTAAAGTCTCATATCCAGTGCAACCTGATCATTTCTTGAACGTCCGGTGTGAAGCTTTTTTCCCACATCGCCAATTCTGTCAATAAGATTGGCTTCAACGAAACTGTGAATATCTTCATATGTATCGGTAATTACAAGAGTACCTGCCTCAACATCGGCAAGAATACCCTCAAGTCCGCATATAATCTGATCCTTTTCTTCGTCGGTAAGAATACCGCAGGCTGCCAGCATTGTAACATGGGCTATGCTGCCACGGATATCCTGTTTATAGAACTTTTGATCAAAGGATATGGATGCGTTAAAGTTATATACTAATTTATCTGTTTCTTTGGTGAATCGACCGCCCCAAAGCTGTGCCATATTATGTACCTCTCATTCTTATTAATAAATATTCTAAACAGATATTGTACAACAGATTGATGATTGCTTCAAGGAAAAATAATAAAATGGTTGATAATAAAAGAGTATTCAATTAAAATATATTGTAGGAGATTTTAAAATATTTATACTTATGGAGGTTTATTATGCTAAAATATATGACATTGCTTACTGCTGTAACAGGGGACAACAGCAGACCATTACTTGTGGCAGTCTGCCTTATTATATCCATAGTCCTTATGGTTGTGCTTGTGATGACAGGTAAATCCTCAAAATCAAAGGACGAAGAAAATGATAAGGATGAACAAGAGGAGTAAAAAAATGAACAATAAGGGAAAGGCATATATTGTAGTACCCATACTGGTGGTAATTGTGATTTTTATTGCCTATTTTTACGGATGGTCTATCGGAGCTCATTTTAATGAGGACAGAACGGCATATAATGTTGCAGAGTTGTCCGTCATGGTAGGTGAAGATATTGATGACGGCAGGGAAAAGGGAACATTTTACATAACCGGTATTTCAGAGGATGAACTTACATCAATTAATGATTATGTTTGCAGCACAAACGGAGTTGTTGAGCAGTATTCTGTTCTTGAAAAAATTCACGGTGGTATGAGGGTTCAATTTAAATATGCCATATCGGATAATTATTATGTTATTCAGAAATACAAGTATAACAAGGATATTCCGAGTGACAGACCTAACGCATATAAATTATATGACAAAACCGTGGAGGTAATAGATGAAATTATTGAGCCCGGTATGACTGATTATGAAAAAGAACTGGCTATTCACGATTATATTGTGAAAAACTGTCAGTATGGATATGTGGATTACTCCCAGGAATATGCTTACAGGGCATACGGTGTTTTGGTTCAGGGAAAAGCTGTGTGTAACGGATATGCAGAGGCTATGGCACTTTTGTTAAGCTGTGTGGATGTGGAAAATTACATTATGGTAGGGGAGGCCTGCTCAGAGGGCAATTGGGAGCTTCACGCATGGAACGCAGTTTGTCTTGACGGACAGTGGTATCAGGTTGATGCTACATGGAATGATCCCCTTCCGGACAGGGGATATTATTCCGGTCATACATATTTTAATGTGACAGATGACATTATGGATGATACACATAAATGGGAAGATGGAATATATGAGGATTGTTCAAGTATGTCATACAATTACTACGAGTATAATGATTTGATTACTGATGAGGATGGCATTTTTGACATAGTGGAGAATACGGCACTTAGGAATATCACGGGTACTGTGGAGGCTGTTGTGACTGATTTTGATGAAAAAGATTTCGACTGGCAGCAAATTTTTGGAGTACAGGGAATCAATTCCTTTGAATATACTGTTGACTCCTATGGAAATGACCATATGGTTACAATATATCTAAATCAGACTCATTAGGAGGACGGTATGAAAAATTTTGAATTGGAAGACATAAAAGGGTTTATGAATGATCTTCTTGTCAATGAAAAATATGACAGTTTTTATCTGTATGAGATAAGACTTAAGACATCTCTGAATTACTATATAAGCGGAAAAGTAAACAAAGATTTTTTCGATACAGATGAGGAGAGGAACGGAATATATGATTATATAAACTGGGGAGAGGTAAAACATACCGTGTTTGAATTGATTAAGGGTAAAAGACTTCCGTTAAGTTTGAAGATAATCCTTATGTTTAACAGAGATAACATAGAACGTATCATAGAGATGAATAATCTGGCAATGAGACCGGAGGATGTGGTAAACCTTTCCATGAATATCTATTACGAAGACGGAAAACTTCTTGTAACTACAGGAACTTCACTGAAGGTTTTTACTATGGATAAAACTCTGGAACACTTGTGGGATGATACAGTTGAAAAATACTATATATAATACAGAAAATATTACTTTATTAGCACTCGTTTTAAATGAGTGCTAATTTTTTTCTTGACATTGAGTGATGATAGTATTATTATACTTAACATAGAACAATTGATAATTCTTTTATGTTACTCAAGGAGGTTGATTTTAAGATGGAAAAACAGGGAAGCTTATCAATTAATAGTGAAAATATATTTCCTATAATCAAAAAGTGGTTGTATTCAGACCACGACATTTTTATCAGAGAGCTTATATCAAATGGATGTGATGCGATTACAAAACTGAAAAAGCTTGCTCTCATGGGAGATTTCGAGGAGACAGAAGGGGAAGAATATAAGATTGAGGTTTATGCCTCAGCGAAGGATAAGACTCTTACATTTGTGGATAACGGAATTGGTATGACGGCTGAGGAAGTTGACAAGTATATTAACCAGATTGCCTTTTCCGGTGCTACGGATTTTATCAATAAATATAAGGATAAGACTAATGATGATCAGATTATAGGACATTTTGGCCTTGGCTTTTATTCTGCATTTATGGTAGCAGATAAGGTTACCATTGAAACATGTTCATATCAAAAAGATGCAAAACCGGTATTTTGGGAATGTGATGGCGGAACAGACTATACAATGTCAGAGAGCGATGATGATGTAAGAGGAACAGCTATCACACTTTATCTTAACGAAGATTGCTGTGAATTTGCAAATGAGTACAGGATAAAAGAAGTAATTCAAAAGTATTGCGCATTTATGCCATATAACATTTATTTTATCAATGAGGATAAGATGGAAGAGGATGATGCCAAGGATGAGAATAAGGATGATGATAAGGATGATACTCCAAAGCCTTTGAATGACACCAATCCACTTTGGATGAAGAATCCTAAGGATTGTACGGAAGAAGAGTATATTGACTTCTATCAGAAGGTATTCCTTGATTTTAAGAAGCCGCTCTTCTGGATTCACCTCAATATGGATTATCCGTTTAATTTAAAGGGTATTCTTTATTTTCCTAAGATTAATACACAGTATGATCAGCTTGAGGGAACCATTAAGTTATATAACAGTCAGGTGTTTATCGCTGATAATATAAAGGAAGTTATTCCGGAGTTCCTCTTACTCCTCAAGGGTGTAATTGACTGTCCGGACCTTCCGCTTAACGTATCAAGAAGTGCTTTGCAGAACGATGGTTTTGTAAAGAAGATTTCAGATTATATTACAAAGAAGGTAGCTGACAAGCTGTCCGGAATGTGTAAGACCGACAAGGAAAACTATGAGAAGTACTGGGATGATATAAGCCCATTTATTAAGTTTGGTTGCTTAAAGGATGAGAAATTCTGTGATAAGATGACAGATTATATGCTCTTTAAGAATCTTGAAGGCAAATATCTGACTCTTCCGGAGTATCTGGAGGCAGGAAAAGAAAAATATGAAAATAAGGTTTTCTATGTTTCGGATGAACAGGCACAATCACAGTACATCAATATGTTCAAGGAAGAGGGTATGGATGCAGTGTACCTTGTACACAACATTGATAATCCGTATATCACTCATCTTGAGTCAAAGAATGAAAATGTTAAGTTCCTTCGTATAGATGCAGACCTTTCAGATAATTTTGTAGGAGAGGCACTTTCAGAGGAAGTGATTAAGGAGTACACAGATAAGCTTTCCGAGAAGTTTAAGAAAGCTACCGGTAACGATAAGCTGGTTGTTAAGGTAGAAAATCTTAAGAATGAAGCTATATCATCCATGCTTACCCTCTCAGAGGAGCAAAGACGTATGATAGAGATGATGAAGGCGTACAGTATGGGCGGAGCTATGGATGCGTCAATGTTTGGAGGCGAGGGTGAAACCTTAGTTCTTAACGCATCAAACAAGCTTGTTAAGTATGTCCTTGACAATCCGGATGGTGAGCATGCAGACAAGATTTGCTGTCAGCTTTACGACTTAGCTGTGCTTGCAAATAAGCCGCTTAGCCCTGAGGCAATGACTGCCTTTGTGGCAAGAAGCAATGAGATACTTGGATTTTTAATATAATTAAAAAGACCGCATATAACAGAGATAATCAAAAAAATGGTTATCTCTGTTTTCTTTTTTTTATTGACAAAGAAACCGCTTTAGAATATCTTATAATAAGGTTGTTTTATCTAATAAAATATTTATATAT
>CAZKMB010000009.1:0-70521 GCA_964553965.1 uncultured Bacteroides sp. | reverse complement strand
AAATTTCTTTCATTTGCACCATTCAATAAATATCCAATAAACGGAAGAAACACTTATCGTATATCTCTAATAATGAATTTTTTTGCTTACCATTGACAAAAAATGAATAAAACAACTGTATACTCTTTTTCTGTTCCTGCTATCCCGTCACATAATCTATGGGTTCTGCAACTATATCAATATGTCCGTTTGCAATAATACGAGCAATTATATTATTATTTCTCACCGTATTTATTATAGTTCTACGATTATTTTCATTTATAAAAGTTTTCATAATTCCCCTTGATGTAGCAGTAACAATCCTCTCCTGATATGCTTACAATCCTGTATATTGTAAAAAATTATATGACCACATATTTATTTTATATAACCGCCCATAACTAAACAACACATAAGCATTTATCATTTCTTCCTTTTTCTTTTGAAAATTTATCTTTATAAATGCAATAGCTATAATAATTACCATAAAAGCAAAAAATGATAACGTCACTCCAACTTTCCCAAGAGATATTCCTCTTCTGTCCAGTTCCAAAAATAAAAATACACTTACAAACATAAATACAAAAGAAAGCACCAACCATAAAAACCATTTGGATTTCGGTTCATTTTTTGTATCATACATCCAAAGGTAATATGTATTGTTATTGATTAGTGAATTGTCGTCCATATTATTCTCTCCTGTTAATGTTGAATACTTGAAAAAAAGAAGTCTCGCACTAATTACTTAGTGCGACAACCTCTTCTTTCAGTACGCTGCAACTACTTTGTTTCCTTCTTTGCTTCTACACTGTTCTTAAGAGCCTGTGGTACCTTTGGCTCATAAATAAAAGTAGGAATACTTTTGCCATATGTCTCCCTTGCTGTTTTGTCCCCAACATTTGCAATAATTTCTTTTAACTTCATAACTTCTTCTCCTTTCTCTTATGAATTATTGTTACACCTTCAAGTGCCATAGCCACCACCAACGCAATGCGAATATGTTCATAACCCGCATACCCTATGCAATAGGCGAATACTGAGATAACCAGAACATATGCAATCGCATTAATTTTCTTTTGTTTTCTCAATTTTATATCCGTTATGGGATTATTTGCAGTATCGCACGGTGCATATATGGCAACCAGGACTAAAGTAACAAAAAATAAAACCACATATAACCAGGAAAAAATATAAGTCGTAGAACAGCGTATGGTGATGAACCATAGAAATACCACACTCAGCATACAGCCAGTACTGGTTTTCATATGTATACCGCCTGCATTTTTCCTCAGCCCTGAAAAACCGGTTAAAAATGCCAAAGTTTCCGGAAACGCACCTATTATCGCCCCAAGTATCATAAGAACCATTACTTTGTAAATTGTCTCAATCATTAAAAGAATACCGTAACTTACTATCTGGAATCTGTCGCTGTTTTTATCAACATCAGCGCCCAAACTCCAAGCGGTTACCATATCGGCGATTCTTTGGTTCATATTCTTCCCCTTTCGTGATTTTATACTTTAATTTTATCAACAATGGGGATTTTGTAAATACTTTTGTCCTGAGCGTTACTTTTTTGTCCTGAATGTCTGTTTTTCCGTTATTTTGTATTGACACATCCCCTTTTATTATGCTATTTTTTAGTAAAATATTACAAAAAGGACTACACATATGGACATAACTCTTCCAATATTTTTAAACTATGTATTCAACTTTTTTGCACTTTATGTACCGGAAACCTTTTTACTGACAAAACCATTTACAAAAAGAAATAAAATAATCTTTATTTTTCTCATAATGTTTCTTTGTTTTTGGGGTTTGTTTTTTGATGTGCCAAACTTTGTATGTATATTTTTATCAATATTTTTCGTTGGACTTTTCAGTTCACCCCATATTCTTAATATGATTACAGCTTTGCTGGGCTATATTATAGGTGTGTGCTGCAATTACTTCGTCCTTGATATGTATTGTTTTTTTACAGGGATTGCTCCGACAACACTTTATGTTTCAACGAAGCATTTTTTATTTTTTAATCTTACTTTTTTTCTTATCCTTTGTATTCTGCTTTTAACCTTAAAACGTATTTTCGGTTACTGGAAAAATTTTGACATATATGCCTGTAAAAGTATAATGATTAGTTTTCTTGCATTCCTTATAATTTGCGTGCTTATTTTTGTTATAAATTTTTCGTATGAACAGAAATTAAATTTTCCGAAGGAACTTACTACCGCAAACAGAAAGCTTTTCCTTTTGTTTTTTATATGTACGGCAGTGTTGCTGTTCTTTATAATCTTTACTGTTGAAAAGAATATTAAAAATCAGGTTGCCCTAAGGGAGATGGATAATCTCCAAAAGTATACGGAGGAAATTGAAAATATGTATTCCTCCATAAGAAGCTTTAAACACGACTTTGCCAATGTTATGTACAGTATTAAAAATTACATTGACACCGATAATATGTCCGATTTAAAGAATTACTATTACGGCAATCTCATCCCTCAGGCTCAAAGTCTTGATATAGGTGAACCCGAAATAGAACAGCTTACCGATATAAAAATACCCGAATTAAAAAGTATTCTTTATTTTAAGATATTACAGGCAAAGAAATATGGTATCACTATTTCACTGGAGACAAACCTGATTATAGATGAAATAAAAATCAAGCCAATTGATTTGACAAGAATTATGGGTATTTTTCTGGATAATGCCATTGAAGCAGTTAAAAATCTGCCACCGGATAAAAAAAATATCCGGACAGCCTTCATAAAATCTTCTTCGGAGGTTACCATTCTTATAGAGAATCCAACCAGCCAATCCGTCATTGAACTGTCAGAGATTTATCACAAAAACGTCTCCACAAAGGGCAAAGACAGAGGTTTAGGGCTCCATAACGTCCATACAATTCTCAATGACTATGACAACATATTATTGTCAACAGAATATAAGGATGATACATTTTTACAGATACTCGAAATTTATATATAATTATTAAAGTTATGCAAAGGATTTTCATATATGTTAAATATTTACTTGTGTGATGATAACCAAATACAGTTATCACAGTTATACTCCAGCATAGAAACAGAAATTAAACAAAACAAATATAAAATGAAGGTCACCCTTGCAACGATTTCGCCTACAGATGTTCTGAATCAGGCAAAGGCTTCCGCCTCTAAAATAAATATGTATTTTCTGGATGTAGATTTAAACAACTGCATTAACGGAATCGAACTGGCAAGACAGATACGACAGTTCGACCCAAGAGCATTTATTGTGATTGTAACCGCATATAATGAATATATGCCACTTACCCTTTCGTACATGATTGAGCCTCTTGCCTATATACTAAAGGGTGATACAGCTACCATGAAAGCCCAGATCAAAGATTGTCTTAAACTTGCAAATGACAGATACTCCAGCACCATAGGTGAAAAGATTGGTACCGATTATTTTACCATCAATCTCAAGAACCGTTCTCTGGATATTAATACAAATGATTTGTATTACATAACCGTATCCAGTATACCACACACTTTGGAAATATGTACCAGAACTAAGCTTACTCAGGCAAGAGGTTCTCTGAGTGATATGACATCCAAATTGCCTGACTGTTTCTTTAAGATTTCAAGAGAAACCATTATCAATATTAATCACATAAAAAGTTTCGATACGGAAAATCGTGCAATAACATTAAAAAACGATTCTCTTTTTCATGTATCTACCAGAAAATTCAATGAACTAAAAAAAGTCTGCAAGATATGATTTAATTTATCTTGCAGACTTCTTTCTTTTTAGCCTTCAGGTGTAGCAGGTGTTTCTGTTGTAGGCGGCACTGTAACATCAGTACCTGCATTTTTTGTAAATGTTACGCTTATACTTCCGTTGGCAGTTACATTGCTAAATGTATAACTTGAAACCTTTCCGACACTTACGCCGTTTACCTGAACATCCTGTATACTATATCCGGAATTAGGAGTGATATAGAATGTTGCACTCTCTCCCGGTTTAACAGTAACGGTTGCTGCCGGAGATACGGTTCCTCCCTCACCGGATGTAACTGTTATGGTAAATCCTTCTTCCGGATGAAGTGTACATATAGCTTCCGCATATTCATCCGTATACTCCGGCACATCGTCAGGAGCGTCCAAAAGGAATTTTTTCTCTGTTTTCTGGTATTCTATGATAGGATACTTTTCTCTGTTTGGACAGGTTGGTGATGCAACCATATGTGAGTCAGCACAAATTTCTACAAATTCATGTCCTTCACATCTTTCTCCCGGAAGAGCATCCACCGCACAGTAATCTGTTATTGTAGGACAATCCTCCGTTGGATAAAGACCCGATATCTGACACACTGTTGCGCCTGTTATACCGTCAGGTCTTGACGGGAAGGTGACTGAATTGTCCTGTTCCTCCATCACGGCTACTTCATTCATGATGTCACGCCATATATATTTGTGGGCACTTGATGCACCGAGACTTACGTTAGAATCATATCCCATCCATATGGATGCTGTATAATAAGGTGTCATACCACAGAACCACAGATCATAGTTACTTGAGGTTGTTCCTGTCTTTCCGGCTGTTGTAACTCCGCAAGGCAGCTTACATGCCCAGGCAATACCATTATATACGGTTGATTTCAGTGATTCCATCATCATCCATGCTGTTGTTTCCTTGAATACCCTTCTCTGTCGATTGGCCGGATCAGTATTATCTATGACAATATTTCCGTCGTGATCCACAACCTTTGAGTAAAACACAGGTTCCGTATATACTCCGGCATTGGCAAATGTGGCATAAGCCGCTGTCATCTCAAGAGTAGTTACACCATAAGTAAGACCTCCCAAAGCCATAGCCTGAGTCTTATCTGACAGCACTATACCATCCTCCACTTTCTCATCTACAAGGGTTGTAAAACCATTGTTTATGAGGTATTCGTAGGATGTCTCTGCCCCCATCTCTGTCAATGCCTTAACAGCAACTACATTCATGGATTGCTCAATGGCATATCTGAGTGAAACATAATCCTTATATGTGGAACCGTACCAGTTTACAACCGGTGTTCCGTTAAAATAATCATAAGGTTCGTCAAACAATGGTGTCTGAAGTCCGCCGTATCCTGCATCAATATACGGTGCATACACCGCAACAGGTTTAAAGGTTGAACCGGGCTGTCTCGGTGACTTAATTCTGTTCAGTCCTCTGTTTGTTGTCTTATCTCCTCTTCCTCCCACAACAGCTTTTACATATCCTGTCTTCTGGTCTATCATGGTAAATGAAAACTGTGGCTGAGGAGTTATGGTAACAGTTTCTGCATAATAGGTATATCCCGTTTCATCCATCAAGGCTTCCTTGTAGCCATCAATGGCAATTCTTGCCTCTTCTTCACTATAGAATATGTTATCAAACTTTGAATCTCCGTTTAACTCAGAATAATACTTTATCAGATGGTTTTTGTTATAGTGATGGAGTTCCCCGTTCTCATCCTTAAGCGACAGTTCATACTCAAGTCCTACCCTGTCGTAATTTGCCACATAATCAGGGTCATTTACTATTCGGTCTGCAATCTCCTGAATCGCTTCATCCTGAACTGAATAAACAGTATATCCGCCTGTAAATATCAGGGTTGATGCCTCAGATGCCGTACAGTTATAAAGCTCCATAAAATCCTCTTCCAGAGCATCAAGTATAGCTTCCTCATAGTATGAATAACATGATGTCTCAGCAAGTTGAAGTTCATATTCATCTTCTATTCTCTCATATACATCGTCTTCACTTGCCTCATCATATTCTGCCTGATCAATGTATCCAAGTTCCAGCATCTTGTCCAGAACATCCTGTCGACGTTTAGCATTTTCTTCAGGACTTGATATAGGATCATACCAGCTCGGACTCTGTGTAATTGCCGCAATAACCGCAATCTCTGACACCGTAAGCTCCGTCATATCTTTACCGAAGTATTTTTCTGATGCAGCCTGTATACCATGTACACCCCTTCCGAGATATATGGTATTGAGGTAATATTCCACTATCTGTTCTTTTGTATATTTCTTTTCAAGTTCAAGGGCAAGATACTGTTCCTGTACCTTACGTTCAAGCTTATCCATAAATGTATTCTCATCCATACCTACATTGAATACATGGTTCTTTATAAGCTGCTGAGTCAGTGTACTTGCACCCTGGTCAAACTGGCCTGTGGAAATACCGTGAGCAAAGGCTCTGAAAATACCTCGTACATCAATACCGTTATGTGTCCAGAAACGCTCGTCCTCAATAGCTACAAAGGCATTTACATAATCAACGGGAATATCTTCATAATATACATACTCACGATTGGAGTTATACATAGATATCTCTCTGTTTACGTTGCCGTCCTGGTCAACAATATATGATTTAAAGCCCTTTGGTACAATATTTATTTCATCAACACTCGGTGCGTTATCCAAAATACCTTTAATCATACCGAAACCGGCACCGGCAGCGGCTATAATCACCGTAATCATTACCACCAAAAAAATCTTCAGAAAACTCACTAAGCCTTTTCTGACATATCTTTGTGTTTTTGAGACAACTTTCTTTTGCTTCTTAATTGTCTCATGTTTTGCATAGCCCATAGAGCTACCTCCCTTATATCTAAACTGTCAATATAGTCATACTAAATCAGCATATACGGTATAATTATACCAAATTATACCAACAATTACAAGTTTACCACAATTATAGTAAAAATAATATTAATATTTTTTGATAAAACTGTGAATTGTACCTTTAGAAACTTTAAATCAGCTTAGAATATTCTTCAAGGTTCCACACCTTGTCTACAAGTCCCTGATAAAATTCCGGCTCATGACATACAAGAAGTATTGCTCCTTTGTACTCTTTTAAAGCTCTTTTTAATTCTTCCTTCGCATCCACGTCCAGATGGTTTGTAGGCTCATCCAACAGGAGGATGTTAGTCTCTCTGTTTATCAGTTTACAGAGTCTCACCTTTGCCTGTTCTCCTCCTGATAAGACTTTTACAAGACTTTCTATGTGTTTTGTCGTAAGACCGCATTTGGCAAGGGCACTTCTCACCTCATACTGGGAATATGCAGGAAACTCCTTCCATATCTCCTCTATACAGGTATTGTTGCTCCCGGCAAGTTCCTGTTCAAAATATCCTATGTGAAGATAATCGCCAAGTTTTGCCTTTCCGGCAACGGGAGGTATGATACCGAGAACGCTTTTTAAAAATGTTGTCTTGCCTATACCATTGGTTCCCACTATGGCAATCTTCTCTCCCCGTTCCATGCGAAGATTTATAGGTTTCGACAAAGCTTTTTTATCATATCCGATTTCTAAATCTTCTGTCTCAAAGACAACTTTTCCGGAAGCTCTGGCATTGAGAAAATTAAATTCCGGCTTTGGTTTTTCCTTTGCAAGTTCAATAACTTCCATCTTGTCAAGTTTCTTTTGTCTTGACATTGCCATATTTCTGGTGGCTACTCTGGCTTTGTTTCTGGCGACAAAATCTTTTAAGTCATCTATCTCTTTTTGCTGTTTTTTATATGCAGCCTCAAGCTGCTGTTTCTTCATCTCATGAATCTCTAAAAATTTGTCGTAATCACCAACATATCTGTTTAATTCCTGATTTTCCATATGGTAAATTATATTTATGACACTGTTCAAAAAAGGAATATCGTGGGATATAAGGATAAACGCATTCTCATATTCCTGAAGGTATCTTTTCAACCACTCTATATGGTTTGCATCCAGATAGTTGGTTGGCTCATCAAGGAGAAGTATATCCGGTTTCTCCAGTAAAAGTTTCGCCAAAAGAACCTTTGTCCTCTGTCCTCCCGAAAGCTCCGTAACATCCTGTTCAAGTCCCAGTGCCAGCAGGTCAAAAGCTCTGGCAACCTCCTCAACCTTGGAGTCTATAACATAAAAATCATTGTTGTTAAGCACCTCTTGAAGAGTTCCCAGTTCTTCCATCATCTCTTCCATATCTGACTCATTCTGACTGCCTAAAGCATCACATATATCATTTATTCTTGACTCAATCTTAAATAAGTATTCAAAGGCAGATCTTAAAACATCTCCTATTGTCATACCGGGCTTAAGTGCCGTGTGCTGGTCAAGATAACCCACTCTCACATTTTTCGCCCATTCCACCTTACCCTCATCAGGCATAAGACTTCCCGTAACTATATTCATAAATGTAGATTTTCCTTCGCCGTTCGCTCCTATAAGACCTACATGTTCACCTTTTAAAAGCCTGAATGAGACATTGTTAAATATTGCTCTGTCACCAAATCCGTGGCTTAAATTGGACACATTTAAAATCATAATATATCTCCTGTTTTTATTTTATATAATCCGACCATGCTATATTACCATAAGAAAATACTCTTTTCCACAAAAAACCTTTTTTTGAGTGAATTTTTGCTGTTTTTTTTCTTCTTATATGTTATACTTTTCTTATGTATTATTGCAATAGGAGGTCAACTTTTATGCGTGCTTTTGTCGGTATCGGACAATCAGACAACATTGAAGCGGCTGTAAATGAGGCAACATCTGGTATAAGAACTGCAGATTTGTTCATTCTCACGGCTCCATTTAATAAAGCGGAGGATTCCGCAACATTTCTGTCCCAAAAATATCCGGGTGTTCCGGTTATTGGTACTACGGCTCCGTCTGTAGGTAAGGGAAGCTACAGTGAAACCAACCTGACAATAATTGCTTTTGCAGGTGTTACGGTTGCAACAGGAATTATTGAGGACACAGTTAAAGCTCCCGTTAATTACATAAAAGACTTTGAGGATAATTTAAAATCCATTGAACCCGCAGCACATAACACTATATGTATAGATTTCATAACCAACAACGAAGAAAAAACCGTGTCTACCATGAATTCCGTACTGAACAGATATAATATCAGTCTTGCCGGTGCAACCGCTTACGGAACTCCTCTCGGTGAACAGCCTTCCGTTATTTACAACGGCAAAATCTATAAAAAGAGTTGCGTGTATGCATTTATCAAAAACAACAGCGGCAGAATTCACGTTCATAAGGAAGACATTTATGAACCTCTCAGTACATCACCGCATTTTGCCACTCTTGTGGATACCAACACAAAGACTCTTTTCCAGTTGGACAACGAGCCGGCATTTGAGGTTTATTCCGCTGAAACAGGTGTTACAAAGGATGAGATTGTCTCAAATATGATTAACAACCCTCTCGGAAGGGTTCTCGGCGATGATATATTCATAGCTTCAACACTGTCCCTTGACATGAACGGTGTCATGTTTAACGGCAAAATCATAAACGAAAATGACAGCGTTTTCATTATGCAGGCAGGAGATTTCAGAAGCATCAACGAGGATACTTTATCAACCATCAAATCGGTCTCATCAAAGCGTTCTTTCGTCCTTGGATTTGACAGCATAAGTCGTATAAAGTTATTTGACCGGGAAGGTTTTACCGATGACTATCTCAGCAACATGTCAACCCTCGGAAACTATACAGCCATTGTAACCGAGGGGCAACAATATAATTCCCAACATGTAAACCAGACTCTTGTCTGTGTAATATTTGATTAAGGAGGCTCTTATGTTTAAGAAAAAAGAAGTATATCATGCGGTACCATTAGAAACAGAGACAGGTGCTGCCTTGTCAGAAAGCCTCTATCCCATAACCTATGTTTCCCGCTGTCTCAAAGACACAAAAAAGGCCCTTGTTCAGGAAGAGGTAAACACAGGTGCTCAGATATCCGTAATTCAGGACTCTTTTGAAACTATTTTGGAGCAGTCAGACAGAGTTTCTGAGGGAATGGATGTCATAAAGACAAAAGTAAACAATATCGTGGATGTTTCTTCACGGATTGAAGGCAGTGTAAATGAGGTTTTAGATGCCACAGCACAGGCAAGCGACAATGTTGACAGTCTTCAGGAAAGTTCGGCAAACGTAATAAACGATTTCAAAAAAGTTATAGAAGTTCTGGGCAGTTTTCAAAAAACTTTTGATGATATCCAGGAAACCATGTCAGGTATTATCGGCATAGCCAACCAGACCAATAACCTCTCACTCAATGCAGCCATCGAAGCTGCCCGTGCCGGAGAACACGGTCTCGGATTTGCCGTTGTTGCATCGGAAGTAAGTTCCCTTTCAACCGAAATCAAAAAATTGGTTGATACGGTAAACGCCAATATGTCCACTCTTAAGCAGGATGCAGCCAATCTGAATTCCTCTATGGAGACAGCTAACCAGATGCTAATTCAGGAGCAGGAACAGGTTGAAAAAACCAATGAACTTTTCAACAATATAAAAGATTCCGTAAGCGGCGTAATTCAGGTTCAAAAAGACATCGCTTCCTTCGTTGATGACTGTAATGAAACTGCCGACCAGATACAGGAGGATGTCGTTAGTGCAAAAGAAAGCTATGTAGGTGTGGCAGACAACGTAAATGCTCTTTCCAGACACATAACCAGAAAAAATCTTATATACGAGGATATGTCCAATATCATAGACCAGCTTGAACCTATCGTAGAGGATATCAAAGCAAACAACAAATAAAATTTAAAGGGCAAGGTTATCTGTCATCCGATAACCTTGCCCTTTTTAGGTTTATATATTTATCTGACTTATAACTCTTTCCGCTGTTTTTTCAATCAGTTCTTCTATATCATCCAATTTAAAAACACTAAGTTTTGGTATACCTTCATCTTTTTCCTTGGGATTAATTACTCTTATCATCTTTTCCAATGCCGGTTTAGCTGTTTTACAATCAATTTCTTCTATAATTGTCGGAAACGCTGAGAGTACCGGTCTTTTTATGTTATACCTGTTTATAATATATGTATTCATACGGTCGTAATCGCCATAGTACATATCATCGGAAAAGAACTGCTCTCTATTATATATTTTCCCCGTCTCCTCAAGCAAAACATAAGCCACATCATCATACAGAGTCGCTTTGTGCATATCCTTGTCATAAAAGGAAAATTTTTTCTGCCAATACTCATCAATAAACACGGCATCCATGTATATATGAGCATAATATCCGGCAACGAAGGGATTGTCTATATATCTTTTGTATTTTTGCAAAAAAGTCTTCACATCCGGCTTTCTTACGAATAATCTGTACGTTTCATCTGACCAGAAATGACTTTCCTTCTTTTTCCTTCTGTCAACCACATCCGGAATAATATTACCAATCATAAACTGATTGATGCAATTATCATCCTCTATTCCCAGAAACTCCGTAATCTTTTTTGCAGTTGCGAGATGGATTACATAACCCGGCATAATTTTACTCCCTGCATAACGTCATCATCAAGATATATATTGCTAAGTGACAGTTTCCTCTTTTCGTAATCATAAGATGCCCTCTTTATGGCTGATATATCCACTACAAGTTCTGTTTCCACTTCCTGTTTTACTGCTGAAACCGAGTATGCCTTCAGCTCAGCAATACTGTGGTACAAAAGTCCCTCCAATATGTATCCAAGTCTTAATGTACTTTTCTTTTCACTTCTGATACATTCTTCCGTTGTATCATAATCCCTGTCAAAATCTATGCATCTGACAAATATATCGTTTTCCCCTCCAAATGAGCGTTCCATAAAAATTTTGCGAAACCGCTCTATGGAATTCATACGTCTATCCAGAGTTGCATCAACACAAGCCGAAAGACTTTCCCCCACAACTACCGCATATACATATGTAGATTTGCTGATTTTTAAATGTTTTAAAAAGGTATAAACAGCTAAAGAAACGCCCCACATATGTGTAGGGAAAACAATTCCTACACTATCTCCATCCAAAAGTTCTCCCTCATATTCCGTATATTTTTTCGTAATGCTGTTTTCCAATCCCTCAGAAATATGCCATGCTATTTCACGACCTGCATCCATTTTTCTGAAATGACCGGCAGAAGGTAATTCTTCCATATCCGAAACATAATAAATGTAGTTTATACCCTTTGACACATCATCCCGTGTCCTTTTCCCCTTATCGTAAATCATCATTACCTCCTGACTAATGATTCATAAAATGTCTTAAACGAAAATCTGAGGTACTCTTCTTTGTTCATATTGAGTCTTTCATCCAAGTCTTCCCTCTGCCTCTCTGCAACCTGAATAATCCCACTTATCGCCGACCACATGTAAAGAATAGTGGGTTTAAGTTCCAGATCATCCCTTATATCATCATGGCTGATGCCTTTTTCAAGCAATTTTTTTATCATATGTTCCAGCTCATAACCCGATGCCGAATCATTTACACTATTTTTCTTCCTGCTGTTTGTCCTGTTCTCCTCACCCATCAGGCTGGCATAATACTGGGGATATTTTTCCTCAAAACGGACAAGGCAGTCACACAAGCCATAATAACTCTCCTCAAAATCTTTTGCCTGACCAATCGACAGCTCTATCTCTTCTATCAAAAGCTTTAGATAATCTTTTACTATTGAATTGTAAATGTCTTCCTTGCTCTTGAAATATACATAAATAGTCGACTTACTATAATCTGCCCGCCTGGCAATATCGTCCATAGTAGTCTTTTCTATACCCTTTGTTTCAAACAATTCTTTAGCGGCCTGAATTATGTTGTCTCTATTAAATTGTTCAAGAGCAAACTTTTTTCGTTCGCCCATATACCCCTCTGAAATACCAGTTTAATTATCGTACTTTCATTTCGATTAGTGTACTTTAATATCCATATCCGTACTTATTTGTCATTTATTGTACTATCAGTACGATTGTTTGTCAATAGCATTTCTCATACGGTTCAGCAATTTCTTTTCCAGCCTGCTCACCTGAACCTGACTTATGCCAAGCGCCCTTGCCACCTCCGTCTGTGTTTTTTCCTGAAAATATCTCATTTCAATGAGTTTTTGCTGTTTTGCATCCAATGCCTGCATCCCCTGCTCTATAAGCAATCGGTTGTACATTCCCTCCGCTGCTATTTCTGATTCCGCTTCGTCAACTATTCTGTCAACAAGATACATTTCTTTTCCGTCATTTCCATATACCGTCTGGTAAATGGATTCTATATCTCTGTTTGCCTCTGTTGCCGTCAGAATTTCCTCTGCAGACAGCCCGGTTTCCTCTGATATTTCCTCTATGGTAGCCTCCCTGCCATGCACGTTTATCAATTTCTCCCTTGCCCGGCTAATCATATATCCGTTTTGTTTTAATATCCTTGATACTTTTATGATACCGTTATCTCTCAGAAATCTTTTTATCTCTCCGGATATAAGCGGTACGGCATAGGTAGAAAATTTCACCTCATAGCTTAGGTCAAACCGGTCTATTGCCTTCAAAAGCCCTATACATCCTATCTGGTATATTTCTTCCAAATCATAGCCTCTTCCCATAAATCTTTTTGCAATACACCATACTAATCCGGTATTATCAGAAACTATCTTTTCCTTTGCTTTTTTATCTCCTTTTTTCGCAAGTTCAAATAGCTCCATTTCATTCATTTATTCAAACCGAGGTCTTATCACACCTATCTCCTTCCACATTTTCACTATCGTCCCTTTTCCATATATAGATTCAACAACCAACTTATCCATAAATGCCTCCATAAATGAAAAGCCCATACCGGATCTGTCCTCACCGGGTTTAGTTGTATACAAAGGTTCCATCGCTTTTTTTACATCCTCTATGCCAACTCCCTCATCTGTTATCTCAAGATATATACTTCTGCCTTTTACTACCGCTTTTATCCTTATCATTCCGTCTTTATTCCCGTATCCGTGTATGATTGAATTTGTAACCGCCTCTGATACGGCAGTTTTAACATCTGATACTTCCTCAAGAGTCGGGTTTGTTCCGGTTATAAATGCGGCAACCACCATTCTGGCAAAACTCTCATTACACGCCACACTGCTAAATTCCACAATCATTTCGTTAGTATTATTCATAGTAACCTCCCTGAATCATTTCATTTATTATGTCTTCCTTTGAATTTCTCTTACACAGTATCCGATATATTCCCGACATATTAAGTACCTTGTCGATGACCGAATTTACATTTATTGCATATACCATGCCGCCTTTGTCATAGACTTTTCTAAATCTTCCGGTTATGAGACCTATCCCTGAGCTATCCATAAATTCTGTATGCTCAAAATCAAATATCAGATACTTTACCTCTTCCCTGCCAAACACATCCTCACTTTTTTTCTTAAGATTATCCGCAGCGAAATGGTCTAATTCTTTCGGCAGATAATAAATCATTACTCCATTGCTAACCTCAAAATTATTCATTATGTTTTCCCTCTTTTCTTTCATAAAAAAACACAAAAGAAAGGGAAACTATCTAAGTTTCCCTTTCTTTTGTGTTTTAACCGCATCGGTTCTTAAGTGAATTACTCCTGGTCTATCATCTCTTGTATATCGTCAACAGACATACCATGTTCTATGTGAGAGTAATCAGGCAACGGATTTTCGCCTTCCTCCTCCGCCTCTAACATGGCAATCATGTCATTCAATGACTGTATCTTTGTATTGAGAGCCTGTATCTCTGAATTTTTCACAGCAAGCTCCTGACTGTATGATTTTATAACCTCTGCATTTTCTTTATTATTCTTTTTCTTTTGATGAGGCATTATGATAAATGACAAAATTAAAATTCCAAGTACAAAGCCAAGGATAACATATAATCCTGAGTATTTTGCCATGTTCATTTCACCGTATTGATTTTTTACAACAGGTGTTCTCTTTGCTGCAAATTCCTTGAATACAGAGCCTTTTTCAGCTGGCAGTTCAGTTTCTCCATCCACTGACACAGATACTTCTTCCATGTACTCTTCATCAAACAATCCGTCATTTTCCACCGCTTCCATACGCATCTGAATAATGTTTTCATCACTGTCACCCATCTCTCTCAGATAATGTATTGCCATAGGATTTGCCTTGTCTATCTTCAAAATACGTCTTAATGTTTTTCTGGCATTTTCGTAGTGATTCATCTTAATATGTAACAGTGCCAGCAAAAGATATCCTTTAACAAAATGTGGATTATCTTTTAAAATACTTTTTAATTGTAATGCTCCCAAATCGTAATCACCGCTTTGGGCATATCCAAGAGCCATATTAAATTTTCTGGCTATTTGATCAACATTATCCAGCCTGGTGGGATCCGCTTTCAATTCTTTAAGATATCTGGTTGCAAGGTTGTCATTTTGTTGGTAATTCACACTCATAACCCAGTGGCTCAATGCCATAACCACTTCACCCATCTCGTAATATATGAGTCCTATCAGGTTTCTGGTCATTACATTTTTCTTATTGTATCTGAGTGACATATTAAGTGATTCTATCGCACCGGACAAATCTCTTGCCGTAGCCTTATCGTAACCTATGTTGTAATAATAGTCAGATGTGTTATACGCCTTTTGGATGACTCCGATAGGCATATAACAGGCGGAACAATATCCATTTAACTTAACCTGTGCCCCACAATTAGGACACCTCACCGGTCTCTTTGTCGCCATAACTATCTCCTTACTCCATTGACAGACGAAACGCTTCCCTGATTCATCTGTCTGATTTCATTTGTAATCTGCGTTACAATATCACTGATATCTCTTAAATCATTGTTATATATAGCTTCTTCCGTCTGACTAATCTCAGGTATCGGTGAAAAACGTTTGAGTTCTTCTTCAAAATTAATCATATAAGTACCTCCCGGGCAATCTCTTTTATACTACTTACAAGGTATAGAGAACCCACACAAAAAAGTGTATCATCCGTATTCTTAATGTCTTTAAAAGCTGTTTCAAACATAACTTTTATATCATCATCCCACATAACAGTGCAAGCATTTTTTTTCAGACACTGTGAAAAAATTTCTGCTATATACTTTGCCGAAATACCTCTGTTTGAATTAATTGATGTCACGTATACCCGGCAAAGAGGCAGCTTGCGGCAAAGTGTCTCAATCATCGGTCTGTAATCCTTGTCGCCTGCCACGGCAAAAAGCAGACATATATTATTTTCTGTTGCTATCGGCAAAGCACTTTCCACAAATCTTTCTATTGCATCCGGATTATGTGCACCATCAAGTATAATCTTAGAATGTATGCTTTCCATACGTCCCTGCCAGAAAAAACTTTGCAACCCTTTTTGTATTGTCCCGATATCTATACAGTCATCTGCCTTTAAGAGACGATTGCACAGGGTTATAGCCGTCACGGCATTGTCAACCTGATATAGTGCTCCCGTAACAGGAATAATAAGTTTCTCGTATTTATAATAACTATTACAAAGGGAAAAATCAATGCTTTTATGGGTTATTTCATTTATTATATAATTTGTTTTTGCGACATTTATTGCTTCTGCATTTTTTGAAAATGCCGTCTTTTCAATAATCAAATCCGCCGATTTATCTCCTGTATTGTATATAACGGGGGTATTTGTTTTTATTATGCCCGCCTTTTCTCCTGCAACAGCCTCAATGGTATCTCCAAGATACTCGGTATGATCTAATCCGATTGATGTAATGGCTGTTATTACAGGTGCAAGCAGGTTGGTAGCATCAAGCCGTCCTCCGAGACCCGTTTCGTATATGACATAATCAGGTTCTTTTTCCTGAAAATATACCGCTGCCATGGCAAAGATAATTTCAAAGAACGAAAGAGGAAGTCCTCCCGTGTTAATATTTTCCTCCATGGCACGACAGACCCTTTCGTAACATAAAAGGAAATCCGAATCAGATATATAGCTGCTGTTTATCTTTCGGTCGTCAAAACCGTACGCCATTTCTATACGTTCATTTATTTTCAAAATATGCGGTGAGGTAAAAACTCCAACCTTATATCCCGATGCACATAATATTCCTTTTACAAACTGGCAGGTTGAACCCTTACCATTAGTTCCGGCTATATGAATGGACGGAACTGACATATGCGGGTTGCCGAGCAGCTCCATAACTTTACCCAAATTGGAATTTCCCGACTTATTTAATTTTTCTTTAGAACCTGTAACCCGTGGTGTATTTATAATTTTGTTTACCGCTTCTTCGTAATTCATCTTATCTGTTATCTACCTTTTCCGGATACAAATCATGATTTGTAAGTCGGTTAAAGGCAACCTGCTCCCATTTAGTTCCCGGCTTTCCGTAGTTGCAATACGGGTCTATGGAAATGCCTCCTCTTGGTGTAAACTTACCCCAGACCTCAATATATTTAGGATCCATAAGTTTGATTAAATCTTTCATAATTATATTGACACAGTCCTCATGAAAATCTCCATGATTACGGAAACTGAACAAATATAACTTGAGGGATTTACTTTCCACCATAAGTGTCTCCGGCACATATGATATGTATATGGTTGCAAAATCCGGCTGACCTGTTATAGGACACAGGCTTGTAAACTCCGGACAGTTAAACTTTACAAAATAATCATTGTCAGGATGCTTGTTTACAAATGTTTCCAATATCTCCGCTGAATAATCCAAAGGATATTTTACTCCCTGATTACCGAGTAATGATAAGCCTTCTGTTTCCTGTTGTGTTCTTGACATGATTGTCCTCCTCGTATTTTTTATAATTGTATCTCACTTTCAAGATAAAAGGAATATATAATTTTTTCCTTTACTCTCTTACCTGTAATTTTTGTTACTATATCAGCATAATAATCGAGTTGAGCCTTGTATCTGCCTAATAATTCCTCTTTTGATGCACGGTCAGTTTTGTAATCCATTACAACTATTTCGTCGTCCTCGCAGAAAAAGGCATCTATAATACCCTGCACAACCACCACATCTTCCGTCACGACACATTCAAGCTCCGGGTATATATCCGATACAGCTACAGCAGCAGAAAATTGTTGTTCCTTAAATAGTTTCCCCTTCTTTGCCGCTTCCGTCATACGTCTTCCCAATGTGGACTCCAACATATTTTTTATCTTATACAGATTGATAACCTGAAGTTCATCCGGAGTAAATATATTGTTTTTTATCATATCTTCTTTCCGGGATGTCAGACTTTTTATGTCCGTTTCATCATCTTCAAATTTTAACAATTCCATAAAACGATGTATGATGGTTCCCCGCTCCGCTCCGGAAAAACCGTCTGTCTGCTTTATGTTGTCTCCCATTTTCTCATCCACATCATAAGAAGTTCCGTCATATGCCTTCATTTTCTTTATCTCTGATATGGACATCTTACTTTTTATATCGACAAGTTCGCTATAAGGATACTTAAAGTTAAAATTGTTTATTATCTGAGAATAGTAATCATCCCTTACGGCAGTTTTAATTCCGTTTCTGATATCTTCTATCTTTATCTTCTTTTTTACTTCTGTTTTTACTTTTTCTGAAATCACATCACTAAAAGGTATAATCTCCATGGAAATACTGTCAGTAAGTCCTGAAGGCAAAAGTTCTTGTTTTAAATCAGCGTATCTCGCCATAGCCATAATTATGAGCTGCAAAAAGCTTTTTGAACCTCCTCTTACACTGTATGGAAGCAATATATCTTCCGTATTTCTCAGGGTGTATGACTTTTCTGTCTCTGATGTCAAATCCCTGTCACAGCCTGTCAATATAAGCTTTTCTTTTGCTCTGGTCATGGCAACGTATAATACCCTCAGTTCCTCAGCCATATTGTCTCTTTTTAAAAGTTGTTTGAAGCACTCACGTATAAATGTATTTTTTTTGATTCGCTTATCCCTGTTAAATTCCATAGATGACAGGTAGTAATCGCTGTGGATAACCAGTGTATCTTTCACGTCCATATTGTTAAACTGTTTTCCAAGGCCGCTGACGAAGACTATAGGATATTCAAGTCCTTTTGACTTATGCATACTTATGATGCGCACCACATTATCCTCATCAGACAAAATATTTGCCTCACTGAAATCCACATCATTTGTTCTTATTTTTTCAATGTATCTGAGAAAATTGAAAAGTCCCTTATAATATCCGTCCTCATACTTTCTCGCCTTTTCAATAAGCATATTGATATTTGCCTTACGTTTATTTCCCATAGGCATTGATGAGGCATAAATATAGTATCCGGTCATGTCAAGTGCCTTCCGGATAAGCCCGGATATTGATGTGTTCTTTTTCATTTCTTTAAGCTGCTGTATTATGTCCGTTATACGCTTTAGCTTTTCTGAAATCTCATCATCAAATTCTTCCGTATACAAACAACATTTATCAAACAGACAGGCTTTTTTATCCATATTTTTGCAGGCATAGTCACATATTACTGCGACCTGATTTTCCGAAAGGTTTCCAATAGGAGACATGAGTACGGACGCCAGGGGAATATCCTGTCTTCTGTTGTCAACAACAGATAACAAAGACATAATCACCCTGATTTCTGTAGCATCAAAATATCCCTTTGAATCTTCAAGATAGACAGGTATGCAAACATCGGAAAGGGCATTATATACCTTTTCGCCAAAACCCTTAATACTTCTTGAGAGTATTACGATATCTTTATATTCAGCCTTCCTGTATGTGTTTGTCTTTTCATCATATATGTACTGTCCTGTTTTTTCATGGGTTAATTCCAGTATTTTTTTTGCTATGAGTCTTGCTTCCAAATCAAGTTTTTCAAGGTTTTGTTCCTCGGTGGTAAGTTCCTCATCATCACTTTCACTGCCGCCATCCACAAAAAGTATATCTACATTTTTACTTATGCGGTCTGAAATATCATCATCCGGCTCAGGAAATTCTTTAGATGGAATCAGTGCAATATCTCTGTTATAAGCTATTCCTCCAAGGTCACTTCCCATAAGCTGATAAAAAAAGTAATTAACAGGTTCAAGAACCACATCCCTTGAACGAAAATTATTCTTTAATTCTATCTTAATTTCCTTACCCTTATAATCGAAACGGTTATATTTCTTTACAAATAAATCAGGTCTCGCCATTCTAAAGCGGTATATACTCTGTTTTACATCCCCTACCATGAACATATTATATCTGCCCTCTGATATACCTGATACGGAAGTTAATATATCCTCCTGAAGGTAGTTGCTGTCCTGATACTCGTCTATGTATATCTCTTCATATCTCTCGCTGATTTTTTTTCCGATAGCTGACGGTATGACATTCTTTTCTTCATCGTATCCTGCGCAGCAAAGTTTATATGCCAAATGCTCCACATCTGAAAATTCCATTAGTTTTTTGCTATGTTTTACCTTTTCGAATTTTATGAGAAATTCTTCAACTGTCTCAACAAGGGGTATAAGATACTCAGATATATTATTTATCTGCATAACTATCTCTTCTACGGGACACTTAAATATATTAACAGACTTTACAATGTCCTTGTACATTTCTCTTGTGTGTTTAAATTCTTCCACAATATCTTCATCATAGACATCACCTTTACAGGTTTTCATCCGAGGAAATTTGGTTTCCATGGCTTTGAACATGGAACTGTAATCCATGGCATTAAGCATGGATAAAATTATATCCCTGTCCTGGCTTACCACTTCCCGGTTCTTGTCAGGTCCTCCGGGTGTATCGCACATATCTGCTGCATTTTTCACATAATTCAAAGCGTCCTGCAATTTACTCTTTACCATGCATAAGTACTCGTCTACCCAGATAAGTTTATCAAATTCCTCCTGACTTTGTATGTTCAATGACTTTTTTGCATTGGAGAGCCACTCTTCCGGAATCGGATAGCTGACTGCTATGTTGTATATTCTCAGTATGAGTTCTCTCAACGTGGAATCGTCTTTATCTTTACAAAATATGTCCAAAAGTGAAATGAATGTTTTGTCTTTATACTTTTCCTCAAACATTTCATCCATCACATCACTTTTCAAAAGTTCCATCATTCCATTGTCACCAATATTCATGGTAGAATCAATGTTCAGAAGACTAAAATGTTCTTTTACAAGCTTGAGACAAAAGCTGTCAATGGTGGTGATATCTGCCCGGTTGACAAGTACCACCTGTCTTGCAAGATGTTCATTTTCCGGTTTTTTTTCAAGTTCACTTTCAAGTCTTGCCGCTATTTTTTCTTTCATTTGTGCCGCAGCGGCCTTTGTAAAAGTAACCACAAGAAAGTCGTCTATATTAAGGGGATTTTCTTCATCCAATACCTTCTGTAGTATTCGTTCAACCAAAACGGCTGTCTTTCCCGAACCTGCTGCAGCCGAAACAAGTATACTTCCGTCCCTGCTGTCTATAACTTCCTGCTGTTTACTCGTCCAAGACATCATTCTCACCTCCCAGACTTTTCTTTATTTCATCCATAATAATGTCTCTGTCTTTATCCTTAAAGCGGGGATATCTGTATGTATTTTTCCCAAGCTTTGAATCAAACCTGCAAACTGACTTATAATCGCAGTATTCGCAAGCATTTTTATTGCCCTGACGATAGGGGTTTTTATCTATATTTCCGTCAAGAATTTCCTTTGCCAAAGACTTTGTTTTTAAGATGGAATACTCTGTTATGGCCTTAAAATTATTTATGTCCTCATCCTTATATCCCTTAAGTTTCAGTTCCCTTGCACGCTTTTCTTCTGCTTTGTCCTCCCGGTCTGCCTCCACATAAGGGTCTTTCATTTGATAATAATACATACTGTCGGGAATTACATCCAAATGTTCTTTTTGGGTAGTCCTGTTATAGTGTTCAGCAGATAATTCAAGCATAATGTTCATATATACCGAAAGCTGAAGCTGCAATCCTTCATAGAGTCTGTTTATGTTAAAATCATAATTTCCCGACTTATAGTCTATAATTCTTAACTTTATTTCATTTTTTTCTTTATTGTAATATATGTCTGCTCTGTCAACTATACCGGTGAGAGACATTTTTTCTCCATCGTCCCCCAGTTCAATACTGCGATTAAAACTGTTTTCAAAAAATTCAGGTGAAAAAACATCTTTTCCTGCTGCATCCGACAAAACTTTTGCACTTCTGATTCCTATTCTTATGAGTGTGTCTTTCAGATAATCATATTTTCCCTCATCAATCACCTGTCCCGCATATTCATCATCAAATGCTTTTTCAACGAAACCTGTCATCAATTTGTCTCTCTTTTCTTCGTCAATCAGGTTCCAGTCATTTTCCATATTGTCATGGACATGCCTGTACAGGCGTTCCATGGCACTGTGGAGAATATTACCTATACTACGATTATCAATCCCTTTTTGCTCCCTTGCCCTAAGTTTCAGGGTATAACGGAGGAAATATGCATAGGCACAGTTTGCATACTGTTCCAATCTTGAAACGGATTGGGACATCAGATTAAGCTTTAGCAGTTCCGACACCTGACTGCTCAGCTTTTCAGGTATGTTGCTGTAGCTCATCCCCCGAAACACTTCATCTGTAATCTCTTTGCAGCCTACGTCCTCATATGCGCAGCACAAACTCAAAACCTCATCAATCGAGGTTATATCTCCTGTATAAACTGACAGCAGTTTCTCTGTCATATATTCAACCCCTGCCCGAGGTGTTGCCATAAACTCAGTTTCCTCTTCGGATTTTTTTATATTTAAATTCCTGTAGAGGTTACATATTCTGCCAATTATGTAAGACGGTCTCATATTCTCATTGTCCAGATTCATTGACACATAGGACAGATAAAGTTTATCAGAAGGCTTGGTCATATTTAGATACAGATAAAATTGTTCAATAAAAGAATTCATTTGGTCTGTTGGTGCCAAAGAAAAATCAAGTTCACCGAGACGTTCCTTCTCCCTGTCAGAAATTATCTGTGCCGGAACCTGTTTTTTCGGTATGATTCCGTCATTTACTCCGATAACAAATAATATCCTGACATCCTCAAGTCTTGTCCTTGTTATGTCGCCAATAGTAACCATATCCAATTTCCCCGGTATCATTCCAAGGGATATATCCTTCATCCCCAAGTCAATAAGTTCACTAAATTCGTCAATATTCACTTTTTTTGAACCCATTATTTCTGTCATTTTATCAAGAATGGAGTTTATCTTTTCAAAGAGTCTCTCATCCTGCATACGATTTTTGAAATCATGGTATTCCATAAATGCCTTTATGACATCCGTATATTCACTGATGGTTATATTTTTTTTATTCAGTGAATGGCAAAATGTTCCCACGTTTTCCATAAAGAATGCTCTTGTATCTTCCACTGTTTCATCCCATGTTTCACTCCATATTTTTTCTCCTCTTATACCTCTTGCAAGGCAAAAGTTTTCCAAAATCTCTATCTCTTCTTCATCCATATCTTTTATTACGCCGGATTTCAAAAAAGCAAACACACTGTCATAAGAGAAGTTCTCACTGACCATCCTGAGTAAATGCATTATGGAATCGATATACTGGTTATTTTTTATTGGTCTGCTGTAATCAAGAAAGTACGGGATATCATAAACAGGTAATATCTGCTCTGCCTGATTTATAATATTTTCAAAATCCCCGCTTATAACAGCTATATCCTTATATCTGTATTTATCATTTATAACCAGTTTTTTTATCTTTTGGGCAACACCCATCAGTTCTTTTCTCGGATTGTCGTAAACCGTTATGTCTATGTTATTTACTTCGCCTGTATATTTTTCATAAGGATATCTGAAAATATTTTTTTCCAGATGAAGCATTTCTTTATTGTCTTCTGATGTCCTCCAATTGGCAGATATGTTCCGCATAACAAATATGTCCTGCTCCACGCAGACATTAAATTTATCTGCAACAGCAAGAAGATTCTGCTTGGTTTCCCACGTCAGATAAAACAGTTCATGCTTTGCAATATTTTTTTTATTGTAACATGCCTGATCTATCGTCAGCACAGCATATATTTTTTTTGAATATTTCATAAGTTCACCGATACATTTTAACTGTATTGGCGTAAATCCCGTGAATCCGTCAAGGCATATAACACTTTTTTTAATCAACGCTGACTTACCTATAGAATCACACAAAAGTTCAGTGAGCTGTTCCGCCACAATATATTCATCTTCTATCCTCTTTTCAAAGGCCTTAAATATCATAAGCATATCTGACAGCTTATCTTTAAGAAGACTATCTTTTTCATCCAGCATATTGATTACCGTCTCAAGTTTTTCCCGTGACAAATCATATTGATACATCTCTGACATGAGAGATTTAACCTCATCTATAAATCCTGATTTATCCAGACTGCCACCATATATTTTAAGTTTATCCGATATCTCACCTGCAACCTGACGAATCAGCATGGTTTTACCAAAATCCTCCAAAACCTTCGCGGGCTTAATACAAAGCTCGTCAAACAGTCTGTACGAAAGCCGGTTAAAACCTATGACATCTATATTCATAGAACCTCCACCCGGATGCAGCGTAACCATTTTCCGCTGTAGTGCCAGCGAATATTGCTCCGGTACGAGCATAATGTAATTTTTGTCCGGATTTTCTATAGACTCATTTATTATTTTATTATATATGTAATGTGATTTTCCTGAACCGGAAGCTCCTAATATAAATTGCAAAGACATACTAATCCCCCATTTCTAAATACAGCTTTATACTATCACATTTTTATCCATAAAGAAATGTCTTGCCAGCAATTTAATTAAACAGTATAATATTTTTATAAAAAGTGTTTTTAAGGAGGGTTACTATGGAAAATACAAATCGTTTGAAAATTTATTCTAAGTATAATAATCTTATTTCGCTCAATGTTACACCCGGACATTTTGCAACTTCATCATCACATGTTAATTACTACGTTGATATAACAACCTTAAAAACCAGAAGCAGCGAAGCCAAGGCTGTTGCAAAAGCTATGGTTCAGGACTATGTTATCAGCACCATTATAGACACCATTATATGCCTTGACGGTACTGATATTATAGGAGCTTATCTTGCCGATGAGCTTGCAAATGCCGGTTTTATGTCAGCTAACACTCACAAGGCGATATACATTCTCCAGCCTGAACAAAATTCTGCCGGACAGCTTTTGTTCAGGGAAAACAATCTGCCTATGATTCGCGGAAAAAATATTCTTGTACTTTTGGCATCTGCTTCTACGGGAAAGACTTTGAAAACCGCACTTGAATGTATTGAATATTACGGTGGTTCCATCGCCGGAGTATCATCTATCTTCTCTGCGGCAACAGAAATTCAGGGTGTAAATATTAACAGTATATTTACCGCTGATGATGTTCCGGGATATGCTACATATTCTGCATCGGATTGTCCTCTCTGCAAGGCCCACACTCCGATTGATGCAATTGTCAATCGTTTCGGATACGCAAAACTTTAATTATAACCCGCATAAAAGCTCCCCGCTAAGAATATAATTATAATAATCTTAGTGAGGAGCTTTATATATGTCATCAAAAACCAAAATAATTGTTTTAAAATCCAAAGAACTTATCTATACCGGTATTTTTGTTGTGTTGGGAATTATATTAGTGTTATTGCTTTTTTATATGTTTTCCTCAAAATCCCATAACAACGATAACTCCGATTCAACCAAAAACACCACTACATCCGATACGGCAAAAATTACATATAAGCCCGGTGTGTATACCTCAGAGCTTAATCTGGGCGGTTCTTCCATGCAGCTTACCGTAACTGTAGATAAAGATACCATATCTCACGTTGATATATCTAATCTTGATGACACTGTAACTGCCATGTATCCTCTTATAGAACCATCCCTTGAAGATATAAACTCTCAGATATCCACCGTCAGTTCCATTGAAAACATCACTTACTCCGGAGACAACAAATACACATCTATAATTATTATACAAGCCATAGAAGATGCTTTGGAAGATGCTGTAACAGTTGATTAAAATGGATATTGAAAAAAGCACAATTTTGTATGTGAGGTTTGAATTAACATGCATAATTGTGCTTTTATTTTTTTTAAATTTTACTTACAATCACTCCGCCTGTTTTATATATGCTTCTCGCAGGTACATACCCCCTTACCGGAGAAAGCGGATATATATTTGTTTCCGGTCCTATAACTGTTCCCGGATTTAATACCGAATTACAGCCAACTTCTACATTATCGCCAAGCATTGCACCAAATTTCTTCAGTCCGGTATCTATATCAAAATTATGCTCTGTACTTTTTACATGGACAAGTGTTTTATCACTCTTTACATTGGAGGTTATGGAGCCTGCTCCCATGTGGGATTTATATCCCAATATAGAATCTCCCACATAGTTGTAATGGGGAACCTGAACATTGTCAAATATGATTACATTCTTAAGTTCTGTGGAGTTACCCACCACACAATTTGCTCCCACCAACGCGTTTCCTCTTATGAAAGCACATTGTCTTACCTCAGTTCCGGGTCCGATGATTGCAGGTCCTGCTATATAAGCCGAATCAAACACATGGGCAGTTTTATGTATCCATACATTCTCTGATACTTCCTCATATTCTTCTTTATCCAGCGTTTTTCCTATCTCCATAATCCATTCCTTTATCATCGGCAAAGCTTCCCATGGATATTTTAATTTGTCAAGCATTGGTGCTGCCATGGTATGTTCTAAACTGTACATGAATTTTATCTCTAATTCTTTCATGCTTTCTCTCCTTTTTGTTGTGATTTTTTATTATTTACTTTTTCATAGTATGGTTTTGTCCTGTCAAATATGTAAGTTATCTTATACTGATTATCCAGTTTTTTTACCAGTTCGGTATTATTAATCACATAGTTGTTCATTTTCCCTGTATATTCTTCCTTTGATATAGAGCCATCAGCCACACCGGTAAGCCCTTTTTCCCAGCTTGCGGTCATCTCTGCCTTCAGCAGATTATTTATGGAGTAATACACCACGTCATATATAATTTCACCCAAAAACGTAGGTGTTATTATCTGGGTTTTTTTATTCAATGCAATATATTTATTGGTTACAAGTTTTGTGATAATACTGTCTCTTGTAGCACTGGTTCCTATACCGCTTCCCTTTATCTGGCTTCTGAGCTCCTCATCCTCAATAAGCTGTCCTGCATTTTCCATGGCAAGTATCAGCGTACCTGAGGAATATCTTTTAGGAGGTGTAGTCTCACCTTCTTTTATCTCAAGATTATTTACGGTGAGGGTCATTCCCTTTTTCAGATTAGATAATTCTTCAAGCATCTCACCGGTCACTTTTTCATCTTCTTTTTTTTCAGCAGCAGGCATACCGGCTATAACAAGATATCCCGGACTTTTCAGTCGTTTGAAATTTGCAAAAAAGCTTTCCCCGTATCTTCCCAATACAAGCATAACCTTTTCATATTGGGCTGCAGGGTAAAATATACTCAAAAATCTTCGTGCAATTATATCATATACCTTTTTGGCCGTTTCCGATACGGAATTAAGCGCCCCGTGCCCCTGTCCCGTAGGTATGATTGCATAGTGGTCTGTGATAAGCTTATCATTTACATATTTTGATTTTGCAATATTTTTATATCCTCCCTGATTAATTATATTGTCAGCATATTGGGCAAGGGCAGGATATTTTTTCATTCCCGCTATATTTTTATATATTTCCTTGGCGACCGCTGTTGACAAAACCCTGGCATCAGTTCTTGGATATGTAACCAGTTTCTTTTCATATAATTCCTGCACTATGGAAAGGGTATCAGAAGGACTTATCTTAAATAATCTCGAACAGTCATTTTGTAATTCTGCAAGATTGTAGAGCATAGGCGGTGACTTTTTTTCAACTTTTTTTTCTACCTTGTTTACTGTTAATTCAACAGGCTTCGGTTCTGACAGTTTTTTCACAAGTTCTACGGCTGATTCCTCTTTCAAAAAACCGTTTTCTTTGTATAAAAGAGGTGACTGATAATACTCAGAACCTTCCACGGCTTTCCACTCTGCATCAAATCCGTCCATGGCAGCCACAACCCTGTAAAACGGAGTGGGAACAAACTCTCTTATCTCTCTTTCCCTTCTCACTATCATACCGAGAACACAGGTCATAACCCGTCCCACAGCTATCACGCATTTATCTGCCCCCAGATATTTTTTTACTGTAGGACTGTATTTCAACGTCAGGGCTCTGGAAAAATTTATACCCATAAGATAGTCTTCCTGAGCTCTCAAATATGCTGAGTTGCTTAAGTTATCGTATTCAGATAAGTCTTTTGCCTCTCTTATTCCCCTCAAAATTTCTTCTTCTGTCTGGGAGTCAATCCACACCCTCTTTTTTTCCTTGTCACTGCTTACACCTGCCATCTGATCTACAAGTCTGTATATGTATTCTCCCTCTCGTCCTGAGTCAGTGCACACATATATACAGCCAACATCATCACGGTTCAGCAGCCTCTTGACCACACCAAACTGTCTGCTGGCAGCATCTATTATATCGTATTTATATTCTGTTGGTACAAACGGGATTGTGGACATACTCCACTTTTTCAGTTCGGGGTTGTAGGCATCCGGATAACTCATGGTAACCAGATGTCCTACACACCATGTTATAACAGAATCAGCAGTTTCTATATATCCTTCTTTTCCGCCGGCACCGTCAGCGCCCTTTACACCGAGCGCCTTTGCAAATTCTCTTGCCACACTCGGTTTTTCTGCTATATATAAATTCTTCAACTTTCTTCCTCCAAAGTTTTTTCTACGGCAGGACTATATTTTTTAGTTCCTCCCCCTTCATAAAACACTCTATATTATAAAATGTTACATTTGCAATGGCTCTCATAGCCTCCTCGGTAAAAAATGCCTGATGAGATGTTATAATAACATTTCTGTAGGATGTAAGCCTCACCAGCTCATCATCAGTTATAATTTCATCCGACATATCCTCAAAAAAATACTCGTCCTCTTCTTCATATACATCCAGCGCCACACCGCCAAATTTTTTTGCAGCAAGACCATCGAGCAAATCCTGTGTATTTACCAGAGAACCTCTTGATGTGTTGACCAGCAAAACTCCATCTTTCATCTTTGCTATATTTTCTCTGTTAATCATATACTGTGTTTCTTTTGTCAGAGGACAATGAAGGCTTATCACATCAGATTCCTTAAAAAGCTGATCTAAATCTACATATTGTACATTTGCTCCCCATCTTTCCTTTGCCTCCGGAGTCTTTTGAACAATCTCTTCAATAGGATAAGGGTCATATAAAAGTACCCTCATATCGAGTCCCCGAATTATAGACATCATTGCCTGTCCTATTTTCCCCGTTCCGATTATTCCTATGGTTTTATTCACAAGGTCCACACCCATAAGACCGTTTATATTGTAATTAAAATCTCTGGTTCTCACGTACGCTCTGTGAATTTTTCTGTTTATGGTAAATATGAGACCCAGTGCATATTCAGCAACTGCTCTGGGGGAATAGCTCGGAACCCTGAGCACAACCACATCCTCTTCTTTTGCTTTTTTCAAATCTACATTATTAAATCCGGCACATCTTAGAAGTATTGCTTTTATGCCCATTTCCTTTAATTTGGTTATCACATTTGCATCGGCTTTATCATTTACAAATATACACACGACATCACAGCCTTTTGCCATAATTGCCGTATTTTCTTTTAATTTTTCTTCCAAAAAAATAATTTCAAAGCCCTTTTCTTTTGCAATGGGTTCAAACCATATTTTATCATAAGCTTTTGTGTCAAAAAAAGCTATCTTCATACAAACACCTTCCTAAAAAAATATAATTTAGTATAAGCATTAACGAGATATTTTATCCCTTATCTCAGAAAAATGTGATGCAAATTCCTGGGTTATCAATTTGTTTTTTATCAAAAAATTAAGTGTATCTCTAAATTCATTGTAACTTATGGTAGAATGTGCCATATCATCCAGATAACCGGATACTTTGTCTGCATATCCGTTACCATCTATTACATTGTCTCTTAAAAGAATATTGCACTTATATATTTCCTTAAAAAAATAATTTGCCTTATTTGACGTTGTAACTCTGTCCTCCACATAAAATTTTACACCCAGCAAATCAAAAAGATTTGCCGCCGAGTTGTTTGTAAAATATATATCCGGACCTATACCATATAAGTTCTTGTATGGTGTAATGTCGTCAACATTGGTGCTGTATGAATAATCCGGCAGATATTCTCTGAATATATTTGCCATCAGACTATTCCCCTTAAACAGGGCATAGTCCTTCTCCTTACCCGGATATTTTTTTAAATATGTTATCTCCGTTATGGAATATACAGGTATGGTAAGATGTCTTGGCTCCTTTTCTATAACTAATATATTTAATTCCTTTTCAGAAACCCATATATACGCCGGTGCCTGATATATGTGCAGTTTTTTACAATTGTCAATAATGGCCATTCTGTGATCTTTCTTTATCCTGTACCTGTGCATGGTCTTTTTTATGGTCTTCTTTGTATAAGTCTCAAGAATTTCCTCAACTGTGGCTTTTTCAATATCTGTTAATTTTTTTTCTTTTTCTGCTTTTTCTGCTTTTTCTTTCTTTTTTATTTCCTTTTTTATTTTCTTCTCTATTTTCTGCGGTTTTATCTCTGTTTCCTCCGCTTCGGTTTCCGGTTTTTCCTCTTTTATCTCCGTTTCTTCCGCTTCGGTTTTTACGCTGTGTTCCACGTTGTTTAGGACATTTCCGATTTCAGAGTCTTTAACAGGTTTGGCGCCGACAAAATTTTGCTGTTCAATCCCGAAACTTTGTGCAAGCGTAATCATAATAAAGCCACACATAATTCCTCCAAAGAACAGTATCATTTCGTTATACACAAAAAACAAAGCCATTAAAGCCACTGTCCCCATACCCGCACATATGGTCAGCAAAAGTATAAGCTTTGTTTTTCTGTCTCCGTATTTGAATGTATTTATTATCTTATTCATAAAAAAATCCTCAGATATTGTGACATTTAGTATACCTATAGTATATCTACTAAATGTCACAAAATCAAGGACACTTTTGATTATTCTATACTGTTTACGGCTCCCATAAATACAGGCAATCCGGTTTGAGTATCTATAATTGCATAAATAAACGGCCGATCAAGTATAACCTGCTTCGGAGGTTTTTCTTCTATCGCAACAGATTCACAACACATCTCCACAGCTGTAACAGCTGCTGCCTTGGTTCCCTCTCTGTCTACCTGTATAAAGGTTTTATGTAACACTCTATTTATATAAAGCGTTCCTGTTCCGGTTGAAGCCATCCCCGAAAAATCCGCTATTTCAGAAAATGCATCTTCCATCCCCATACTTTTTAATGCTTCTGAAAGCTCCGTACCGTATTCATAAGAAAATTCAGGAAGGTTGACAATTACATCCTCATTGCTTTTATTATTATATAAGTTTACAAATGTCTCTCCCGACATATTACTGATATATTCAGACAATCCATTTTCGTCTTTAGGAAGGATTGCCATAAAAGCAAACTCTCCTCCCAGATAGTTTTTTATAAAGCCCTCAGCTGCTTCGTCACAAACGTAATAACTTTCTGTACTTTCAAGCATATTTACATCCTGCAGGAGTCCCTGATAATTTGTAAATTTGCCATTTTCATTTACCTGTTCATCCTCGTAAGGTACTTCCCATGCCCCTTCAAAAGCCAGTGCGTTAATAAGATACATAACCACACCTTCAGGTATTTCCGTCAAAATGGTCGGTATCATGTGATTAGTTTTTTCATCTACCCATAAATTTATATCCGATACTGTTGAATCATCAAAAGATGCCTTATATGCCTCACTGTTGTAATAACTGCTGCAAATCTGAAGGAACCCATCCTTTACCTGTATCTCGTCCTGTTTATCTTTAATCCAGATTGAATTGGCAATGTTAAACTTTATATCTTTTGACTCAGCCAGCCTGCTATTATAGGTATACATATAACGATTATATTCCGCTATATCCATTCCGTTTGCAATAACCTGTTCCATCTGTCTGAGGTTGTCACCTTTAGCACCGTTTGCAGTCATGGAAAGTGCACTAACAAGCGATTCCGGAGATATAAGCACATTTTTTCCTTCCTTCAAATCTGCCATAGCACTTGCCTTAAACAGATTTATAGAAAAATCTGCCGTTGCATATATAAAATCTTCATCCGGTTCCTTTCCGTTCACAGTTTGTCTGCTGATTCCTGACGTCAGATTCCTTGCATCAGATGTTTCTTTTTTGCCGCATCCGCAATTTATCAGCATCAGGCAAAAGACAAGTGCATATGCCGTCATTTTCTTATAGAATTTTTTTGTTTTCTTCATAAAATATGCCCCCTTCATAAATACTTTATAATATATACGAGAGAACTTTCTTTTTTTATGGTACTTTTTATTCCTTAAATTGTCTTCCTGTGTGGTCTATACTATAATCATCCGTATAAATAAGTTTAGAGACAGCAACAAACCTATATCCCTCGTTTTCCAATTTTGTCAGCAGTTCATCTAAAGCCTCTGCTGTATATTTTGAACCATTATGCAACAGTATTATTGAACCGTTTTTTAAATCCCTGTGATTGCATACCTTGTCAATTATGGAAGCAACACCATATTCCTTCCAGTCGAGGGAGTCAACATTCCATTGTATTGTACTGTATCCCTCTGATTTTGCAGCTAATATCACGCTTTCATTATAATCCCCGTATGGTGCTCTGAACAACTTCATGTCAACACCGGTAATGGATTTTACGATATTATGACATCCCTCTATTTCTTCTATCATCTCGTTTTGCGAAAGTTTTGTCATATATTTGTGATTAGCACCGTGATTTCCTATATCGTGTCCATATTTATATATTTTTTCTACTGCCGCAGGATATCTTGTTGCCCAGTCACCTGTAACAAAGAATGTTGCCTTACAGTTGTGGGAGTCAAGAATTCCGAGTATCTCATCCAAATCCTCATCTCCCCATGCAGCATCAAATGTTATACTTACAACTTTTTCTTCTGTTTCAACAGAATAAATCGGAAGCTTATCCTCATAATGCTCTCCCATAACAGCAATTACACTGCTGCCATTATCATAAATACATATAATTATGGCAAGAAGCATCATTATTACTATTATTATTTTGAAGTTTCTTATATCTTTTTTCCTAAGTTCAGGAAACTTTTCGATATATTGCATATCAATCTGCCTGTTATTTATTATTATATTCTATTTTTTTATTCACAGAAAAATAACTATTATGCAAAATTGATTTTTCGGAAATTCTTCTTTCCTCTTTTTACAATAAGACCCTCTTCTAAATCATCTTTTGTAAATGTTTTGCCAATATCAGTAATCTTTTCATCATTTACGGATACTCCACCCTGTTCCACGGCACGTCGTCCCTCATTTCTTGATGACACAAGACCCGATTTTACAAGGAGAGCTAAAATATCTATACTTCCGTCATTTAAATCATCTTCACACAAATCTGCTGTCGGCATATTAGCAGCATTTCCACTTGAAAATAATGCCCTTGCAGCTTCAAGTGCCTTCTTTCCTTCTTCCTCACCGTGAACCAGTGCAGTAAGTTCATACGCCAAAATCTCTTTTGCCTTATTAAGCTCACTACCCTCGTATTTTTCCATTTCCTGAATTTGTTCGAGAGGGAGGAATGTAAGCATCTTAAGACACTTTATTACATCTGCATCAGCAACATTTCGCCAATACTGGAAGAACTCAAATGGTGATGTTTTGTTTGGATCAAGCCATACTGCGCCCTTCTGTGTCTTACCCATCTTCTTACCTTCTGAGTTGAGGAGCAATGTGATAGTCATGGCGTGGGCATCCTCACCGAGTTTACGTCTGATAAGTTCTGTTCCTCCTAACATATTTGACCACTGATCATCACCGCCAAACTGCAGATTACATCCATACTTTTTGTATAATGCGTAAAAATCATAGCTTTGCATGATCATATAATTAAACTCAAGGAAGCTTAATCCCTTTTCCATTCGCTGCTTATAACACTCTGCCGTAAGCATACGGTTAACCGAAAAATGAGCACCAACCTCACGAAGTACGTCAACATAATTAAGATCTAATAACCAGTCCGCATTGTTTACGAGCATAGCCTTACCCTCCGAAAAATCAATGAACCGGCTCATCTGCTTTTTGAAACATTCAACGTTGTGCTGAATGGTTTCCTCTGTCATCATCTGACGCATATCTGTTCTGCCCGATGGGTCACCAATCATAGCTGTACCACCGCCTATAAGGGCTATAGGTTTATTTCCCCCCATCTGCAATCTTTTCATAAGACAAAGTGCCATAAAATGTCCCACATGCAGACTGTCGGCAGTAGGATCAAAGCCTATATAAAATGTCGCTTTACCCTCATTGATAAGCTTACTGATTTCCTCTTCATTTGTAACCTGGGCAATAAGTCCTCTTGCCACTAACTCGTCATAAAGTTTCATAGATAATTCCTCCACACTATATTGTATAATCGGACCGGAACAAATAAAAAAACCTCGTCCTCAGGTCCACCCTTAAGGACGAAGCATATATCTCCGTGTTACCACCTTAATTCACAGTCACCTCACGATAACTGCCTTATCAAGTATCTGTCGTTTCCAACACAATACTCAGGCACTGTAACGTGTGCCACTACGTCAAGCCCTACTGTCAATTCAGGTTGAAGCTCCGGGAGGTATTCATATGTAATCCTTGTTGCGTCTCTCATCCACCGACTACTTTCTGTAACAGGCCTCTACAAATTACTTATTCCCATCAATGCCTTTTTTATTATAAATTGGATTATATAACAACAATTATTTTTTGTCCAGCAAAATATCTTTACTAACAATAATTTTTTTCACAGGTAATCACAGCATAATACTTAGTTTCTCTTCCTTCAAGTTTTCCGCTTATCATATGCTTAATTTCCTTTTCTGTCAAAGTACACCCATGAGGTATAACAAGGTCAAATATAAGGTTTGTATGACTCGGACCCGAAACAACCCTGAAATCATGGAATGACATTTCTTTATCTATCTCCTCTATAATACCCTTCATCATTCCTTTACATTCATTTAAATATTCATTGTCCATCTCCACAGGATCCATATGAATTGTCATTCTTATATTTAATTCTTCATATATGTCTCTTTCAAGTTCATCAATGACGTCGTGTATCTCCATAATATTGCCTCTGCCATCAACTTCGATATGCACACTACCTATAAGATTTCCCGGTCCGTAACTGTGGATTATTAAATCATGCATACCTAAGGCATACGGATTTTCACCGACAAGTTCCCTGATTTTTTCCACCAGTTCCTCATCCGCAGGTTGACCCAAAAGTTCATCAACAGTTTCTTTTATAATTCCGAAACCTGAAATAAGTATAAACAATGATACTAAAATACCCATCACACCATCCACGGGAGCCTTAGTCCACACGGATGCGATTAGCGCTATAATCGTTGCACAGGTTGCAATAACATCATTCATACTGTCTTTTGCAGTTGCCAACATAATACCTGAATTGATTTTATTCCCCAATTTTCGATTAAAGAGACTCATCCATATTTTTATCGCTATGGATATAATTAATGTAATCAAAACCACGTAGGAGAATGTAACTTCATCAGGATGTATAACTTTATCCAGGGAATCAGTAAATAGCTCAACTCCCACCAAGAGGATAACCATGGCTATGATAAGTGACGTGAGATACTCAAATCGTCCATGCCCAAAAGGATGATCTTTATCCGCAGGTTTTGCCGCCAGCTTATATCCAAACAAAGTCACAACACAGCTTGCACAGTCCGAAAGATTATTAAAACCATCAGATATAATTGATATGGAATTTGCCATGGCTCCCATAATAAATTTAGCTGCAAACAGAATTATATTGCACACTATTCCTACCACCGAACTCAGTGTTCCGTATCGTTCTCTTACTTTCATATTATCTACATTTTCATAATCTTTTACAAACAGTTTTACTAAAATATTACTCACCTGAAACCTCCTGTTTTTTCTGATATCTGATGCAGCTTATTCCCATTGCCATTATAAGGAAGAAAAAAGGTGTGGTAATCGGCTGATTTACATTTACCAGACCTTGAAAAAAATATCCTGTTATGGCTGCAAGAGATATATAAGCCATCACATTTTTATTTGAATTTTTTAAAATATATACAAAACCTGTAACAAAAAGACCTGTATATGCAACAGCTCCGACAATTCCTGTTGTTAGCAAATACTGCAAAATTTCATTGTGGGCATTGTCATATACTTTATTTGTATTTTCAATCATTATATCATAATATCCGGCTCTTGTAAGTATCTGCAAAGTCTCATTTCCATAACCAAACAGTTTATGCACAGGAGAGGCATTTTTAAATATATCGCCACAAATATGCCATATCATTCCCCGATAGTTGCCCCATTTATAGTCAAATTTGAATACGGATAATTTCATTATGATTCCCACAACAACAAACAGAACAAAAACAGTTGCCACAGTTATTATCATACCGGCAATAAGTTTCTTTTTGTTGATTTTTTTGTTCTTGCTTATATATCTTTTTGAAACAAAATGATATATAAGACATGTAAATCCCAATATAACCGCAAAAATAAGCACAACAGATATGTTATCTAAATATCCTGCCACCCCGCCTCTTTTATTTTCATAGCCAAGATAAAACCGGTTGATGAAAACCTGTATGACTATGCCCATAAACACCAATATTACGTTTTTGATAAACCGCTTCACCCTGTTGTCCCTCACAGAGAGGAAAAATATAAGAATATATGCAAGAAAAACTCCCATAAATCCACTGTCACTGTTTGCAGCCATAAGGGTCATTCCACCCATTACAAGAATTGTTACAGACAACAATCTGTACAGTTTATCTTCCATAAATATAAATACGCAGGCGAATGCAGGTATACATATGGTAAGAAAGCTGGCAAATACATTTATATTTCCGAATGTGGATATATATATATCATAGAGATCTTGTCTTATATTCTCCCTATAGCCCATAAAATCATATCCCATATGCTGCCATATAGCCACTATAAATGCATAGAATGAACTTCCCCACAAAAACAGCAGCACTGACCTGTGAACTTGTCTGCCATTTACTATGACCATAAACATAACAGCAATAATAATATAGGTATACATTCCCATGTATCTTCCGCCAAAGCCTTCCTTGTAACCCATTCCTGACATATCCTTGTCAATGGACACCATAAAGGAAAAAAGATTAGCCATCATAAACGCTTCCATCCAAAATTCAGGTCGTTTATAAAATTTTTTTTCTCTGTCAGGGTTTATGGTTGCCGCTTTACATCCGAAATTCATAACCTCGCCTGCTATAAACACTATAAGTGAAAGTGACGTATATATAATAGTTGTGTACATAAAGAAATAATATCTTGTCACTGTTATATTAAAATACTGGTCGGTGGTTATAACAGGATATATACCAAACATAGCAAACAAATATATATATATCAGTATATTCTGCATAGTAATGCCATCACGACTTTCATCAAACAAATCTGTTATATTTTTTTGTCTGCTTTTTCCTGTCCGGGTACTCATGTTGTTTGCTCCTTTTCCTGAATATACAAAAGAGCCCGATACCATCGGGCTCTTTCGCGATGCGGGAGAAGGGACTTGAACCCTCACGACGTTACCATCACTAGATCCTTAGTCTAGCCTGTCTGCCAGTTCCAGCACTCCCGCATATTATGTTGTCTGCGCTAAGCTATTCACTCAACGCAAGTAATATAATAACAGCTTACGGAAAGATTGTCAACATATTTTTTCATAAATTGGCAAATTTTCTTTTTTTTATTTTTCACACGCAAAGCAATTTATCTCGTTGAAAAGAAAAAGGATACATTTCCCGGGAAATGTATCCTTTTTTGCTTATGCTAATTTAGACTTAGCAACCTCAACAATCTTTGCAAATCCTTCCGGATCACTTATAGCCATCTCTGAAAGCATCTTTCTGTTAAGATCAACCTCAGCTAACTTTAATCCATACATAAGCTTGCTGTATGAAAGTCCGTTCATTCTTGCTGCCGCATTGATACGTGCAATCCAAAGCTGTCTGAACTGTCTCTTTCTCTGCTTTCTGCCAGCATATGATGTAGTCAATGCTCTCATAACTGACTGCTTAGCAACTCTGTACTGCTTAGATCTTGCTCCTCTATAACCCTTAGCGAGCTTTAAAACTCTGTTATGTCTCTTCTTAGCGCCAACGCCGCCTTTAATTCTTGCCATTCGTCTATTCCTCCTAAATTAAATATATGGTAATATCTTCTTCATAACCTTGCTGTTTGTAGCATCAGTCATAGCTGCTTTTCTAAGATTTCTCTTTCTCTTAGTAGTCTTCTTAGTAAGAATATGACTCTTGTAAGCCTTACTTCTCTTTAATTCACCTGTTCCTGTTTTCTTAAAGCGCTTTGCTGCTGCTTTTTTAGTCTTTAACTTTGGCATAATATATCCTCCTTAAAATATCTATATAATATTAAAATTTAACGTTTTTCAGCTAAAAACATTATCATGCTTCTGCCTTCAAATTTAGCAGGTTTTTCAATAACTGCAACATCTGAAAGAGATTCTGCGAAATCATCCAATATAGCTTTGCTTGTGTTTACATGGGCTAATTCTCTTCCCCTGAATCTTAAAGTCACTTTAACCTTATCTCCCTTGGTAAGGAACTTTCTTGCCATGTTAACCTTAGTGTTAAGGTCGTTTGTGTCAATGTTTGGTGACAATCTCACTTCCTTAACCTCGATGGTCTTCTGCTTTTTCTTCGCTTCCTTTTCCCTACGGGCCTGCTCATAACGATACTTGCCGAAGTCCATAATTTTACACACCGGTGGTTTTGCAGTCGGAGCAATCTTTATTAAATCAACTCCTGCTTCCTCAGCAAGCTTCATGGCTTCTTTAGATGACATAATACCAAGCTGCTCACCTGTTTCACTGATAACACGTACCTCTTTGTCTCTGATTTGTTCGTTAATCATTAATTCGTTACTAATAATATGCACCTCCATCTTGTAACAAAGCAATTCCGCTTTTTACATAAAAAAAGCGGATAGACAAACTATCCACGCAATGCTACAATAAATAATATATCGTGCTATTAACCCGAGTCGCTATGGCGCTAAGGTGAGAGTGGATACTCTGCTTTCTTTAACATACTCACTTAATTTATCACAAATATACCTATTTGTCAACAATGAATTATTGTAATTCCTATGCTTTTCTGCTATGATTCACATTAGATATTTTCGTGACATTTTATTATGGATGTTTTTTTAAGAAGTCCTTCAGTATAGGAATAATTTCATCAAGATCGATATGTTGTTCTAATAGAGAAAGAAACCGAGGTTTGTCTTGTTCAAAAATAGTTTGGCAATCTTCAAAAAATCTGCCACTGAGGAGTTATTTCATTTTTAGAAACAAAAAATACCGTATTTATGCGGCTTTAGGCGTTTTGCAAGTGCCTAAAGCATATACATATATTGAGGAGTATCCTCTATGAACACAGCAGGTATCTTAATATTATTAGTATTATTTATACCGTTAACACTTGTTTCTTTATGTCACAGAAAAATCAGGAAATACAAGCCTTTAAAATACGACCAATATACCTCCCGGTTACAGGAATTCAAGTCGAATATCTCTGTCATTGATGTAACAGATGAGGATATTAAAAAAATAAAAGCCAGCACTAACGCCTCTGCATATATTATCGGTTTAGTGATTTTCATTGACATTTTTGCAATAACCTTAAAAAGAGACAGTATTTTCAGGCAAAGCTCAGTATTCAGAAAACAGACAGAAATTATACCGGAGCACAAAGTAAAATACTATGCTTCGAATGCATACAAAAAACCGGCAATATATACTGTCCGGCTTGGCATATATATTAACAACAGCACAGAGCCCATTGTTATTCAAATGGATATTCCTTCCCATATTTTTAATTATATACTTAAGGGTGAGCCATGGTGGATAATAACTTATAAAGATTCTCCTGTAACAGTAATCAGGGGTTAAAAGCAGCTTTTTCTAATATATATCTTTCCACGTTAAGGTCTGTTCTATATATATTCCATTATCATATGTGATTTCTGCCGTTACCCCGACATCCTCATACGATACTCCATCTAAAATCTGAAGCTGAAGCATAATAGGTTTCGTTATCTGTTGTCTTAATTTTGATTATTTTTGTGTCCTCACTATACTGCAAAAGCTTATACTCACCATCAGAAAACAGCATTGCCGAATCTGACTGCAAATAATACTTTAATGATGAAATGTAACTATCCTTTTGAGAAGCATCAAAACTAAGCGATATCAGCCCTGATTCTTCATCATATTGACCGTTTTTCAGACTTCCATCATCTTGTGATGCCCGTATGTTTTGCATAATCTGCTGATTAAAAAACAATTTATCAGAATCATCTAACTCATCCGTATCTGTAAACGTATACAATTCTATCGGCATAACATATGTCTTTGTTTCAGCTTCGTTCTCTAATACCTTCAAATATTCCCAATATAAGCATTGGAGCATTAAATATAACAGATTGCTCATCATCAAGATATGCATTAAGTGTATCACCCTCCATAACAGTAGGAAGAGTCTGCATAGTACCATCAAGGCTCTTTAAAAGGTCCTCCATATTACCCTTCTGTTCCTCAAGCTTACCGATAACCTCGGTTCTTATCTCTCCGCATCACACGTCCAATGCCATTATAAACACCTCCCACATAGAATTTTTTGACAGGAAAACATTATCACATTTACTATAAATGTAAATTTTATTTTTATGCTTTGTCCCGTCATTTCTGTTATCTTTTCATCTGTTTCCCGATAGGACATCTCTGTGATACCGGATACCATCTGTTCTGCCATATTCATTGATATCAAGCCTACTCCTGATATCTCAAGCTGTTCATCAAGAAGAAAGACAATCTCTGGTATACTCCTGACCAAATTTACATATGTTTCATGCCTCTTCCTTTGTTTTTTATATTTTCTTGCCAACTATAATTTTACTCTAAGTATTATAATTTCCTTCACAATTATCAATTTATTTTTATGTAGCTTTTCATATTGTAAAATTATGAATTTTATATTATATTATATTATTAAATATTTAAGGAGGCGATACTACATGGACTTAAAAAACTTTTCTGCAGTTACACCTGAATTAAGACGTTTGGCAAAACTTTGTAAAGAAAGAGATGTTATCGACCCTAAGCTTTACACAAAGTACGAAGTCAAACGTGGTCTTAGGGATTTGGACGGAAAAGGTGTTCTGACCGGTTTAACAGAAATATCCACAATCAATTCATATCGTACCATAGACGGAGTTTCTACACCTATAGAGGGTGAACTTTTCTACCGCGGAATACACATAAATGATTTAGTACACGGTTTTACCAGTGAAGGCAGGTTCGGTTATGAGGAAACAGTGTACCTCCTTCTGTTCGGCGACCTGCCAACAAAAGAGGAACTGCAGAATTTCACAACACTTCTTGGTTCTTACAGACTTTTGCCAAAACATTTCACCAGAGACGTTATCTTAAAAACACCAAACAAAGATATTATGAATGCTCTTGCCAAAAGCATACTCACGCTCAGTTCATATGACAGCAATGCGCTTGATACGAGCATCCCAAATGTTCTCAGACAAAGTATTGAGCTTATAGCTAATTTTCCTGCTCTTGCCGTCTATTCGTATCTTGCTTACAGACATTATGATTTAGATAAAGGGCTCTATCTTCACCAACAAAAACCGGAGCTTTCCACTGCTGAAAATCTCCTCAGATTGCTTCGTAAAGATAAATCCTACACCGAAACTGAGGCAAAACTTTTAGATCTGGCTCTTGTGCTCCACGCTGAACATGGCGGTGGAAATAACTCAACGTTTACAACTCACGTTGTCACATCCTCCGGTACAGATACCTATTCATCTGTCGCCGCTTCTCTTTGTTCCCTCAAAGGGCCAAAACATGGTGGTGCAAACGTAAAAGTCAAGTTAATGTTTGACGATCTGAAAGAACACGTAAAACATTGGGACAGCGAAACAGAAATAAGAGAATATCTTTGCAATATCCTTGACAAAAAAGCCTTTGACAAATCCGGTCTCATATATGGTATGGGACATGCCGTATATTCAATATCAGATCCGAGAGCAAATCTGTTCAAAGAATTTGTAAGCAAACTTTCCGATGAGAAAGGCCGTCAGGACGAGTACAATCTCTACGTCAACGTGGCTCGTATTGCAAAAGAGGTAATTGCTGATAAGCGTAAAATTTACAAAGGTGTAAGCCCAAACATAGACTTTTACAGTGGCTTTGTTTATGATATGCTTGATTTACCTGAAGAACTTTTCACGCCTCTCTTCGCCGTTGCCCGTATAGCCGGCTGGAGTGCTCACCGCATCGAAGAGCTTATTAATACAAATAAAATCATTCGTCCGGCTTATATGTCCATAGCCGAAAACAGAGAATATATCCCGTTATCAGAACGTTGATATATGACTATAAAAACTATAAATGGTATTTCGTGCCGTCTGCCTTATCCTGTGCCGCAAACAGGATAAAGTAAAACGGCACGAATTTCATATGCTCCTTTACCAATTCTTTTCTTCCTTCGTACAGTCATGCTGCTTCTTTCTCTCTTCCACCATCTTTCCAAACCACTCTACCATATTTGGATCACAGTGTGAAAAGAATGCACTCTGCTTTTTATCTAAGACCACAATCTTGTCCATATCTTCAGCAGATAATTCAAAATCAAAAACATTGAAATTTTCCACCATTCTTTCATAATGTACGGACTTTGGAATGATTACAATACCTCTTTGCAAATGCCATCGTAAAATAACTTGAGCTACTGTCTTACCATACTTTGCACCAATGTCAGACAGGACAGGGTCTGTAAACATTTCGCCTCTTCCCTCACCGAAAGGCGCCCATGCTTCCATCTGAATATCATATTTATCATGCCATTTTTTAGACTCCTCCTGCTGGTGATATGGATGTATCTCTACCTGATTTATCATAGGTTTTATGCGAGCGAAAGTAGCAATATCAATCATTCTGTCCGGATAGAAATTAGAAATGCCGATTGCCCTGATTTTACCGGTTTCGTAATATTCCTCCAATGCTCTCCAAGCTCCATAATAATCACCAAATGGCTGATGCAGTAATAATAAATCCAAATAATCTGTCTGCAGTTTCCTCATAGATTCCTCTATGGATGCCTTACACTCTTCATATCCATAATGCTCAATCCAAACCTTTGTAGTCAGGAAAATATCTTCACGCGGAATACCGCTTTTCTTAATTGCTGAACCCACTTCCGCTTCATTAAAATAAGACTGTGCCGTATCAATCAGACGATACCCTGCTTTCAATGCATCCAAAACACAACGCTCACACTCCTCCTTTGTTACCTGGTATACTCCATAACCCAGCTGTGGCATTTTCACACCATTGCTTAATACCTTATATTCCACCTGAAAACCTCCTTGAAAATATTTTGTAAGAATGATACACTTTCATTGTACCAATCGGTAGTTACTACCGGTCAAGTACTATTTTTATTTTCCCGGAGGTCACTATGTTTACAATGAAAGAAGCCTGCAAGCAAACACATTTATCATACGAAACACTAAAATTCTATTGCAATCAGGGACTTGTTCCAAACGTAAAGCGCGACAAAAACAATCGACGCATCTTTGATGAGAGGGACATTGCCTGGATTAACAGTTTACATTGTCTCAAAAACTGCGGAATGAGCATTGCCGAAATGAAGGAATACATAGAATTCTGTCTCGTCGGAGAGTCAACTATACCGGAACGAAAAGTTATTCTTGACATCAAACGCAAGTCGTTAACTGAACAGCTTAAACAGGTACAGGACTGCATTGACTACATTGACCGGAAACAAAGCTTTTACGATGATGTTTTGTCCGGCAAAACCAAGTACTACAGCAACCTTATAAATACAAATAAATAAAAACGGGTGTATCCTCAGTTTTATGAGGTTACACCACGTTTCTTTACACTTCCTTATTCACCAACAGCAATTTTCATGTTGTTTTTTATTATTTTATAGGTATAAGTTTTCTTTCCTCTCTATCCACAGCTTTCTCCGGATTTGTAATAATTATATTGAGTATACCATCCTTAAAAGCAGCTGTTATATCTTCCTGCTTAACTCTTATACCAACATAAAAGCTACGCTTGCATCCAACCAGAGCCCTCTCTTTGTGTATATAATTAATCTTTCTTTCGTCCTTTTCAATATGCTCAGGTCTTTTTGCAATTATAGTGAGGTTTCCGTTCACAAGCTCTGCCTGGACATCCTCTTTTGCAAAACCCGGAAGTTCTATCTCAAGGAGATAGTTTCCATCCTTCTCCTGTATATCAGTTTTCATCATTGATGGAGCTTCTGACATCTTACTTTCAAAAATATTAATTGTCTCGGTTGTAAACAGCATAATTACCTCCTATAACATTTCCTCAAGAGTGGTTCTGATTGCCTTAATAAAATCAGCACTGTTCAGTGTAGTTACATTTTCAAGAGTAGTGATAAGTGCTAAATCCTTAGTCATCTTTCCGTCCTCAATTGTCTTTATGGTTGCCGCCTCCAGTTTGTCAGCAAACGAAACCAATTCAGGTATACCGTCAAGCTCTCCACGTTTTCTCAAAGCACCTGTCCATGCAAAAATTGTTGCGACTGAATTAGTTGATGTCTCTTCGCCCTTTAAATGCTTATAGTAATGTCTCTGAACTGTTCCGTGTGCAGCCTCATACTCATACATTCCATCCGGTGATACAAGAACCGATGTCATCATGGCAAGCGAGCCAAATGCAGATGATATCATATCACTCATAACATCACCATCATAATTTTTACATGCCCATATATATCCGCCCTCTGATTTCATGACTCTGGCAACTGCATCATCAATGAGTGTGTAGAAATATTCTATTCCGGCTGCATCAAACTTATCTTTATACTCAGCATCAAAAATCTCCTGAAAAATATCCTTAAATGTGTGATCATACTTCTTTGATATGGTGTCTTTTGTAGCAAACCATAATGTCTGTCTGGTATCAAGAGCATAGTTGAAGCAGCTTTTAGCAAAGCTTTCGATTGAGTTGTTAATGTTGTGCATACCCTGTATAATACCTGCACCTGTAAAATCATGAATAAGTTCTCTTATCTCAGTTCCATCCTCAGCGGTGTATACAAGCTCTGTCTTTCCTGCTGCAGGAATTTTCATCTCTGTAGCCTTGTATACGTCTCCGTATGCATGTCTCGCTATTGTAATTGGTTTCTTCCAGTTTTTAACGCAAGGTTCAATGCCCTTAACGACTATAGGAGCTCTAAAAACTGTTCCGTCAAGTATAGCCCTTATGGTTCCGTTAGGGCTCTTCCACATCTCCTTAAGATTATATTCTGTCATACGGGCAGCGTTTGGAGTGATTGTGGCACATTTTACGGCAACTCCATATTTTTTAGTTGCATAAGCAGAGTCAAATGTAACCTTATCATCTGTTTCATTTCTGTGCTCAAGGCCTAAGTCATAGTACTCTGACTTTAAATCTATAAAGGGATAGATAAGCTCATCTTTTATGATCTGCCACAAAATTCTTGTCATCTCATCTCCATCCATCTCAACTAAGGGTGTTGTCATCTTGATTTTTTCCATCTGAAAAGTACCTCCGATTAATCTATTAAAACCATTAATCATTTTAGCATAATATATTATTTTTTTAAACATATTTCTTGAATAAAAACAAATTAAAATATATACTATGTCTATACACACTATACAAGGAGTTTTGATATGAGTTATACATATACCGTACAGAAGCGAAAAGCAAACAGAGTAACCTACCGGGTTATGGGCATAATATTCACCATCATAGCCTGTCTTCAGATTATAACACTTGTAAAAGGCTATTCCAAACATCCCATGCTCACAGGTATGTTTGCCTTCTTTCTCGGTGCTTATGGTTTATACTTGATCCGCATGTCTTTTAGAAAACAGGCTTTTGATATAACCTACAAATTCAGTGAAGAAGGTCTGCTGGTTACTCACCACTATGGCGAAAAAAACTACACCTTTGATGACATCGAATTCGTCACCATGGTTATTGCTGACCAAAATCTTATTTTTTATGTACTGAATGTAAAGGCAGGAAAAGATATTTACTCTATTCCATTTACCATGAAAGGAGCACTGTGCGAGAAAATCTATGAATTTGTTCACAGCCGTATAAAGCACAGAGATGACGATGAAGATTAACAGTTCACTTTTCAATATTCCCATTATAAACAGTGTAATCGAATATGACTGCACTGATTCAACCAACGAAAGAGCAAAAGCAGCTGCAAAAAGAGGCAGTGTTCACGGAACCCTCTTTGTTGCCCACCGGCAAATTAGCGGCAAGGGAAGGCTTGGCAGAACCTTTGATTCCGAAAAGGACCAAGGTTTATATTTTAGTCTGCTTCTACGCCCCCGCGTAAATCCTGAACATCTGTCTAACATCACGCTTCTTGCTGCTGTTGCAATAACAAGGGCCTTAAAGCGAACCTGTCAGGTTAATCCTCTTATCAAATGGCCAAACGATATTCTTCTGAATCATAAAAAGCTTGCCGGTATACTAACAGAAGCAGGAAATGATTATGTAATTATAGGCATAGGTCTCAACACACGCAAAAAATGTTTTTCCCCGGATTTAGCAGACACTGCCACTTCTCTTTTTCTTGAGAAATCATCACCTCTTGATGATTTTTCCCTGCTGTATAATATATTACAGGATTTTAGTTCTTTATTTGAAGAGTTCGTTACAATGCCTGATTTTGGTTTTTTATCAGAGGAATACAATCAAAGTCTTGTCAGCCTGAACGACTGGGTATATCTCATTCCTCACGAAATGTCCTGCAGCATTTCCAATCCATATGAAATAAATACCTGTAATCTTACTCCGTTTTTTTGCAAAGGAATAGACAAGAATGGTTTTTTATTGTGTGAGGATTCCGAGCACAAAATCCTTACCGTAAACTCAGGCGAAGTATCGCTCAGAAACAAAAGGGCAAATTCATAGAAATTTTGTTCATATTTTAATATTTTTGTGGCATATACAATATTTTTTTGTTATAATTGACTTATATAATTTCGGATTTATTATGGAGGATTATTATGCAGGAAAAAAGAAAACACCAGCGGCTTCCTATTAAGCTTAAACTTGAAGTTTCCAATCTTTTCAAACAGGATGGAATTAAGATTGATTCCATCGATACTGAGATAGAGGTATTTGACATATCAAAGGCGGGTATAGGTTTTATGTCAGAGTCGAAACTCCCTGTCAATTATTATTTTAACGCAACCATCGAGTTTGAAAATACCGATGAAATAATTCTGGCAGTGGTTAAAATCTTATATATTACCCCTATAGGAGATTCAGGTTACCGCTACGGATGCGAATTTGTAGGACTTCCTTCCATGTATGACCACATTTTTGATGAATATGCTTCCACTCTGTAATTACAAAAACCGTATCATTTAACATTGATACGGTTTTTGTATTAATAACGTTACAGCTACTCTATTGCATATCCTTTTTTCTTAATTACATCTACAACTGACTCTGCATATTTTTTACACAACTCATCTGTTTTTGCCTCAACCATAACTCTGATAAGAGGTTCCGTTCCGCTTTCTCTTAGAAGAATTCTGCCATCATCCCCCAGTGTTTCCTCAACATCCTTCGCAGCCGCAAGGACATCCTTATCATTCATAACTTCCGGCTTACTTGTAACCCTTATATTAATAAGGAGCTGTGGATATATTTCAAGTCCTCTTGTAAGTTCTGACATGGTTGTTTTATTTTCAATCATAACCTCCATAAGTTTGAGAGAGGTGAGAACCCCATCACCGGTTCTTGCATTTTTAGAAAAAATGATGTGCCCGCTCTGCTCACCGCCGAGAATGAAACCATTGTCTATCATACATTCATAAACATACTTGTCACCTACGGCAGTCTTTTCGTAATTAATGTTTTCCGCATCAAATGCTTTGTATAATCCTAAATTTGACATTACTGTGGTTACAACCGTATTATTGTTGAGTCTGCCCTTATCCCTTAGATATTTTCCGCATATGTAGAGTATGGCATCACCATCAATAAGGTTGCCGTTTTCATCCACGGCAAGACACCTGTCAGCATCTCCGTCATATGCAAATCCTGCATCAAGTTTATTATCTACCACAAATTTCTGAAGGCCTTCGATATGAGTTGAGCCACAGGCTGTATTGATGTTTGTTCCATCAGGTTCATTATTTATAACATATGTCTTTGCTCCAAGAGCATCAAAAACTGCCTTGGCAACTGTGGAGGATGCACCGTTGGCACAGTCAAGCCCAACCTTTATATTCTTAAATGAACGTGTAGGTATGGTCATAAGGTAGCCAATATATCTGTTACGTCCCATGGAATAATCAGTAGTTTTTCCTATATCTTCCCTTTTAGCAAAAGGTATTTCCGGAATAACGCCATCTATGTAGTCCTCTATCTCTTTTTCCACAGCAGCATCCATTTTTGCTCCCCGGTTATTTATTATCTTTATTCCGTTATCATAAAACGGGTTATGACTTGCCGAAATCATGATTCCGCAGTCAAACTCATCTGTTCTTACTATGTATGAAACACTTGGTGTTGGTGTTACGTGCATAAGATAAACATCAGCTCCACTGGCAGTAAGTCCTGCAACCAAAGAATACTCAAACATATAGCTGGAACGTCTTGTGTCCTTACCTATGACAACTCTTGCCTTTTCATTGTCTTTCTTATCTTTACCAAAGTAATATCCTAAATATCTTCCCACCTTATAGGCATGCTCAACTGTAAGATTTACGTTTGCTTCTCCTCTGAATCCGTCAGTCCCAAAATATTTTCCCATAACAATCTCCATTTCAATAATATAGATAAAAAAAATATATCACACTATGGCAATATTTGCAAATTACTCCCAACTGTCAGTGTAATAGCTTTCATCACCATTTTCATCTTCTTTTTCTTCCGCAACAGCCAACTCATCGTCTCCGTACAAATCAGCATAGTCGTAATTATTATTGTAAAACAGACTTACCGCCTGTTTTGAATTGGATACAACAACTTTATTTTTGTTTCCGCCAAATTCTCCGTCAACAGTCCACGGTATTTCTTCTTCACATTCTATAACTACCCTGCTTGCCTTGCAGTCAAAAAACATTTCACTGCCCTCAATATTGTTTGCCAGCATAGCTGAAAGTATCTCCTGAAGTTCACTTGCCGTTTCAGGTTTTTTTATGAGCAGACAGTCAAATTTACCATCATCAAGTGCTATATGTTTTGCTCCTCGTATTTTAAAGCCGGCAACCGACATGGAATTTGTAATCATTCCATAAATATATTCTCCTGTCACAACAGAACCATCGAAATCTGCTTTAAGTTTATAACTTTTAAAATTAGCTATACTCTTTATGGCTTCTACCACATATGCAGAGTGACCCATAACTTTTTTCAATGACTGTTTTGTGCTGTATGACACGTCAGTAAACATTCCAAATGCAGCAATGTAAATAAAATATTTATCCCCCAGACATCCCACATCCACCAGATGCTCACTGCCTGTAACAATCTGTTTTGCCGCATCCAGAGGTTTTCGTGATATCTTAAGTGTTCTCGCAAAATCATTTGTTGTACCAACAGGTATATAACCTATAGGAACTTTTTTATCTCCCATCTTCATGTAACCGCTTATGGTGTTCTCCAGTGTACCGTCACCCCCGGCACACACTATAAGGTCAAAATCAGCACCATCAGCCACAACTTTCCTTTCTGCATCTTCCGGTCCTGTTGTAGGGTATGTTACAACCTCATATCCTGCCTGAGAAAAGATTAGAATGATTTCAAACAATTCATTTTTTATGGCCGTTTTTCCGGCTTTTGGATTAATTATAAAAAGAAGTTTCTTCATAGCAATTACCCCCAAAAACAATCAATCTATCTGCGTGACAGATATGCATCTAAGCCTTTTTTTCTGAGTTTACAGGACGGACAATTTCCACATCCGTCTCCCTTTATGCCATTATAACATGTAAGAGTCATATCTCTCACTATGTCAAATCCGCCAAGCTTATCCGCCAATTCCCATGTTTCCTCTTTGTCTATCCACATAAGAGGAGTTATCAAATCAAAATCGTAATCCATAGCCAGATTTAATGTGGTGTTTAAAGACTTTATAAATACATCCCTACAGTCCGGATAACCCGAGAAATCACTTTGTGACACTCCCGTAATTATATCTGATATTCCTTTTCCCTTTGCATAGATAGCCACAAAGGTAAGGAATACCATATTACGTCCTTCCACAAATGAATTAGGTGTTCCTTTCTCAGGTGCATCCTCATCCACCGCAATATCATTTCTTGTAAGTGAGTTAGGTGCAAGCTGGTTAAGAAGGCTCATATCCATAACCATATGTTCAACCCCAAGATGGTCACATATCTCCTTTGCACATTGTAACTCCAATATGTGTCTCTGGTTATAATCAAATGATACGGCATAAACCTTATCATATCGTTTCATAGCCCACAATAAACAGGTGGTACTGTCCTGACCACCACTGAATACAACAACAGCCTCTTTTTTATTCTTCATTATAAACCTCCGTATTTCACTTCAAAAGCATCATTAATCTGTTTTGTATTTTTTCATCATCCTTAAATATACCTTTCAGAGTTGTAGTAACGGTTTTTGCACCGGGTTTTTTTATCCCCCTTGCAGTCATACAGCTATGACTTCCTTCAATTATAACCGCCACATCCTCTGTGTCACACACACGACTCATAATATATGCTATATCTGTACCGATTCTTTCCTGAAGCTGCAGTCTTTTTGCGACCATATCAGCAATTCTGGCAATTTTGCTGAGACCTATAACCCTGCCATTAGGTATATAAGCCACTGAAACTTTCATATCATACATAAGCGCCATGTGATGTTCACAATAACTAAAAATATCTATATCTCTCACAATTACCATATCATTCGACTTTTGGCTTGTATGTTCAAAAGTTTTATCAAACATGGCTGCAATCTCATCATTTGTATAATTCATGCCCTCAAACACTTCCTCATACATTCTTGCAACTCTGTCCGGTGTGTCAATCAGCCCTTCTCTGTCCGGATCATCTCCCAGTGCAACCAATATGCCTCTGATATGTTCCTTTATCGCATCTTTATCTATTGCCATATTATACTCCTTTTCTGTCCGGCTCCCAAATGTATTTATGCATCTGGAGCTGAAGTTTAATATTATTCATATTATTTTTTATCATATAATCCACTATGTCTTTGGGCTCTATCCGGCTAAAAGATGAGCTGAGATACACTGAAACTCTATTAGCAAGATTATACTCTTTAATTATATTTTTTGCCACATCTAAATCACTTTCATCGGATACAACAAATTTTACCGTATCCCACGGTCTCAAATATCGGTAATTCTCCAATACCATATATTTTTCCATTCCGCTTTCCGGCAGCTTATAATCCATGGTAAATGTAACATTATCTCCCGTATCCGTAAAATCTTTTATGGATACAGCACCATTAGTCTCTATTTCAACTCTTAAATTTTTATCCCTCGACAGAAGTCTTATTAATCTTCCTATATTTTCCTGTATCAGAGGTTCTCCGCCTGTTAATGTTACATTACATACACCACTTTCCTTAATATAAGCATATATTTCTTCTTCACTCATAATCTCATACGGAGCCTTTTTTTCATTTGCCCATTTTGTATCGCAATAGGAACAGTTTAAATTACATCCGGCAAATCTAATAAAACAGGCTAATTCACCGGCAGATTTCCCTTCACCGTTTATACTGACAAACTTTTCTACTATTTTAAATTTTCCCAAGTTTTTCACCTCTGTCATCATTTGTAATATGTAGCACAATTGTTCGGTGTTTCGTACACTGTCGCCTTTACCACATCGTATCCTTTTTCCCTCATATTATCATAAAAAAATCGTGCGAAATTTTCAGCCGTAGGTCTGAACGGTACTTCCAAAATTTTAAATTTTTCATCCTGAAGAGCTTCCATGGTTTTTTCTTTAAGAGTACCCTTTTCTATTATGAGACAGTGATCCATATTATCAGTTATTTGCCTCAAATCATTTTTTAACACGGAAAAATCCACTATCATTCCTCTGGTATTCCCGTCGTTATTCAGGGTATCTCTTCCTGTTTCAATTTCTACGTTCCATCTGTGTCCGTGAATATTAGCACACTTCCCCTCATATCCACTCAAAAAATGTGCGCTGTCAAAGCATGAATTTGTCTTTAATGTATACATTTTTTCCTCCAAAATAAAAAGTACAGGTGTGACAACACACCTGCACAATAAATTACGTCAGTTTGCTGTCCTAGTTTTTTTTATAGACAGGATGGTACAAATGAACTGTCTTTATATTTGTTTACACACCAAGAAACTTTTTCACTGTATCAAGCATTTCATCTTTGTCACAAACTGTATTGTGGCGGACCGGAGCAGTTCTTATGTCTTCAATAGCCTGTGGCACCTTTACTCCCGATAATCTGTTAAGCTCATCTACAAGCTCAAAATCGCTATATTTATCGTATGCTTCATCAATGGAATTCATAACACTTCTTGTAAATTTATAAGGACTAGCTGTTGAAGCGATAACAGTAGGAGTGCAATCACCTGTATCTTTCAGATACTTGTTATATACTGTTGCCGCTACAGCTGTATGAGTATCCATGATGTAATCATCTGATTCATAAACTTTTTTTATGGTCTGCGATGTTTCTGCTTCTGTGGCAAATCCTCCATAGAAATCAGCAAGTCGGGATTTCATATCATCGGTAATAGTATATTCTCCCTTACCATTTAAAGCTGACATGAGTTCTTTATTCTTAACTGCATCGTTGCCTGCAATTCTGTAAATAAGTCTTTCAAGATTGCTTGATATGAGGATATCCATAGATGGTGATGTGGTGAGTATAAACTCCCTGTTTTTGTTGTAATTTCCTGTTGCAAAGAAATCATACAAAACTTTATTTTCGTTTGATGCACATATAAACTTTGCTATAGGCAGACCCATCTCTCTTGCATAATAAGCAGCAAGAATATTACCAAAGTTACCTGTTGGTACAACAACATTTATCTTATCTCCGGCAGCTATCTCACCCTTTGCTACAAGTCTTGTATATGCATAAACATAATAAACCATCTGTGGTACCAGACGACCTATGTTAATTGAATTTGCAGATGAAAACTGATATCCCTTTGTTCCAAGATACTCATTAAGTTCCCTGTCGGAAAACATTTTCTTTACACCGGTCTGTGCATCATCAAAATTACCTGTTATACCAACCACAAAAGTATTTTCACCCTTCTGTGTTATCATCTGTTTTTCCTGAATAGGGCTTACACCGTTCTTAGGGTAAAATACAATTATCTTTGTACCCGGAACATCAGCAAAACCTGCAAGAGCAGCTTTTCCTGTATCACCGGATGTGGCTGTAAGAATAACTATGTCATTTTTGACATTGTTCTTTTTCGCTGATGTAGTAAGCAAATATGGCAGGATTGAGAGTGCCATATCCTTAAAAGCTATGGTTGAGCCATGAAAAAGCTCCAAATAATATGCTCCCGCCTTCTTTTCAAGTGGTGCAATTTCTTTTGTGTCAAATTTATCATCATAAGCACTGTCAATACAATATCTTAACTCTTCCTCAGTAAAATCGGTAAGCATAAGTTTCATAACATTGTATGCTACCTCACGATAATCCATCTTAGATAATTCTAAAAGAGTTTTATCAAATGCAGGTATCTTATCAGGAACAAAAAGTCCTCCCTCATTTGCAAGACCCTTTAAAATTGCCATAGATGCTGTTACAGACTCATTTGAATTTCTTGTGCTCTTGTATATAAGTTCCATATCCTCTACTCCTCGCATAATCACTGTATATATATGCCTGAACAGGCACGCTTAAATGGATGATACCACAACAATCATATAAAAACAAGAAAAAAATCGTTTAAACATATTGTGTTCAAACGACTTTTTCACTCTCTCAAAAAGAGATATATTATTTTATACTACTGTGCTACATATACTGTAGCTACCTGTCTTCCGAATTCTAACGCTGCCTGATGGGAATTGAAGAAAATATCAATTCTGTTACCGCGGATAGCACCACCTCTGTCCTCCACAGTGTACACCTGACCGTTTATCACAACCTGTGTACCAAAAGGTAACACTGATGTATCTGCTGCAATTGTTCTTCCCGCTGTAGCTGTAGTTCCGCTGGCTGTAGTAGGATTAGACATGTTACTGTATGAACCGCAGCAAATCGGACATGGACAATATGCTGTAAGAACAAAATCACCTATACTCACATATGTTCCGTTGGCATCTGCATATGTAGTTACAGCCGGTGCCGGTGAACTTGCTGCCGGCGCTGTCGGAGCCTCTGTTGTGGCCTCTGTTGTTGACTGGGCTGTAAGAGCATCCAGAGCAGCAACATCTTTATCGTCCTGTACCTTTGATGAAAGCACATCATCAATTTGTTTTTCGGACTTTTCAAGCTTAGCAAGCTGTTCTGCTTCATAGTTTGCAGACTTCATATCGTAGTAACTCATCGCAACAACATCAAGCTTTTCACCTGAATAAGGCATTTCATCACTTGCGACATCAGATATGGTAACCATAACACCTCTTGATGCATAATTATCTCTGATGTTTGCAACAAGATTCACTGTACAAACTGCACAAAGTGATGTGATAACTGCTGCCGAGCCAATCATCTTATAGTTGTCATGAAAGAAAGATTTGATATCCTCTTTCACCTTTGTAAATTCAATTTCTTTAAAATTAAATTTCATATTTCACCTCTGTGTGACTATTGTTTTTCAAATTTGTTACAAAAAAGTTACATTTGTCACACAAGCAGATTATAAGTTACCTTGGTCAGAAGGTCAAGTCTTTTAACAGTTTTTCGGCATTTTGCACAACTATAATTATATTTTTTGGTGATATTGCGGAGTGTTTTTGCATAATTTTGATAAAAAAACACATTTATGTAATGTTTTTAACATTTGTAATATTTTTTTATTACCATCTAAGTTTCATTTATGATATAATGTGCCCTGTAAAGTTAAAAAGGATTTTTAGGAGAAATACATGAATACCGGCGTATATAAAACTCAAAAAAAGAATGGTCAGACCATATACAGAGTTTCAATTACACACAAAAGAAAACATATAAGCCTTGGTTCTTTTGACGATTACGATTACGCCCTTTGTGTGTATACGGAAGCCCGTCAGATTGTAGAATCAGACCATATCAGACTTGATGACTACAATATATGTATGAAAATTCCTTTTCCCAAGTTTATTTCTCTTGTTAATTACAGAGATAACGGACTTTACTTTTCTACACCGATTTACCTCAGAAGAAAATATTTTGAATATTATATTTCCCCGGAACAGGTTCTTAAGTTTGACCGAGATGATTTATTTTTTTACGCATCTCACAGGATACAACAGCGTGGAGGATATCTTTTTGTTTGTGATTACGGCAGCCAGTATAAAATATTAAGCAGATATGGTGTACGTCCTTTTGCCGTTTACGGAAAAGACTATATAATGGTAAACGGAGATAAAAACGACTACAGATATTCAAATATCAAAATTATAAACAATTACAACGGAGTTTCTGCAAAGCAGGAAAAAAATAAGACTCTTTATGTGTCCCTTATACACATAAACGGTTATTTTACGGTAGGAAAATACGAAGACGAATTAACTGCTGCCATAGCATATAATAAAGCCGTCGACATTTTACATGTAAACGGCTTTAAAAAAGCATATATCAAAAATTATATTCCAACTCTTACAAAGGACGAGTACCTGCATATATATAAGAATGTCAGGGTTTCAAAAAAACTTTTGGGATTATTCCCTGATGTCACGGACACAGGGTCTGATTAATCAGACTTTCCATAACCTCATAGGATTCCACCTGATTTATGTTTGCACGTAATTTTGATGAATCTTTGAGTCCCTGTGTATACCAGGCAACGTGTTTTCGCATTTCATGGATACCCGTATACTCTCCCTTGTATTCTATCATCATTTTTGCGTGGCGCAGCATCATATCCCTTATTTCCGTCACGGATGGTCTTGAAATGCTTTCTCCCGTTGTCAGATAATGTTTTATCTCTTTAAATATCCACGGATTTCCCTTGGCTGCCCTGCCTATCATTACGCTGTCACAGCCTGTTTCTTTTTTTATGCGAAGTACGTCCTCTCCTGTGCATATATCGCCGTTTCCAATTACGGGAATTGTGACATTTTCCTTAACCTTTCTGATTATATCCCAGTCTGCCACTCCCTGATAATACTGTTCTCTTGTCCTTCCGTGTACCGCTACAGCATATGCACCGGATTCCTGAGCAATATGTGCAACTTCCGGCGCGTTAAGACAGTCTTTTGAGAAACCGGCTCTGATTTTTATTGTAACCGGTATATCAACAGCCTTTGCCAGTGCTGATACTATCTTTCCTATCAGTTCAGGATTTTTCATAAGTGCTGAACCTTCACCATTATTAACTATCTTTGGCACAGGACATCCCATATTTACGTCTATAAAATCAAATCCTTTGTCAGCCAGACGTTTTGCCTGCTCCGCCATAAGCTCCGGCTCACTTCCGAATATCTGGGCACCTATAGGTTTTTCCTTAGGTTCTGTCATAATGAGGGGACCTGTATTTTTATTGTTATAGTACATTCCTTTGGCACTAACCATCTCCGTGTAAAGTATATCGCACCCCTGCTCCTTACATAATAAACGAAATGGCAGGTCGCATATACCTGCCATCGGTGCCAAGATAATTTTATCCTTTAAATCTAACATAAAATTCTCCTGTTTACTGTTTTTCGTATATAATTCGTAATCCCTTCAGGGTAAGATTAGGATCATATATGTCTATCTTATCCGTATTCTCCGATATAAGCTTACCGAGACCTCCGGTGGCTACCACCTTAATATCTTTTATACCGGACTCTTCCTTCATTTTTTTTATTATATATTCTGTCTGACCGATACATCCGAAGAAAACACCTGCCTGCATACTTGTAACTGTATCCTTTGCGAGAATTGACTCCGGCTTTGTTATCTCAATCTCAGGAAGTTTTGCCGTGCCGGTCCAGAGAGCACTTGCAGCAAGTCTTATACCCGGAGTTGTAACCCCTGAGTGAAATATTCCGTCTGCCAAAACCAGATCATGGGTTGTAGCGGTTCCAAAATCGACAACTATCACAGGTCCGCCGTACAGCTCATATGCAGCTACTGCATCCACAAGCCTGTCAGCACCTAATGCTCTTGGGTTAGGTATGGCAACATTTATTCCTGTCTTTATCCCCGGTCCGACAATGATTGGATTTATGTGTAAATACTTTATAATACCGCTTGTTAATGAATGCATTATCTTAGGAACAACCGATGCAATAATAACTGAATCGATATCTGATACCTTCATGCCTCTAAGTGTAAGCCAATCCCCAAAAAACATTCCATATTCGTCTGATGTTCTGGAAATTCCCGTTGTCATACGAAAGGTATGAAGAAGCTCCTTGCCCTCAAATAAACCTACTGTTATGTTAGTATTACCAACATCTATTGCAAATAACATATATCCTCCTACCAATATCAACTAAAAGAATGTCTGAAAATACTGTTCAAGTTGTTCAAACAACTCTTTTTTTTCTTCTCTTAGCTGTTTAACTTTAAGTACACTGCCTATCTCGTCATATAAAATATCTTCTTCATATGCTTCCGTTTTTATCTGAAGATTGCCCTCTGCATCAAATTCCAAAAGAATCACGCCACCTACATCCTCAGTAAAAAGGACACACATAATCTGTAATTCCTTCTTTACCATATCGGGAAGGCTCTCAAAATCTTCACTAAGGTAATATTTCTGTGTATATTTTGATGCACTGCATAGTACTATATTATCCTGATACATAATAATCCCCTATATTAATAATATTTATCCAATCACATCAGCCATATTATACATACCTGCCTGTTTTCCGGAAAGGAATTTAGCAGCTTCTATAGCACCCTTTGCAAAAACTGATTTTGAATATGCCGTATGCTTAATTTCAATGACCTCATCTATACCGGCAAATATAACCTCATGTTCACCGACAATGGTTCCGCCTCTTACAGCAGATATACCAAGTTCCTTCTTTCCTCTCTTTTGTCTTACCTGTGAGCGGTCATACACATATTCATATTCATTGTCTCTTGCCTCATTTATGGCATCAGCCAAAGCAATTGCAGTTCCTGACGGTGCATCAACCTTAAGATTGTGATGTTTTTCTACTATTTCTATGTCATATCCTGCAGGTGCAAATACATTTGCTGCATCCTGCAAAAGCTTCATAATTGTGTTTATACCCAGACTCATATTCGCTGATTTCAGTATGGCAACGTTCTCGGATACCACCGATATTTTATTGAGCTGTTCAGGTGCAAGACCTGTTGTACAAAGCACCACCGGTATCTTTTTTTCCGCAACATAATCCAGTAACTTATTTACGGCAGGTGCCACTGAAAAATCTATAACAACATCAGCCTCAACATCACAGTCATCAATATTCATGTATACCGGATAAGCATTATCCCTATTGTTAACTGCATCAATGCCTGCAACGATTTCCACACTTTCATCTGACTTGCAAAGTTCAGATATAATCTGTCCCATTTTACCGTTACAACCATGCATGATTATCCTGGTCATAAGTTTTTCCTCCTAAAATTCTAATCCAAAGTTTTTCATGGCTTTCTCAAGCTTTACCGCATGCTCAGGCTCAATCTCTGTGAGAGGCATTCTGAGCCTGCCTTTACAAAATCCCATAATCTCCACTGCTTTTTTAACAGGAATAGGATTAACCTCACAAAACAGAGCATCACAAAGTTCAATTGACTTAAGCTGCATTTCTGCTGCCTTTTTTACATCTCCGTCAAGATATGCAGCAACCATATCATGTGTCTGCTGAGGAGCAATGTTTGCTATAACAGAAATTACGCCAAGGCCTCCTAAGGAAAGTATAGGAACTACCTGGTCATCATTTCCAGAATAAAGATCAATGCATCCGTCTGCAAGACTCATAAGCTTTGCAACCTGTGAAAGATTTCCTGATGCTTCCTTTATACCAACTATGTTCTTTACATTTTTAGCAAGATATACTGCTGTTTCCGGTGCAATATTAACACCGGTTCTGCTTGGTACATTATACATGATAATAGGAAGTGAAACACTTTCAGCTATAGCTGTATAATGTTGGATAAGTCCTTTCTGAGTTGACTTATTATAATATGGTGTAACAACCAAAAGTCCGTCTACACCTGCTTTTTCTGCTTCTTTAGATAAATAAACCGCTGTATCAGTACAATTTGAACCGGTTCCTGCCACAACCGGGATTCTCTTATTTACAACTTCTGCGCAAAACCTTATACATTCGATGTGTTCTTCATGGGTCAATGTTGATGACTCACCTGTAGTACCACAAACAACGATACAATCTGTTCCGTTTGCTATATGAAATTCAATAAGTTTTCTGAAACTTTCGTAATCCACCTCACCGTTATCCAAAAATGGTGTAACAATTGCCACACTTGATCCCTTAAAAATTGCCATAATATTATCCTCCTAAATACATTATTTGTTGCAATTAATATATGGTAGTAAAAAAGGTTGGCACAATCGAAAGTGCCAACCCGAAATAAATCCCTTATTATTCCTTATAGTAGCACTCCATCTTTCGATGACAGTCGTACAGCTGTTAACTGTAAAACCAGGAAGAAGAACCTTAGATATACTTCAACCTTCGGCAATATTTCCTTTCATCTATGTTCATCTGCTCTAAGTCATCCCATAGAATACTGATAAATACTGCACCTCTACCTATATCATTGCTTAAAAGAGTTATAACTTTTGTTCACTCTTTTTTGAATTATAACATCCGGACATACATATGTCAATCATTCTAAACATTCCATTTTGCTCACGGAAACCTCATACGCAACTTTATTGACAATCTCATCATTGCCTATTTTCTTTTGGTATTCCCTGCTCTGGATTCTTCCCCAGACAGCCACATGCTCACCTACGGAAAGTTTTCCGGCAAATCTGGCATTGCGGCCCCAGCAGATGCATGGTATATAGTCAGATTTTCCATAAGCTCTGTTTACTGCAAGCAGAATATCTGCTATCTCCCTGCCCAACGGTGTCATCCTATACACAGGTTCCTTGCATATGTACCCATCAAGATATATCTGATTTGGTTTATTTTCTCTGTCATCAATTTCGGTTATAACCTCTATCTCCCTTACAAACACCGAAAGAATCAGACGATTCTTATTTTCCTCATGTTTGTTGTAGGAACGAAACTGTCCCTTGGCTAAAACCTTATCTCCGATATGAGAATTTTCCACATCGAATAATCTGTCTGATACCATAAGAGGTATCACATCGTGAGCATCGCTTAATCTGCTGACAATGATATCAACCATGTAAAATCCTTCTCCAAAAATCTCATGACTGAATCTAAAGTCCGATACGATTTCTCCTGCTACTACCACCTGATTGTTGTTTAAAATTTTCTCTGTCATATTCTTCCTCCCCATTTTATTCCGCAAATTCCAGTGTATATTTCGCGGTCGCGAACACATTTATCCTCTTTTGTGTACGCGTTATATAATTTGTGTACATTAAATATATATGTAGACGGATGAATGAATATGACTATTTTTTATTTTAAATTCTCTGTCTTAAAACCTCATAGGATATAACTGCCACGGATGCAGCTACATTCAGGGATTCTACTTTACCTTTCATAGGTATTTTTATTAAATCATCGGCTTTGTCACTTATCTCCCTGCTAAGTCCGTTACCTTCATTTCCAACAAGGAATCCGCAGCCACGCTTAAAGTCTTTTTCATAGAAATCTTTTCCCCTGAGATGTGCTCCGTATATCGTAACACCTCTTGCCTTAATTTTATCTATATCCTCCGGCAAATTATCAGATACATATACAGGCACCCGAAATATGGACCCCATTGTTGCCCTTACTACCTTCGGGTTGTATATATCAGCGGAATCGCTGCTTAAAATAATCCCGGTTGCACCTGCTCCCTCTGCAGTTCTTATGATGGTACCAACATTTCCCGGATCCTGCAAATGTTCCGCAATTATAATAAAGGGTAATTCTCCCTTAGAAAAAACATCATCCAGAGTGTAGGTTTTCATACTGACCAAGGCAAGAATCCCCTGAGGGGTTCCTGTTGCCGAAATACCTGTGAAAATATCATCTCTGACAACAAATAATTCTTTATCATATTTGCTCACTATTTCTCTGTTATTTTCGTAAAATGTATCTGACACATATACGGATATTACATCTTCCTTTGGTATTTCCCTGAACATCCTTATACCTTCAACTATGTAAACTCCTGCATCCTTCCGTTCACCGGAGGACTTAATAAGTTTTTTTATGTATTTAATTCTGTCATTTGAAGTTGAAGTAATATTCATCATTTTTTCTCCCTTATAAGAACATTTTTTTCTCCCCATCTGTTTTTTAAATCATTTAACAATAAATCGTCTGCCAAAACTCTGTATCTTTCTCCCATGGGTTTAAATGTTCTTGCGTTTCGCAACTGCACAAACACAGGCGTTCTTCCTTTGTATTCCTTTAACATGAACAGAAAATCTTTTTCATTCAGGTTGTATGCGTTTTCATCCTCGAAACATACCCACACTTCTTTTTTTTCGGCATCCAGATCTTTTTTTATCTCATCAAAAGTGTACATGGAGGACAACAACAGTTTTCCCTCATCCTCCGTAACCGATGCGTTTCCTCTTACAAGGATTTTATTATCTTTTACTATGAGGTGTTTATACCTGTTATAATCCCTTGGGAAAATCACTATCTCCACGGTTCCGTACAAATCCTCCAGGGTAACAAACGCCATATTATCACCCTGTTTTGTAGTCTTCACCGTTATGGTCTCTATCATTCCGCCAACAGTATAAGGGATTTTATCTTTTATAATAAATTCGCCACTGTCTTCATCCGGCAGGAAATCTGTTGATTTTGCAGTCACCTGACTATTTATTATATCCATATAATCATCAAGAGGATGACCGCTTACATATATTCCGAGCATTTCCTTTTCCTTCGCAAGAAGGTCTTCCTTTGCATATTCCTCTACCTGAGGATATTTTATTTTGAAACTGTCCTGAGCCTCCTCCGACAGAAAGTTTAGCATACTCATCTGTCCTGTTATGGCACTTTTTTTGTTTTGTCCTGCATGGTCTATCAGACTCGGATATACCATCATCATCTGCTTTCTGTTATATCCAAAGCTGTCAAAGGCACCTGCGCATATGAAACTTTCGATAGTTCGTTTATTTGCCTCCTTATTGCTAAGTCGCATAATAAAGTCTTCCAGATCCTTAAACGGTCCATCCTCATTTATTTTCTGTCTGATTACATCCGTCACGCCTTCTCCTACACTTTTCACCGCAGACAGACCGTATCTTATGGAATTTCCTGATACAGAAAAATCACCTTCTCCCTCGTTAATATCCGGTGGCAGAATTTTTATTCCCATTGCTCTGCAGGTCTGAATGTAAGAGGAAACCTTACTTGAATTTTCTTTTACGGATGATATGAGTGCTGCCATATATTCTACCGGATAATGGTATTTTAAATATGCTGTCTGATATGCCACAACTGCATAGGCAGCCGCATGTGATTTATTGAAGGCATATTTTGCAAAATCCGTCATCTCATCAAACACTTTATTGGCTATATCTTCACTTATACCCCTCTTTACACAGCCTTCAACACCCTCAGCCTCATTTCCGTAGACAAAGTTCTTTCTCTCTTTTTCCATCACATCAGCTTTTTTCTTGGACATGGCTCGTCTAACCAAATCGCTTCGACCGAGTGTATATCCGGCAAGTTCCATAACTATCTGCATAACCTGCTCCTGATATACTATACATCCGTAAGTTGGGGCAAGTATTTTTTCCAGTGCCGGATGGTCATAAGTTACCTCATCCGGATTTTCCTTACCCTTAATATATAACGGTATAAAATCCATCGGGCCGGGTCTGTACAGGGATATACCGGCTATAACATCTTCAATGTTTGCTGGTTTAAGCTCCTTCATAAAGTTTTTCATACCTGCACTTTCAAGCTGAAATACACCCTCTGTTTTTCCGGAAGAAATCATATCGTATACCGCTTTATCCGTCATATCGAGATTATCCATATCTATATCAATACCATGGTTATCTTTAATCATTCTCAAGGTTTTTTGTATAACGGTCAGGTTTCTGAGTCCAAGAAAATCCATCTTAAGAAGTCCAAGTTCCTCAATGGTTGTCATATTATACTGAGTGGTTATGGCATCCTCACTTCCCCTGGACAGAGGAACATACTCATCTATGGATTCTCTGCCTATAACCACACCGGCAGCATGCATAGATGAATGTCGCGGAAGTCCCTCAAGTTTCATTGCCATATCAATCAGTTTCTTTATCTGAGGATTCTCATCATACATTGCAATGAGTTCTTTGCTGTGTTTCATTGCCATAGGAATAGACATAGGCACATTTTTTCCCTGCTCATTCGGTATAGCCTTTGCCACCCTGTCACAGAGACTGTAGGGCAAATCCATAGCTCTTCCCACATCTCTTATACACATCTTGGCAGCCATTGTACCGAATGTAACTATCTGAACAACTTTTTCCTTGCCATACTTCCTCACAACATAATCTATGACTTCCTGCCTCCTGTCCACACAAAAATCTATATCTATATCAGGCATGGTTACACGTTCCGGATTAAGGAATCTTTCAAAAAGCAAATTGTATCCTGTAGGTTCAATATTGGTAATTCCAAGAGAATAAGACACTATGCTTCCCGCAGCGGAACCACGTCCGGGACCCACTGCAATACCATTATCCTTGGCGTATTTTATAAAATCCCATACAATAAGGAAATAATCCACAAATCCCATATTCTTTATGGTATCCAGCTCATAATTAAGCCTTTCTTTGAGTTCACTTGTAACCGGATTATATCTTTTTTTCAAGCCCTCCTCGCAGAGCATTTTTAAATATGAAAACGCATCATATCCCTCCGGCACATCGAATCTTGGTACCTTCTGCTCGCCAAATACAATTTCAACGTCGCACATGTCAGCAATCTTACAGGTGTTTTCCAAGGCATCCTTAGCATAAGGAAACAGACTGTACATTTCTTCTGCTGATTTAAGATAATACTGTCCGCCTTCATATCTCATTCTGTCCTCATCCGTAACTAATTTACCCGTCTGAATACACAGAAGAATGTCATGAGCTTCCGCATCATCTGCTGTTATGTAATGTGAATCATTGGTAACTACCATAGGTATACCTGTTTCTTTTGAGAGTCGCATAATTCCATTATTGACAATTCTCTGCTCCGGTATACCGTGATCCTGCATTTCAAGGAAATAATTACCGTCTCCGAATATTTCCCTGTATCTGAGAGCTGTTTTTTTTGCCGCTTCATAATTATTCTTTCTTATGTTTACAGCCACCTCTCCTGCAAGACATGCACTTAAAGCTATTATTCCTTCGCTATACTGTTCCAAAACTTCCACATCCACACGCGGTTTATAGTAATATCCTTCTGTGAAACCTCTGGTAACAATCTTTGAAAGATTAGTATATCCCGTATTATTTTTTGCAAGTAAAACAAGGTGATAATATCTGTCCTCACCTTTGGTAATTTCTCTGTCAAATCTGGAACCCGGAGCCACATATACCTCGCAACCGATAATCGGTTTAATTCCCTCCGCCTTACAGGCTTTATAAAAATCAATTGCGCCATACATAACACCATGGTCAGTAATGGCAAGTGCCTTCATCCCCAATTCTTTTGCCTTTGCCACCAGTTCCTTAATCTTGGCTGAACCATCCAAAAGACTATATTCAGTATGGACATGTAAATGTGTAAAATCCATTAATCTTCCCTCTTTCTAATCCTGCATCCCTTGTATATTTCTACGAAAGCTCCTCTATGAATACTTTCATGAATCTGACTATCTTCCTGATTATAGCCATAAATTTCTCTGCTCTGTTTATCCTGATAGGAATAACCACCTTGTTCTTAATGTATCTGAAAGTATAGTCTTCTCCCTTATCAGCTAACATATTTAGATATAACTCCAATGTTTTTGCGGAATCCGGATGAAGTAAAGTTTTTGCTCTGCCCTTTAAATAATAATCAAGAGGTTGTCTGTCATAGTAGTTTTCCTTATTGTATATCTTACAGGCTGCAACCCTGTCACAGAACATCTCAACTATATACTCCGCAGGCATAGGCATACCAACCAATCCCTTTGACTTATCTACACTGTAATCGATCCAGTATTCCAGATGGTGCTTATTTCTGCCCTTGTGATGCAGCCATGCTGTAGTGTATCCCTTATCTTCCCGCTCTGCATCATTAGGACTTCTGTTACCCTGATAATACTTTGCCCCCATGGAAAACTCTGCCCATGAATATTTTGATAAATCATGTAACAATCCCTGCCTATATAGTCCTACCCTGAAACAGTTCTTCATAACCTCCAGCTTATGCTTATTTATTGTTTTTAAATGTTCCAGCCACTTCATGTAATTCACCTCTCTCAAACGGATTTTTAAAAACTATTCTGCAAGTTTAAAATTATCTTTTATTCCCTCTGTGGCAATAACGCTGCCGTCTTCAAATACAAAGATTGCTTCTGCATTATATTTTTCTATTAATTTCAATGACTCATCATAACCAAGAACGAAACATGCCGTAGAAAGACCGTCACTTGTCAGACCATTTTCACAGATAACAGTCACGGATACCAACCCGGAATCCGCCGGATATCCTGTTTCCCTGTCAAATATATGATGGTATCTGACTCCGTCCTTCTCGATATATTTTTCATAGTCACCTGAGGTTGATATGCAAATATCCGTGTTGTCGAAAAACTCAAGATAACCTATCATATTCCCATCAGCATCAAAAGGATCTCTTATACCTATATTCCATGGCTTATTATCTGCTTTTTCACCATAAACCAATACACTTCCGCCTATAGAAATAACCGCTCCTTTTACCTTATCCTTTAAGAAGTCACGACGTACAACATCAAGGGCATATCCCTTCCCCGTTGCACCAAAATCAATTATCATATCCTTATCGTCAAGGATAACTCCCGAATCGGTCAGAGTAAGTTTTTCGTAACCTGTTTGTTTTACAACCTCCGACACTTCTAAAAAATCAGGCAGTGAAAATGTATCCTCATTCAGATCTTCGATTCCCCAGAGATTGGCAAGAGGTCTGATGGTTATATCAAGGGCACCTTTGCTGTCCTCACATATCTTATATGACATAACCAGTATTTCATTAAGTTCCTCGCTAAGAGGATATTCCTCTCCTGCCCTGTAGGATTTATTGAGGTTATACAGTTCACTTGTACCTGCACGCCATGAAATCAAATTATCCGAGAGATTATTTATTCCGGCTATTATATCCTCAGCCATGGCATTTTCGTCATCAACACCATATAGTTTTATGCTCACAGAGGTTCCCATGGCAAAATCATATATGGTATCCGCCTCCTTTTCCTGTTCGCGATGGTTATTTCTCGTAAATAAAACAATCACACCTATCAGGCCAATCGTCAATATAATCATTATTAAAAAAGGTTTTAATTTACTCTTCATAGTATTTGTATAATATATCTCCATTAGATTCTATAAGTTGTTTATACCAGTATCCCGATTCTTTTATAACCCGTTTTTGTGTAAGGTAATCCACATAGATAAGTCCAAACCTTTTATCATATCCATATGCCCATTCATAATTATCCATAACTGACCAGTACAGATACCCCATAACCGGTATTCCTTCATCGGCTGCATCCATAAGTTTTTTGACATATCTTGCAATGTAATCTATTCTGTTCGGATCATTTACTTTTCCGCTAAGATTAATCCAGTCATTGTAAGCCATGCCGTTCTCTGAAATCAAAATCGGCTTATTATATCTTTCATACCAGAATTTGGCTGCCCAGTACAGCACGTCTTCAGTTACAACCCAGTCCATAGATGTTCTCGGAATACCAATATACTCATTTGATGCATAGGTATCGGCATATCTTATTTTTTCACTGTAGTATATATTGGCACCGTAAAAATCCAATGGCTGGGATATAAGTTTCATATCCTCCTCAGACGGGTTAATCATATCCTCGCCAAAAATTTCATATGCCTCATCCGGGTACCTGCCAAAGAAAATGGGATCCGACCACCATGTTGAAGAGAAAAACAGAGAATTTTTCATGCTCATTGTTTTTTCCCTTGCAATATCTATAGCCTCTTTGGAATTATTTTCAGGTACAAAAACAGGACCTGTTGGTGTATAGCCGATAATTGGAGGTATTTTTGCCTTCTCTCTTATATATCTTACTGCCCTGCCGTGTGATAACAAAAGATTATGTGACATAATAATCAAATCTTTGTTTGGAAGCTCCATAAAAGGAGCATGATGTGCGCCAAAATACCCACAGCCTATAACACACTGAGGCTCATTTATAGTCATCCAGTATCTTACTCTGTCTGATAAAGCATCCACCACAACCTTTGTATACTCCTCAAACCACAAAGGCGATTCATCATTTAACCACGCTCCCTTGCGGTGAAGTTCATAGGGATAATCCCAATGATAAAGAGTAACCATAGGTTCTATTCCGTTGGCAATAAGCTCATCCACAAGGTCAGAATAAAAATCTATGCCCTTTTTATTTACCCTGCCTGTTCCATCCGGCAAAATTCTTGTCCAGCTTATGGAAAATCTGTAGTATTTTAATCCAATTTCTTTGAATAGTTTTATATCTTCTCTGTAACGATGATAGTGATCACAGGATACATCACCTGTCTCCGTATATCTTACATGACCGGGAACACGGCTGTACACATCCCATATATTAAGTCCCTTCCCATCATCCTTATATGCTCCTTCAATCTGGTATGCAGCCGAGGCTGCGCCCCATATAAAATCATCAGAAAATCCCATGCAATCCTCCTTAATCAATGATGATATCCTTCCATACGTTTCGTAAAATCATCCATCTTAACCTTAAGTTTCCCGTAAACCTTGTCATCAAGTTCTCCTGAGCGTTTGAGTTCCTCTAATCTTAGTTCAGCTTTTTTTCTCGCACCTATGGCAAGGTCTTTATAGTTATTCTCAAGATTAATCTGTATCTCATTAAATATATCTTCTATTTCTTTTTTTGCACTCTTAGATTTGGAATTAAACATATTTTACCTCCGCAATCTTCGTCTCAAAGTATTTAAACATAACCTTTATAATTATACCATGTAAAGCATTGCAACGAAACAAATAATTTGTTAAAATTGTAGATGTTTTAATATAATTTGCACACAATCAAGGAGAACTGTTATGATACTTGCATGTCAAAGCATCAGTAAATCATATGGTATAAATACGATACTGAACAACGTTTCATTTCATATAGAAAACAAAGAAAAAATAGCCATAGTAGGGATTAACGGCTCAGGTAAAACTACCCTGCTAAAGATTATCATGGGTGAAGAAACACCTGACAGCGGTCAGATTGTAATAAGCAGTGACACAACCGTAGGTTATCTTTCCCAGCATCAGGATATTTCTTTTGACAACACTATTTACAATGAGATGCTTGATACAAAAAAATATATACTTGAGATGGAGGAAAAAATCCGACAGCTTGAGCTTGAAATGAAGCATACAGAGGGTGAAGCCCTTGAAAAAATCCTTGACACATACAATCGCCTTTCAAGCAAATATGATATGGAAAACGGCTACGCCTATGAAAGTGAAATAGCAGGTGTGTTAAAGGGTCTGGGATTTGATAAGTCTGACTATGACAGACACATAAATACACTTTCCGGTGGTCAAAAAATGCGTATAGCTCTTGGCCGTCTCCTGCTCACAAAGCCTGATATAATTATATTGGACGAGCCAACAAACCATCTTGATATGAATTCCACTGCCTGGCTGGAGGGATTTCTTGCCTCATATCCCGGAAGCGTAATTATCGTTAGTCACGATAGATATTTTATAGACAAGATAGCTACAAAAATCATTGAAATAGACAACTCCGAGGGGATAGTATATCACGGCAACTATACCTACTATTCAAAAAAACGTGCTGAAATACGCGCCAGCCGGATGAAAGCATACCTCAATCAACAGGCTGAAATAAAACATCAGGAAGAGGTTATTGCCAAATTAAAACAATTCAACAGGGAAAAATCCATAAAAAGAGCTGAGAGCCGAGAAAAAATGTTGAGTAAAATAGAAGTACTTGATAAACCACAGGAGGTAATGTCAGAGATGCGACTCTCACTTTCTCCATCCGTAGAAAGTGGTAATGATGTACTCACAATCACCGAGCTATCCAAATCTTTTGGGCAGAATACACTTTTTTCTAACCTTAATATAGATATTAAACGCGGAGAACACGTAGCCCTTATCGGTGATAACGGCACCGGCAAAACCACCATATTAAAAATAATAAATCGTTTAATCCCAAAAGACAGCGGTTCGGTAGTTCTTGGTTCCAGAGTCAAGATAGGATATTACGATCAGGAACATCAGGTTCTTTCTCTCCACAAAACTATATTTGAAGAGATATCCGATTCCTATCCAGAACTTAACAATACAAAGATTCGTAATGTTCTGGCGGCTTTTCTATTTACAGGCGAAGACGTATTTAAAAAAATTGAAGATTTATCCGGTGGTGAGCGCGGAAGGGTTTCTCTTGCCAAACTTATGCTCTCTCCTGCCAACTTTCTTATTCTTGATGAGCCAACAAACCATCTTGACATCCAGTCTAAAGAAATTTTAGAAGATGCTTTGAGAAATTATTCCGGAACAGTTTTATTTGTCAGCCATGACAGATATTTTATCAATTCCGTTTCCACAAGAATCATAGAATTAAGGGACAAAATAACTTATAACTTTATAGGCAACTATGATTATTATGAAAATCACAGGGATTTAATATATCACTCATCCTCAATTACTCCTGCTGTAAGTGAGGTCACAAAGGATATCAGTTCCGGAAAAGATGCCTATCAGAAAAATAAGGAAGAACAGGCACGTCTTAGAAAACAGGCAAATGACTTAAAGAAAACAGAAAGCAGAATCACCGAAGTGGAAGCTGCTATGGAAGCTATTGATGTTGAAATTAACGACCCCGTAAATGCTACAAACCCAGACAAATTGAGTGAGTTATCTGTAAAGCGGGAACTCCTTGACACGGAGCTTATGCAGCTATATGAAAAATACTATGAATTAGAGGGAAATTAAAGATAAAAAAAACAGTATCGCATAACCGATACTGTTTTTTTATGTACCTTCAGAACTTCACACAGATGAGAAACATCTTCTCCTAACACTTTCTTCCCGTCTTTTCAGAAACCTCTAAGGATAAGCCCTCGACCTAT
>CAZKMB010000008.1:0-85473 GCA_964553965.1 uncultured Bacteroides sp. | reverse complement strand
AGATTGTTATGATGATTGAAAATGGGATGTCTCCTATGCAGATTAGAAATCTTGTGAATGTTATAATTGCTAAAAGAAATGCAGAGAAGAAAAAACGATTATCTGAAGGTGTTGTTAGCAATACACCTGAAAAATCCCTTCCTGAAGCAAGCAGTATATCAGATATGATAAGTGACATGGAAGAGATAGACGAAGAATACATAGAGGAAATGGAGGATATATATGAATAAGATAGTTGAAGTACTTAACATAGAGATATGCATGATAGACAATCTCATAGATGAGCTTACAGAACTTAAAAAAAGTTATAAAGGGATATATGATGCTTCAGATCGTACGACTGGAGATTTAAACCTAAAATTTAAGCTGGAGGATTTATTGCTTGCCAATGATGAAATAAAGCGTAAATTACTTAATATAATGGCATCAAGAGATGCCTGGCAGGAACGATTTGTGAAGGAATTAGGAGAATTATATACATCGAGTACTAAAAGTACTAAAATGTACTAGCGAGCAAAATTTAATTGTGATATGCTATAATTGTTCAGAAATGAACAACAATTACTATTACTTACTAAATGGGTAGGAACGTAGAGATACGTTCCTATTTTGCTTTACCTATGGGATAAATTGTGATAACATTTTATATATAATATGTCAACTGACAAGAGAAGGTATAAGCTGTTGAAGGGAGCGATAAAGATGTTTAAATTATATATAGGATTAGATGAAGAGAGAATGGAACGTGACGGGCTGGATGTAGATGCAGCATGGGAACAGATAAATGATATGATAGAGGAAACTGGAGATATAGACACTATATCAAAGGGTGTATATGATACAGAAAGCAGTGGAGCAAGAAGTTATCTAATGATGCTTATGAGAGATGAAGCATGGTTTATGAAATATGTAAATAAGTGGATAATAGATGACCCATCGAGAAGAGAAAATGCTATTGCTGTGTATAGAGATATGGGGATGAGATGTAGTTATGATGAATAAACAAGAGGATATTGTATGTAAATGGCAGATTTCTTTTGATTTAAAGATGGAAAAGCTTGACAAGATATATAACAAGAGTCGCTCTAGTGCATATAAGGAGATAGAAAATTATTTATACAAAATTGGATTTGATAATAAATCAGAGAAGCAGGGGTCTTGTTATTTTACGAGTGATGAAATGGCATATTTGAATGTTGATTCTATGATAACAGGGATGTTTAAGAAACTTCCCTGGTTACCATACTGTGTGTCAAGGTTTTCTCTTGCTGAAAAGAGAATGGATGATTATAACTATATGGATACTATTCATAGGTTAGGTAAGTCCAAGAAACACAAAGAAGCTCTAGAAGAGTACCATAAGAGCCTTAAACCGAAAGCAAAATCCCGCTGAGTACTAAAAGTACTAAAATGTACTTGTAAGCATATTTTGGATAAAATATACTATAATCAGAGAAGAAGGCAAGGTCAGAGTGTGGCTATCCGATGGCACACTCTGACCTGCTTTATTAGTGCATATTATATGTGTTAGTTATTTTGCAGAAAGATTGCAGAAGAATTGTAGAAACTTTGCAGAGAGAATGTAGAAAGATTGCAGAAGAGTACATATTGCAGAAAAATTGTAGAAAAATTGCAGAAACTTTGCAAAAAACACTTGCAAATACGCAACGAGTGTGGTATGATATACTTAGGAGGAGTGGACATTGTAGAAAGGAGCGATACTTATGGAGAATAAGAAAGATAACAGAAAGAAGAAACTCATCATCTTAATCATAGCCATCGTTGTACTTGTGATAATACTCTTAGTAACAGTAGTTGCCCTTGCTAGTGAGAAGAAGGATAAGAACACAGATATAGACCCAACTACTACAGAAGTAACCACTGAAGAGAAGGAGGATGCAGCTGATGCAACCACTGAGGAAGTGACTACAGAAGAAGTTGCTGAAGAAGAGCCTGATACTGAAGAGGAAGTAATAACTACTCAGGAAGGGTTAACAGATAGAGAAGATACTGATGATACAGAAGAGGTAGATGAGAAGGAAGAAACACAGACTACTCAAGTAACCACTAATACTCAACCAACTACCAATAATCAGCAGACTACTACAACTAATCAGAATACTAATACCACTACAACAGAAGCTACAGACACCACAGAAGGTAAGGTATGGGTAGAACCAGTATATGAGAAGGTGTGGGTAGTAGACAGAGAAGAACAAACAGTAGAGCTTCCAATATATGAAACTCGAGTTAGAGTTAAGTGTAATAATTGTGGTCATCTGATGTATACTCAGGAAGAAGTAAATGCACACGGGACAGCAGAAAATATTATGAATGGTTGTGGAAGTTATGCAGATGATACATACCAAGTCCAAGTAGGAACTCAAACCATAGTAGAACCAGAAGAGGGACATTGGGAAGAGGTACTTGTAGAGGAAGGACATTGGGAGTAAGGCATATACAATAAAGAGAGATAAGTAGGAGCGTAGAGATACGTTCCTATTTTTGTGCCTATTTTTCTTTGTATTAGCCAAGACAAACTATACTGCATAAGCAGTTTTATATAGATATTTTTATGAAAAGGAGTAAAGATAATGAGAAAACTAAAACGAATAGTAGCGTTGATGATGGCGATTGTGCTTCTTATATCAGCAGTTAACCTGGCATTTACAAAGGTTTACGCTTCTTCAGAAGAAAATGAAGTTATTGCAACAGGAACATCAGCTGTAGAAGAGGAAACAACAGAAATCACAACAGAAGCTACAGAGGACACCACAGAGACAGAGGAAGTTTCTGTGGATGAGGGAACGGAAGAACAAAAGGAAGCTTATACAGATGAAGAACTGTATGCATTGCTTAGTGATGCACAGTGGGTTAGTAATATAACCGATGAAGATATATTATATTACTACAATTTAACCAGAGAGGAATTTGATGAGCTTCTCATTATGATGGCTGAGAACACACCAGCACTTATGAGCGAAGGAGATAACTACTATGTAGAACCTGCAGATGGTTATGAAAACTTAAGTTTTGCCGGTGCAGATGCCACTCTATTTGATATTAACGGGGGTGTATATATGGGATTCTGTATAGATAGGGACAGAGGACACTATTCTACAGAGACCATATATACAGAAACAGCAGAGGTTATTACTGACCCTAATAGCAAAATATATCAGACCTTTTATTATGGCTATGGTGGGCCGGAAGAAGGTGGAGTATACACCTTTTCCAGCACCACAGAAGCCATAGTTGCCACATCTCAGGTAGTATCACATTATTATTCGCAAACAGGCACGGGATTATATTATAAAAATGCTATAGAAAATCTTTCTGCTGATAAGATTCCACCAGCACACAGTATGAGCTTATCAGCTACAAGTGTAACAGCAACTGTGTCGGGAAGTGAACAAAAGACTGACTGGGTTACACTTAATCTTGATAGCAGATTAAGTGCTGATGTAACTATTCCTAGTGGAGTAACACTGTGGATTGAGGGAGAAAGCTCTGGACATACTGGAACAGCAACTATCCAGGGTGGTAAGAGATTTTATCTTACTGCGCCATTAAGTGCAAATGGAATAAAGAATGTTACAATGAAGTATTCTGGAAGAAAGATGCTGAAGATAAATATACTTCAGCCACCATCATCAGCTTATCAGCCAGTGGCGTTTTATTCATATTTAAATCCTTCAGTTACATTAGATGCTACTTTTGTAGGAGAAGGCGATATAGAGATTATAAAGAGTTCAAGTAATCCAAGCGTTTCAGATGGTAACAGTTGCTATTCTCTGCAAGGAGCAGTTTACGGAGTGTATAAATATGCATCCGATGCCATGTCAGACGTAAACAGAGTAACATCCATTACAACAGATGCAAATGGATATGGAAAGGCTTCAGGATTAGAGGTAAGAACATACTATGTGAAGGAGGTTGTGGCTCCTAAAGGGTATGCTCTTGATTCATCTGTGCATACAGTAACTGTAAATGCCGGAGCTACAAGCACTTTACGATTAACTGATGTACCTCAAATGGATCCCGTTAGAGTATTACTGACAAAACAAGGTAATACTGGTAAGAAACTTTCTGATGCAGAGTTTACCTTTAAATTTTATGAAGGTATACAATCTGCGACTGACCCAGCTCTTGCAGGTAAAACAGCTGATAGAACATGGGTAATGAAAACAGATGAAAATGGTGTTGTTAATTTAGACGATGGTTGGAAGATATCTGGAGATGATTTTTATTATAATGCTATCAATATTGTAATGCTTCCTCTCGGTACTTTAACCATCCAGGAAACAAAAGCTCCAGAAGGTTATTTTATCGATGATACAGTATATGTAAGACAGATAACATCAGATGGTACATCTTCATCAGTAAACACTTACAATGCTCCAGTAGTTACAGATGAAGTGTTTAAGCAGCCATTCCAACTTACAAAGTATATGGAAACAGAGGACGGCACTAAGAAACCTCTTTCCGGTGCAGGATTTAGTGCTTGTAACGTAGCAGATTTATCAAAGGATGCTGAAGGTAACTACATCTGGGATAGCAGCAAGACTGTTGTTATAACTGCATCAGGAGATAAAGAGATGTTCACAGATGAAAATGGATATGCACTTTCCTGTCCATTGGAATATGGTACATACCTGGTACGTGAGACCACAGTACCGGAAGATTGTTTTGCTGTAGATGATTTTATAGTGGAAGTTACTATTGATTCAGATGAGCCACAGGCAATGAGATACTTCACTGATGAGGTATTCAAGGGCTATGTTAAGATTATAAAGATAGATGAAGAAACTGGAGAGAGTATCTTAAATAACTCGGCATCCTTTAAGATATGGTCATACGAAAATAATGAATATGTATCATTTAATGGTGAAACAGTTCTCTCAACTAATGATAAGGGCGAGCTTATAACCCCAAGTCCACTTCTTGCTGGCAAATACAGAATAGAAGAAGTATCAGCTCCAGAAGGTTACGTTACATCAACAATAACTTATGATATTGATATAACCTCAGTAGATAACTATGAAACATACATAGATGAGGATGGAAACCCTACTAAGATGGGTATATTTACTGTGGAGATAGATAATGCCCCGGTTAAAGCTTCAGTAAAGCTTGTTAAACATGATATGGAGAATTATGATAAAACCCTTCAGGGCGTCAAGTTTGAACTATATATGAAAAATGAGTCAGGAGATATATGCCTGGGCGAGTATGTAACTGATGAAAATGGTGAGATAAATATATCTGATTTATATTATGGTGAGTACTACTTTATAGAAACCGAAACATTATACAGATATCTTCTTAATACTGACAAACAGTATTTTGAAATAGCTGAAGATGGTATTACTGTTGAACTTCATGTGAAAAACGATGGTAGAATAGGAACTCTTAATATCTGGGGATATGATTCACCAGATATTCACGTATCATATGGTCCGAATACTGGAGATAGTTTTAATATGCCGTTGGTAATATTCCTAGCTGTGTTTAGTATAACTGGACTGTTTTTTGTATCAAGAAGGATGAAGAAAGATGAATCAGGAAGATAGGAGGGCATTTTCTATGGGTGGATTAGAATATGAAAAAGCACTAAAAGAGAAAAGAAACCATGATAAAGTCAATCGGTTTTCTCAGCTTATATTAAAATATGCAGCATATACAAGCATAGAGGATGCCATAAATATGGCACTTGATGATATACATTCAGAAAGGAGAGGTTAGAGTGAAAAAAATATTAACGTTTCTGCTTGTGTCTATATTATCATTAAACGGAATGGTAGTATGTGCAAGTGAAGAACAGATGGTTGAGACGGATGCAGTGTCAAGTGATGGTACAGCATATGACTATGCTTTAACATCCACAAAAATATATGACACGGACGATAAAACTACATATGATTTTGGCTTTGATGAGACCATCGATGTAGATGGTCTTTCTTTTTGCTTAAATTCAATCGAGTATGAAGTTGAAAATATGTATGATGTGGAGTTTTCTGGTGTAGAACTTCAATATGAGGTTGTAGTGGAGCAGGAAGTTTCATATGTAGATAAAGCTGAATTTGAGCCCGAAGAACAATATGAGGAAAATGGATATGAGTATTATTTAAAGGACGTAACTTATGAGAAAGTATCAGAAATACCACCATTAAAGATGAGTGTTGAAACAGAGGTTCTTCAGGGGGATTTAGATATAAGTAATTATCCTCAATCGATGCCCTATGAGTATAACGGAAGCAAGTATGACTTACCATACAAGAATTATGAAGTAATAAACACCGGATGGCATGATGGATATTATTTGTATGGTACTATAACTAATTATGATGCAGCAACATATCAGATTGGAGATATTATTATTGAGAACAATAATGAAGAATTTGATTTAGACCCCCGTAATTATGTGGAATTTCTTGAAGGATTAGATGTGCCTACTGACGTGTATAAGGTGGATGACGTGTTTTTCAAAGGAGAAGCCTATACAAATTCCAATGGTGTTATATGCAGGGATTATGTTATTGACTGTCAGATGTATGGAACAATATATAATATTAACTATGAATTGGATATTACTGATTATATTGCAACTATTACATATGAGTTATCTGAAGAGGATATATCATACATTGAAGGTTTAAAGGAAAGTTACAATGTAACAGCAATTGCTTATTATGACCAGGTTATTGTAAAAGACGAGGTTAAAAACGAAGGCTTTTCTACACCATTAAAAATTGCCATAGGTACAGGTATTGTAATATTACTAGGTGTTCTTGCAGCAATTGTAGTGTATTTTATTCGTGGTGGTCGTAGAAAAACGGAAGATATGAATATGCGAGAAGTAAGAGATGATTATAAGCATATGTAATTTCAAAAAAGCAAGTGGATTGTATTCTGCTTGCTTTTTTTATTTAAATATTGGAGGTGAATCATATGGATAAAAAATCCATGAGAAAAAAGAAATTATTTAGAGTGTTAATATTATGTTTTACTATATTAAATTACACTATGGTGTGTTTTGCAGAAACAGGGTCAGAAGAAGAACTTACTAATGAAATTCTTAAGCCATTATATATTATTCTTAATGTATTTATAGCAGTAATACAGGTATTAGGAGTGTTACAGGTTGTTAAGTTCTGGCCGGATTTATCCAACGGCATAAAAGAGCAAGACTTTACAACCGGAATGCATGGAGCTAAAGGTGTAGCTGGAGGAATGGCATTGTTTTTGATAAGAACATTCTTAAGGTTAATTGGTGTTGACTGGGTTGAGTAAAAAAGGAGTGGTTATATGGGCTGGATAACAGACGGTCTAAAGGACATCGGAGATAGTCTGATAGATGGCATTGACAGTATGCTTAAGAATACCGGTGAATGGACTGCTTCTATCCTTGATACGGGTATTAAGGCATACAATAATTTTATTGATGTTGCCTATAATACTGTTGTAAGAGATATAAAAGATGGTTCCTTTGATGATTTTTGGAATATAGTTAATTATATGAATAATGTTTTTTCTATAGTAGCCAGCACGTTGCTGGTTTTTTTATTTGCATGGTCATTATTTAACGTGAGTGTTCAAAATAAGTCAGAAGTAGACATAGTATCGGTTATTTATGACCTTGCAAAGTTGTCGATAGGAGTATTTTTAGTGGCTCATGCTCTTGATATAGTACTTGCCATATTCCAGTTTGGAACAAAAGCAGCTGTATTATCAGTAGGAAGTATAGATGAGAATTTTAAAATAACAAATCCTGAACAGGGATTATCCCCAGAAAACGAGCAATTATTTAAACTTGGAGTATCTGGAATTATTGGATTACTTATAACCATTGTTGCAATTATAGGTGCAATAGTAATGATGGCGTGTGCTGTTTTGATTATATATGAGATATATAAGAGATTTTTCAAAATCTTTTGCGTAATACCATTTGCTTCTATATCTTTATCTACTTATATCATGGCTGATGGTCATGGTAATGAGATATTTAAGGGTTATTTAAAGAACGTATTAGCCATGTCCCTTGAAGCTGTTGTAATAGTGCTATGTCTAGGGTTTTCAGCATCCTTATCTAATTCAGGGCAGGATGGTTTTATGGCATCGTTATTTAATATCGAAAGCGATTTGAATCTGAGGGAAGTAACTTTAGAAAATAGCGATGATGCAGAACAGTTCTATCAATATTGCCAAGTTAATGAATTACTTAATTCATCGATAGGTGATATAGACTCTTTGAATTTTCATGTTTCTAGTAATTATGCAGAGGCAATGTCAGTTTCTCTTGAAGGTAATAAATACAGTGGAAAATTAGGAAGTTTTGATTATTATTACATTATTCCTGGGGAAACAGTAACAGTGGACGAAGCTTTAAAGGTACAAATAGAATATCCTGTAACAGCATATGTTGGAAATGATTTGGGTGTTGGTCCGGCATTATTGCTTATATTGCAATGTATAGTGCCTATGATTCTTACAGCAGGTGCCGTAAAGGAAGCTCCAGTATTTTGCTCTAAGGCATTAGGAATGTGAGGTGTGTAAACTATGAATCATCCAATTAACAGTAACATCGAGAAGATGAATAAGAACTTTTGGTCAGATAAAAAATTGTATCAGATTGTATGCATGGGGTTAGCTGTTGTTATTGCAGGAGTTGTAATTATCTTTATAGCACCAAAAGTTGGAACTACTACATCATCATATATTTGTGCTATAGCCGTATTACCATTAGCATATGTTGCCATGTTCAATAAGAATGGACTTGACTTTGTCGCTTTTATGAAAGCAAGAAGGAACAACATACAAAATGGAAAACTGCTATGTGGTAACAGGATGGTTGAGAATAATAATTCAAGTATAAAAAATACGAAAATAATTAAGAAAGGAAGATAAATAGTGGCTGATAGATGGATACAATATAAAAAATGTGATGATTTCAGGGTAATGGCACCACAGTCTGTTATTGATGCTGTTGAAATAAAATCTATAGCTGAAAATGGAATATTTGAGGTTGGAAAAGGTGGGATATTTACTAAGGTTTATATGTTTTCAGACATCAATTTTGAGACAGCATCCATTGATGAGCAGATAATGATGCTAGAAGCATGGTGTCAGTGGCTTAATGCCAGGAATGAAAATTTTAAGATTACCTTTAATAACAAAAACATGGATATGATTAAATTCAAGCAGAATGTCTTGTTTAATCATAGAATGGATGTTTTTGATGACCTGAGAGATATGTTCAATGAGATTATTGATGATAAGATATCAGAAAATAGAGAGGGTATAGAACAGGAATTATATATTACTATATCGTGTAAGAATTTTACTCAGTATGAGGATGCAAAGACATATTTTAATACTCTTGAGACAAGTATGGAGAGAAATTTTACGGATATTGGAAGTACTATACGTCCTCTTAATGCAAGAGAAAGATTGAGAATAATACATGATGTATATCGATTTGGTAAGGAAGAGGAATTCAGGTTTGATTTTAAGGAAATGCTGGATAAGGCATGGGATTTTAAAGAACGAATTGCACCATCAAGACTAGATTTTAAAATATCTGATAAGTATTTTATGGCTGATGATAAGTATTTTGCAGCGGTATATATAAAGAATTATCCTAGTGAATTATCAGACAGATATCTTACAGAACTATTCTCCTTGAACATTAAGATGATAGGAACTATTGATGTCTCACCAATCTCAAGAGCTGATGTTGATAAACGTCTTAAGGAGCTTTATATGGGTGTACAAAGAAGCATTAAGCGACAGGGTAAAGCAAAGCTTAAGGAAAAGGATTTCGATTCAGAAATATCTTATCCTATTCAGATGGAAAGAGATGCCATAAAAGAGTTGATGGAGGATGTAAGTAAGAAAGAACAGCATATGTTCTGGACAAACGTTATTATTATAGTAATGGCTGATTCCCTTCAGCAACTGGAGAAGGATGTGGAGTTATTAAAGAGCAGATCACGAAACAGATTTGTGATTATTGATAATCTATATAATATGCAGAAGGAAGCTCTCAATACTGTCTTACCTATTGGCGTTAAGCAAGTGGATGTAGGCGTGCCACTTGAAACAAAATCCATTGTTTCTCTGTTTCCTTTTAGAGTTCAGGAACTTATGGTACCAGGCGGAAACTGGTATGGTATTAACAAGGTATCAAAGAATTTATGTATGGGAAATAGGAAGAAACTTATGAATGGTAATGGTTGGATAATCGGAGTTACTGGCTCTGGTAAAACAGCAGCAGCCGGAATGGATTCCATGCAGAACTTTTTAAAAACTCAAGCTGGTGCAGGGGATGATGTTATTATTATAGACCCTAAAGGTGATTTTGGGAATTATGTGGATAGATGTAAAGGAATTGAAGTTATGGTATCGGCTTTAGCTAACTATAATTTTAATCCACTTTCTTATCATAAGGTTGGAGTTACGGGAAATATTGCTGATGAAAAATCGGAGATTATATTTGCAATACTTGCTGCTTGTAAAAAAGAACAGCTTACTGCAATTGAACGTTCTGTGGCAAATAGATGTCTTAAGCTTGTTTACAAGAATTCTCTTCTAGGAATAGATGAAGGTGTTGAGGAAAAAACATTAACAGATTTATATTATGAGTTTGATAATATAATTAACGACCCTGATGCAAATAATATTACTGTAGAAACGGCAGAGAACCTTAAACTATATATGGAGTTGTTCGTTACAGGTTCTCTTAATATATTTGCACACAAGAACAACGTTGATTTTGAAAATCGAATGATGTGTTTTAATACATCACAGCTAGGAAAAGAACTTAGAGAGTTATCGATGCTTATTATGCTGGAATACATAAAGGAACGTGCTAAGAAAAACTATGTAGAAAACAGAGCCACATGGTTATATATTGACGAAATTCATGAGTTGTTCAAATATGAAGAAACAAAGGCGTATTTATCAACTTTATGGAGAGAACTTCGTTCTTTTGGTGTATTATTGACAGGACTTACACAGAATGTTGGTGATTTGCTAGAAGATGAGGTTACCCAGGGAATGTTAGAAAACAGCGAATTTATAATGATATTCAAACAGAAGGATGTTTCATATAGTAAGCTTGTAAGTGCAATTGGAATATCACCAGAACAGGTTAAATACATAACATCTGAAGCAGGTAGTGGTAGAGGATTACTTAAATGTGGAAGTATAGTAGTTCCGTTTGATATGAGTATTCCGAAGGATTCTGAGCTTTATGACATAATAAATACTAATCCTCATGAAAAGTTTGCTGCAGCAAATGGATAGGATGTGATTAAATGGATGCTCGTGAAAGAGAAAAAAAAGAGACTGGTTTAACAGATATACGGGTGGAAAAACCAATATATAACGTCTACAATTCCGTTAAACAGATTACGCCAACAGGAATCAGTAAACAGTATATAGAGGTTGTAAAAGATACGGAGAATAGTCTGGTTGCTAAAGCAGATAGATATAACAGAAGGCTTGACAAAGTAAATAAGTCTACTCCACGTACCGATGCTGGTGTTATATCAAAGCATAGAAAGGTGCAGTCGCTAAAAAGAAAAGCAGATAAAGCGGAACATAGAAAGAATGTATATCTTTCAAAGAACTATCGTAAGCAGACTATTAAGAAGGATGTATATCAGGGAGTATCTCATAAACTTACGGAGAAAGTTAAATCCAATTTGCTTGGACTAGAGTATTCTCCTTCGGGTTCAGGAGTGAAGAAACAGACTTCTAATTTGATGTGCCTGGACAAAGTTGGCCGCAACAGTCACAAGGGACTGGTAGCGCCATCTGTTAGAAAAGCAAAAATAAAGGTTAAATCAATAAATAAAACAATTAGGAGTAGTAGCAATATAATCCGTAATCTAAAAATACAATCAGTTTTAGATAGTGATAATCCAGCATTAGAGGTTGCTAAGCGTGGAGCAATCGGAGTTGCCAGTTTAGTTACACGATTAGGTGATACGATATTACGCTCATCGGTAAAGTTATTATTAAAGCTTTTAATGCCGTTAGTACCTTATTTGCTTTTATGTTTTACACCTTTTATATTGATAATACTATGTGTATCGGGGGAAAAAGAAACAGAAACAAATGATTCAGTTGCCGGAGGAAATATCAAAAATAGAGTAATGGAACGTGCAATGTCTTTTGTGGGTGAGGATGGTTCTGAAATATGGGAATATTATGGGATGAAAGACCATTGGTGTTGTATGTTTGTGTGGACGTGCTTTAACATGGAGGACGCTGGAGAACTGTTTTATGCCGGAGGTAAAACTGCATTAGTATCTGACCTAGATAAATGGGCATTAGAGAATCCTGAGATTATAGTCTATTATAAGAATAACATAACTGGAGAAACCATCGGTGACCCTAAAGGTGGAAAATATGGAGATATTGCATTATATGAATATGCTCCGTACATTGATGCTTCAGACCATATTGCGCTCATCGTCTCATATAATGAGAATGGTTCTTATACTACCATAGAAGGTAACACAGGTGGAACGGGAAAAGGATATTCTTTTTATACATCATCGTCAGTACATATGTATACGTCATATTTATGGTATGACAGTGCTATGCTACATATGATTATTCGTCCACAATATAATTCCATAGCAAAATAGGAGGTATATATGTTTGATACAATTATAGAAAAAATCGAATATGAATACTTAAAGTGGTCTAATTTTATTTATGCCGGTAGTGTGTCAGACTGCATGGCTAGGTCGTTTGAAATAGCTTTTAAACGAGCATTTTATCAAAAAATCAAGGAAAAGTGTAATGACCTTAGTGCGGATGCTAAAGAGGTAATTATGCAGCGTAAAAACTATATTGATTATGTGTATCTGAAGTGCAAGGATAATCAATGCTTAAATCTGAAGAACGAGATTATTTCAGATGAAGATTTTAGCATGATAATAAAATTATGTATCATTTAAGATGATAAGAGAAGGTTCAGTATTTATACTGTACCTTCTCTTTATTTAGGAGGAACTACATGAATGACAATGAAAAAAAACGAGTAATGGAAGAGGAATGTAATATAGCCAGAAGTGTAGATATGGTTTATCTAGTAAAACTTTTTGGGTATACTCCATATCGGTCTGGTAATACACACCGGCTTAAGGAATATTCTAGTTTTGTTATCTTTAATGATACGAATACATTTCATCATTACGCACATCAAGGTGAACCAGGGTATGCAGGTTCTCCCATTGATTTTTGCATGACATATGGAGATATGTCAAAAAAAGAAGCTATTCACTATTTACTTGATGTAGTAAATTACAACAAGGAAAGGTGTGTTAATATAATTAGTAGGAAGGAAGCACAAGAAAAAATAAATCTGGAGCTTCCTGAAGCTAATTCAAATTATAGAAGGGCATTTGCCTACCTATGCAGAACAAGAGGTATCGCAGGGGATGTGATATCTTTTTTTATGCATGAAAAAAGATTGTATGAAAGTTTGGATAGGCATAATTGTGTATTTGTAACATATGACGATGAAGGTGTACCAAAGTATGCATCCATGCGTGGCACTATGACGGTGAATACATTCAAAGGAGATGTTTATGGCTCGGATAAGTCCTATGGATTTCCTTTATATAGGGGAAGTGATACCGTGTGGGTGTTTGAAGCGCCGGTTGATATGATGAGCTTTATGACGTTATATCCGGACAATAAGGATAATCTATGTGCGTTAGGATGTCTTGGGACTGATGCATTAAAATCATTTTTAGGAAAACATACTGATGTTAAAAAAATAGGATTTATTCTTGATAACGATAAGTCAGCACCAAAGGTTGTAGCTACTGCAAAGGTTGATTTTGAATCGAAGGGATATACGATTTTAGAACATGAGCTTAATTCATTGTTAAAAAGTACAAATTCAAAAGATGTGAATGAGTATTTGCTAAAAAGTAGAGGAAACACAGCTAATAAAATAAAACAGAGATAGGAAGGGATAAAAATGTATTATGCACAATTGATGGATGATTATAAATGTTGTCCATGTCAGGTTGCTGAAGATATTATAATTGATAAATATATTAGATTTACTTCGGATATCTGGGATGAAGTAACTGCTTTCTGTGATGAATGGAATAAGGTTATGGAGATAGTCAGTAAGATAAAATACATAGTTTCTGGATATCCAGATTCTGTTACAGATAGGTATGGTTATCCATATTTGATTCAGACCTGGCATTATGATGAAGATTGCATTGAAGAAATTATGATGGTATTTAAGGTGGTATCCAGATGTATTAAGGAAGGATTTCCAATATATGAATATGCTTTAGGAGAAATTCCATATCAGGGTGATAATGGCTGGATTATGGATTTTTTTCACTACAATGAATATATTGCATATCATTTTGAAAAAACTGGTAATTTGGTTCATGAGATAGATTTCTTCATACCTCATGTTGGAGATGCTGTACCTCAGATGTATGAAAAAATTGATGAACACTCCTTTAATCAATATGATGCATCTAGTTGTCATGATGCTGTTTATGTTTAGGAGGTCAAATATGGATACAAAGAAATTATATCAATCAGCAATTAAGAATGAAACAATGATTGCTGCTATTGATGAAGGTTTTATGGAATGTCTAGATATTGAATTAGCCGATTCATCAGAGTCGGCTAATGATGATTTAAGGGAGTTGATTGATTATGTCAATAAAATTCATGTATAAAACTTTGCAGAAAGATTGCAGAAGAATTGTAGAAACTTTGCAGAAAATCGAGGGTTATAAAAGGCTTTTAGCCTTTGCCGGGGGTTTTAGGGGGTATCCCCCGAACAAGTGGCATTTTGTGTACACAAAAAGCGTATCTTGCTAATTTTATTTTTATAAAATTTGCAAGTATTAGGCATTAAAATAAAACTTTGCAGAAAGATTGCAGAAGAATTGCAGAAACTTTGCAGAAAACGTATATTTTAAAACTTTGCAGAAAGATTGTAGAAAGATTGCAGAAACTTTGCAGAATTAAAATATATTGTAGAAATTTTGCAGAAAGATTGCAGAAACTTTGTAGAATAAAAACTTTGCAGAAGAATTGCAGAAAGATTGCAGAAACTTTGCAGAACAGGAGGAGTAAATGAAAACTGAACAGGGACATTATAGGTTTGATAAAGATACGGCGGATACAATAGAAAAAAAGGCTGCAAGTCTAGGAGTCAGTAAAACAGAGTACATTACTAGATTGGTTCATAGTGATAATATACCGATTGAAAAGGACTTGCTTCAAAAGATATATAGAGAAATATCAGCGATAGGTAATAACATAAATCAGATAGCACACAAAGCAAATATGAATATGTATGATGTAAATGATATAGAGAAAATAGAGGAGTTTAAGATATCACTATATGAGTTTAAATATGAGATATCAAAAGTAAGAAAAAAGTTCTAGGAGGTAGTTTATGGCTATAACAAGATTAGGACACATTAAGCAGGGAAAACCCGGCAAAGAACATCAAGGTATTAGAAATTGTATAAATTATATTCTTAATCCACTTAAGACCGAGAACTTCAAATATGTGGGTACAAATAATCTTATACTCTTCTCTCACAATAGAACGGAGGAAGCATATGAGCAATTCATGGCAACTAAGGATATGTATGGTAAGGCATTGGGGAGACAGGCATATCATTATAAATTATCCTTTGCTGAAGGCGATGATGTTTCGCCGGAACTTGCCATGAAGATTACGCAGGAGTTTTGTGAAAGATATTTGGGAGAGTTCGAAAGTGTTTATTCAGTGCATACAAACACTAAGCATATCCATTCACATATAGTATTTAATTCAGTTAATATGGTAAATGGATATAAATATCATTATAAAGATGGTGACTGGCGTAAGTATGTTCAACCTATCGTTAATGAGATATGTTTGAAGTATAAACTATCCTATATAGAATTGGCTACAAGTAAGGATGTGGCGTTATCAAACAAGAAGAATAAAAAGAGAATGCATCGTACATATGCACAATGGCTTAATGCGTTGGATGATGACACAAGGAAATCTAAAACAAATAAACCATATTATTCATATGCGAGGATATCAAAGGATATTGATGAGACTACTTATGCTGCAACATCATATGATGAATTTAAAATGTTGATGGAAGAAAGAGGGTACGAAGTACTTGATGAAAACAGAAAATACATTGGTATAATGGCACCAGGAAGAACTAAAGCCGTACGTACATATAGTTTAACTCCTGATAAGAGCAAATATACCAGAGAGAATATATTAAAGATGATATCTGGAACCTATAGTGTATTACAGCGGAAGGAAGTTATAAATAAGCTCTGTGAAGATTTCAGGGTGTTTATGTCTACATCACGAATTGATATTATTACTAAGAAGAGAAAAAGTAATTTAGAATTCAGCAGACAGGAAGAAGCTGTACGTATGGTAATGAATAAAGGATTTTCCACAAAAGAAGATGTCATATCATATCTGGAGTATATTAACCAGGCAGATAAGGAGCTTAATATAATAAAAAATCATGCCAAAGTTTATATAAATAGGTATGATGAGTATAGTGATACTATGAAACAGCTGCTTGTTCTTATTCCTAAAGTTAATGAATATTATATAAATGGAAATTACGAATCAGAATACATACAAGCTATGGATATATGCTTAAAATTAAAAAATAAGGGTATATCGCCATCAAGACTATATAAACAAATGATGGAATCGAAGAAGTTATGTGAGAATATAGATGAATTTAAGAAGAAACTATATGTTGATCGTATTGTATGTAATAGAATAATAGCTGATAAAACAGTGGAATATGTCAAGCAAATACAAAGAAAAAATATTGACCAGTACTAAAATGTACTTTTGATTTATAAGAGTACTAAAAGTACTAAAATGTACTTGTAAGCTCATTTATAATAAAATATACTATAATTGAGGAAAGTCGATAGGGATATCGGCTATTTTTTATGCCTTGAAAGGAGTATGTATGAATTACAAGATAAATATTGAACCTTTAAAGCAACCTCTGGGAGATATCAGAGCATATGTGACTATGTCAATAGGTGATGTAATATGCGTAAGAGGTATAAAACTATGTGAAACCAATGAAGGGAGGTTATTTGTTGATTTACCCAAGAGAACCATAAGAGGAAGTCGTGGAGAGGATACCAGGCTAATTATTGCACCAACAGAGAAATTCTCGGAGGAGTTGTTCTCAAATATAATAGATACCTATAAAAAAGGAAAGTATGAACTGGAAGTTACGTCTGATAAAGAGGACATAAATTATAAGATTACAACAGTTAAGGTAAATAAGAACAACTGTAAAGGCATAGTTAATATTCAATTTGAAGATAATATGCGAATATATGGGTTCAAGGTTATGTACGGAGCAGATGATGCTCTTTTTTTATCTAATCCAGCAGTTATTCGAAATAACGAATATTATGATGTTGCATACCCATCTGATGCCGATTTTAAGAATCATATTTTGGAAAATAGCATCAGTATGTTGGATGAACAACAGAAAACATATACTTTAGAAGAAAATAAGAAATTAGTTGATTTAAGAAAACAGCTTAAAGCAGAAAATGACAATTTATCTCATATTCGTGATTTTATGAGGGACATATATAGCAAGATAGATGATTCAATATCTGAAGATACAGAGAAATCGTATATGGAAACTTTGGCATTAGGAACATTTTCCGTCTTTGAGTTAGAGGATAAAATTAAGAAAATTGAGGAGAATATAGCTAAAATAGAAAAATCCCAAATAAAAAGTGTAAGGAGGTAGAAAGTATGGATATAAATAATGTGTTACTCATCATTGAAAGAAATGAACGGGAAGAAAAAAACAGCATAATCTTAATGAATGATAAGAACATAAAAATGTTATCAAAGTATCATATAAGTCTAAAGGACTTAGAAATTACTTCTGGTGCATTTAAGGAAGTTCAGAATGGTGTATTGATGAAGCGTTGTTGTGATTATAGAGAACTATCAGATTTTTATAATGGAAAATATAACATATCCTCAAGATATAATGTGCATTTCGATTCTAAAAATACTGCTTTGTGTGGAATATTACGTCAGATAGTAAGACCACATTATGAGAGAACTGAAATATATCCAGCTAGAGGTCAAAAAGTATTAAATGCAAATGGAAACACATATAACGTGGTAGATGTGCTGAAGAAAAATAAAGATTCCGTTGATGCTATATTGATTGATACAAATACATTGAACATTATCGTTGCACATGGCTTAAGGAATTATAATATATCATATGCCGGTGACTTTGATAATAAGCTTGGACGTAACGCATATGAATGGGATAGTGGTACATATTATAGTCCTGTTGATAAAAACACTAATTTTAGAGCTATTTACCTTAATAGCGTGAATGAGGAACCACCAAGGGATATTTTTGAATATCGGAATAACTTAATATATGAATATTTGCAGACTGAAAATATAATTAAAGATTCTCGTTATGATGTAGAAATAAGAAAAGCAGCAAAGAATGTCATGATGAATAAATTTGCAAATATGAATTTTGATGATTTTGATAAAGCGTTAATGAAGGGTGACTTTGATGATGCTTATGTAAAATCAAAGAGTATAGAAGGGAGGAATATATAATGAGTGAAGTACCAGGAATGTCAGAAGGAATAGAAGCAATACGGATATTATTCCAAGGTTCCGAGATGTTATTTAGAACTACAGGCTCATTTACCAAATGGAGCATGGAGAATTTAATTAAGTTTGGAACATTTATTTTCCGATTAAACAAAAACAAAAAAGATACACTTAAGCCTGGAGAAATTCAATTCAGTGATTTGCTGAAAAAAGGTGAAGTCGGTATAATGCAGATAACTAACAGTGATATGGAAAACTTTATAGAATATGCTAAGAAGGCAGGTTTGACATATGCTATCATGCCAGACTTGAATAAGAATGATGATTATTTTGAAGTTGCATTTTTAGAGAAACAGGGTACTGCTGCAAGATATTACATTGCCCAAAATCCAGATACAGCACGTAGTTATACGTTTGTAGAGTATCAAAACAATGCTAATACAGAAGAAATTGAAAAAACCTTGGAGAAGCTTGATAAAGATATTCAGGTTCAGGTTGATGCCATGAGCTATTCTGATGTTATGAAACAAGAGGGATTGTCTATAAATTTGGACAGTTCTTTTTTTATTTTAGAAAATGTATCTGAATCGGAAAAGATAAAGATAGGTATCCCTAATGAGGAGAACAGATATATTGAACTCTCGAAAAAAAGATTATCAAAGGGAGAGGAAAATAAAAAAATATTGATAGCCATGCTTCCTGATGAAGAATTTAATATTGTTGACAAAGATGGAAATCCTATTCTTTCTGACAATGTACCAGAGAAAATAAAGGCTAAGGATTTCAAACATAAGTCAGAAAATATCAAAGTTAAGAGGAAGAAAGACCCTAATGTGACTCAAGTTAAGATTGTAAACAGAAGTAAAGATGGACAAGTAACAACATTAGTTAGAGATGTTAAGAAACGTAGTCAAACATTAGATAAGATTGCTACTCCGGTTAAAATGAGCAAAGGAAAGAGTAGGTAGGTGATTTATTCGATGGATAAAAAGAAACAAAAATCACTTATTAGACAATACATAATAATGTACGTTATATTATTGTATTTTACTATACAAATTGCTGGTGTATATGGAAAATCATTTAACATCTTAGAATGGTATAACGCATATATGGATTTTACATCAGCCAAGGGATATTTAGCTCTCAGATTCAATGGTATATATACGTTTAAGGGAGTTGCGATAACTACAGTAATATTCGTAGTTTATGCATTGTTTGATTATATGGAAAAAAGCAGAAAATTTATGCATGGGAAGGAGTATGGACAAGCAAAATGGGCTGACCCATTAGAAATATCAAACAAGTTCGAGGACAAAAAGAATCCGTCAGGTAATCGAGTTTATTCAGAGAATCTCCGTATAGGAATGAATGGAGACGATACAAAAATCAATAATAATGCCTTTATTATTGGTGGTTCTGGAGCTGGTAAGTCATTTTTTGAATTAACACCTAACGTGTATCAGGCAAATCCTAATACGAAGTTTCCTGGTTCATATGTTTTTACGGACCCGAAGGGAGAACTTTTACAAAAGAATGGTAGATATTATGAATCGATTGGATACGAGGTAAAAGTACTTAATCTTACATCGGAAGGTATGCATGAAAGTGATAAGTTTAATCCGTTTCGATACGTTAGAAAAGAGCTTGATATTGATAAGATGATAACAAACATCATTGATAATACTACCGATGAGACTGCAAGTAAGGGTGATCCATTTTGGGAAAAGGCAGAGATTATGTTATTAAAATCTCTCTGTCTATTTATTTGGATGGATGGAGAACGTTATGGTTATAAAAAGAACTTACCATCAGTAAACGATTTACTTGATTTGGCAGAGGTTAGTGATGATGGTTGTGATGTTTCTGAATTAGATGATTTGTTTGAACGTTTGGCGATGGATACCGAAGGTGAAAAGGGTAAGGGCAAGCGACATCCGGCATACAGGAAGTATAAAAAAGTAATGCGTGGAGCAGCTGATACCGTGCGTTCAATCATTATATCAGCAAATGCTCGAATGGAAATATTTGAGAATCCTGATGTAAGACGTCTGCTTGATGATGATGAGTTAGATTTAGGTAGTATTGGGAGTGGATTAGTTAATGGGAAGAAAGACGTTAAAACAGCTTTGTTTTGTATAATACCTGACTCGGATTCAACATATAACTGTATTGCAGCTATGATGTATACGTTGCTTTCTCAGGAACTTTACGCAATAGCCGATTCAAAGAAAAACAAGGGTAAATTACCAGTTCCCGTTACGCTTTGGTTAGATGAGTTCCCGAATATAATCATGCCAAAGAACTTCCTGAAGCTTTTAGCAACCATGCGTTCAAGATTATTATCAGCTGTTATCATTGTACAAAATTTGGCACAGCTTAAAAAATTGTACGAAAAGGATTGGGAAGTTATTCCTGGTAACTGTGACGTATTAGTCTATTTGGGAGGTAATGAGCAGAGTACATTTGAGTATATATCAAAGAATCTTGGTAAATGTACCATTTGGAAACGTTCATCAAGCGAGAGTTACAGTACAAATAGTTCATCATCCAAGAGTGAAGATATAATAGGCAGAGAGCTTATGACTCCAGACGAAGTTCGAGAACTCGACAATAGTAAATGTATTATTTTTGTGCGAGGGCAAAAACCTATACTTGATAATAAGTTTAAAACTTTGGAATCGCCACATTTTGCTGAGTCAAAAAGATTGGGTATATATGACCATGTCGAAGCAAGAAATCGAAAAATGGATGTTGTTCCTATATCATCAAAAGAATTTGATAAGCTGGAGCGTGCAGGCAAGACACTTACAGTGAATTTGACAGAGGATGATGTGGAAAAGTATGGCTCTGGTAGTCCTATATCAGACGAAGAATTACTTGAGTTTGCAGAAAACCAGGAAGAACGATTTGATATAGAGGAATTTAACGATGAATTAGAAATTGATATAAGCGATTTGGATATAGAAGAGATATTATGTATTGATGAATTTGAATTGTCTGAAGATGAGCTGGCAGAAGTACTTGAAGGCATATCAAATGGATTGACTGATGATGAAGTAAAATCATTTATATTATATGGAAATGCAACGAGAATGAGGGCAAAGAGAATGACATTAGAAGCTCTTGCCAAACGAAAAAGGCTTATGCAACAGCAACAACAGGGCTGATTTATTTTGTATTAGCCAGATAGAATAGGAGGATTTTAAGAATGTTAAGTAGAAATGAGATTTTAAAGCGTATTGATATAATAAATACTGCTCAGGAAGATGAATACCAAGTTACTATATTACCAGTGAGAATGTCTATTAAAGAATATTTGATGTTTGCTGGTGTATGTAATATCTATAAAATGGTGGATATAGATATCGATAAATTATTGCCGGAGGGGGAATATTGTGTCATTAAGGATGATAAGGATTTATTTCCTGTAACCAATATGTTTGATGTGAGTTTTAAGTCTGGTGATATGAACCCCCTTGTGTTGCTTACTGATTATGATGTATCGTCGGTGGATGGAGTGTTGGTTAGTGCTTATGCATTAGGTATGACTCCTAAAATGTTTCATGAATTTGATAATTATAAAAAGTTAATTAGAGAAAATATCAATAGGATATATATTGATTATGTAGAATTAGTACAGGATTTATCAGAATACGAATCGGCATATAGTGATATATGTGCAAGTATAGATGAACTGGATTATGATTCTCTAAAAAAAGAAATACTTGGTTGTAAATGGGAAATTCCAGAGGAACTTAAAGATAAAATAAATAATATATGGTTAGAGTTGGAGAATTGTATAACAAGAACTATATCAAAAATGAGTCAAATCAATCCTGCGGCAGAACCTATATATGATGAAATTATGGAAGATAGATATGGTGTGGAATCGCAAAATTTGTCAGGAGATAAAGCATATGAGAAGGTTCTAAAAAAGCTAAATGCTTTATCAAATAAAATGGATACACTGCTTTTAAAGATGGAAGAGCTTGAAAATAGGTATGCTGGCAGGCTTTTATCAGAGGAATCTGAAAAAGAGAAAGAAAATATAAAAGATACTTTATATATTGATGCTGAAACATTTAATGAAGCTTTGAAAAAGGCTGATGAAGAGCTTGGATTGGCACAAATGGATGATTCTGTTCTCAGACTTGCAGAAAGAATATATAATGCATCGCATAGAGAAGAATATTTGGACGAAAACCAAAGGATTGCGGTAATAAATTCCATAGCCAGTGACCTTGAAAAAGGGGTTGTTGAAAAGTATATGGATACTTTAAACGGAATACTGGTTGATAGAGAATTATTTGATGATGAATGTGCTATTATTAATGGCATAGTAGAAGATTTGGCAGATTATAATTATAAAAATAATGAGTCTGTTGATGTTCAGAATCCTGATATGACTATATATGAGATACCAGAAGAACCCTTAAATGGAATAAAAAATATAGGTTCTGGTAATTTATTTACAAATTGGGTTATTTCTCAGGATTTTGATGCTCGAATTAAAAATGCTTTATCATCGATAGAGTATGTTTTTGATGAGATAACCAGAAACGATAATAATAAAATTATTGTCTCTGATAAAAATATTATTGGATTAGAAGTTAGTGGTTATGTCAAAATGTACGATGATGGAAATGGTAAAAACAAAATTAGTAATTTCCTAATCGATGTAAATAACATCCTTAAAGGCAGTGTGCATGAAATGGCAGTAAGAGAAAGTTATGATATTGTTAGAGCAGTTGAACGTGAGGAAATGAAGGCAAAGAAAAGTCCTCAGAGGTAATATATGAAAAAGATATTTGTTAATATGGATGGCGTATTATGTGATAAAACAGATATAAATAATATATCCCTTCTAAATCAGGAGGGATATTTTTATTATAAGCGCCCTCATGTTGATGTAATTGAAAGCCTTAATTTGATACGTACAAATAATAATGACGCATCAGTTGTAATTCTGGCGCCAGTGCCTGAAAACTACAAGGCAAGCATAGAGATACAAAGATGGTTGAGCTATTATATGAGTAAAATGGTAAATGTGGAAGTGAATTTTATGCCGTTAGGTTCTTCATCAATATCCGTTTGCAACGTACGTAATAAAGATGATGTCCTTGTAAGCAATGATGCCGGAGATATATTACTATGGCAGGCATCAGGTGGAAAGGGTATATACTTAGGTAACGAGAGTTTTTCGGATATTGGAATAGAATCTATTGATGAAAAGCAAAATTACATGTGCATATACAAAGAAATGAATAATGCTGCAGGGTGTAGACAGGTAATAGCTCTTGATTCTATGTTGATTAGAATTTCAATTCAACATGAAGAGGGGCTATCTTTATATTACGAAAAGTTTGATTGTCAGACAAACACTTTCATGAATGCTAAAAAAGTAAATGAATCAAATAAATATATGAATTATGATTCTGTAGGTATAAATATTGAACAAGCTCCTATTGATAAAGGAAAAATTGAACTGGTCAATTATTTATGCGGTAATGGGTATTGTGAACCTATCGAATATAATTCTCCAAATGATTACGAAAAACGAGTTTATCTAAAGTTTGATATGAAAAAGCTGACGAAACTTGATTCCATAGGTGCAGAAAGATATATGGAATTGGCTGATAGACGTCCGGTTCTATATGATTATATGAAAAATGAACGTCATCTTCAGACAAAAAAATATGGAGGTAGATAAAAAATGAAACTTGTAATAGCTGAAAAACCAAGTGTTGCAGCTGTTTATGCAAACATATTGTTGGCCAGAAACAGACATGATGGCTATTATACCGGAAATGGATATATAGTAACCTGGTGTGTTGGTCATCTGATATCACTTGCAATGCCACAGGCATATGATGAAAAGTATAAAAAGTGGGATTTGGCTAATTTGCCATTTATTCCGGAAAAATGGAAGTATGCAATTAAGCAAGATACAGCAAAACAATATAATATTGTTAAGAATCTTTTATTATCTGATGATATATCAGAGGTAATATGTGGAACTGATGCAGGAAGAGAAGGAGAGCTGATATTTAGACACGTATATAATATGTCTGGGTGTAAAAAACCTATAAAAAGATTATGGGTATCATCTATGGAGGATACTGCGATAAAGCAGGGATTTGAGAATCTTAAGCGTGGTGATGAGTATATCAATCTATATTATGCTGCACTTGCAAGGCAAAGAATAGATTATCTTGCCGGTATGAACTTTTCCCCACTTATCACATTATTATATGGTGGAGATGGAGTGACCTTCAGTGTTGGTAGAGTTCAGACTACTACATTAAGGATGATTGCAGATAGGGATATTAGTATAGAAAACTTTGCAAAAGAGAAATATTACGTGGTTCATATTAAGGTTGATGGTCTGGATGCAGTAAGTGAACACATCTCTGATAAGTCTGTTGCAGAAAAAATGCAAAAGGATTGTGATAAGGCATCGGCAACAGTAAAATCAGTAGAAAAGAAGCTGAAGAAAGTATCAACACCTTTGCTGTATGACTTGACTACGCTTCAGCGTGATGCCAACAGATTGTTTGGCTTTACATCTGATAAAACTCTCAAAGTAACACAAAAATTGTACGAGGACAAGCTAGTTACTTATCCAAGAACAGATAGTTCATATTTAACTGAAGATATGGTTGAAAAGGTAAGTGAAGTAGCTGAAAAAACAAAGGCTATCTTTGGTTTTTCTACAGATATAGTGTTGAATAAGCAATTATTCAATAATAAGAAGGTATCTGACCATCATGCGATAATACCAACCATATCATCTGTTAAGTTGGATGATTTATCATCAGATGAACAAAAAATATACTCTCTGATATCCATGCGACTCATATGTGCGTTAAATATTCCATACGTGTACGAAAGCACTAATGTCATTATTGGATGCAAAGGGTATGATTTCAAAACTTCTGCAAACGTTGTAAAAGACAGAGGTTTTAGAACTATAGAAGATGAATTCAAGAAGAAGTATAAGGCTAATACAGAAAAAAATGAAAACGAAGTACCTGATATAGATATCACTCTGACAGAAGGTATGAATATTGATAGTGTTGATAGTGTAATTTCAGAGGAATATACAAAACCACCTCAACATTTTACTGAAGATACATTGCTTCTTGCCATGGAACGTGCAGGCAATAAGGATATGGTAAAGGATGTTGAAAGAAAAGGTATAGGAACTCCGGCAACAAGAGCTGAGATAATAGAAACTCTTGTTAAGAGGGAATATGTAATAAGGGATAAGAAAAAAATCCTGATTACAGAAAAAGGAAAGTATTTGATATCTGTAGTTCCAGAGAGGATGAAGTCGGTGGAACTTACAGTTGATATGGAAAATGACCTGGTAGAAATATCAAATGGAAAAATGCCATATCAGGCATTCATGGATAAGTTTATTACATATGTGTCAGACATGATTGCAGAGTATTCCGGAAAGGATATTATTGAAAAAAAGACATTTGTGGACGGTGCAATAGGAAAATGTCCTAAATGTGGTGAACCTATCAAAGATACAAAAATAAGTTATTGTTGCTCCAACAAGGAGTGCAAAGTCATACTTTTTAAAGAAAATAGATATTTGGAATCCTTAGGAAAGAATCTGACGAAGAAAATTGCGTCAGATTTTTTTAATAAGGGTTATTCAAATATAAAAGACCTGAAGTCGAAAAAATCAGGAAATTCCTTTGATGCAAAGGTTATCTGTAATTTTAATGATGAGGGTCAGGCAACTTACTCATTAGAATTCAAAGATGGAGGTAAAAAGAAATGAAGTACGAAGTAAGAGCAAGCAAGGTAGAAAATGGAACAGGAAACGTAGTAGGTATGGCATCTATTGTAATAGAGGATAAGTTTGCGATTAGCAATATCCGTATTATCCAGAAGGAAGAGGGAGACCTTTCTGTAATGTATCCGGCACGTAAAAGCAATAAAACAGACTCTGGATACATGAATATAGTACATCCTTATACATCCGAATTATCATATAGCTTAAAGGATGCTATTCTTGAAGCTTATGGTACTGGTGAGCATAAGGTGGTAGAAACAGAAGCCGTGTTTAAGCTGGAAACAAAGGTTAACTTGTTTGAGAAGGAAAGTTTGAAAGCTTTCTGCGAGGTTAAATTCTGTGATGACAATGAATTTGCTATACATGATATAACTATTCGACAGGGTGATGGGAAAGATGCTTTTGTTGCCATGCCAACCTATAAGAAGAATGATGGCAGCTTTGGACAGATATTCAATCCAATCACAAAGGAGTTCAGAGAGGAGCTTTGTAATTCCTTATTGGATAATTATGAGAAGGCTCTAAATAAGGAGAATAATAAAGAAAAGGATGTTGAACAGTCTGAGGAAAAAGGTGAAAAAAAAACTAACGAACGCTCAGTAACATATAAGAATAAAGGTTCAAAATCAAGATAATATGGGAAAATGTGGGGCTGTGTATACGTGGCCTCACATTTTTAAAATAAGGAGATACGGTTATGCAGATAAAAAAATTAAATGAAATATGTATTTTACAAAAAAACGAATTGAATAAGAGTGGTAGAGCATGGCAGGAGTTTATTAAAAATGCCGGATATCTCTGTGAATATAGTTTTGATAATATTGTGAGTATTTATGCTCAAAGACCAGGATGTAAATCGGTTAACAGATATACGGAATGGAATAACGTTAACAGATATGTTAAGAGGGGGAGTAAGGGTATATCTATTTATGACCCATCAAGAAATTACACAACATATGTATTTGCATATGAAGATACTAATGGAAAGTATGGAAATAGTGAAGAGTTATTATGGAATATAACTGAAGAAAAATTAGAATATTTCCTTAAGGAAGAATTTGGTGTACCAGATAAAGATAATATGTTTATATCTGCTTCCGAGAGGTTTATTGATAGAAATAAAGAAATAATTGAAGCCAGACTTAATGAGTTTGGTATGAAGTATGATTCAGATATAAGGGATTTCATAGTTGATTCAGTTGCAGTCGCTTCAGGATATAGACTAGGTTATGATTTTAACCTGCAACTTAATAAAGTTAAGCAATTTAAAGTGGCTGAGTTAACTGTAATAGGAAATATCATAGTTAATGCCACAAGGAATATGTTGCAAAAAATAAAAAAATTTGATGTTGAAAAAACAAAAAGCTTTGTGTATAATAAAGATACAACCATTGCAAGCAATGGTTTGATTGAAAGGAGTGATACTTATGGAGAAGGAGAGAATAGAGATAGAATATCAGAAAGTGGGAGATTATTATTATCCGAAGTTAGAGGTGGAACATCCGAGCTTGCCAGAACTGACGAGGTATGGATTACTGAGAAAAGAGTATTTAGAGACTCAGAACGTTCTGAAGATGGAGATGATGGGTCAAGATTTTTGGCCACATCTCATTCAGATTCAAGAACAGGCGGAGGAGTTGCATCAGAACATAATGAAGAGGAAGATAAGAGAAGCGGAGATGAGCAAAGAGATAACTCCGGAAATGAGACAGAAAGAACCGCTAACCTGGGCAGCAATAATGGAGAGGATGGAGAACGAGACAATTCAGGAAGTGACCACACAATTGATATACGTGGATTAGAAGATAAAGAAGCAGATGAGCCAACATCTGCTTCTTTTGTTACAGTAATGTGTGAATTTAGTGAGCATAGTGAACTGGAAGATGGAAAAGAATATGACATCATAGAATTTAATTCACTAATACGACGATTAAATCATGAATGGCAAATAGGTAGAGCTCAGACTATAGAAAAATATGGTAGCTTGGATAATGCTATGGAAAACAACTATTATGAGTATGTTGGATATGCTAAAACGTATTTTGAATTAAGGTTTTTTGATGGCAGGGTTATCCGGGAGAGACTGGATATAGGAGATTTTGATATCGACCTTGTTACGTTTCTTAGTGAATATGAAACATACAAGCCATATGCAGACATGATAAATAGTTATATTGTCACTATGGAACAGGCAAGATATGAAAATGAAGTGGAACAGGTTATAGATGGAGAATTTCCGTTTTATTCAGCGGTTAAAGTATGTGATACACCAGAAATATTGTTGGATGTTGGGTGCGAGTATTTACCTATTCTTTACACTCAAAAACACATGAAAAATGCAATAAAACCTATTGATAACAGGGAACATCAACATGGTCTTACTTTAGAACAGATTAAAAAATTACCTAGCCTCATCATAAATCCAGTAATGGTTATGGATTCATTGGTTAAGGATGATAGTATAATTGTTGTTACATCAGAGATTGACCCTAAAATGAATCCTGTTATAGTAAGTATAAAAGCAAATGGTAAGGGAAAGTATATCCTGGACGAGTTGGATACAAATTTTATAACTAGTGTTTATGGTAGAAATAATTTTTATGATTATCTTAAGAGAACCATAGAACAAGATAAATTACTTTATATTGACAAAGAAAAAAGTCAAGACTTGTTTGAGAGATGGGGAGAACAATACTCCGAATTAACAAACAATCTTAACTTTAATATTATTATACACAAAAGTGATAATATTGTCAATGTGTCAGAGAAAAATGCTCTGGAAGAAAAAGTTGATAAACAGAATGTAGCTGCTACTAGACTTGAGGAAAAAGAGGTAAGCAATACGTCCTTCGAGCAATTAAGTTTATTTGATTTTGCCATATCTGAAGCAGAACAGATTGGAAATATAGTAACAAAGAATGTTGGTAGGAATGAATTTCGTAACATATTTGTTTCCGATGAACTTGTAGAAATGGTATTAGTTAATGCACCAAAGGATGCAAAATATCTTATCTATGAGAGAATCATTAGACCATTTGATTCAGATGAAAAAATGATAAAGTTTATTAAAGGTCAGTATTTAGATACATATGTGGGCTTTATCATAAAGAATGGTGATAAAATATCTGTGTCTGCTGATGAGGAAGGTATAAAAATATCTCATGGAAAAACATCTAAGTACAGATACGAAAGAATTATAACATATGAAGATGCATATGAATTGATAAAGAACCTTATTGCAGAAGGAAAGTATATAGATGAAAAACAAGCCATATATGCTGAGGAGAAGGCTATTAACGTCCTTGTTGGGGATGTTTCATTTTCATTTTGGGATTCAAAAAGCAGTGATATAATTCCTGAATTTTTAAGTGGATACAGAAGTAATTATCCAGCATTTTCGAAATGCATCCGAGAAAGTATCTTAGAGAAGGGGGAGAATTACCAAAAGATATATGATGCATTAAAGATATTGTATGACAACAGAGAAGAATATAAAGTTCCTTGGTTTGTTGAAGAACATCTAGTTGGTAAATTGGGAAATATATTCGAGAGATTAGAGCTGGTATCAAGTGAGCCAATTCAACATGAACTGCCAGAATATGTGAATATAGTCAATGAATTTTTCATTACAGATGATTATATTCACAGTAAGGTAAGAACATCTAGGATTCGTAATAGCGAATACAGAATATACAAATATTTTACTGAAGAGTATGCTGTAGATAAATCCATGGATAATGTCAAAAAATTCCTTGTGAAAGAATTTGGCATTGGAGGAGCATCATGTATGGAATATTCCACATGGCATGATGCTAAAGGATATAATATTGAGCAAAGGGATATGCAAGAGAGGGTTGAGATTAAGTTAAAATGGACTGATGTTGCAAAACATATAATATATCTAATCGAAAACAATTATTTCTTAACTAAAGAAGAACTTAAAAACTATAAAGCATGGAGAGAGGAACGAGAAATACAAAATATTGATTCGATAAGTGATGAAGAATCAGAGGATACAATTGACGAAGAAATTATAGAAGAGGAAGTTGTCGAAGAAAAGGTTGTTGATACGCTTTCTGGTGTTAATTATAAAATTGACATAGCTAATACAATAAAAAGAGAAAGCTTTGCACCACGTTCACGATTCAGGGATAACATCGAAGCTATAACATTGCTTAATAAGTTAGAATCAGAAAATAGAAATGCAACAGAGGAAGAACAAAATGTGCTTGCAAAGTATGTAGGATGGGGAGGTTTGCAAGATGCATTTGATTCAACAAAAGAAAAATGGGCATCAGAATATGATGAATTAAAAGCATTATTGTCAGATAAAGAATACATAGCAGCAAGGCAGTCAACTTTGACTGCCTTTTATACTGCACCCGAAGTTATTACAGCTATGTATAAAGCTTTAGATAATATGGGCTTTAGTAGTGGAAAGATTCTCGAACCTTCATGTGGTATAGGTAATTTCTTCGGCTGCGTACCGGAAAATTATAATGTGTCTATGTATGGTGTGGAACTTGATAGCATATCAGGAAGAATTGCAAAGAAATTATATCCTGAAGCAGAAATTCAGGTAACCGGATATGAAAATTCAGAATTAAAAGATAATTTCTTTGATGTTGCTATTGGAAATGTACCTTTTGGCGGATATAAAGTGTACGACCCGGAAGAAAAAAAGTGGAATTTCTCAATTCATAACTACTTTTTTGCTAAAAGTATCAAGAAGGTTAGACCAGGTGGAGTAATTGCATTTATAACATCAAGTGCTACTATGGATGCAAAAGACCCATCATTTAGAAAGTATCTGGCAGAAAGAACTGAGTTTCTTGGTGCAATAAGACTTCCGGTTTCTGCATTTAAAGGTGTAGCCGGTACTGAAGTTGTTTCAGATATTATATTTTTGAAAAAACGTCATGTGCCAACAGTTGATATTGATGACTCTAAATTCATATATGTAGGTAATCATGCAGGACATAACTTAAATGAGTATTTTATAGATAATCCTCATATGATTTGTGGAACTCTTAAAGAAGTATCAGGTCCGTATGGACCCGAATTATCATGTGAATTGGATGGTAAAATGCTTAATGATAAGTTATCTGATGCCATAGATGGCTTAAAGAGTTATATAATAGATACTTATACATTGGATGAAGAGAAAACGGATAAATCAGAGAAAAGTATTCCAGCAAGTCCAGATATTGATAATCTTACGTACGGAATTGTAGATGGTGTGATATATTATCGTGATAATTCCTTTATGACAAGGGTTACCGATTTATCTGAAGCAAATTACAAAAAATTATATGCCCTTATTGAGATAAAAGACAAGCTGAAGGAACTAATATCATTACAGCTTCTTATCCCGAACGATGATATTGAAAAGCAGATAGCTGATACAAGGGATTCTCTCAATGAGTTATATGATAATTTTGCAAAAAAACATGGATATATCAATTCAAAAACAAATAGCAAGTTATTAGATGTAGATAATGATAAGTACAAGTTATTTGCACTAGAGAATCCATTAGAGAACAATGAATATACAAAGTCAGATATATTTATCAAAAGAACTGTAAAACCAGTTCTAGAGATTAAATCAAGTGACACGCCGGAGGATGCTTTGGCCGTGTCCTTGGCAGAAAAGGGATATGTTGATATTGGATATATTAGTCAGCTTACTGATATACCGGAGGAAGAGTGTATTGATAAGCTGGGAAGTTTGATTTACAAGGATATCCCATCGGAAAAATATGTTACAGCCGATGAATATTTATCTGGTAACATAAGAGAAAAGCTCAAGTTAGCAAAGGCAATGGCTGAATCAGATGAGTCATATAAACGAAATGTTGAAGCATTAGAAAAGTGTATACCAGAAAAAATCGAAGCAAAAGACATAAATGTAAGATTGGGTTCTAACTGGATTCCTCTTGAAGTATATCAATCATTTATATTTGATTTACTTGATACACCAGGATATTTGAGACGTAGTATAAATTTGGTGTATATCAGTCAAACGGGCGAATACATAATAACAAATAAAACAGCTGACAGAAACAGAACACCAGTTGTTTCTACCTTTGGTATTGACAGAAAAAATGCATATGAGATTATTGAGGATACACTTAATCTAAGGGATACAAGGATAACTGATGAAGTAGAACTTGATGATGGAAGAACTAAACGTGTTCTAAACAAAGAAAAGACCATAGAAGCTCAAAGCAGACAAGATGTAATAAAGGAGAAGTTTGAAGAGTGGATATGGCAGAATCCGGACAGACTTGTAGAAATAGAAAAATTGTACAACGAAACCTTTAATAATATAAGAAATAGAGAGTATGATGGTAGTTTTCTTACGCTTCCAGGAAGTAATCCAAGCATTAAACTGAAAGACCATCAGCTTAATGCTGTTGCAAGAATTGTGTATGGTGGAAATACATTGTTAGCTCATGTAGTTGGTGCTGGAAAAACATTTGAAATGATTGCTGCAGCAATGGAGTCAAAGAGATTAGGGCTATGTAATAAGCCTTTATTTGTAGTTCCAAACCATCTTACCATGCAATGGGCAAACGAATTTATGAAGCTTTATCCAACAGCAAACATTCTGGTTGCATCGAAGGAAGATTTTACACCTGAAGAACGTAAAAAGTTTTGTACAAGAATTGCCATGGGTGAGTATGATGCAGTAATTATTGGACATTCCCAATTTGAAAAAATACCAATGTCTAAAGAATCTCAGGAAAAATCTATTCAGGGACAAATTGACAGTATTTTATCTGAAATATCATATGTCACAGGAAATGCAAGATATGGATTGACTGATGAACAGAAGATAACAGTCAAAAGACTGGAAAAAACTAAGCGTTCTTTGGAAGTGCGACTTGCAAAACTAAATGATAATGATAGAAAAGACAGTGTCATTACATTTGAGGAGCTTGGTGTAGACAGATTATATGTTGATGAAGCTCATTATTATAAAAATCTGTATACATATACAAAAATGAGAAATGTTGCTGGTATTCCAACTACAGAAAGTCAGAAATCATTCGATATGCTAATGAAATGTCAGTATATCAATAATAAAACCAACGAGAAAGGCATCGTATTTGCTACTGGAACGCCTATTTCAAACAGTATGGTAGAAATGTATACCTTACAGCGTTATTTGGCTCCTACAGCCCTTGAGGAAAGGGGTATCGCATCATTTGATAGTTGGGCATCAACATTTGGCGATACAGTGACTGCCATGGAGCTTGCACCGGAAGGAACGGGGTATAGATTAAAGACAAGATTTAGTAAGTTTTACAACTTACCAGAGCTTGTTTCTATGTTTAAGGAGTTTGCTGATGTAAAAACAGCAGATATGCTTGATTTAGATGTACCTACGGCTGAGTTTCATAATATCACAATACAGGCAAATGAGTATCAGAAGGAGATGCTTAAGATTCTTGCAGATAGAGCAGAAGCAGTAAGAAATGGAAATGTTGACCCATCAACAGATAATATGCTTAAAATTACAACTGATGGTAGAAAACTAGCTCTCGATCAGAGAATAATTAGCCCTATAATGGAAGAAGGGGAGGAATCGAAAGCTAAATGTGTTGTCAAGGAAGCTATGAAATTATATCGACAGTATAATGATGATAATGCATTGCAACTTATATTCTCTGATATGTCAACACCTACTACGGGTAAAAAGGACTTATTTGAGGGAGAGTTTAACAATATCTATGAAGATATAAAATCAAAACTTATATCTGAAGGTGTACCAGAATCTGAGATTGCATTTATTCATGATGCTAATACAGATATAAAAAAGGATAAGTTATTTGCAAAGTGTAGAAGTGGCGCAGTAAGATTTTTACTCGGTTCTACATCTAAGCTTGGGGCAGGAACCAATGTACAGAATAGACTTATTGCATTACATCATGTGGATGTACCTTGGCGTCCTTCAGACATCGAGCAACAGGAAGGACGTATAATCCGACAAGGAAATATGTATGATAATGTTAAAATCTTTAGATATGTAACTGAAGGAACTTTTGATGCATATTCTTGGCAGATTATTGAGAATAAACAGAAGTTTATAGGACAGATTATGACCAGTAAAGCGCCAGTAAGAGTTGCCGAGGATGTGGATGAAGCAGCACTGTCATATGCAGAGGTAAAAGCTCTCGCATCGGGAAATCCATACATTAAAGAACGTATGGAACTTGAACAGAGACTCTCTAAGCTAAAAATGATGAAAGCATCATATAATTCAAACAGATTAGGGCTTAGAAAGAAGATAGACTTTTCCATTCCAGAGGAGCTTGCAAGTAAAAAGTCATTTTTGGAAAAACTTAAGCTTGATTATGACAAAATCAAGGATGAGATTGATAAGAAAGAGTTCCCGGGTATTACTTTAGGTAAGAAAACGTATTCTGATGATGTAGAACAAGCAGGAGAATTACTTATAGCTACGTGTATGTCTAATAAAGACCACGGAATAGAATTTACTATAGGTGAATACAGAGGATTCAAACTTACCTGTGTATATAACGCTTTTAAAACATATGGAATAGGAGAAACACCATATGAGATAAAGCTTGTGGGAGATTGTAAACATACAATCGAACTAGGCAGGAGTGCAACTGGTAATTTTATTCGATTGGAAAATGCCTTAAAGAAAATACCGGAGAGGATTGATAATACATCAAAGCTTATAGAAATTCTTGAAAGTGATTTGATAAAAGCAAAGGAAGAGTATGAAAAACCATTCAGAGAGGAGTCTGAGTATATCGAAAAATCAAAGCGATTAAAAGAATTGGATGAGTTGTTAGACCTTGATAAACCTGATGAAGAGTTGCAAGAGCAAAAACCTAAAAAGGAAAAAGTATTGTAATGTAACTACAGAGGAGCCATAAATTGGCTCCTCAAATTTATTATGGAGGAATATATATGAGTGACAATGTAGAAATATCTTTCAATGTGTATGAATGTAGTGAATTTCATACATTTGGTAAAGCATACACTAATATTGAAAATGTGGAAAAGGCAGTTATGGTATTTAGCAGCATAGAAGATAAGTCAAGCGTTCCAGGTATATCTATAAATATTCATAATAAGGATTTTGAAGAATTTATGGATGTTGAATATGACATTATATCAGGAAAACGTATTGATTTGGATATGCTGGATTATTATCCGGAGGTTACAAGTAATGCAGAAGCTATAGTTAGTATAGATACGCTTCTTAAGATGCTTCCTGACGCAAAAGTAAATGGTTCATTGGATAAGTGGATTAACAACGATGTAAAAGAGCTTATGAAGAAAAAGGCTGTTGTCACGTACGCTAATATTACAGATGTTGTTGGAAATATGGAGCATAGGTCGGATAAAGATAATGTATCCAGAAGTAAAAGAATAAGGTAGTGTTATTAGGGGCAAATCCGTATGGGTTTGCTCTTTTTTTATAGGAGGTATTATGAGAAGGATAGATTATATAGATATGTATCGAGAGAGGACAATTAAACTATTCAATAATATAAATGAATATAATTATGATGATGTTATGAGTATTGTTGAGGAGTATATAGAAAACGTATTTTGCGATTTGGATATAGCTATAGTAGATATAGCTATGTATGGAAGTAGAAGCAAGGGTACAGAAAGTAACTCATCAGATTTAGATATAGTTGTTGAATATAAAGGGGACTATAAAGAGGATTATGTATTTAATATATTGCATGAAGAACCCCTTTATATCGGAGATATAATTGTTGATATAAATCCAATAAATGAGGATTATAGTTATTCAATAACTGAATATCTACGAAAAGCTGAAGCATATCATAGAGCTAATACAAAGAAAACGTCCAGATAAAAGAAATGGGAGTAATTACATACTCCCATTTTCTGTATTCTTCAATGATTTGCTATCTAATTCTATATCTATCAAGGCATTAAGGAGACTGTTGGAACTATGTCCTATAGAGCTTGCATATTCTTGTATAGTTTTCCGTTTACCCTTTGGAACATATACTGTGATAGTATCATAGTTTTCTTTCTTGAATTTCTGTGTATACGTATTTGATTTTTGAGAATATTTACCCATGTGTAATCACTCACTTTCATAATTGTATAAGTAGATAATAAGATATTATCTATATGCTTGCAATGGTTAAAATTAACATATAAATAAGGAATATTTTATGCAATATGAATATAGATTTTTATTATTGTAATATATATAATATCACTATGACCGTATTGTATCCTGACTTAGATTATTACAAATGGAGAAGAGGGATAGATATGGGAAAGGTCTTTAATCATCTTACAATGGATAGCAGAATTAGAATCGAACTTTTGGTTAAGTTGGGTTATTCTGTTATTGAGATATCTAAGTTAATTGGTGTTCATAGAAGCACAATCTATCGTGAATTAAAGCGTGGAACATTCACTGCGTTAAATACCGATTTAACAACTGAAGAAAGATATAGTCCAGATATTGCTCATGAAAAGTATCTAGAGAATTTAGCAGCTAAAGGGCCAAATCTGAAGATAGGAAAGGATTTAAGATATGCTAATTATCTCGAGAGTAAAATCCTTGAAGAAAATTATAGTCCTGCAGCTGCGTTGGGGCAACTCAAGGCACAAGGTAGAGAAAAGGATTTTACTATAACTATATGCGAAAAGACTCTGTATAGCTATATTGACAAAGGGATTTTTTTGAAACTTACAAATAAGGATTTACCTGTGAAGAAGGACAAGAAAAGGACTTATAACAAAGTTCGTAGAATACGTTCCAGAGCATCAGCAGGAACAAGTATAGAACAAAGACCATCTTATATTGACACTAGAGAAGAGTTTGGGCACTGGGAAATGGATACAGTAGTTGGAAAACGTGGTAAGTCGAAGCATAGTTTATTGGTTCTGACTGAACGTAAAACTCGTAAAGAGATAATTCACTTGTTGAATGAGCATACTGCTAGAGCGGTAGTAGAAAAATTAGATATAATGGAGAAAAGAATGGGAGCCATGTTTAAATCGGTGTTTAAAACAATTACTGTGGATAATGGCACGGAATTTTCTTACTGTGAGGAGATGGAGCGTTCAATACATGGTGGACAACGCACTAAGGTGTATTACTGTCATCCATATAGTTCATATGAAAGAGGGACTAATGAAGTAACTAACAAGATGATTAGAAGGCATATACCTAAGGGAGTAAACTTTGATGATAAAACAGAAGAAGATATATATAATATAGAAGTATGGATGAATAATTATCCAAGAGAAATTCATAATTATAAATCAGCTGAAGAATTATATAATATAGAAGTAAATGCTATAAATAATAAGCTCGTTGGTTAGTTTTATGGTGTGTATATGAAAAATAATAAGGTCAAAATAAGGCTTTATTATTTTTTTAAAAAAATGTCGCATTTAATATTGCATTTTTTATTAAACATTCTAATTTAATAAAAATATGTAAAAAAACACTATCCTATGTTATAATAATAATTTAGTCAGGATTTTGAAAAGCATTAAAGGAGAACAAAAATATGTACTATGTACCGGACGATACAAAAAAATGCGGATATTATGAATGTAGCTGCTGTAAAGAAAAATTTTTATCCCTTCAGACCATGGATACTATAGATTGTATATATTGTGAAAGAGATATAGATTATGAGATAGGACCTGATGAGGATATGTCAACTGTCAAAGATACGGCAAAGCTTATAAAGGTATTGGAAGGTGAAGAAATAGAAATGATGGACACTCTTTTAAGTCTTGCCATAACAGGAGGAAATTACGATTGGATATAGTAAAGAAACAACTCAAAATGGCAGTATTAGGACCTAAAGGTACATTTTGTGATAAGGCGTACATTGAATATGCGGGAACCGACAGTGAAGTAACATATGAGCCGCAGTATTATCCCACCATAGATGAGGTGTTTTCTGCTGTGTCACCGGAGGAATGTGCCATGGGTATAGTCCCTGTTGAAAATACGCTGGACGGATATGTGCAAAGAACTTTAGATTTACTATTGGAAAAAAACTTACAGATAATAGATGAAAACATGGTTGCCGTACAGTTTTCCTTAATCGGGAATGTGAAAGAAAAAAAAGACATAAAGAAACTGTATGTCCAGTTTAAAGCTAACGGACAGTGCAGACAGTTTATAGGTTCCCTGAAGAATGTAAAAATTATATCCACAGAGAGCAATATGGAGTCGTATTACAGCCTCGGAGATGAAAAGGGGGCGGCGGCAATAGTTCCGTACCATATAGCAAAGCAGGAACATGACCGGTTTATCATTGAAAATGTAACCGATGCAAAAAATAACCATACCCGTTTTTTTATAGTAAAAAAGGGGGAAGTTGACAGTGTTCGCGTTGAGGAATTTAAAAAGCAGAACCACCGGGATAGGGATGATAAAAAAGTTCGTATACCGGTGTATATAATGCCTCGGACTGACCGACCGGGAATACTTTTTGAAATGTTGAAAAGCTTTAGCGACAACAGGATAAATATGATATCCATTATGTCAAGACCTACAAAACAGGAGCTTGGCACATACAATTTTTACATAGAGATAGACGGATTGTACAATCAGTTGGATGTCATATTACATACCCTTGAAGAAATGAAAAAGTATAATCATATAAAGATACTGGGAATTTACAATGAATAAACACAGACGGTAATTAAGGAGGATGTGAATGAATAGTAATGATAATCAGTCAATTGATGAGGTTATGCTCAGCAAGGATGATATACTTGCCAGACTTAAAGAAAATGGCTTAAGACTTACACAGCAGCGCAGGCTGATTGTGGATATAATTGCCAACGAAGAATATTCCTGTTGCAAAGAAATATACATACTGGCACACAAAAAGGATAACAGCATTGGTGTGGCAACAGTATACAGGATGATAAATGTGCTTGAGGAAATAGGTGCAATCAGCAGAAAAAACATTCAGAAAGCAAATTGTAACGGCAGGTGCTGTGATATGAGAAGTGGTTGTACTGTTGTGACAGAGGGCAGCAAGCAGATTATGTTATCTGAGGAGGATTTGCAGGAGGCACTAAAATATATCATGGAAAAAAAAGGTATTGTTGCGGCAGAAGAAATAAAAGCAGTTCTTGTCAACCAGAGCGTCTGATAACAGTTTACCTATAAAATAATTGGAGGATTTATGAAACTTATATCATGGAATGTAAATGGACTAAGAGCCTGTATTACAAAGGGATTTATGGATTTTTTTACCGAGTCTGATGCGGATTTTTTCTGTCTTCAGGAGATAAAACTGTCAGAGGGACAATTAGATTTTAATCCGGAGGGATATCAGACTTATTGGAATTATGCAGAAAAAAAAGGCTATTCGGGAACTGCCATTTTTACCAGACACACACCGCTTAAAGTGACATATGGCATGGGCATAGAAGAACATGACCATGAAGGCAGAATTATAACACTTGAATACGAAAATTATTATGTGATTACGGTATATACGCCTAATTCGCAAAATGAACTTGCAAGACTTGATTACAGGATGGCATGGGAGGATGACTTCCGAAAATATCTGGTTGGATTAAGCTCGAAAAAACCGGTAATGGTGTGCGGTGACATGAATGTGGCACATAAGGAAATAGATTTAAAAAATCCAAAGACAAACCGACGAAATGCAGGTTTTACCGATGAGGAGCGAGAGAAGATGACCATACTTCTTGAATCAGGATTTACAGACAGTTTCAGACATTTTTATCCTGATAAAAAAGAAATATATTCCTGGTGGTCATACAGGTTTAAGGCAAGAGAAAAAAATGCGGGATGGCGTATAGATTATTTCCTTGTATCGGATAAAATTAAAGATAAGATGACTGATGCAAAAATACACACAGAGATTATGGGGTCTGATCATTGTCCTGTGGAGTTGGATGTTGATTTATAAAAATATGTCAAAATCATGAATTATAAGGAGGTACATAGGATGATATATACAGTTACGTTTAATCCGTCACTTGACTATGTGGTTTCAGTTGAGGATTTTGCTGTGGGCAAGGTGAACAGAGCCTCATCTGCAGAGAGAATACTGCCGGGTGGAAAAGGCATCAATGTGTCCATAGTGCTTACAAATTTAGGAATAGATAATAAAGCCATAGGATTTACAGCCGGATTTACAGGTGAAGTATTAAAAAATCTGCTCAGGGAAAGAAATATAAATTATGATTTTATATCGTTGGATGAGGGAACAACCCGAATAAATGTTAAACTGAAAACCGGAATGGAAACAGAAATTAACTGTCAGGGACCTGTGGTAAAGGAACAGTTTATAGGAACACTATATGAAAAACTGGATTACCTCGATGAAGATGATTATCTTGTGCTTGCAGGAAGTATACCGGATACCATGCCTAAATCCTTGTATATGGATATCATTGACAGACTGAAATACAATAAGAGCAAGGTAATAGTGGATGCTACAGGAGAACTGCTGCTCAATGTACTTCCGTACAAACCATTTCTCATCAAACCAAATATCACAGAGCTTGGATTACTTTTTAATGTGGAGATAAAAGACAGGGAAGATGTGATTTTCTACGGAAAAAAACTTATGGAAAAGGGAGCTGAAAATGTACTGGTATCCATGGCGGAAGAGGGAGCTGTTCTCCTTGCTGGGGACGGCGGTATATATCAGAAAAAAGCACCTGAGGGAATTGTAAAAAATTCAGTAGGTGCAGGCGATTCTATGCTTGCAGGATTTCTTGCGGGCTACATAGAGACAAAGGATTATGAAAAAGCCCTGAGTATGGGAATTTGCGCCGGAAGTGCCAGTGCATTTTCGGAGGAACTGGCAACAAAGGAAGAGATTATGAATTTGCTTGGCAACTCCATGAACTAATACAAATAAAAGCGGATTGGAATATGAATATATTAACTGTAGATGAAATTACAAAAGCATACGGTGTAAGGAAAATATTTGACAAGGCATCATTTTTCTTACAGGCAGGCGAAAAGGCCGGCATTATAGGGATAAACGGAACGGGCAAGTCAACCCTTCTCAAGATGATAGCGGGAATAGATACCCCGGACAGCGGAAACATAATAATGGCAAATAACCTGACCGTGAAATATCTGCCTCAGACACCGGTTTTTGAAGACGGCGATACGGTTTTAAAAGCCGTAATAAAAAATATAAAGACCGATGATAATCAGTGGACTATAGAAAGTGATGCAAAGGCTATGATGACCGGATTGGGAATCAGCGATTTTGATGAATTGTGCGGACATCTCTCCGGAGGACAGAAAAAGAGACTTGCTCTGATTTCGGTTCTGCTGGCAAAGCCGGATCTCCTCCTGCTCGATGAACCCACAAACCATCTTGACAGTGAAATGTCATCGTGGCTTGAGGAACAACTGAAAAACTATAAAGGTTCAATTATAATGGTTACCCACGACAGATATTTTCTCGACAGCGTCACTAATCGTATCATAGAAGTTGATAAGGGCAGCATATATTCTTATGAGGAAAATTATTCCGGATTTCTTAAATTAAAGACGGAAAGAGAGGATATGGCAGATGCTGCTGAGCGAAAGAGACAGTCCATACTCCGTGTAGAGCTTGAATGGGTAAAAAGAGGAGCAAGAGCCCGTTCAACAAAACAAAAAGCCCGGTTAGAAAGATATGAGGAGCTGAAAAACAGGGAAGCCCCGGTTAAAGACGGAAGAGTTGAGCTTGGCTCCGTATCATCAAGACTGGGTAAAACCACAATAAATCTTGAGGGAATATGTAAAAAATTTGACGGAAAAGAAATAATACATGATTTTTCCTATAACTTTCTCAAAAATGACAGAATAGGCATAATAGGAAAAAACGGATGCGGAAAATCCACATTGCTAAAAATTATATTAGGGGAGTACACACCTGACTGTGGCAGTGTAGAGATTGGTTCTACAGTAAAGATAGGATATTTTACCCAGGAAATAAAGCTTGGTGAAGACATGAATCCTGCGGACAGGGTAATTGATTACATAAGGGACGAGGCTGAATATGTTGAGACATCAGAGGGCAGGATAACCGCCACAAGGCTCCTTGAAAGATTTCTCTTTAAAGGGGAGGATCAGTACGGGCTGATTGGCAAGCTGTCAGGAGGAGAAAGAAGGAGACTGTATCTTTGCCGTGTTCTTATGTCTGCCCCAAATGTACTTATTCTTGATGAACCTACAAATGATTTGGATATAACAACCTTGACGGTTCTGGAAGATTATTTGGATTCCTTTGAGGGTATAGTTATAGCGGTATCCCATGACAGATATTTTTTAGACAGAGTTGTAAGACGAATATTTGCATTTCAGGAAGACGGAACCCTTAAACAAAGTGAGGGCGGTTATACTGACTATGAGATAAGAGAAAATGAGGCGAAAAAAACCTCAGGTTCTTTTTCTGATGAGGGAAAAGTAACAAAAACCGGAAGTCTGTCATCGAAGGTGAAACCAAGAGAAAAGAAACTTAAATTTACTTTTGCGGAGCAAAAGGAATATGAAACCATAGAGGATGATATTGCGGAACTTGAAGAGAAAATGGAAGAACTGGAAAGAGAAATTCAGGACAATGCCAGAAATTTTGAAAAGCTGCAAAAACTTTCGCAGGAAAAAGAACAGGTATCAAATATGCTTAATCACAAGATGGAACGGTGGGTTTATCTTGAAGAACTGAAAATGACCATAGATGCCGGATAAAATAGAACTGTGAAGGCCGGTCGGAATTTTATAAGAAAGGAACACATATATTTGTGGGTGAAAAGACTATGAAAGTAATGTTATTAAACGGTAGTCCAAGAGGGAAGATGTGTACATATACTGCGCTTTCCGTAATAGCAGACAGATTAAATGAGGCAGGGGCAGAAGCAGAGTTTTTCCATATAGGAGCCAAACCTGTTGCGGGATGTATCGGATGCGGAAAATGTAAAAAAACAGGAAAATGTTTTTTGGATAACGGTGTGAATGAATTTGTGGAAAAAATGAAACAATGTGATGCTCTTATAGTTGGCTCACCGGTGTATTACGCTTCGGCATCCGGACAGGTGTCATCATTTTTAGATAGAGCCTTTTGCGTTGGCGGAGCTTGCTTTGCGGGAAAACCCGGAGCAGCTGTAGTGAGCTGCAGAAGGGGAGGGGCTGCCACTGCATTTGACCAGTTAAATAAGTATTTTTCCATAAGCAATATGCCGATAGTCACATCAAACTATTGGAATCAGGTTCATGGAAACACTCCGGAGGAGGTTCTTCAGGATGAAGAGGGAATCCAGACTATGAGAACCCTGACAGACAATATGCTCTGGCTGCTGTCCTGTATTCAGGCCGGAAAAGAAAAGGGGATAGAGTATCCTGTATATGAGCCTAAAATAAAGACCAATTTTATAAGATAAATCAAGTTAACGCTTGAATTTTTTATTGTATCCTTCTGACATACAATGCGCTATATCACCGAGTATTTTTATGACTTTATCCTGGTCAATGGTCTTGTAGTCCTGATAGGCATTATATGCACCGTGAACCAAATAAGAAAGATATATGTTGGTGTGTAAATCTGCTCTTAATTCAGGATGCTGGGCATAAACGGCATTTTTCAATTCTCTTGCGATACCATGAGGCAGGGATGCCATTCTTGTACCTGAAAATACAGTCTTAAAAACAGTATCCTGTGATGTGGCGCGTTTAAAGAGGGTAATTGCCACATAACCAATATTGTCAAGTATATCATCAACCTCAGGAAGAATCCTGCACATTTCTTCAATGAGTTCATTTTCAATCTGATTTGCCAGATCGTACATATCCCTGTAGTGAAGATAAAAGGTCTGCTTGCTTATCCGGGCTGTATCGGTAAGTTCCTTTACGGTGATTTTTTCGAGTGGCTTTTTGGCACGTAATGAAACGAAAGCATCAAAAATGCTTTTTTTTGTTTTTTGTATTCTTGAATCCATAAGTAACTCCCAAAAAAGTAATAAATATAGTATGCATTATATATCAAATTAAAAAAATTTTCTATAGCCATTTATATATATTTCTGATATGATTTATGTAAGTAAAAGATGCTGTGAGAGGTGATGCATATGATATATACGGATATGACAAGAAAAGCCATAAAATTTTGCATAAAAGCCCATGACGGACAGCTTGATAAAAGCGGTTTGCCATATATGCTACATCCCGTTCACGTTGCGGAGATGATGGATGATGAGCTTTCGGTCTGCACGGCTCTTTTGCATGATGTGGCGGAGGACACTCCCTACACTATAGAGGATATAAAAAAAGAAGGTTTCCCTGAGGCTGTTACGGATGCGGTTAGGATTTTGACAAAGAACCGGGACATGGAATATATGGACTACATAAAACGTGTAAAAACCAACCCGCTTGCAGTAAAAGTCAAACTGGCAGATATAGAACACAACAGTGATCTGACAAGAGTTCCCGTGGTCAGTGAGGCTGATATAATGCGAAACAAAAAATACAAAAAGGCAAAGGAATATTTGGAAAGTGACTAAAAAACAAAGAGCATTAGAGGTAATATCACGATTAAAAAAAGAATACCCCGTGGCGGAATGTTCCCTTGAATATGATGAGGCGTGGAAACTGCTTGTTGAGGTAAGACTTGCGGCTCAGTGCACCGATGCAAGAGTTAATATTGTGGTAAAAGACCTGTATGCAAAATTTCCTACAGTAAAATCACTGGCGGATGCCACGGTGCAGGAGATAGAAGACATAGTAAGACCCTGCGGACTGGGCAGGAGCAAGGCAAGAGATATAAATGCCTGTATGAAAATACTCCACGAAAAATATAATGACATTGTTCCCGATGAACTGGAAGAGCTGCTGAAGCTGCCCGGAGTGGGAAGAAAAAGTGCCAATCTTATAGTTGGGGACATATATGGAAAACCGGCAATCGTAACTGATACCCATTGTATAAGAATCGTAAACAGAATCGGTCTGGTGGACAACATAAAGGAACCTAAAAAGGTAGAGACGGAATTGAGAAAGATAGTTCCTGAAGATGAGGGAAATGATTTATGTCACAGGCTGGTTTACCACGGAAGAGCAGTGTGTACGGCAAGAACAAAACCTCGTTGTGAAGAATGTTGCCTGTATGACGTCTGTAAAAAAGCAGGATTAAAAAACACATAATGTTCATAATTAAATGCTTGACTCTGTAATACAATAAAAGTATAATCAAGAATGTTCTATATGAAATAGTTTTATATAGAACATTCTTTTTGTGGGAAAGATGAGGATATATGTATGGATAGTGAAAAAAAGATAGGATATGAGATAAGGACCCTTAATAACCTGCTTGCGAGACACTTTGATAAAGAATTAAAGAAAGCATTGGATGAGGATGCCACAATTGTCCATTGCTGGATATTAAAGTACATAGAAAAAAAAGAGCCGGAAAATGTTTTTCAAAAGGATATAGAGAAAAAATTCGGAATAGCAAAATCCACAGTGACAAGCACCTTGAAACTGATGGAAAAGAAAAACCTTATAAAGAGAGAGACGGTGACCTATGATGACAGGCTGAAAAAATTAAGTCTTACGGAAAAAGGACGGCGGGTAAATGAAATCATGCGGGAAGGCTCTGTAAGTGCAGAAGAACATATAAGAAGGGGCATAACCGCAGAGGAGTTAGATACATTTTTTTCGGTGTTGGATAAAATTAAAAAGAACGCTGAAACCCAGATATAAAATTAAGAAAGAAGGAGTAAATACATGCTGAAATCAATAGGAGCAAACATAAAAGAGTATAAAAAGGTTTCAATACTTACACCTGTCTGTATGATATTGGAGGTAGTTTTTGAAATGTTTATTCCGTATCTTATGGCATCCATCATAGATGACGGAGTAAATAAGGGCGATATGCGCCATATAGTACTGGTGGGACTCGGTATGATTTTTCTTGCCCTCTGCGGTCTTACTGCCGGAGTGCTGGGAGGAAAATTTGCCGCAGAGGCATCTACCGGATTAGCTAAAAATTTGAGAAAATCCATGTATCAGAACATACAGACATTTTCATTTTCAAACATAGACAAATTTTCAACAGCAGGATTAATTACAAGACTTACCACAGATGTAACAAATATTCAGAACGCATATCAGATGTTGCTGAGAATGTGTATGAGGGCGCCTATAAGTCTTATCACAGCCATGATAATGTCCTTTACCATAAGTCCAAAGCTTGCATCAATATATCTTGTAGCTGTATGTGTACTCAGCGTTGTTCTTTCGTTTATCGTCAGATACGCCATGAAATATTTTACAGAGGTGTTTAGGCGATACGATGATTTAAACGCAAGCGTACAGGAGAATGTATCTGCAATCAGGGTAGTTAAAGCTTATGTAAGAGAAGATTTTGAAAATAAAAAATTTGGCAAGGCAAGCTATAATGTATACAGATTATTCCTTAAAGCAGAGAATATACTTGCCTTAAACGGTCCTGTTATGATGCTCACCGTTTATTCCTGTATATTGCTCATAAGCTGGTTCGGAGCACATATGATAGTTGGCGGAGCCCTTACCACAGGTAAACTTACGAGCCTGCTTTCATATTGCATGAACATACTTATGAACCTTATGATGTTATCCATGATATTTGTTATGATGTCCATGAGTATGCCGAGCGGAAAGAGAGTTGCGGAAGTCTTAAATGAAAAGGCAGATATAGTCAATCCTGAAAATCCGGTTATGGAGGTTAAGGACGGAAGCGTTTGCTTCAAAAATGTTGAATTTGCCTATAAAAATTATAAGAGATTGGAAGATGAACGAGGGCAGGAAATCACCACCGTTGATACAAAGGAGAAAAAACCGGTACTAAGGGATATTAATTTCAGTATAAAACCGGGAGAGACAATAGGTATATTGGGAGGAACGGGAAGCTCCAAGTCAAGCCTTGTAAATCTTATCAGCAGACTATATGATGTCACATCCGGAGAAGTAATGGTGGGCGGCAGAAATGTTAAGGAATATGATTTGGAAGTACTCAGAAACGAAGTGTCCGTTGTTCTTCAGAACAATGTATTATTTAGCGGAACAATATACGATAATTTAAGATGGGGAGATAAGGAGGCAACAGACGAAGAATGTAAGAGAGCCTGCAAGCTTGCCTGTGCACATGATTTTATCATGGCATTTCCTGAGGGATACAATACCCATATAGAGCAGGGCGGAACAAATGTATCGGGTGGACAGAGACAGAGACTCTGTATAGCAAGAGCACTGTTGAAGAAGCCTAAAATACTTATACTTGACGACAGCACGAGTGCTGTTGATACAGCAACAGATGCCAGAATCAGGAGTGCATTTGCCACAGAAATACCTGACACAACCAAGATAATTATAGCTCAGAGAATTAACAGCATACAGTTTGCCGACAGAATAATCGTCATGGATGAAGGAAGAATAAACGGAATAGGAACCCATGATGAATTATTGATGAATAATGAGATATATAAAGATGTATATGAGTCACAGACAGGCGGCAGCGGTGACTTTGACCAGCAGGGAGGTGAGGACTAATGGCACAGGCAAAAGTAGTCAGAGGCCCTATGGGACCGGGAAGAAGAAATGGCGGACCAAAGCCAAAACTGGAAAATCCGGGTATGATATTGGGGAGAATAATGGGCTATGTGGGGAAAAAATACAAGTTCCACTGTATAGTTGTATTGCTGTGTATATTGGTAAGTGTATTTTCAAATATAAGGGGAACACTTTTTACCATGACGCTCATAGATGATTATATAACTCCTATGATGGAAACCGGAAGCAATGATTATTCCGGATTACTTCAGGCGATAGCCGGTGTAGCCATCTTTTACGGACTTGGTGTTCTTGCATCCTATGTACAGGCAAGAATCATGGCGGTTGTTACTCAGGGAACCATGAAAGACCTCAGAATAGATATGTTTAATCATATGGAAAGTCTGCCGATAAAGTATTTTGATACCCACGCTCACGGAGATATAATGTCAATATATACAAATGACATAGATACCCTTCGACAGATGATAAGTCAGAGTGCTCCGCAGTTTATTAACAGTATAATAACCATTGTAAGTGTTCTTATAAGTATGATAGTGCTTAACATACCTCTTACAATTTTGACCCTTATAATGGTAGGAGTAATGCTTTTTGTCAGCGGAAAGGTAGTTGGAAACAGCGGAAAATACTTTATCAAACAGCAGAAGGCATTGGGTGAGGTAAACGGCTTCATAGAGGAAATGATGGGAGGTCAGAAAGTAGTAAAGGTTTTCTGTCATGAAGAAGAGGCGATGGAGCGCTTCAACCAATTGAACGATGAACTTTTTGACTGTTCAAAAAATGCAAACGGCTATGTAAATATGATGGGACCAATCAACGCTCAGCTCGGACATTTAAGCTATGTATTATGTGCTATTTGCGGAGGCATACTTGCATTAAATAATGTAGGGGGATTTTCACTGGGAGGTCTTGTGAGCTTCCTGACATTTAATAAAAACTTCAGTATGCCTATAAATCAGGTGAGCCAGCAGATGAACTCTGTTGTTATGGGTCTTGCCGGTGCAGACCGAATCTTTAAACTGTTGGATGAAAAACCGGAAGTTGATGACGGATATGTTACTTTGGTAAACGCAAAAACAGTTGACGGAAAAATAACCGAGACAGATGAGAGAACAGGCATGTGGGCATGGAAACATTATCATCAGGCGGACGATACAACTACCTATGTTGAGTTAAAAGGCGATGTGGTATTTGATGATGTGGATTTTGGATATACTGATGACAAGATGGTTCTGCACAATGTAGACCTGTTTGCCACACCGGGACAAAAAATTGCCTTTGTTGGCTCAACAGGAGCAGGAAAGACAACCATAATGAACCTTATAAACCGTTTCTACGACATACAGGACGGAAAGATAAGATATGACGGAATAAATATTAATAAAATCAAAAAAGCTGATTTGCGTCGCTCTTTGGGAATTGTTTTACAGGATACCCATCTCTTTACGGCAACAGTTATGGAAAATATAAGATACGGCAGACTGGATGCAACTGACGAGGAAGTAATTGCAGCGGCAAAACTTGCAAATGCCGACAGTTTTATCAGGATGCTGCCTGAGGGATACGATACCATGCTTACCGGAGACGGAGCTAACCTGAGTCAGGGACAGCGCCAGCTTCTTGCCATCGCAAGAGCAGCCGTGGCAGACCCGCCGGTACTTATACTGGATGAAGCCACAAGTTCCATAGACACAAGAACGGAAAAAATTGTACAAAGCGGAACCGATAAACTTATGAGCGGACGAACAACGTTTGTCATAGCTCACAGGTTATCTACCGTAAAAAACAGTGACTGTATAATGGTTCTTGAACAGGGAAGGATAATAGAACGAGGTCCGCACGATGAACTTATGGACTTAAAGGGTAAGTACTATCAGCTCTATACCGGAAATGCGGTTTAACATTAAAAAAATGAATAGATTTATGTGTGAGGCGCATAATAGAACTATATTATGGGTATATTGATATCTGATAATAAATAGTTTTAATTAGGAGGAAGAGTTATGCGTAGTAGTACAGAGGTTTACAAAGAGGTTGCGGCAAGATGCCATGCCTACAATAAAAAGGATTGCAAAGATTGTGCGACTAATGCGGCAGAAGGAACAAAGAGCTGTCTTAACTGCAAGCATTTTGCAGCTGATGAGCATTGTGTTCTTGATCTTTACGACCCGATTGCAAAGAATTTACAGTAAAATATTTCACAAGATAAGTCATAAAGCGGATGTCTCATATTCTGACATCCGTTTTATGCTATATAATGGCTAAAAACCTTGTTTTTTAAGGTGGATTATGGTATATTGACATAGTTTGAAATGATAAAATGCGGGAGGTATGTAAAATGGGAAGAGTAAAATATTATTTCACCCGGCTTATGCATATGAATTATGGTGCTATGATAAAGGCAGTGGGAGAAGTACATAAGCGCAGTAAAAAAAGCAGGGTCATAATATTTTTCGATATGATAGGCTGTTCAATAAAATATCAGGCAGGATATATGGATTATAAAGTATTTTACTTTGAAAATCTGACAAAGGAACAGAGAGCATCCTTGGTTACCAGAGGAGTAAACAATGCATACATTAAAAAATTAAATAACCCTGCATATAATCATTTCTTCGAGAATAAAAAAGAGTTTAATGACAAATTCAAAGAATATTTGAAAAGGGATTTTATAGATTTAGAGCAGTCGGACTATGAAGAGTTTTTAAACTTTATAGAGAAAAATCCTACATTCATGGCAAAACCAAAGGATGGACAGTGTGGCAAAGACATAGAAAAAGTCACCATAAAAAACGACACTGTCAAAACGGAACTGTACAAAAAATTAAAAGAAAACAGACAGTTTCTTCTTGAAACCTATGTTGTACAGCACCATAAGCTCAGCGAGTTATATCCAAAATCCGTAAATACCATCAGAATGGTAACCATGAGGGTAAACGGAAAAACAACTATAGCATACAGAGTGATAAGAATCGGCAACAAAGATAATGTGGTTGATAATTTCAATCACGGAGGAATGTTTTCCGTGGTTGATGAAAATGGTGTTATAACAAAACCGGCTATAGATAAAGAGGGAAATATATACGAAATTCACCCTGCTACAGGAACTAAAATTACAGGATTTCAGATACCGTTCTTTGAGGAGGCAAAAGCTCTTGTTGTGAAGATGTGTGAGGTGATACCTGAAATCGGTTATACGGGATGGGATATATGTATTACGGAAAATGGTCCTGTGGTTATAGAGGGAAATCAATTTCCGGGATACGATGTATATCAGTCAAAGATACACCTGAACGAAGACAAGATGGGATTAAAACCAATGTTTGACAAGATTATAAGAGGAGAATGATCATGAAAAAACCTGTTTCCTTTTATTTTGGTCTCTGGGCAGCCAAATTCTTTAACCTTGGCCTTAAGATATGCGGAAAAAACATACCATATATGGTGGGAAATACAGCTGCGAAAATCTGCAAGGGGTTTGTAAGGTACATGGATACGCCCGGAACCATTATAGCGGTAACCGGAACAAACGGTAAAACAACAGTAGCATCCATGCTGACAGACATATTCAGACATAACGGCTATAAAACAATAAACAATACGGGATACAATACATTTCCGGGCATCATCGGAACCCTTATAAAAAGTACTTCCTGGACAGGTAAAACAAAGTATGATGTAGCCATACTCGAAATAGATGAGATGACCTCAGACAAGACATACAGCTATATTATACCTGATTATCTTATATGCTGTAATCTGTTCAGGGACTCTGCAAAGAGAAATGCACATTCAGAGTTTATCGCCGGTATAATGAGGAAGGCTATACCTGAGACAACCCGACTTATCTTAAACGGAGATGACATTATATCCTCAGGATTACGCACTGAACAGGAAGCCTGTTATTTTGGAATATCAAAGACAAAAGATGACACAGACACACCGCCTAACATCGTTAGGGATATTGTGTATTGTCCGGTGTGTGGCGGAAAACTTGATTATGAATTTTTCAGATATCACCATATTGGAAGATGCAGGTGCATGAAATGTGAGTACACATCACCGAAGGTGGATTATGATGTTGTGGTCGTGAACCATGGAAAGATGGTTATGATGACACCATATGGCAGGGAAGAATACAGACTTTTGCATGATGCCATATTCAATGTATATAATATGGCGGCAGCAGTTGCACTTCTGCATCAGTTCGGAATGGACTACGAAACAATACGTTCCTCCATGGAAGCCATAAAACTTGACACCACAAGATATGAGAAGAAAACCATATGCGGTATAGAATACGAAAATCTTCTGGCTAAGGGGATGAACGCTGTGGCATGTTCGAGAGTGTTTGACAGCCTGAGCAAAGACAAAGCATCCATGGCAGTACTGTTGCTCATAGATGATTTGCATGACAATCTGTATTCCAGCGAATTTATCAACTGGATATATGACATGGATTGTGAGTTTCTCAATTCTGACAATATAAAGCAGATAATACTCTGCGGAAAGAGATGTTATGATTACAAACTGAGGTGTCTCCTTGCAGGAGTACCTGAAGACAGGATTTATACATCTTTTGAAGAACAGGAGGGAGCGAATTACCTGAAACTGCAGGATGTAAGTAAGGTAGTACTCCTGCATGAGGTATACCTTTATGACCAGTCGCTTGAACTGGAGAAGAAGATTATTCAGAAAATCGAAAAGGAGGCAGGAAAACCATGACAATAGAGATACTATATGGAGAGGTTTGCAATCTTTTCGGAGACAGCGGAAATATATCCTACCTTAAAGCATCATTGCCGGAAGCTGTATGGATAAATACAGAGCTGAATGACACACCTTATTTTGTACAACATGATGTGGATATGATATATCTCGGAAGCGGTACTGAAAATATACAAAAAAGAGTAATAGAAAAACTCATGCCGTTTAAGGACAGGATAAAAGAACTGATAGCCGCAGGGAAAATCATTCTTGTGACAGGAAACATGACTGACATACTGTGCAGGACAATTGATTATGGCAACGGAGAAAAAACAGATGCCATGGGACTTGTTCCTCTTGATGTAAAAGTAGAGTTTAATAACAGACACAACAGCCTGTTTCTGGGAAAATTTCAGGACATGGATATAGTGGGCTTTAACAGCAGATTTTCCCATGCGTACGGAGATATATCCGGTATGGAATTTATGAAGGTGGAAAGAGGAATCGGAATAAACAGAGAGACAATGTCAGACGGAATCCGGATAAACAATCTCTATGCCACCCAGACCATAGGCCCTTTATTACCGCTTAATCCGCCGTTTACAAAGTACATCATGGGAATTTTGGGAGCTGAAAGTACAGAACCTGCATTTTGGGAAGCATCCATGGAGGCATATAACCAGCGCCTCGGGGAATACAAAAATCCTGAAACAAAACTAAATTAACCAACATAAAAATACAATTAGAAAATTATTCTGACAGGAAAGGATATCGATATGATTTGTGCTAATAATGTAACACTGAGACTTGGAAAAAAAGCATTATTTGAGGACGTAAATATTAAATTTACTGAGGGAAACTGCTATGGACTCATAGGTGCCAACGGTGCCGGAAAGTCTACATTCCTTAAAATCCTTTCGGGCGAACTTGAGCCTACAAACGGAGAGGTAATTATGAATGCGGGAGAGAGACTTTCGGTTCTTCAGCAGGACCACTTCAAATATGACGACTGTGTTGTTATGGACACGGTTATTATGGGAAACAAAAAGCTTTATGAGGTCATGAAGGAAAAAGATGCCATATATATGAAGGAAGACTTTACCGATGAGGATGGTATAAGGGCTTCTGAGCTTGAAGCTGAATTTGCGGAGATGGACGGATGGAATGCAGAGGCAGATGCAGCTACCCTTTTAAACGGACTTGGGGTAGACACTGATATACACTACAGACAGATGAGTGAGCTTGACGGTAACCTTAAGGTAAAGGTACTGCTGGCGCAGGCTTTATTCGGAAATCCTGATGTGCTTCTTTTGGATGAGCCTACAAACCATCTGGATTTGGATGCCATCGCATGGCTTGAAGAATTTCTTATAAACTTCAACAACACCGTTATCGTTGTATCTCATGACAGATACTTTCTCAACAAGGTGTGTACACATATCGCCGATATAGATTATGCAAAAATTCAGCTCTATACAGGAAACTATGATTTCTGGTATGAGTCAAGCCAGCTTATGATTAAGCAGATGAAGGAGGCAAACAAGAAGAAAGAAGAGAAAATAAAGGAATTACAGGAATTTATTCAAAGATTCTCCGCAAATGCATCAAAGTCAAAACAGGCTACATCCAGAAAGAGAGCATTGGAGAAAATTGAGCTTGACGAGATAAAACCATCAAGCAGAAAATACCCTTACATCGATTTTCGACCAAAAAGAGAAATTGGAAACGAGGTGCTCACCGTCTCAAATATATCAAAGACTGTGGATGGGGTCAAAGTGCTTGACAACATATCTTTCACCATAGGAAGAGAGGACAAGGTTGCTTTTGTCGGACCGAATACCATAGCCACAACAACCTTATTCAAGATACTTGCCGGTGAGGAAGAACCGGATGAGGGAACATACAAATGGGGAGTTACTACCTCCCAGGGATATTTTCCTAAGGACAATACCAAAGAATTTGATAACGATCTGGTTATAGCGGATTGGCTTGCACAGTATTCTGACGACAAGGATGCAACCTATGTCAGAGGATTCCTTGGACGTATGCTTTTTGCCGGTGAGGACGGAGTGAAAAAAGTAAAAGTTTTATCAGGTGGAGAAAAAGTAAGATGTCTCCTTTCAAAACTTATGATTATGGGTTCAAACTGTCTCATACTTGATGAACCTACAAACCATCTTGACATGGAATCAATCACCGCATTGAATAACGGCCTTATCAAATATCCGGGTGTTGTTCTGTTTGCCTGCCAGGATCATCAGTTTGTACAGACCACTGCAAATCGAATAATGGAGCTTACCGCTACCGGCCTTATAGATAAGCAGACAACCTACGATGAATATCTTGCAAACGACGAATTTGCAAGAAAACGTCAGATAATGAATATGGTCAAGGAAGAAGAGTAGGAGGAAAAGAACTATGATAGATGGAAAAAAGACTATGCTTTCGGGTATGCAGTCTACCGGAATGATAACTCTCGGAAACTACCTGGGAGCCCTAAAAAACTGGGTCAGCTTAAATGACGAAGAAGATATAAAATGTTTTTACGGAATTATGGATTTACACTCCATAACAGTCAGACAAAATCCTGCTGAATTCAGAAAAAATGCCAGAACGCTGCTTTTGCTTTATATTGCGGCAGGACTCGACCCTGAAAAAAATTGCATATTCTATCAGTCCCATGTACCGGCTCATTCGGAGCTTGGATGGATACTGGACTGTTATACATATATGGGTGAGATGAACCGTATGACTCAGTTTAAGGATAAGTCGGCAAAACACGCAGACAACATAAATACGGGGTTGTTTACATATCCTGTTCTTATGGCAGCGGATATACTCCTCTATCAGGCTGATCTTGTTCCGGTTGGAAAGGATCAGATGCAGCATCTTGAAATCACAAGAGATATAGCCAATCGTTTCAACGGAATATACGGAGACGTATTCACCATACCTGAGGCTTACATCGGAAAAAGCGGTGCGAAGATTATGTCACTGCAGGATCCTGCAAAAAAGATGTCCAAATCAGATGAAAATCCAAATGCCAGTATATATCTCTTAGATGATAAAGATACGATTATGAGAAAATTCAAGAGAGCTGTGACCGACTCAGATAACTGTATAGCATATACCGAGGATAAACCGGGTATTAAAAACCTTATTGATATATACTGCGCCGTTGCAAAGAAAACACCTGATGAGGCCGTGAGGGAATTTTCGGGTATGGGCTATGGACAGCTCAAGGAAACCGTCGGTGAAGCGGTTGCTGAGGAACTGGCACCACTGTACAAAAGATATGAGGAACTCTTAAAAGATAAGGAATACGTTGACCGCGCCATAAAGAATAATGCGGAGCAGGCGGCATATTATGCAAATAAGACCCTTAGAAAAGTAAAAAAGAAAATAGGATTTACAGAACTGCCGAGGTAAAAAAGACAGGTTGACCGAAAAATATAATCGGGACAACCTGTTTTTCTTTTATAACTCCATTCCTAAATCAAGAATAAAGTTTATCATTTTTTTAATATTTGACATATTTCGCTCCGAATTTCCGGGAACACAGACATATACCGGAGAGTAGCCTAAATTTAAATCCTTTGCAAAATCGGTATCAGATATATCTATGGCAAAAGGAACCGGATCATCATTATAATTTGGGGCTTCAACAATGAGGTCACTGTAATCTTCCTCAAGAATCTGATACAGGTCTTTTGGAAGACCTGCCTCTAAGGTAAGCACCACAGAGTTTGTTGAACAGAATAAAAGCCCTTTTTCATCTGTGAATATAATGTCATAGTAATTGTTGTGGCACAACATAGGAAACTGGGAATAGTCTGTGCTGTTTGCCGAGTGAATGGTGTTTTCGTTATATTCATCCAAATTCAGATGAACTTCCTTATCGTCTATAATCTGGTTAGGCTCTTCAAAAGTATAAAAGTTTCTGTAATCTTCAAACAGGGACGTATTTATACCTTTGGGGTCAGTACAGTTTATAACTGCATAGGCAATGGAGACCGGACGGGTCTTGTTGTAAATTGTAACGGGAATGGTGATACAGAGGAAAATTAAAACGGCAAAAAGAATCAAACGCCCTTTATAATAGTACAAAAAATATTTAAACTTCTGTCCTTTTGACATATCTTCCGTATATTTTTTATAACGCGCTTTCTTTGCTGCAATCCTGTTCTTTAACTTCATACTGTGAAGCTCTAAATTATCCTCAGTGGTATCTTCTGGTATATCTGCAGGTGTGTCCTCAGTGGTGTCCACCACGGTTTCTGCTGTGTCTTCGGCCTCTTGGATTATCTTGTCGGTTTGTTCTTTATTCATAAAATTACTCCTTGGATTTAAATAAACAATGAGCTTATTTTAACATAGCCTTCGATATATAAAAAGGGAAAAATTGTGAAAAATTGTGAAAAAAATAAAAACTATTTACTTTATCTGAAAACTAAACTATTATAAAAAGGAAAAATGCGTGAATGGAGAATACAATATGAACAAAAAGTTAAAAAAGTTTTTACACACCTTCTTTAAAATATTCATAATATTTTTAATAGGAACAGCAGTTATCAATATAGTTATCTTTGCGGTGATTTTCATAAATCACAAAAATAAACTGGCTAAAGAAAAGGGCTATCTTATTCCGCCGGGAGAAATGGTGGAGGTAAATGACCACGATATGCATGTCTGGGTAACAGGTGATACCGGAGCGGAGGAGACATTGGTGTTTCTTCACAGTTCAAAACGTGCAGATGAGGCAATTGCCCTGCAGCCTCTCTTTAAGGAACTCAGTGATTACAGGATAGTTTTTGTAGAGAGGAGCGGTTACGGTTTCAGCGAAGAAAGCGGTATGTCAAGGGATATTGATACCATACTGGAGGAGACCCGTGCGGCACTTGATAAAGCAGGGGTTGACGGCACATATACACTTGTTGCCATGGGAACATCCGGCGTAGAGGCATTTCACTGGGCAAACACATACGAAGAAGAGGTAGAGCAGATTATCGGTCTGGACATGAATTACCCTGAACAATTTAAAAACACAACCACAGAAGAGTATTGCGGATTTTTTGATTACATAATGATTGCATTTTACAAAATTGGAGGACAGAGACTGGTTTCGGAATTATACCCTGAAAACACTTACGGAATATACAGTGATACCCAGATGACAATCAGAAAAGCCCTCATATCAGATAACGGATACAACAAGGATATGTATAACGAGGATCTTGCAATGGTTGACAACGCACTTAAGGTAGCAGAGGAGGGAGTTCCGGAGGACATACCCGTAAATCTTATATATGCGAATCCTTTTATGGAACCATATGTAAATCAAGATGCATCTGTCAACGAAAAATATACTGAACTGGTAAATTCAAACCCTGATGCGGATTATGTGGCTGAATATAATCAGTGGGTAAGAGATTATTTTGCGGACCTCGGGAATGTAACAGTATACGAAATCTCCGGACCTGCAAGAGTTTATACCTACAATCCGGGAGAATTGGCTGATATGATTGCGGAACATCTTGAGTAGGTGAGTGATTTGCCTCACAAGATATACCATTTTTAGTAAAATTATACAAAGAGACAATAAAAAATTTAAAAAGTACTTGCAAAATTGTTTAATATGTCTTATAATTTCAATAGTCGCAATGTGCAAGTTGTGACATATTGCTTTTGGGAACCGACAGTCTAAGACTGAATACATATAGGTTCACTAATTTATACCTTCCGTTTTGTCGGGTTGAAAGGATACGGATTGAGATTATTACATCTTTGATGTGATAATTTTATGATGTAACCGGAAGATTGGGCGGGATGAGAAGGCAAATAAACACACATTATAAAGGAGGGTTTTTTTGTGAAAAAATTCAAAAAAGCAATGGCTCTCTCATTAGCTCTTGCTATGGGATTATCTCTCGTAGCTTGTGGTGATGAGAAGAAAGATGACACTACAGACAAGAAGGACACTACTACAGAATCAGAAGCATCAGAGGATACTACAGCATCTGAGTCAGAAGTAGTTGACGCTCCAGCTACTATGGAAGCACCATCAGCTGACGGTGCTGCTATCCATGTATACTCATGGAACGATGAGCTCGGAACAAGACTTAATACTCACTTTAATTCAAGATATCCAGAGCTTGCTGACTTAGTTGTATATCACAACCTTGACCTTGGCGGTACAACAGCAGATTACCAGACTAAGATTCAGAACGCTATCGATGCAGGTGGAGATGAGGTTCCATCAATCGTTGCTGCTGATAACGACGTAGCACTTGTATTCGCTGAGAAGGATTACACAATCGCTCTTGAGGATGCTGGTCTTACAGCTGAAATGTATGCTAACGCATATGACTATACTGTACAGTATGGTACTATCGATGGTACTCTTAAGGCTATGACATGGCAGGCAACTCCTGGATGTTATGTATACAACACAGAGGTAGCTGATGCTGCTCTCGGTACTTCAGATCCAGCTGAGGTTCAGGAGTTCGTTAAGGATTGGGATACTTTCTTTGAGACTGCTGAGACTTTGAAGGCAGCTGGTAAGTATATCCTTTCAGGTGTTGATGATGTTAAGTATGTATGTATCGATCAGAAGACTTCTAAGTGGGTTGAGGACGGAGCTCTTAACATTGATGACGCTATTGTTGATTACTTAGAGATTTCTAAGAAGTTATATGATGGTGGTTACACTACTGAGTCAACTATGTGGGATGCTACATGGACTGCTAACATGAAGGAAGACAACGTTCTTGGTTGGTTCGGATGTACTTGGTTTGTACCATGGTCACTTGATACTGATGGAGCTAACTTCGGTAACTGGAGAGTTTGTGTAGGTCCAGCTGATTATCACTGGGGTGGTTCATACCTTTGTATCACAGATAATTGTCCTAACAAGGAGTTAGCAGCATTTGTTCTTTATACACTTTGCTGTGACTCAGAGGTTGCTTACGATCTCTACGATATGGATAAGGATTATCCTAACAACAAGCTTGCTGTTCAGAACCTCATCAAAGATGGTAAGGGTGCTAACGATAAGCTCGGCGGACAGGATCCACTTGTAGCTTGGGATGAGATGGCTCAGGGTATCTCACTTAAGTTCGCTACTTCATATGACGCTATCTTCAATACTTATGCAGACGTTGCTTCAGGTTCATACAACACTGGTGATAAGGCAACTATCGACGAAGCTGTTGCTTACATCAAGGAGCAGGTTGCTAATGCATACTCAGATATCGTTGTAGAGTAATTTATCTCTCGCTGAGAATAATTAGTTTTTATAGATTATGCACCAGACTTGTCTGGTGCATAATTTTAACAAGAAACATAATGTAGCTGTTAGGCATTTTATAAGGAGCACTTGAATGGTACTTCTTATAAAATGTCTAACGGAGTACGCGTGATACATATGTTTTTACAAATACTTAAAAGGTTGGGGAAGTGAAAAGATGAAGAAAAAGACAGTAGAATATGGAAAATATGGATATATGTTCATAGCTCCATTCTTTTTGATATTCTTAGTATTCCAGCTCTACCCACTTATCTACACATTCTATCTTTCATTTGTTAAGTACAGAATGTCACAGGGTGTATGGTGTGATCCTGAGTTCTGCGGTTTCGACAATTACGTAAGTATTCTTTCAAGAAAAGATTTCGTATCCGGAGAGACTATCTGGTTTGATACCATTCCTATGAATACAATTAAGAATACAGTTATTATGTGGGTAATTAATTTTATTCCACAGATTCTCTTGGCGTTGCTCCTTGCAGCGTGGTTTACAGACACAGTTGTTAAGCTTAAGGGACAGGGTGCTTTCAAGGTTATGATGTATCTTCCAAACATCATCACTGCATCATCTATCTCCGTTTTGTTCTACAACCTGTTCTGTATCAGTGGTCCTATCAGAAAAGCATTAGTAAGTATGCATATTATAGATTCTGATTTTAACTTTATGAACAGTAAAGCCGGTACAATCGGTCTTATCAGTTTCATGAACTTCTGGATGTGGTATGGTAATACTATGATAGTTCTCATAGCAGGTATCCTTGGTATTAACCCATCACTTTATGAGGCAGCCATGGTTGATGGTGCAAACGGCAAACAGCAGTTCTTTACCATCACAGTTCCATTGCTTAAGCCTATACTCCAGTTCTCTCTGGTTACTTCTGCTATCGGTGGTCTCCAGATGTACGATATACCAGCCCTCTTCAATACATCACAGGGTGTTGGTATGCCGGGACGTGTATCCCATACAGTTACTATGATGGTTAGAGAGTATGCATTCTCCACTAATCCGGATTACGGTAAAGCGGGTGCAATCTCTGTTGTGCTGTTCCTGTTTACATTACTTATCTCAGTTCTCTTCTTTACACTTACAAGAGACAGAGAGCCTAAGCAGAAACACGCAGTAGTAAGATAGGGGGTGCAGAGATAATGGCAAAAACATCAATTGGCGTGGATGAAGGCTACGCAGCTAAAATTAGAACCAAGAAGATTATCAGAACCGTTGTCTGTGTGTTCCTCTGTTTCCTCAGTGTGTTCCCATTCTATATCATGATTATGAATGCAACACACAACAGTACAGAAATTCAGTCTGGTATTAACTGGCTTCCTGGTGGAGATTTAGTAAAGAACTTTACAGGTATGATGAATAAATCCTTAGGAAAGGATACCAATGTTTGGCAGGCGATGCTGCACAGTGCGATTATTGCAATTCCGTCAACCTTCCTTCAGGTTTACTTCGCAACATTTACTGCATACGGACTTACTGTATACCAGTTCAAATTAAGAAATATGGCATGGTCATTCATTATGGCAATCATGATGATTCCTGCTCAGGTATCAGTTATCGGTCTTATGAACTTCATGATTAAGATTGGTCTCTATGATACATATTGGCCACTTATTCTTCCTGCTATTGCGGCACCTACAACTGTTTACTTTATGAAACAGTATATGCAGGGTGCACTCTCTCTTGAGATTATCGAGGCAGCAAGAATTGACGGTTCAGGTGAGTTTGCAACTTTCAACAAGATTGCACTCCCTCTTATGAAACCTGCTATGGCTACTCAGGCTATTTTCGCATTCGTTGCATCTTGGAATAACCTGTATATACCTAACATGATGATTATTGGAACTAAGAAGTACACTCTTCCAATGTTTATCACAGGTCTTCAGTCTGACTCAATCAGAACTGATTATGGTTTCGTTTATGTAGCTCTTACACTTACAGTATTGCCTCTGCTCATTGTATACTTTGCTTTATCTAAGTATATCATCGCAGGTGTAGCACTCGGTGGTGTCAAGGAATAATACGTTATCAGATATTTATACCGCGATTGGTTTTCCAATCGCGGTTTTTTGTATTATTTGATGGAAAAACTGTGAAAAAGGTTGACGAAAAGCATAAACTGAACTAAACTATAGTGGAATTTTATTTTCGGGAGGACATTATGACAAAATTAAAAATTACCAAGAGAATTGTTGCAGGTATGCTTTTGCTTTCCATGGCATGCGTTTCTCTTACAGGATGTGAAGATAAAACTAAAAAGGAAGATACTACCCCTGCTGAGGCATTTGAGGGGGTTCCGTCAGATACCAAGGTTATGGTTATAGGTGAATACGATGTTTATCTGGATGAGCTTTTGGTATATGCATTTCAAAATCTGTATTTAAGAGGTTCTTCTGTGGAGAATTGGTCGGATGAGGCTGATATCAGTGCAAAGAAAGAGGTGCTTTCATCCATAAGGGAAACTAAAATTCTGTATGATGTTGCCACAAAGAATGACTGTACTCTTGACGAATCGGATATGGAAATCGTAGAGACCACATCTGACAATTTTATAAATACTTTTGGAACAGATATGCTTGATGAATATGGTATATCGGCTGAAGTAGTCAAATCTGTATTTGCAGAGCAGGCTATGGTATCCAAGTTTGAAACTGAAATCAAGAACGACATGGGTAAGAAAATTAATGCTGATATTATGGAAGGCTTTGTAGATTATAGCTTCAATACAATATATTATATGGTGTTCCCGACAATTGCACAGGATGATGCCGGAGACCCAATGGTTAATGAAGACGGATCCTATGTAGAGTTATCTGATGAGGAGAAGGAAACGGCAAAGGCTAATGCAGAGGCTGCCATAGAGGAGCTTCGAGGTGGTGCTGATTATCTCGAAACAGCAGAAAAATATGGAATTGCTGATTTTTGTACAGAGACATCGGGTTATATCGGTTCCTACTCTGATGAGTTGAACGAAGCTCTGGAGGGTATGGAAAACGGTGAGTGTACTGATATCATGGAAGGAACTATGGGTTATATAGTTGTGTACATGATTAGTGCCGATGATGAAACATTAAAGGAAAATTATGTGTATTATCTTGCCAAGGACTATACAGACGATGAATTTGATACATTGAGAAACAACTGGCTTGCCACTATCGAAATAGATCCTGAAGGTGATATGGAAGGTACTGTATGGGAGGATTATCCTCTTATAAACATTGTGGATGAATTTGAGAAAAAAGCAGCAGAAACAGGTACCCAGCAATAGTAATCATATATTTGATAAAAAGCAGCAAAAGTAGCATTTGGTTTTGAAACCGAATGCTTCTTTTATTGTCAGGTTTCTTTTAAAAAAATTTGAATTAAATAAAGGATTTTTTATTTTTTTAGAGAATAATGTAATTGTGATGATAAAAAGAAAGGAGTGTGTCCCTTGAATTTGAGAGAAGATTTTGAGAAAAGAGAGCATGAGATATATAGAGATTGTGCATCCTTTAGCGATGAAACAAAAGGTCGCAAAAACCAGGAAGAAAAATGTGATATACGAACAGATTTTCAAAGAGACAGGGACAGAATTATACACTGTAAAGCTTTCAGGCGTATGAAACATAAGACTCAGGTATTTCTTGCACCCGGAGGCGATCATTACAGAACGAGACTTACTCATACATTAGAGGTGTCGCAGATAGCAAGAACTATAGCCAGAGCTTTAAGGCTTAATGAGGATTTAACCGAGGCTATAGCGTTAGGTCATGATTTGGGTCATACACCTTTTGGCCATGCCGGAGAAAGAGCGCTGTCAAAATATACATCAAGACCATTCAATCACAACGAACAGAGTGTCAGGGTGGTCGATATACTGGAAAAAAACGGGGCAGGTCTTAACCTTACGTGGGAGGTAAGGGATGGTATACTGAACCATAAAACTAAATGTAAACCTGCTACACTTGAGGGCGACATTGTCAGAATTTCAGACAAGATAGCTTATGTCAATCATGATATTGATGACGGCATTAGAGCGGGGATTCTGACTGAGGAATGTCTGCCGCAGGAGTGTACTGCTGTTTTGGGTCACAGCACCAGAGACCGTATAAATACCATAATTCATGCCATAGTATCTTACAGCATCGACAAGGATATCATTGCCCTGCCGGAAGAACACGATATGGCACTTCAGGAATTAAGAAGATATATGTTTAAAGATTTGTACACAAATCCAGTTGCAAAGAGTGAGGAAGCTAAGGCGGAACGGGTTATAGGTATGTTGTTTGAGGAGTATATAGAGAATGTAGATAAGATGCCTAAGGAGTACATAGAGTTTTTGTTTATGGGCATGGACAGAGAGACTGTTGTATGTGATTACATAGCCGGTATGACAGACAATTATGCCGTGGAAAAGGCAAAGGAGATTTTTATACCAAAGTTTTGGCAGATATAAAACCTGATGTTAGGGAGGAAACGGATTTGTATTATTCTGATGAAATTGTTGAAGAGGTCAGAAGTAAAAATGATATAGTTGACGTTATCGGTGGATATATAAGTCTTAAAAAAAAGGGTAGTACTTACTCGGCATGTTGTCCTTTTCACCATGAGAAGACCCCCTCATTTCATGTCAGCAGGGATAAACAGATGTATCATTGCTTTGGATGTGGTGTAGGCGGAAACGTATATACATTTATTATGGAGTATGAAAACTTTTCTTTCCCTGAAGCGGTAAAACTTCTGGCTCAGCGAAGCGGAACTGTCCTTCCTGAAAAAGAGATGTCAGATGAGCAGAGACGAAAAGAGAGTTACAGAACCCTGCTCAAGGATATGAACAGAACTGCCGCCGCATATTTTCATTATTTACTTATGAAGACTGAACACGGTAAAAAGGCTATGGAATATCTCCGGGGCAGGGGACTTACGGAGGAAACTATTGTAAAGTTTGGAATGGGTTATTCTGATATATATGAAAATGACTTATATAAGTATCTGAGAGGAAAAGGATATACGGATGCCCAGTTAAAGGATTCCGGTCTTGTTGATATATACGAAGGAAAAGGCGGAACAGATAAATTCTGGAACAGGGTCATGGTTCCTATTTTGGACATAAACGGTAAAGTTATAGGATTTGGCGGAAGGGTCTTAGGTGATGGTCTTCCAAAGTATATCAATACAAGAGAGACTCAGGTTTTTGATAAAGGGCATAATCTTTTTGCCATGAACCTTGCCAGACGTTCAAAACGCAGGGGAATTATAATCTGTGAGGGATATATGGATGTCATAGCTTTGCATCAGGCGGGCTTTGATAATGCAGTGGCATCCCTTGGTACGGCGTTTACTATTGGACAGGCTGAGATAATAAAAAGATTTACTGATGAGGTGTACCTTGCCTATGACAGTGACGGTGCAGGAACGAAAGCAACTTTGAAAAACTTGTCCATATTGCGGGAAGTCGGACTGGTGAACCGGGTAATTGATATGAAGCCCTGCAAGGATCCTGATGAGTTTATTCAGTCCATGGGCAAAGAGGCTTTTGAAGAACGCATAAGAAATGCAACTACCGGAATAGTCTTTGAGATTGATACCGTAGCTAAAGGTTTTAATATGCAGGACCCGGAGGAAAAGATTAAATTTTCCAGAGAGGTTGCCGTGCGGCTTGCCGCTATTGAAGAGGTATTGGCAAGGCACAGCTATATTGATGCCGTGTCTGAAAAGTATTCCCTTGATAAAGACGGGTTAAAGGAACTGGTTTCAAAGTACGGAGCATCCGGTCTGGCAAACAAAAATTATTATGAGGAAAAGCCAACGCCTAATCCTGCTGTTAAAAAACAGGATGATGCCAACAAACCTCAAAAACTGCTTCTCACATGGCTTGTCAATGATACTGATTTATTCAGGGTATTGGATGGCATTGTTGATAAAAATGATTTTATGGGAGAGGGTTATGAAAAGGTAGCGGAAGTTTTATTTAAACAATACGCGGATACCGGTTCGGTAAATCCGGCTGCCATAGTAAATATGTTTGATGATGTGGAGGGGCAAAGGCTTGTGGCATCCATATTGCAGACAGAACTTCCTATAGATATGAACCCTGAAGAAAAGGAACGCGCCATAAATGATGTGGTAAGGAAGACAAAGATGGATAGAATTGACTATGAGCTCACAAAGAACCCTGACGATATAAATAAATTTCAGGAGCTTATAGTGATGAAGGCTAAAGTCGCAAAATTGCATATTTCTTTAAAAAATGGATAAAATATAAACACATTGGAGGATTGTGATAAGATGAAAGAAAATAAGACAAATGAACAACAGGCTTCAACTAATATCGAGGAAGTTTTTATGAAGAAGCTTGCTGAGCTTTTAGAGATGGCAAGGAAGAAAAAGAATGTCATAGAAGACACTGAAATTATCAATCATTTTAGTTCATGTAAGGAGATTGAACTAAACACCGACAGAATGGTTGCCATATTTGAATATTTGGAGGCTAATGATGTTGATGTCCTTACCATCACAGAGGAAGAAGATGATGAACCGGATGATTTGATTCTGGATTCAGATGAAATGGATGTTGATGTGGATGTTGAACATATCGATTTCAGTGCTCCGGATGGTGTGAGTATAGATGATCCTGTCAGAATGTATTTAAAGGAAATAGGTAAAGTTCCTCTTCTCAGTGCAGAGGAGGAGATAGAACTTGCGAAGAGGATGGAAGCAGGCGACGATAACGCTAAAAAGAGACTGGCTGAGGCGAATCTCCGTCTTGTTGTCAGTATTGCAAAAAGATATGTTGGAAGAGGTATGAATTTTCTGGACCTCATACAGGAAGGCAATCTTGGTCTTATAAAAGCTGTTGAAAAATTTGACTATCGCAAGGGATATAAGTTTAGTACTTATGCTACATGGTGGATTAGACAGGCGATTACAAGAGCTATAGCTGATCAGGCAAGAACTATCCGTATTCCTGTTCATATGGTGGAGACCATCAATAAACTTATCCGTGTTTCAAGACAGCTTTTGCAGGAACTGGGAAGAGAACCGCTCCCTGAGGAAATTGCAGAAGAAATGGATATCCCGGTAGAACGTGTCAGGGAGATATTAAAGATATCCCAGGAACCTGTATCATTAGAAACACCTATCGGTGAGGAGGAGGACAGCCATCTCGGTGATTTTATTCAGGATGAAAATGTTCCTGTTCCCGCTGAGGCTGCTGCATCTACCCTCTTGAAAGAACAGTTATCTGAGGTGCTTGGCACACTTACCGAGAGAGAGCAGAAGGTTTTAAGACTCAGATTTGGTATGGATGATGAAAGAGCAAGAACACTTGAAGAGGTCGGAAAGGAATTTAAGGTAACAAGGGAACGTATCAGGCAGATTGAGGCAAAGGCGTTAAGAAAGCTCAGACATCCAAGCAGAAGCAGAAAACTCAAGGATTATCTTGATGAGGATAACTAAGATAAACGAGGTTTCATATTATGACAGATGTTAAGCTATCTAAACGTATGAAGGCATTTGCTGACATGGTTGATGAAAACCGTGTGGCCGATATTGGATGTGATCATGCTTTTGTGTCTGTATATCTTGCCGCGACCGGCAAAGCGAAACGGGTTATTGCCATGGATGTAAGGAAAGGTCCTCTTAGCATTGCAAAGGATAATATAAAGTCTTATGGTATGGAAAAATTAATTGATGTCAGGCTTTCAAACGGGTTTGATAAACTTAATGTGGGGGAAGCTGACTGTGCAATAATTGCCGGTATGGGCGGTGATTTGATGGTGGATATACTGTCAAAGGGAAAGGTACACATGGATGTAGGAATACATTTGGTGCTGCAACCCCAGTCTGAACCGTGGAAGGTAAGAAAGTATATATATAACGCCGGTTATGAAATTACAGATGAAGACATGGTTCTTGACGAGGGAAAGTATTACGTTATGTTTAAGGCAATTCCTGCAGGTGAGGATGTGCTGAAATATAATCAGCAGGAACTTGTATATGGAAGGATTCTTTTAAAGAAGCAGCATCCGGTTTTGAGGGAGTATATAGAACGCAATAAAAAAAAGAACGAGGAATTATTAAGCAAATTACAACATATACATACTGATAAGTCCTTTTTGAGACGGGAAAGTCTGAAAAAAGAAATTATTTTTGACGAAGAAACTCTGGATATGTATTATTGATATTGCTGGTTACTATGGCTCTGTGTCTGAGTTATGTTAGGAGGATTATATATGTTATGTCAGGATATTATCAGGCTTCTTGAGGTCTTGGCTCCGACAGAATATGCCATGGAATGGGATAATGTTGGACTTTTGGTCGGAAAAAGAGAAAAGGAAATAAAAAAAATACTCATTGCGGTGGATGCTACATTCGAGGTATGCCAAATGGCAATTGACAGTGGCGTGGATATGATTATTACTCATCACCCTATGATTTTTTCAAAAATTAAGAGTGTTAATTCCGATACTGTCATCGGCAGAAAACTGCTTATGCTGATTGAAGCAGGGATATGCTGTTATGCCATGCACACAAACTATGATACAAAAGGCGGTATGGCTAAACATGCGGCAGATATGTTGGGACTTAAGAATACGGAAGTTTTGGAGGAAACTTTAAACGGAGAGGGAATTGGCAGAATTGGAATACCGGATAATGCACTAACCCTTTCAGAACTCGGTGAAAAAATAAAAAGTATATTTGGTTTGAAAAATGTGATGATATATGGAGATATCAATTCTTCCGTAGATAAAATTGCCATATGTCCCGGTTCAGGCAAAAGTGTCATTGATACAGCAGCAAAAAAAGGTGTACAATGTCTTATAACGGGAGATATTGGTCATCATGAGGGCATAGACGGTATGGAACTTGGTCTTTCAATTATTGATGCATCTCATTATGGTATTGAAAAAATATTTATAAATTATATATATGACTACTTAAAGGAATATTGTCAGGATGCAGAATTGACAATTGCTGATGTCGGAGTACCTTACGTGGTTATCTAAATATGTTAGGGGGTTATGCTATGGAAAAAATTCATATTACGCTTTGGAATACTGTTTATGAACTTGAGAGTCCCGTGACCATAGAAGAGTTTATACATAAGTTTTTTCCTGAGGACAAATACAGATACGTGCTTGCGACAAAAAATTCAAAATTGTGTGAGCTCAGGGCTGTTCTGGACAGAGATTCAGAACTTCAGCTTATTTCCAAGGACAATGTTATGGGAATGGATACCTACAGAAGAAGTCTTACTCTTCTTATGGTTTCAGCTTTTTCGGACGTGCTGGGAAGCAAAACCGACCATAGAATAAAGGTAATGTATTCTATGGGAAGAGGATATTATTGTAAGCTTGTGTCGGATAAAGAAAAGATTACTCCTGAGTTGCTTGAAAAGGTAAAAATCCGCATGAATGTTATGGTAGAAGAGGATATAATCATAGATAAGCAGTCTCTTTGCACTGATGAGGCAATAAACCGTTTTGCAGATCAGGGAATGACTGACAAAGAAAAGTTGTTTAAGTTCAGACGTGTGTCTAAAGCTAACGTGTATAGTCTCAACGGTTATGATGACTATTTTTACGGATATATGGTGCCTTCTACAGGTTATCTTGACTGCTTTGACCTGATTCCGTATTCTGACGGGTTTGTACTTATGGCACCTAAAAGGGATAAACCGGATGAAATTCCTGATTTTGTACCTCAGGAAAAACTTTTTAATGTGTTGAAAACCTCAGATGAGTGGGGAGAAACTTTAGGTATAAATAACGTAGGTGATTTAAACGAGTGTATTACCGGCGGTGATATTCTGGAACTTATGCTGGTGCAGGAGGCTCTGCAGGAAAAACAGATTGCCCATATCGCTGATATGATATTGGAGGGTGATAAAAAGATTGTGCTTATTGCAGGCCCAAGCTCTTCCGGTAAAACAACATTTTCCCACCGGCTCAGTGTCCAGCTAAGAGCACACGGTTTGCGACCATATCCTCTTGCATTAGATAACTATTTTGTTGATAGAGAGTTTACACCTAAGGATGAAAACGGCAATTACGATTTTGAGTGTATAGAGGCAATGGACTTAAAATTATTTAACGAAGACATGTCAAAGCTTTTGGCAGGTGAGGAAATAGAAATGCCTACATTTAATTTTACGGTAGGTAAAAAAGAGTACAAGGGAAAGAAACTTAAACTTAAGAAGGGTGATGTTCTGGTTGTGGAAGGTATACACGGACTCAATCCTCTTATGACCAGCGGTTTGCCGGATGATAGCAAGTTTAAGATATATATCAGTGCTCTTACCCAGCTTAACATAGATGAGCATAACAGAATCCCAACCACTGACGGCAGACTCATAAGACGTATAGTAAGGGATGCCAGAACAAGGGGGAATAACGCTCAGGCAACAATTGCCATGTGGCCGTCAGTACGCCGGGGTGAGGAAAAATATATTTTTCCATTTCAGGAGGAGGCGGATGTTATGTTTAACTCGGCGCTTATATACGAGTTAAGCGTGATTAAACAATACGCAGAACCGCTGCTTTTTGCCGTACCTAAGGATTCCTATGAGTATCTGGAAGCTAAGAGACTTTTAAAGTTTTTGGATTATTTTCTTGGTCTTGAGGAGAGAAATATACCTAAAAACTCTATCATAAGAGAATTTGTCGGCGGTGGGTGTTTTGACCTCTAAAAAATTATGAAATTTTAATAAAAATTTAGATAAATTTCGTGACATTTTATCAAAAATAATATATAATACACTTATATAAATAAGACTGGTGTGATTGGGGAATCGCACTGGTCTTTCGTTCCACTATGAAGGATTTTTAACTTGTTGACTGTGTATATATGGGCGAAAGGAGGAGGAGCCTATGAGTAATGGTAACAAGATTAATCTGCTGCAGATGCAGCATTATTTTGAGGAACAGATTGACCGTATTCACATTATAAGTGATTTGGAACTCAGTGAAAATGATTACCGGAGTCTTAGTGCAAAACTTAGGACATTCAGTTTTTTCAGTGGCAGTGAAAATGATATTGAGGAGTATATTTTATCTATAATTGTATATAGTACATATACGCTTATATATGGACACAATCTGGATGATTTCGATACGGTAATTCGCATGCTGATAAAGAAAAGTCAGTATGCTGAAAGACTTCGGCTTATAATGTACAGAGATGCTTTTTACACATATGGGATTAATTTATTTGAGTGTAAGGAAACGGATCTGAGAAAACTTTGTCAGGAGATTACTGCCATTCATGCCGGGGTGCCAAATTCAGACAAGCAGACTTTTTTTGAGATTATGAGTAATTGTCTTGAGATTGGTGAGGTAGAAAACTTATATGAGACTATATACGAGAGGTTACCTAAGAGAACCAGATTTATATTTGATCTTATGAGCGAAGATGTGCGAAAAAATTTGCTGTTTGAGATGAGAACCATGGTAAGGGAGGTAATGGACGGACTCTATAAAAGGGATGAGCTTGTGGAAAAACATAATAATTTATCCATAAGTTTAATTGACAGATGTATAATGTGGAATGAAAACCATAATCAGCAGATAAGATATGGTATTTTTTGATATGGTAAGTCAGACTATAAGCCGGGTTATGTCGAGAGTGATTATCTATCTAGGCCTTATGTTACCATAAGGCTCAAGCGACCTACCTAAAGACCCGGCGGGCAACCGGATTGTCTTTTAATTTGGTCTTGCTTCGGATGGGGTTTACAGAGCCAGCCCTGTTACCAGAACTGCGGTGAGCTCTTACCTCGCCTTTCCACCCTTACCGGCTATTGCCGGCGGTATATTTCTGTTGCACTATCCTGGGAGTCACCTCCACCGGACGTTATCCGGCATCCTGCCCTTTGAAGCCCGGACTTTCCTCACCTGTCATATGACAGCCGCAACCACTCGTCTGACTTACACTGGTTAAGATTAACATATTTAAACAATTCTTTCAAGAAAAAACTACAACATAAAAAGGAGATGCACAATGAACACAATTGAATGTATAAAAACCAGAAGAAGCGTGAGAAGATATACTGATGAACTGATTTCCGATGATGAGATACGCGAGCTTGTAGATGCAGCCCGTATGGCACCAAGCTGGAAAAATACACAGACTGTAAGATATATGATTGTCCGTGACAAAGACATCATCAACAAAATTGCCGCTGAATGTATGCTTGATTTTGAGTTTAACCAAAAAACCATGAGCCGTTGCAATACTTTAGTTCTTGTAAATCAGATAAACGGAAGAAGCGGTTATGAAAAAGACGGAAGCTTTTCTACTGATAAGGGAAAAGGATGGGAGATGTTTGATGCAGGGATAGCGGCTCAGACATTTTGTCTTGCAGCACACGAAAAGGGTATAGGAAGTTGCATAATGGGTGTCTTTGACGGGGGAAAGATTGCAAATCTTGTTAATCTGCCGGAAGGTCAGACTGTTGCTGCGGTTATAACCATCGGAAAACCTGCGTTTGCTCCAGAACCTACACCACGAAAAGAAATTGACGATTTGGTAAGTTACATATAAGTTCACTGAAAAAATTACGATGACAACGGATTTCCGGTATGGAGGTCTGTTGTCTTTTTTAATATTCCACAGACACATTAACTCTTGAATTTGAATTAAAAAAAATGTATTATATAAAGATGATACAAGAAAAGTACAGATGATTTATCGGAATATGGAGATACGGTTATGGAAAAAGGCAGGAGCGAAGAGATAATAGACAGACTTGTTGATATGGTTGAAAATGGTCAGTCCATGCCCCTTTCGACCGGCAAGGTTGTCATAAATAAAGATGAAGCGGTGATGATGTTAAAAGAACTTAACAGCATTGTTAAGGGTGAGCTTAAAATATACAGGGAGTTTAACGACAGACGGGGAAGGATTATAAACGATGCAAAGAAACAGGCAGAGGATATAATCTACGAGGCTGAACAGACTGCCAGCAGAATAAGGGTTACAAAACGTATTAACACAGGTGGTTCTGCGTTCAGGTCAGGTGCTTTGCCTGAGGAAGAAAGGGAAGCTGTCAGAACGGCTACGGATATATATGCGGCATCTCTCATTTATACCGATGAAATGCTTACCGAGGTAAATGATGTGGTTGCAGAGGCGTATGACATGCTGACCAGCCAGTACAAAAGAATGATTGATTTACTTGAGGAAAAGTCAAAGATAATATCTGACAACAAGGCTGAACTTATGACTAGTTTGAAGGAATTAAGCAGAGAGGAAAGATATTCACAGATACTGGAGTTAGGACAACTGCTTTCCTATGAATTGTATAACGAGAGATTAAAGGTAAGAGGTTTAGAAACCGTAAAAAACGTGAAAACCATAGCTGAATATGATGACACAACAGGTGAAAAAACCGTGATAGATGATGCAAAAGCGCAGACAGTTCCGCTGATTCAGGAGATAGATAATGGAGAGATACCCGTACTATGAAAGAAAAGTGAATTATTATGAGACAGACAAGATGGGTGTGGTTCATCATTCAAATTACGCGAGATATCTGGAAGAGTGCCGCGTGGAGATGATGAGATACTATGATATGCCCCTTGAGATGTTTGAGGAAAAGGGTTATATTATACCGGTTTTGGAGTTGCATGGCGAGTTTAAAGAAAGTGTGAGATTTGGCGAGACTATAAAGATAGTCGCAAAAATCGAAAAAGTCAATCCGGTTAAATTCTTTTTATCCTATATCATATATGATGAAACGATGAGCAGGATAAAGCATATTGCCAATTCAACCCATTGCTTTTTGGATATGAACTTCAAACCTGTGAGTTTAAAAAAAGTTGAACCGGAATTATACGAAAAATTTGTTTCTTTGGCAGAAACAGAATAGCAGAGGTGTATGACATGATAAGAGAACAGTATGACAAAAAGACAGTTTTTTCCTGTGAGGTGTTCCCTCCTAAACGTAACGATGATATCTATGAGATATATAAAACCCTTGATGCCTTAAAATTATTAAAACCGGATTTTATAAGTGTAACCTACGGAGCAGGGGGAAGTAACAGTAAGAAAACAGCCACTATCGCAGCATATATTCAAAACATATGTGAAGTGGAAGCCCTGGCTCACATGACGGCTGTAGGTATGACGGAAGATATGCTGAGAAGCATTTTGTTTGAGTTGAAGAAAAAAGGTATAAAAAATGTTCTTGCCCTCAGAGGTGACAGACCTAAGAATATGTCCGAGGAAGAATTTGAGCAGCGTACATACAGGTATGCATCTGATCTTATTCCGGAGATAAAAAAGCAGGGTGATATGTTTATAGCCGGTGCCTGCTATCCGGAGGTGCATCCTGAGTCGGATAGTCAGGAGGAAGATATCAGATATCTGAAGATGAAGGTTGACATGGGTGTCAGCTCGCTTATAACCCAGATGTTCTTTTCCAACAATGTTTTTTATGATTTTATGGATAAGATACATAAGGCAGGGATAAATGTACCTGTTCATGCCGGAATTATGCCGATAACCGCAGCAAACCAGCTCGGTACCAGTGTAAAGCTTTCCGGTTCATCAGTGCCAAACGAACTTAGTTCTATCATAGCCAAGTATGGTGAGAATCCTGACGACATGAAGAAAGCCGGTATAGAATATGCGATAAATCAGATTAATGACCTAAAGAAAAATGGTGTAGATGGAGTTCACATCTACACCATGAACAAAGCCGATGTCACAATGGCTATATATGATGGGGCTTTTGCCTAAGACTTAACAACATTGGTTCGCTTTTTCTTTTTGTTTTCATAAAGTGCTTCATCTGCGTGGTGGAGCACTTCTTCTATGTTCAGGGAAGGCGAACAGGTAAATGTTGAGATACCCAGACTTATATCAATATAATATGGCTTGTCACAGGTATCATTTAATTCTTTGGATAACTGTGAAATGGTATTTCGTATGGTGGTTGTTTTCTGAATGTCATCAAGAAAAGCAAACGCCACAAACTCATCGCCTCCTATACGACCTATAATATCTTCCTCCGTAAAACTCTTAATCAATATCTCGGATATGCTCTTGATGGCAAAATCACCGTTCTTATGCCCGAATAAATCGTTTACCTGTTTGAGATTATCCATATCGGCAAATACAAACATAGCGTGACGACCCTCGTTATATTTGGAGTTAGCCTGTTCCCTGACACTCTCCATAAAACCACGTCTGTTGTTTATTCCTGTAAGGGCATCTGTGATGGAAAGCTTATTCAAAAGTTTGTTTTTCTCGTTTAGCTCTGAGGCTGATATGGCAAGTTTTTTCTGGGTAGATAACTGTTGCTTCATAAGTGATATAAAGTTCAATGACATGGCAAGCTGGAGACTTGTCGGATATATGTTGCCAAAGTACTCTATGTCTATTTCTCCCACAAATAAACCATATTGGATATTGTTGGTAAAAAGTGGAGTAATGACCATGGTTCTCCTTCTGTCATACGGAGTATAGTCATTAAAAAATATATCGTTTGAGGAAATTAGTCTGCTGTCACCGGACAGATAAGTAGTTTTTCCCCTGTTATTACATGCCAAGAGATAAAGGTTATTAGGGATTTTCCATGAACCGTTAGGCATGAGCATAACAGGATCCTCATATAGATAAATATATGAGCTTTCAAAGTGGGAGGAGTAAAGTTTTTCCATAATCAGGTCAAAACATGATTCCTCGTCATCACTGTAAGCAAGAGTATCCCTTGTAATATACATAGAGGACCAGATACTTGATTTGTGCTGTCTGGTTCTGTTGTATAAAGTGTTTGATGTGTGGAACATCAATGCTGTAAGTATGTTGTTAAAAAGTATGGCAACAGCACTTTTTGTTGTAGCATCATCAGCAAGGAAAACAAGAAGCTTATTTAATTCACGTATGGAATGTGTTAATTTATCCGCACTGAAATAGTTTATAATGAGCGGTGTGTTAAGCAGGGTATGTAAATTATCAAGTATCATATTTTTGTTAAAGTTTAAAGTCCCTGTAATCACGATAGGTTCGAGTATTAGCTCAAGCAAGGGGTTGAACTTTGATACCAACTCCTGATAATAAAAATTGTTAGTGTAATTTCTGAAAAGATAGTCGTCTATGGCGTATACAAGAGAACTGATGTCATCGGTTTTAGCCAGAGTGATACCGTTATTTACAATGTGAGAAAGGGAATAATCACCACAACCGCAGGAATTGCGCACAATCAGACTGGAGTTTAGTATGCTGGTTTCTATTTTTCCGTATTTTATCAGGTTAATTGCTTTAAAAACCGACTGGTATCCCATGTCCATAATCTTGTTATGGACAGTGGTCAGCATAGGATCAAGTACAATGGAAGCCGGGGAGTCATCATATCCGGTTACAAGAATATCTTTTCCTATCTCAAGCCCTCTTGCCTTGATGGCGGTATAGCCTCCTATTGCCATCTGGTCATTTGCGAAAACAATGGCTTCAAGGTCAGGGTTTCTGTCCAACAAATCATTGACTATATCCTCTGTGAACTCTGAAAAATCACCATATACAATCTTATTTTCATCTACAGGAATCTTGTTCTCTGTTAAAACTTCTTTGTAGGTCTCGAGACGTTCTTTTGCATCTGCGTTTTCTTTACGTCCGCTTACCATGCCGATTTTTGTTTTGCCGTGTTCTTTGATAAGGTGCTCCACGGCCTGTCGCATACCGGTCTTACCCTCGGTGTACAGGCACGGATAACCGGGGATTTCAATTTCTATCGTGAGAATTGGGATATCAAAATTCTTGAGAAATGCAATCATGTCATTTTCGGAGAGAAAGCTTCCGATAGAGCCGATGGACACAATAAGAGCATCAAGGGTGTGCTTTGATGCATAATAAAAAATTGAATTATACTGATAGTCAAAACGCGCATTCTTAGGGTCATTGTAGGATGCATTCATATACATACCAGGGAAAAATACAAGATTTACATCTAATTCTTTTGCCGCATAGTCCACGCCTTTGCACACCTCATAGGCATAATCGTTATCAAGGTGACATGTGAAGAAACCGATATTTAGTCTTCGCTTTGTTTTTTTCAAAATTGATACCCCCATATCCGAACATAAATAATATGTTAATTTTATCATATTAATCTTTTAATATCAATAAATCAGATGATAAAATTATGTCGAAATAAGTGTTTTTTTTGACAGAAAAAATAAAAAACGCAAATTGAAAAATGATGTTTACAAACTGTTCTATTTAAACTATAATAATCTGGAATTATTTTTTATTATCATACAAGTAGGAGGAGCTAATAATGGATTACAAAAATGCCGGAGTTGACATAGAGGCCGGATACAAATCAGTAGAGCTTATGAAGGAGCATATCAAAAAAACCATGAGAGAAGAGGTGCTTACTAACATAGGCGGTTTTTCCGGAGCATTTTCCCTTGAAAAATTTAAGAACATGGAAAAACCAACACTTGTATCAGGTACAGACGGAGTAGGTACCAAGCTTAAGCTTGCATTTACCATGGATAAGCACGACACTATCGGTATAGATTGTGTGGCTATGTGTGTAAATGATATAGCCTGCGCCGGTGGTGAACCTTTATTTTTCCTTGACTATATAGCCTGCGGAAAGAATTTTCCGGAGAAAATTGCAACTATCGTAAGCGGTGTTGCTGACGGATGTGCCCAGAGTGATGCGGCGCTTATCGGTGGTGAGACGGCGGAGATGCCGGGATTTTATCCTGAGGATGAATATGACCTTGCCGGATTTGCTGTTGGAATCGTTGATGAAAAAGACCTTATAACAGGTAAAGATATTAAACCGGGCGATGTACTTGTGGGTATTGCCTCAAGCGGAGTACACAGCAACGGCTTTTCACTGGTGCGCAAGGTTTTTGATATGACAAAGGAATCTCTTGACACATATTATGATGAGCTTGGTAAGACTTTGGGTGAGGCTCTTCTTGCACCTACAAAGATATATGTAAAAGCCCTCAGAAATGTAAAAAATGCAGGAGTTACCATAAAGGGATGCAGTCACATAACAGGCGGTGGTTTCTATGAGAATATACCTCGTATGCTGCCTGATGGTGTTGTGGCTTCCGTTAAAAAGGATTCATATGAGGTACCTGCCATATTTAAACTTATGGCTAAGACCGGAAATATCGAAGAGCAAATGATGTACAATACATACAACATGGGAATAGGTATGATGCTTGCCGTTGCTCCTGAGGATGCAGATAAAACCGTGGCTGCAATCAAGGCTGCCGGAGAGGATGCTTTTGTTGTAGGTGAGATTAAATCAGGAGAAAAGGGAGTAGAGTTATGCTAAGAGTCCTTGTTATGGTATCGGGCGGAGGAACTAATCTTCAGGCGATAATTGACGCTGTAGCGAATAAAGACATAACCAATGCACAGATTGTAGGCGTGATAAGCAACAACTATGGTGTTTATGCATTGGAGAGAGCAAAGAACGCGGGTATCGCGACTGACGTGGTTTCACCAAAAGATTATTCCGACAGAAAAGATTTTAACAGGGCATTGCTTGAAAAGGTAAACGGTTTTAAGCCGGACTTGATTGTTTTAGCAGGATTTCTGGTTGTTATTCCGGAAGCAATGATAGACGAATATGAAAACCGGATTATAAACATTCATCCGTCCCTTATACCGTCTTTCTGCGGCACAGGATACTACGGACTGAAGGTTCATGAGGCTGCTCTTCAGCGAGGCGTAAAGATTACCGGAGCAACAGTGCATTATGTTGATAAAGGAACCGATACCGGACCGATTATTATGCAAAAAGCAGTTCCGGTTATGGAAGGTGACACACCTCAAAAGTTGCAGCAAAGAGTTATGGAGGAGGCAGAATGGAAGATTTTGCCTGCTGCAATTAACAAGATAGCAAACAATATTTAATATACATAATCAGGTGGGCTGTCGCGATATGGTATTTATGTTGTGATGGCCCTTGCGATATTTATAAAGTTTTATAGGAGGACACAATATGAAAGTACTGATAGTTGGCGGCGGCGGCAGGGAACACGCTATAGCGGCAAAATGTAAAGAGAGTAAAAGAGTATCAAAGATATATGCAGCACCGGGTAATGCCGGTATCGGACAAATCGCTGAATGTGTTGACATATCTGTTATGGATGCGGACAGACTTGTAAAGTTTGCTAAGGATGAACATATAGATCTTACAATTATTGCACCGGATGATCCACTGGTTGCAGGTGTTGCGGATGCATTTAAGGAAGCCGGTTTAAGAGCTTTCGGTCCACTAAAAAATGCTGCAATTATAGAAGGTTCAAAGGCATTTTCAAAAGATCTTATGAAGAAATACAACATTCCCTCAGCGGCATATGAGACCTTTGACAATCCTGATGATGCCATAGCATATCTTGAAACTGCAAAGATGCCGATTGTACTTAAAGCTGACGGACTTGCTCTTGGAAAAGGCGTGCTTATATGCAATACCCTTCAGGAGGCAAAGGAAGGCGTTAAAACACTTATGCTTGATAAGCAGTTTGGTTCAGCCGGAGACAGGATAGTTATAGAGGAGTTTATGACAGGAAGAGAAGTCTCTGTACTTTGCTATTGTGACGGAACCCACATTAAGCCTATGGCTTCAGCTCAGGATCACAAGAGAGCTAAGGACGGAGATCAGGGACTCAATACAGGAGGTATGGGTACATTTTCACCGAGTCCTTTTTATACTGAGGAAGTGGATAAATTCTGTAAAGAAAATATTTATCAGGCAACCATGGATGCCATGAAAGCCGAGGGAAGAGATTTTGTGGGAATACTTTTCTGCGGTCTTATGCTGACTGAGGACGGACCAAAGGTGCTTGAATACAACGCAAGATTTGGTGATCCGGAGGCACAGGTTGTTCTGCCGCGTATGAAAAATGATATTATAGATGTGTTGGATGCATGTATTGACGGAAAACTTGACGAAATAGAATTAGAGTTTGAGGATAAAGCAGCAGTTTGTGTAATCCTTGCTTCTGACGGCTATCCGGAACACTATGACAAAGGCTTTGTTATTAATGGTCTTGACAATTTCAAGGATAAGGAAGATTATTATGTGTTCCACGCAGGAACAAAACTGACTGAAAATGGCATAGTGACAAACGGCGGCCGTGTTCTCGGTGTCACTGCCAAGGGCAAAACTCTGATTGAGGCGAGAGCTAACGCATATAAGGCAACTGAATGGATTGATTTTGAAAATAAGTATATGCGTAACGATATTGGAAAAGCTATTGATGAGCAGTAAAATAAATTAGTTATGGCGTCAGGTTAATGAAAAGAGGGAAAGTATGATAATTAAAATTGATTTTAATAGCAGTGAGGCTATTTATATGCAGCTTAGAAATCAAATAGTTATTGGGATTGCCCGTGACCAGATAAAGGCTGGGGAATCGTTGCCTTCAGTGCGCCAGTTGGCAGATGAGCTGGGAGTAAACATGCACACCGTCAATAAAGCTTATGCGATGTTGAAAAATGACGGATATCTTACGCTGGACAGGAGAAAGGGCGCAGTTGTATGCGTATCGGTTGACACAAAGCCGCAGAATCTTGCGACAATGAACGTAGGAATGCGAATGATGGTGGCGGAGGCTATCTGCAAAGATATCAGCCTTGCTGAGATGCACCAGATTATTTCTGATATGTACAAAGAATTTGGTGATATTCAAAACGGAGGTAAATTATGAAATTAGGTTATACAGCGCAGGCGCAGGAAGTGATAGATGTTATGATTGAAACTGCTGTTGACATGAAACACAGTTTTATCGGAACTGAGCATCTTTTGTATGCTCTTATCGTTTGTCCTGTGGGTTCTGCAAATAAAGTTCTGATTGAAAATGGGGCAAACAGGGATATGGTGAAAAAGTATCTCGCCGCAAGCCAGAGTATATCAAGAAAAAAAATAAAAGTTCCGGATGCATACTCCTCTAAACTAAAAGATATATTTGAGGTTAGTGAGGTTGAAGCTAACAGGTTAGGCAGTGAAAAAGTCGGAACTGAACACATTTTAGCTGCCATATTGAAATCTACGGATACAGTGGCCGTAAAACTTCTCAATACCATGTCTTTGAATCTGCAAAAGATGTATGTGGATATAATGGTATCCTGTGGTGTTGACGGGATGGCAGCAAAAAAGGAATTTTCTATACTGAAAGCTCCCGCATCAAAAAAGAAGTCTTCAACCCATACTTTGGAGCAATACAGTAAAGACATGACAAAAGCTGCTGCTGATGGTTTGCTTGACCCTGTTATAGGAAGAAGAGAAGAGATAGAACGTGTTATGCAGATACTCTGCAGACGAATGAAGAACAATCCTTGTATGGTTGGCGAACCGGGTGTGGGAAAAACTGCTGTGGTGGAAGGTCTTGCCCGGATGATTGCATCAGGAAATGTTCCCGAATTGCTTGCAGAGAAACGTATCCTTAGTCTGGATTTGTCAGGAATGGTGGCTGGTTCAAAGTACAGAGGAGAGTTTGAGGAGCGCATAAAGAAGGTTATTGCCGAGGTTAAGGCAGATGGAAACATAATTCTGTTTATTGATGAGATTCATACCATTATCGGTGCCGGCGGTGCGGAAGGTGCAATAGATGCCTCAAATATTTTAAAACCTGCCCTGTCCAGAGGTGAGATACAACTGATTGGTGCAACTACCCGAAATGAATACAGAAAATATATAGAAAAGGATGCTGCTCTTGAGAGAAGATTTCAACCGGTATATGTGGAAGAACCTTCTAAAGAGGAAACTGTTGATATATTGCGTGGTTTAAAGGAAAAATATGAAGAGCATCACGGTGTGGTTATAGATGATGTTGCCCTTGTTGCAGCGGTAGACTATTCCGTGAGATATATCAATGACAGATTTCTTCCGGATAAGGCAATTGACTTGATAGATGAAGCATCATCCAGAAAAAAACTCGGACTTTTTGCAAAAGACAAATCTCTTATAAATGCAGAGGAAGAGTATGAGCTTCTTACCGAGGAGTTGGAAGAAGCATTGGTAAACGGAGATTTTGAAATTGCCTCAACCATAAAAAAGGATATGGCAAAAGCAAATAAAAAGATTGAAAAAGCCCGTATTAGATTAAAAGAAAAGGATTCTTCCGGCCTCCTTATAAATGATGATGATGTCGCACAGGTTGTCTCAGTATGGACAAAAGTACCTGTAAGTAAAATAAGTGAGGCGGAGTCAGCCAGACTTTTAAGGCTTGAGAATACATTGCACAAAAGAGTAGTCGGACAGGATGAAGCTGTGACTGCGGTTGCAAAAGCCATACGAAGGGGAAGAGTGGGCTTAAAGGATCCGAAACGTCCGATAGGTTCATTTTTGTTCCTTGGACCTACCGGTGTAGGAAAGACAGAACTGTCAAAAGCTCTTGCCGAGGCTATGTTTGGAAATGAAAATGCCCTTATAAGGGTTGATATGTCAGAGTATATGGAGAAACACAGCGTGTCAAAAATGATTGGTTCCCCACCGGGATATGTTGGTTTTGACGATGGCGGACAGTTATCAGAGAGAGTCAGAAAAAATCCGTATTCTGTAGTACTTTTTGATGAGATTGAAAAAGCACATCCCGATGTGTTCAATATATTACTCCAGGTGTTAGATGATGGACATATCACTGATTCGCAGGGTAGAAAAGTAGATTTTAAAAATACTATTATCATTATGACAAGCAATGCCGGTGCACAGAGAATAATAGACCCTAAGCTTTTAGGATTTTCAGGTGCAAGAGACGAAGACAAGGATCACGATGCCATGAAAAACAATGTAATGGAAGAGGTTAAACATATGTTTAAACCGGAATTTATCAATCGTATTGATGATATTATTGTGTTCAGAGCTCTCACCAAAGAAAATATAAAGGGCATAAGTGCGATTATGTTAAGGGAACTTAAACTGAGAGTGAAGAATCAGATGGATATTACCATAAATTACGGAGATACCCTCAAAAATTATATTTTTGAAAAAGGGTACGACAAAAAATATGGTGCCCGTCCGCTAAAAAGAACTATCCAAAATGAGATAGAAGATAAACTGGCAGAATATATTCTGGAAGGAAAGGTTTCCCGCGGACAGAAGGTTAGTATATCCGTAAAAGAAAATAAGGTAGAGTTTGCAACAAAATTCTAAATACTTGTAGAAAAAAAATATATTATATAGTATAATGTAAACAGAATATTTACAGGAATTTGTTTTACTATATAATAATTATGGAGGATACGGTGATGGCAGTTATTGATACGTTGATTCGCGAAGAGGAAACAGGGGCATTAAGCTTTGGTAACTACGAGCTTGCAAGTAAGACTAAAAAAGACGGATTTAAGTATAACGGGGATATATACAAGATAAAAACTTTCGCAGAGATAACAAAACTTGAAAAAAACGGTATGTTTGTGTATGAGTCCGTACCCGGAACAGCCGTACATAATTTCAGGGCTACTGATAATGAGGTTGAGTTCTCTGTAGAGGGAACTACGGTATCTCAGGTTACATTGGAGCTTGAAGCTGAAAAAGAATACAAACTTTGCGTAGATGATGTCTATGTTGGCAAGATGAAGACCAATTTAGGCGGAAAACTTAATATCAGTGTTGAACTTGGCGATGGAAAGCTTGCTGAGGTTCACATAGAAAAGATTTAGGTTATATAAGGAGATTTATAGTGGCTAAGGAAAAACAGGTTTTTTACTGTAAGGAATGTGGCTATGAATCTGCAAAATGGTTAGGACAGTGTCCGGGGTGTCAGTCCTGGAACACATTTGTTGAAGAAAAGATTACAGTAGGCGCACAAAAGCACTCTTCCATAAAGAAGACTGTTGTTGCGCCTACAAGTATTTTAGATGTTACCACAGCAGATGAAAGCCGTATAAAAACAAATATAAATGAATTGGACAGAGTATTAGGCGGGGGCATCGTTAAGGGCTCTCTTGTTCTTGTGGGAGGAGACCCGGGTATCGGAAAGTCTACAATTCTTCTTCAAATGTGCCGTAATCTGGTTGAAAAAGGTACAGGTGTGTTATATGTATCGGGAGAGGAATCACCGTCGCAGATAAAAATGAGAGCAGAACGGTTAGGACAGTTTAACAAGGATATGCTGCTGCTCTGTGATAATGACATGGATAATATTTCTCAGGCTATTCAGAAAAGCAAGGCAGATGTGGTTATTATTGATTCCATACAAACCGTTCTTGTCGATGAGATAAGCTCGGCACCCGGCACTGTTACACAGGTAAGAGAGGTAACAGCCAGATTAATGCAGCTTGCAAAATCTCATGATGTTGCAATTTTTATAGTAGGTCATGTCACAAAGGAGGGAACAGTGGCCGGACCGCGTACTCTTGAACATATGGTAGATTCTGTTTTGTATTTTGAAGGGGATGGCAACAACGGTTTCAGAATACTTCGCGGAGTGAAAAACAGATTTGGTTCAACCAACGAAATAGGCGTATTTACAATGACAGATAAGGGTCTTGTCGAGGTGGATAATCCATCGCAGGTCATGTTAAACGGAAGACCGGTTGGCGTTTCGGGTTCAGTTGCTGTCACAACAATGGAAGGTAGCCGGCCTATACTTGTGGAAATTCAGACATTAGTGTGCCAGACCAATTTCAATATGCCGAGACGAACCTCTGTGGGAATTGACTATAACAGGGTTAATCTCATTATGGCAGTATTGGAGAAAAGGACAGGTTTGAACTTGTGGGGATATGATGCCTATGTCAGTGTGGCAGGCGGCATGAGAGTAAATGATCCGGCTATAGATTTGGGCGTTGCCTGTGCGATTGCATCCGGTTTTAAAAATAAACCTATCGGGGATGATGTGCTGATTATAGGGGAAATAGGTCTGGCAGGCGAAGTGAGAGGCGTGTCAAATGTTTTCCAGCGGGTTAAGGAAGCCGCAAAAATGGGATTTAAAACCTGTATTCTGCCGAAGTCTAACTATGATAAGTCTATGGAAACGCTGGGAGTAAAACTCGTGTGCGTATCCACTTTGCTGGAGGCGTTGGGCGAGATATAATGCCGAATAATATACTTTAAATCAAGAAAATAAAAAAAGTAAAAAAATATCAAAAAAAGGTGTTGACTTTATATAAGTGCTGTGGTATATTTTAATAGCTGTCGCAAGAAACGACAGAGAGAAACAAAAAAGTGAATACCGAGAGGATTTATTTTTTTGACTCTAAAATGAACCTTTGACAAATTAATAACATGTTAACCCTGAAAATTCTTTAAAGAGATTTTCAAGAATGGAAACACAAAACAGTAAAACAGGGACAGAAATTATAAGCTAACGTTTATGAAGAAGTCTTGGATTAAAAACTTTTAATGAGAGTTTGATCCTGGCTCAGGATGAACGCTGGCGGCGTGCTTAACACATGCAAGTCGAACGAAGCG
>CAZKMB010000007.1:0-88523 GCA_964553965.1 uncultured Bacteroides sp. | reverse complement strand
GTATAATTGATTATATTCATTATAACTAATTATTATATATTATGCAAAAGAAATATCTGTGAATAAAACGACAAATTCGTACATATAATTTATCTTTTCACGAATTGTCTTTATTATATTTTTTTGGTATTATATAAGCAAAAAATGAGGTGACAAACCATGAATTTAATAGACTTACATGTTCACTCAAATGCCTCCGACGGTTCTCTTACACCGGCAGAGGTTGCCGAGGAAGCCATAACAGCCGGATTAAAAGCCATAGCACTCACCGACCACGATACAGTGGATGGTATTCCCGAAATTCTTGAATATACTGCAGACAGGGATATAGAAATTATTCCGGGAATAGAGCTATCCTGCTATTACAAAAAACGAGAGATTCATATATTGGGATTTTATGCAGATTATCAAAATCCTGAATTACAAAAAGAGCTGTCCGCACTGAAAGAAATCAGGGAAAGTCGAAATATTAAAATGCTTGAGCTTATGCAAAAAGACGGTTTAAACATAACAATGGAAAAACTGCTTCACGGTAACCCGGACAGTGTTATTACAAGAGCTCATTTTGCAAGGGTTTTAGTAGAGGAAGGTATCTGTAAGGACAAGGATACCGCTTTCAGAAAATATATCGGAATCGGTTGTAAGTACTATCTCCCGAAACCGGAAGTCAGTTGTGAAACAGCTATGAGTATTCTTACAAAATATACCAAGGGTGCTTTTTTAGCACACCCTCTCCTGTATCATTTCGGTTATAATCAGATAGAAGAATTACTTCTAAACCTTAAAGAGCTGGGACTCAAAGGCATAGAAGTATATCATTCTTCAAACAATATGTACGAAAGTGACAAATTGCGCTCAATGGCAAAAAAACTTGATCTGCTCACCTGTGGCGGCTCTGATTTTCACGGAATCATCAAACCAAACATAAAGATAGGCACAGGCCGCGGCGGAATGAAAATTCCTATGAAATTACTGGATGACATAAAAAAAGCTTGTCTTTAACTGACCACATATAAATTTTCAATACTAAAGCAAGGATGGGCAGTGAATATTCCCTCAAGACACAGAACATTATTATCCGAATGTTCCACCTGTCTTGAGTACAAATATGAATATGTAACCTGCTCATCTACGCTAAGTTTTTTATCATGAGTTATCCAGTGGGCAAAACCCATTTCTTTTATAATCAATGTACTTACCACGGAAAATTTAATCATCCCTTGTATATTGTAGTCGTACACTGCTCCGAGAAAATAGGCATAGATAAAATATACCATCATATGCTCATATTCAAATTCCCTGTCTTTCATATACATATCAAATTCCTTTTTTAATCTGATATACTCTTCCTCCGACAAATCAACATACAAAGTCTGCATCACACTTTCAATCATCCGTGGCCACTTATCATTGATATTTTCAAGCCCGGTATACATTTTCATATATTCATGCATAATCATCTTATGATGTTTTATATGTTTGCTGTTATCCTGAAATTCCCGATAGCCGGTTATCCATTCTTTATTCAAAAGCATATCTGATATCTTTTTTACAAGTTTATTTTTTCCTATTCTTTCAAACCTGTATATATACGGCTGAATCCACTCTCCTATGGCAAGCACTTTCTTTATCCGTGTACTCATGCTCTCACTACGGTCAGCCAATATATCATAAATTTCTTTTCGTATATCCAAAAGACAGTTAAGCATTTTTTTATCAACGTCCTTTGTAGCAGGTTTTTTATTATCTGTACTGCAAACAAAGGAATCAGTCTCTTTCCTGACGATAATAATTTTTGAAGCTATAGGACAGGATATGGATATCAATGCTTCCTCCAGATTACCATATTCCTCAAAATGTCTCGGATATCTGTCACAGGTTTTACACAGATTATCCTCTCCCGTCCTTATTATAAGCTGACATAAATTATTATCATCAAGAAAAGCACACCGATTATTGCATCTTTTATATACCCCTTCTTTTTCATCCACATTAGACATGATATATCTTCCGTTTACATCTGTCATTTTTTTGTAATGCTCCATGGTCTCATCATCTATAACTATTTCCCATCCTGCGCAGCAGGTATCCGGACAATCTCCTGCTATACATTTAAAGCTGTCATAGTAAGAAGGTTTTGTATAATTCATATAAAAACTCCTGTTTTATGCCGTCATGGCAATCTTTGCATAGCACTGGGCTATATTGAGAATATGATCACCTATTCTCTCAAAATCAGTCAGCATTTCAGAGAAAAGAATACATGCTTCCTCTGAACATTTTCCCTGTCTCATTCTGTCAAGGTGATTATCTCTGTATCTCTTTGTCATATCATCAATTTTCTGTTCCATTGCCGCAACCTTAGACAGCCAGCCTGCTGTATCATCATCGGGATTAATCAGGTATCCCATAGCCTCATCCGTTACAGACTGCATTTTTTTAATTTCCATTTCGGCATGTTCAGAAAAAGATATATTTTTCTCATTAATTACATTTACATATCCACCTATATTTATTGCGTGGTCTCCTATACGCTCTATATTTCCTGTTATTGAGAAATATTGCTCAATTGATGCCACATCAGCACCGGTCTTTTCGTATACAAGTATTTTAGAAATATACTGAGATATATCTTTATTTAAAATATCTATCTCATTTTCTATTTTTTCTCCGACTTTCATCTTCTCTTCGCTTTTATCCAGAATTGCACTATAACAGCGGGCTACATTTTCTTTTGCAAGTTCAAGCATATAAGAGATTTCCTGCTTTAGCTGGTCAATATGTATGGCTGAAAATCCAAGTTTTTTACTATTTGCAAGATAATCAAAATCCAGTGCTGACTTTCTGATTGTTGTTTTTTCACTTTCTTTATCAGGCAGAATTTTCTCTGCCAAAGTCGCAAGAAAGCCTCCCAAAGGAAGAAGAATCATGGTTGTTACTATATTAAAAAGAGTATGCATGTTGGCAATCTGAGCCGCCGGACGACCCGGTGTAAGATTCTCAATTAATTCTCTTAACGGCAGTGATAAACACAATATGGTAAATATTATTGTTCCTATTATGTTGAACATAAGGTGAATAACCGTAGTTCTTTTTGCGTTTCGTGATGTTCCTATGGAAGCAAGAACAGCAGTTATACAGGTTCCTATATTTTGACCAAAAAGAACAAATACTGCACTTGGAAATCCAATAAGTCCGTTGGTAGCCAAAGTCTGTAATATTCCGACAGATGCCGAGGATGACTGAATTACCGCAGTAAATGCCGCGCCGGCAAGTATACCTAACAAAGGATTAGAAAACTTTGTCATAAGTGCCACAAAGCCCGGTTCATTCTGCAAAGGTTCCATAGATGCACCCATCATGTCCATACCGATAAAAAGTACACCCAAACCTGCTAAAATCTGTCCAATATATCCGATTTTATTTGATTTAAGAAACATAACCAAAAATACGCCTATAAATGCTATAAGCGGTGCCAACAGCCCCACGTCAAGTGCTATAAGCTGACCTGTAATGGTTGTTCCTATATTTGCACCCATGATTATCCAAACAGCCTGTCTCAATGTCATCATTCCCGAATTAACAAAACCTACAACCATAACCGTAGTTGCCGAAGATGACTGAATTACCGCGGTAATACCTGCACCCACTCCCACTCCGAGAAGCGGATTAGATGTGAGTTTTTCAAGAATTTGTTTCATTTTATTGCCTGCAACATCTTCCAAACCGTTACTCATCATCTGCATACCATAGAGAAATAACGCAAGACCTCCAAGCAAACCAAAAATATCAGTAATATTCAATTATAATTCCTCCTAAAAATGCAATAATAGTCTTAACTTACCATTGCAGCCGGAGGAGCTCTTCTCCCTGACGTACTATATATGTTATATTTGTATAAACTGTCATTTGGGGAATTTTTTAATATAGAAAAAGATAAATTCTCATATAGACTTAAAATAAATGGGGTCACAAAAAACAGGGTCATCAATTTGTTCCGGCAACCCGTTTTTGTAACAAAAGAACTATATCTTCTGAATACAGTACTGTGAATGGCACCTGCCCCATCCTGATTGCTGCACTCATCAGAAAAAGCGGCATCCAAATCCGGCATGCAGTTTACCACATCCTCCTGATTTGGGAAAATACCACGCTCCTGATTGTTGTACGCAAGCAAAAGAAGCATAAGGAATAAGCTTCCCATAATTATTAAACTGAATAAATAATTGTTTTTTTTCTGCATTATAATCTGTTTAGCCTTTGCTTTATGGCAAAAATTCATATAAATCAAAGCAACGGACATTGAGCCACATCTGATTTATACGCTCGTTTCCCTCTTTATCAAAATACGCCATAACCACACTTCTTTTCATGACATCCTCCGGTGGATATTGGGCAAAAAGCTGACGTTTAGTCTGATCACAAGTTGTTTCAATAGTATACTTTTCTCTCTCTGTTTCCGCAAGGTCATTTTCATAGGAACCTGTGAAAAAGTATGCTATCGGATATTCAACGTTCTCTTCACCTTCCTCTGCAGAATATAAAAATTCCGCATAACGGAACACCGAGTCATCTTCACCGCCGGATATCACAGAGGTGTAACCTATATATGACATATTACGAATGGCATTTTCGGGCATAGATACAAAATTGACAAATGCTTCTGCTGCCATTTTCTTGTCCGCATCATCCCCGATTCCCTCTTCTAACATACACCAGCCGTCAAACCATAGGTTTGAGCCTTCCTCAGGAGCAGAATAACAGAGTATAACACCATCCTCCTCAGCCTGATCCAAAGTATATACAGCATCACCGGACCATTGCTGATTTGCAACTACCTTTCCAGAAACCATATCCGCCTTACCGCTGTCAGTTTCAAAAGAATAAGCATTTTTCTTTATGTCTGAGAGAATATCCTCAACAGCATCAACAGTCTTTTTATCCGTTGCATTGAGAATATCTTCAATTTTTAAATAATAATCCGCAGAATTTATAAACTCATCAGACAGCAACAAGTCCTGATTGTAAATGCTGTTTCCTGCAAAATAGGCATCCCGTACACTGTCTTTTATGGTTATCTGCTTATCAAATTTATCCATAAGAAGCATGTTCCAATGTGATGCTTCCTCCTCCGTTACATACTCCGGATTATATACTATACCCAATGTCCCCCACATATAGCCCGCTGCATATTTTGACAAAATTTCACCGTTCACAGACAGATTATCGAATACATTTTTTATATATGGAGAAACCCCTTTTGCATAATAATTTGTCTCTATAGTCTCATCATAAAACTCATCAGAAAAAGGAATCAACATATTCTCAGTCATCATCTTCATAATCATGTACTCCGACGGACACACCAAATCATATGTATCTCCCATGGAAATCTGATTATACAATTCCTCATTTGTACCAAAAGTAGAGTACTCCACCCTTACCTTTTTTCCGTAAGTCTCATAGAACCAATTTTCAAAATCTTCAATTATACCGGTATCCGGGCAGATGACAGTTCCATTTCCAAGTTCAATGGTATCCTCTTCATCCCAGTCTCCTTCATCAATATACTCTTCCCAATTACTTACTCTGAGAACAATTTCATCATCATTTCCTTTGCCGTCACAGCCTGCAAGAATTGTCACATTAGCAAGAAGAATACTAAAACACATAACATACGAAATTATCTTTTTTAAATTTGTTTTCATGCCTTTTCCTCTTTCTTTTTTGTAAAATTCTGTGCTACAACATAGATGGCTGCCAACACAAATATCAAGGTGGAAAGTGCCCACAGTGCTGTCTTAATCTCAGTTTGCGATCCCTTAGTTGCGTTTACCACATATGTGCTGATAGTGTCAAATGTTGCCGGTTTTGTATATGTTGTTATAAAGTAATCATCCAGAGAAAGAGTAATTGCAGTCATAAACCCTGATATAATTCCGGGAATAATCTGAGGAATTACAACTTTCCTAAGTGCCATGGCAGATGTACAACCCAAATCCATAGCTGCCTCATATAACTGGTGATCCATCTGTTTTAATCTTGGCAAAACAGACAGATATACAAAAGGTGTGCAAAGTGCTGTCTGTCCAATCAACAGAGGTATAAATGTTTCCTTTTTGATTTTAAAAAATGCAATCATCAGAATACATACCGAAAAACCGGTTACCACATCAGCATTTACAACAGGAATCTGATTTGCAAGTTCAATGGTTTTTCTACTCTTTTTTCCGGAATAAAAGGCACCTATAGCTCCGGTTGTACCTAAAAAAGTAGAAAGAGTCGCCACACATATTGCTAAAACAAAAGTGCCTATTATCATTTCAACCAATTCCGGTGTTGAAAAAAGTGTCACGTAATTCTGAAATGAAAAATTCTTTATTGTTCCTATCATAGTGGAATCAGTAAAGCTGTACACCATAAGAATCATAATAGGTGCATACAGGAACAGCAAAACCAACCATATAACAATATGCTGAAAAAATTTAATCATTTTTTTCTCCTTAAATGTCCCGCAATCTGCGTTGGATTAGTATGCCTTACGGCTCTTGCCGTCATTTTCCGTAAAATGGTTTGATATCAACGTTATTCCCAATATAATCATAAGAAGAATAACTGATATAACCGAACCATTATGCCAGTCATATGCACTAAAATAGTTTCCTATAAGACTACCCATAATATAGGTGCTGTTATAAACCATATCAAGAACAACATAGTTGGTCATGGATGGTAGAAATACCATCGTAACACCACTTACTATTCCAGGCACGGAAAGCGGTAAAATAACCCTGAAAAACACCTGCATTTTATTTGCACCCAAGTCTCCCGCTGCCTCAATGAGACCATCATCAAGCTTAGTAAGTGAATTATAAATAGGCATAATCATAAAAGGTAAAAAATCGTAAACCATACACAATATCGTATTGAAAAATTGATGATATGCCAGATTTCCTTCTATAAATGTTAAAATCTCCTTCAACGCCGTAACTCTTAGCGTAAAATTAATCCACATCGGCATTACAAAAATCATCAAAAACTTTGTATGTCTGTTATATGCCCCCTTGGCAATAATTAATGCTACAGGGTAGGCAAGTAAAAGGCAAAAAAACGTTGTCAAAACAGCTATGGCTACACTATAGACCAATGTTCCCATTGTTTTTCCATTTTTAAAAAAACGAATAAAATTATCAAAGGATGGCTCACCGTCACCATTTGTAAATCCGTAATATATAACAACTAACAGAGGCAAAACAACAAACAAAGCCAAAAACACAACATACGGAATTGCCATTTGTTTTCTAAAATTATTACTCTTCATCTGCTTTTTCCTCTACTAATCTGTACGAAATTTTGTCATTAGGTATAATTACGCCAACATAGTCTTCCTGATTCCATAAGTAGGCATCATTTACTACATAATCTTCCTCATTTTTACTACGAACCACATATCTGTAGTGGTCATCAACATATAAAAATGAAAAAATGTTACCCTGAATAAGTCCATCCTCAGCCTGATCAGTCAAAGTTGCTTCTGAAGGAATGAATGATGCTTCCACCACTCTTCCTGACATATCTAATTCATTTCCGTCCATATCCTTTAATACATAATCAGACATCACAGCTCCCGGTATAATCTTATCCGGTGCAACATCCACTTCAAAATCAGCAAATTCAATATGAAGCATATCCTCTTTTACAGGTGAGACAACCTGCCCCTCATAGTGATTTATACTGCTGTCGTATGGAATGATGTGTATGTTATCCGGTTCAATACACATTCCGACTCCGGCACCAATCTCATAATGATTAAGGCTGTGTATCTCTATCTCATTTTTTCCCGCCTGAACGACAACAATGTAAAATGTTCCCTTAAAGTCACAGGATAGAACTTCGCCCTTTATCTGTCCCTTGCTTACCTCGGTAATAGCTATATCTTCAGGACGAATAACCGCATCAATAACCATACCTTTTTCATAATCATCCACACAGTCAAATTCAGTTCCGCAGAATCTCGCCTTATGGTATCCTGTCATTGTTCCCTTGAAAATATTACTCTCACCTATAAAGTCAGCAACAAAAAGGTTTTTGGGTTCATTATATATCTCCTCCGGTGTACCAATCTGCTGTATCTCACCGTCAGCCATAACAACTATCTTATCCGACATAGTGAGGGCTTCTTCCTGATCATGGGTAACAAATATAAATGTTATACCAAGTTTTTTGTGCATATTTTTGAGTTCAACCTGCATCTCCTTACGCATCTTATAATCCAGTGCGCTAAGAGATTCATCCAGCAAAAGCACCTCCGGCTCATTCACAATAGCTCTTGCTATTGCTATACGCTGTTGCTGACCTCCGGAAAGTGTATCAATTGTTCGTTTTTCAAACCCGGATAAATCTACAAGTTCAAGAGCTTTTTTTACTTTTTCATCCTGCTCCTTTTTTGAAACTTTTTTTAACTTAAGCCCGAAAGCAACATTGTCATATACATTTAAGTGCGGAAACAACGCATACTTTTGGAAAACTGTATTGACCGGACGTTTATTTGGAGGAAGCATACTTATATCTTCACCGTTCATCATAATACTCCCTGATGTGGGAAGTTCAAATCCGCCTAATATACGCAACATAGTCGTTTTGCCGCAACCCGATGGACCGAGAAGGGTAACAAATTCTCCCTTTTTAACTTCCAAATTAAAATCTTCAACAACAACTGTGTCATCAAATACCTTTTTCACATTTTTAAACTCGATCAGCGTATCGTTCATTCCGTATACCAACCTTTCCACATTTATAAGTCCATATATAATATTATGTGCACTTTAACACGCTACTTCATTACATAAAACTCGACAAAATATATCATATAATAAAACTGTCAATATTCCAACTATTTTTTTATATTTTTTATAAGTTTTTATAGATTTAATCATAATTCTATCAATGATTATTAGAAAGCTTTGTATATACAAAAAATAAAGGTGTAAAGTCTTTGTTAAATCATCATCCAATATAGCAGGCATTAAGGAAATGGCATTATTCAAAACACCTACTAAATTTGATTAGAAACATTTACTTGGTTCAATATTTTTCATTAAAATAAAAATTCAAGTGTGATAGTATGAAATAAAGCATTTATTTTCAATTCTTTTAGTACATATTGTACAATATCTTTAAATCTTAGAATCACTGAATTTCAATGCTTTATTTCACACAAAATGAGCAGAGAGAAAACGTGATATAAGAATGATGATGTTGTTTTCAGACAAGCAAGAGCTTTTGGCACTCTACAATGCTATTAATGACACAACCTACGACAACATTGATGTTCTACATATCACTACATTAGAAAATGCAATTTATATGTCCGTCAAAAATGACATTTCCTGCGTAGTAGATATGAGGCTTAATCTATACGAACATCAATCCACAGTAAATCCAAATATTCCACTTAGAGATCTCGATTATGTATCAAGAACATTTACACAATTTTATAGAAATCAGGATATATATTCACCAAGAATACTTAAACTTCCAAATCCAAGATTTATAGTTTTCTACAATGGTGAGTCTCCTCAGCCAGCAAAAAAAGAAATGCATCTTTCATGTTATATATTGAACGAGTTAGAATCCATCAAAAAGATATGACTTTAGAAGCCGCTGTAAACCGTGCAGTTGACGAATGCATAAAGGAAGGTATTCTTGCTGAATTTCTCAAAAAAACAAATCGGAGGTAATCAATATGAGTATATTTGAATACGATGAAAAACTTCACGAGAAAACTATGATGGATATAGGACGTGAAGAGGGATTACAGCAAGGACTCGATACGGGAATGATAGCTTTGATTTCCGCATTAAAGGAAATGAATTGTTCCGATAAACAGATAATAAAGCTTGGGAGTATTTGAAAAAATAAACATTAATAAACAAAATGTACGGTTAAAATAAGGCAGTAGTTTTTATGTTCTACTGCCTTACTTTATATATAATCTCTAAATTATATACATTCGCCATGCGACTTCGTTTTCGCTTTGCTTCATACAAGGGAATAATGGCAATTGTGACTTGTTTTGTGCCTTTTAGTCCAAGTATCACAGCAAACCAGAACAAGTTTCTCCGTATAATTATAGCCATGCCAATCAGTCTTTTACGATGAATTTTTCATATTCTTGCTCATTCTTATTTTCATTTTCTTTTTCAACACAATATTTTAATGGTAATAACAAAGTCTCATTAAGTACATCTTTGTTAATGCCATATTTTGTATCAATACTATTAAATTTATAAACAAAAACAAATATTCCTGCAAATACAAGTGCTATTTCCAATGTTTTTACAATCTTATGCATTCCCCGCTGTAATTCCTTTTGCAACTTCTCCGTTTTCATCACTAAGAGTAAAACTTACATAATACTGTTTTAGTATCTCTGGGGTAAGGATTCAAATTAGTGTAATAACCTCACTCAGCTTATCAATAGGAACTACCTTTGACGCCTCACCTTCCTGTAAAGCTTTGAATTAACTCCGTCTATACCGACTTTTTGCCAATATAGACGTAAGCGATGCAAATATTGCTGACAGCAATGCAAATACAAATCACATACAATTTTCCTATTTCCTCTTTTGCTTACATATGACTTTCGAGCTCATGCTGCACTTCTTCAGCACGTTTAATCTGTTCATTTAAATTCCATTTTCCGATATTTTCTCCATCTTTGAGAAACATGGAACCGCATTGGTGAAAATAAAATTCAATGTTACGCTCTTTTGCCTCTCGATACAAAGCAGCAACCCATTCATACATTATCGGTCTCACATCTGACTTGGGTGCCATTTCACCACCTACATTTACACATTTAATAAGCCCTGTGTCAAGATATTTAGCAAGAGATATAGGTGCTATCAACGGCGAACAAAATACCTCGCGATGTTTTAGAGGCGCATCAAGGAAAAAAGGTAAACGTTTATCTGCCATTTCCTGATTTTCAATGGAAATACTCAAATGAAAGTGTTCCCAACCGTCGCCCCAATCCTCCGGGAGGCAATCCTTAATTCTTTCAGGTCTTTTAGTGGTTGTAACAAATATACAATCTTTTCTCCTACGAATAAAATCCCAACAACCATCTCTCCATTCATCTGCTTCTTCAATAAAAAAATCTGAAGAAAAGCAGAGTTTTACAAGAGAGTTTGGAGGACAATCTTTATCCTTTAACTCATATGTTGTTTTTCCCTTAGCTATTACTGTTGTATCTCTGCCATATCGTTTATCCATTTTGTATACAAAGCAATTTTTACATCCGGGACTTACCTTTTTACATCCATGCCACGGATTCCATGCTATAGCTTTTTCAATCTGTGTGTTTTGCATAATTTGTCACCTCAATTGTTTTTTTCTTATACATCGAAAGAATTTCTGCCCGTGTATTATAAAAAAATAACAGCATAGCTGTCTGCAAGCATACTTGCGACACTATGCTGTATTTTTTGCATTGTTCTTTATTTAAAACTTACCTGCTGTTGCTGCTTCCTCAACCGAAACGGCTACTGCAACTGTCATACCAACCATTGGGTTGTTACCTGCACCGATAAGACCCATCATCTCAACATGTGCCGGAACTGATGATGAACCTGCGAACTGTGCATCTGAGTGCATACGTCCTAATGTATCTGTCATACCATATGATGCAGGACCTGCTGCCATGTTGTCAGGATGAAGTGTACGTCCTGTACCACCACCTGATGCAACTGAGAAATACTTCTTACCCTGCTCGATACACTCTTTCTTGTAAGTACCTGCTACAGGATGCTGGAATCTTGTTGGGTTAGTTGAGTTACCGGTAATAGAAACATCAACACCCTCCTTGTGCATGATAGCAACACCTTCACATACATCGTTAGCACCATAGCAGTTAACTTTTGCACGAAGACCATCTGAATATGACTTTCTGTATACTTCCTTTACAGTATTAGTATATGGATCATACTCAGTCTCTACGAAAGTAAATCCGTTAATACGAGCTATAATCTGAGCCGCATCCTTACCAAGACCGTTAAGGATAACTCTAAGTGGCTCCTTACGAACCTTATTAGCTTTCTCTGCAATACCAATAGCACCTTCTGCTGCTGCAAATGACTCATGTCCTGCTAAGAAAGCGAAACACTTAGTCTCTTCCTCAAGTAACATCTTACCGAGGTTACCGTGTCCAAGACCAACCTTACGTGTATCAGCAACAGAACCGGGGATACAGAATGACTGAAGTCCCTCACCGATAGCTGCTGCTGCATCTGCAGCCTTTCTGCAGCCCTTCTTTATAGCAATAGCAGCACCTACAACATAAGCCCACTTTGCATTTTCAAAACAGATTGGCTGAATACCTTCAATCTGCTTATATACATCAAGACCTGCATCCTTAGTAATCTTCTCAGCTTCTTCAATAGAGCTGATACCATACTCAGCAAGTTTAGCCTCGATTTGCTTAATTCTTCTCTCATATGATTCAAATAATGCCATCTTCACTTACCTCCTACTGTTCTCTAGGGTCAATGATCTTAACTGCATCTGCAACACGACCATACTGTCCCTTAGCCTTTTCCCAAGCAGTGTTAGGATCATCACCCTTCTTGATAAAGTCAGTCATCTTACCAAGACTTACGAACTGATAACCGATAATCTGATCATCTGCATCAAGAGCAATACCTGTAACATATCCTTCTGCCATCTCAAGGTAACGTGGTCCCTTCTTAAGAGTACCATACATAGTACCAACCTGTGAACGAAGACCTTTTCCGAGATCCTCAAGGCCGGCTCCGATTGGAAGACCATCCTCAGAGAAAGCTGACTGAGTACGTCCATAAACAATCTGTAAAAATAACTCTCTCATAGCTGTGTTAATAGCATCACAAACAAGGTCTGTATTAAGAGCTTCCATAACAGTTCTTCCCGGAAGAATCTCAGATGCCATAGCAGCTGAATGAGTCATACCTGAACAACCGATAGTCTCTACTAATGCTTCCTGTATAATACCTTCCTTAACATTAAGAGTAAGCTTACAAGCACCCTGCTGTGGTGCACACCAGCCTACACCGTGTGTTAAACCAGAAATGTCTTTAACTTCTTTCGCCTTTACCCACTTTGCTTCTTCAGGGATTGGTGCACAACCATGGTTTACACCCTGAGCAACTGGGCACATGTTCTCTACCTCATGTGAATAAATCATTTTGAGACTCCTTTCAAATATAAATATTTTATATGGGATATTTTTTTATATCAAAAAACATCATCGCATATATTGTCTCATAAATCGTCAAAATAGTCTACCTTTTTTGATAATTTTTATCAAAGTTTTTTTTAAAAAAAAGAAAGGGCATCAATCACTGATACCCTTTTTCTGACAGAAAAAAATTTACTTTTCTTCTTTTTCCTCTTCTTCCTTAACTACGGCTGAACCGGCTTTTTCTACCTCTGCAATAGCGTTCTTGTGCATAGGTATTCTACAGTTCTTGTTATTGCCAAACTCAACTATTACTGTTGTATCATCTACAATGTCAAGGATTGTACCATAAAAACCGCCTGTAGTCATAATGTTATCTCCGGGTTCCATAGTACGGTTAAGTTCGTCTCTCTGTTTCTGCTGCTTCTTCTGTGGTCTGAAAAATGCAAAATAGAAAAAAGCTACCCAGACAACTATCATTATAATGGTTACCATAGCACCACTACCTGAACTTTTTGCTGTTTCTGTTGCCGCCTCTGCTGCTGTTGATAAAAACATAATATATCCTCCTGATTATTTATTATTAAAGCCTTCCAGTTTGCACCGCTTATATTCTGAATAGCGGTGTTCCTCAATAGCCTCTCTAATCTCCTCCATCATATTATTATAAAAATACAAATTATGCAATACACAAAATCTCATTCCAAGCATTTCTTTTGCTTTTAAAAGATGTCTTATATACGCCCTTGAGTATTTTTGACAAGCCGGACAGCCACAACCCTCTTCAATAGGTCTGTCATCTGTCTCATACTGTGCATTGAACAGATTGAGCTTACCATGATTGGTATAAACATGTCCGTGTCTGCCGTTTCTTGACGGATATACACAATCAAAGAAGTCAACTCCCCTGTCTACTGCCTCAAGAATATTTGCAGGTGTTCCGACTCCCATAAGATACGTTGGCTTTTTCTGTGGGAGATAAGGTACTGTAGACTCTATAATTCTATACATTTCCTCGTGGCTTTCACCAACTGCCAGACCGCCAATGGCATATCCGTCCAGGTCAAGCTCTGTTATGCGTTTAGCATGTTCTATACGTATATCATCATATATACCTCCCTGATTTATACCAAAAAGCATCTGTTTTTTATTTATTGTATCTTCAAGACTATTGAGATAAGCCATCTTATCTTTACACCTTTTAAGCCATCTTGTTGTTCTGTCAACCGAGGGCTGTATATAACTTCTGTCAGCCACAGCAGGAGGACATTCATCAAACGCCATGGCTATTGTTGATGCCAGATTTGACTGTATCTGCATACTTTCTTCCGGGCCCATAAATATCTTTCTGCCGTCTATGTGAGAGTTAAAATACACTCCCTCTTCCTTAATCTTCCGCAAACCGGCAAGGGAAAAAACCTGAAATCCGCCGGAATCTGTTAGAATTGGTTTATCCCACACCATAAACTTGTGAAGACCACCCATTTTTTTTACAATCTCATCTCCCGGTCTTACATGGAGGTGATATGTATTAGAAAGTTCCACCTGAGTTTTTATAGTCTGCAAATCTTCAGTAGATACCGCGCCCTTTATAGCTGCCGCTGTACCAACATTCATAAAAACAGGAGTTTGAATAACCCCGTGCGGAGTCACAAATTCTCCTCTTTTTGCCATTCCGTCTGTTGTAATTAATTTATACATATTCTCACCTTATATAATCTCAATATTTTTTCTGCGTAAATCACAGGATAATACTCGATTTTTTATTATACCATACCCTTACATAAAATTGATAGCAAAAAAATAAACTTCTCAAAAATGTATTGAAGAAAAGTTCTTCAAACTATATAATAACACGTATAAAAAACAGATAAATGTTTCCACATGAGGTGTACTATGTTTAGAATCTGGGGTAAACTTATAAAAGACAATAAAATGTTACGAGATCATACTGTATGTATAGAAGACTATACCAAAACGAGAACAACTAAGGTCTATCAGGCATTGGAAGAACTGTGCTATGAATTTGATTTATCAAAGCCCATATGGCTGGATATAAACAAAAAAGATTTTATAATGCACTCCCGAACCCGATTTACACAAGATAGCTTTATTGATGAAATTGATTTTGACTATCTCGATTTTCAGGTCATAGAGGAGGAATTTTAAAAAAGCTGTTTGCAGGCAAACAGCTTTTTTAAAATTACAACTCCGTATATTCTTCATCATATTCTTCTGAGTATTCTGCTCCGTCAATTTCCTCTTCCGGCTCTTCGTCAGCATACTCCTCGGTATATTCTTCTTCCGGTTCTTCTTCAGAATATTCCTCAGAATATTCCTCTTCTTTCGGATATTCTGTCTCATCCATTTTCTCTACATATTCCTCTTCTGAGAAATATTCTGAATAATCTGTATCATCTTCTGTTTCAGTCTCGTCATATTCAACGGCTGTTTCCTCAAGAATCTGACTCATTTCATCTACATTTCCGTCCTTAAGACTTCCGATAATTTTAGCGATTTGATTAATCTCATCAATTACACTGTTAAGTTCACTGAGATTGGTTTCACAAAGTTCAGCAGAAGATTGGGCGTTAGCTGCAATTTCTTCACTGGCTGCCTGCTGATTTGCAAGACCGTCTATAATTGAATTATTTGATGCATCAAGATTACCGCTTATCTTATCCAGTTCCTTCATATCAACATGTAATTCATCTACCACACCGGCAATAGCCTGAAATGAACTGTCCGCCGCATCTATGTATTTTGCCTGCTCGCCAACTGCCAAAACACTCTTTTTAACCATTTCGGATGTATAATTCGCAAGTTCGGTAACTCCACGCAAAAGCTCTGTTATACTGTCTATGGAGCTTCTTGTATCATCTGCAAGCTTTCGTATCTCATCTGCAACTACAGCAAATCCCCTTCCCTGCTCACCGGCACGGGCAGCCTCAATGGATGCATTTAATGCAAGAAGATTGGTCTGACTTGAAATCTGATATATAATCTGTGTAATCTGCTCCGCAGATTCAATTTTTTCGCACAGTTCAGCAGAAACCCTTGTAACATCTTCATTAGCCACATTTATATCATCCGATCTGACCTTGAGACCTTCTATAATCTCAAGACCATCCTTTACCGACTCAATAGCTTTCTTTGTGGATTCCACTGTATGATCCTTAACATCTATAAGATTGTCAATTATATCCTGTATCTGCTGTGTCATAGATGTGGAGACTTCCATATTTTCAGCCGTATCAGTAATCCCCAGCGAAATTGCATCTACTGACTTTGTAACCTCTTCTGTAGCCGACTGAAAAACATCAAGCTTTGATTGTAATTGCTCTATATGGGCATTTCCGTTATCAACAACCTTAACCATACTGTCAGTTATTTCTTCCTGATATGCCACATGATACTCTATCTCCTGCTTGTCTGTCTCCTGCTCACGAAGAATAATGTCACATGCCATGGTAATGCCAAATGTGAAAAGTGCCACTAACAGGAATATCTCTATCCACAGCGCTGATGCCACAAATCCTTCGGTAGAAATTCTGAGAATCATTCCGATGAGGGTACCAAGCAGTGACACACCGCAGGTAACCTTTATGTGAAATGTATCCATATATACCACACACATACCCATGGCAATAAATACAGGCAGCACGTCAATAAGCTCAAAAGACATGAAAAAGTCAATTGTAACAAGAGCCGCAAAAAGCGTTATACTTGTATACTTTATGAGTTCACTCCTGTCATTGATTATGTTGAATACCACATTTGCAATGGCAAACAGGGCAAACAAAACTAATAACAATACAAAATTGTCTTCCTTTTTATGATTTATAATAAGTACAACAATCTTTGCAATGGCAAACGCAACCATAACTTTTACCGCCAGCGCATTCTTTTTCGCCAATCTCATTCCGTTCATAATATCACCTCATAGAATTTATCTTGTTCTTATGTTTATATATAATCATCTTTTAAATTATATCAAAACACCGATTTAAAGTCTACATTTATAATGCATTTTTCTTGTACTTTATTCTCAAAAATGTTATCTTTATTATAGTTTATTTTGAAAAGGAGTTCTTATGTTTGAGATAAATAATATTTCAAAAAGATATGGCAGCAAAGAGATACTTTCAAATATTTCCCTGACACTAACCCCCGGTGACACAGTCGGCATACTCGGAATAAACGGTTCAGGAAAGTCAACTCTTCTTGCCTGCATAGCCGCATATTTTGCAAAAAACAACAATATAAATGCCGGATATGTTCCACAGGAAAATCCTTTATTCGACGAGCTTAAACCCGTAGATAACATCAGAATGTGGACTGATATGTCCAAAAGCCAAATTCTTGACAGTCTGAATCAGTTTCCGCTTTCAGATATGGGCATAACTGATTTTCTGAATGTTCCTGTAAAAAAAATGTCCGGTGGTATGAAGAAACGGCTTTCTCTTGCTACGGTACTCATCAACAAACCCGATATTTTACTTTTAGATGAGCCTTTTGCTGCCTTAGACCTCCCTGCAAAACAGGATATACTACGTTATATGTCCGCTTTCCAGGCAAATAAAGGCACCATTATAGTCGCATCCCATGATGAAGATATTTTCAATTTCTGCAACAAGGTATATCTCCTAAAAAACGGAGTACTTATAGATACTTATGAACTACACTCAAACGGCATTAGCTATGCTGATATTCTTAGGAGCTGACATGTTAAAATCCAAATTATTTTTTCATCTTACATGCACAGGCATGAAACGTCTGAAAAACTACATACCCCATATATTAATTTCCGTCGCCATCATACTGTCCATCTGCGGTAGCGTTGGTGTGTTAATATCAAAATATATTTATCGCGAGGAATCACTGACCAGGGTAAATATAGCCTACTACCTTCCTGATGATGAAGACCTTGCTTCAAACAGTTTTGGTCTGAACATAATAAAAGATATGGATGGTACTAAGGAAATTATAAATCTCATTCAGGTAAATACCATAGATGAGGGATATAATCTATTGGAAAAAGGTGATGTGTTGTATTATATCATAGTTCCTGAAAACTTTTTTTCCGGCATAATGGACAGTACTAACCCTGAACTGACTATCCTTTTCAGGGATAATTCCCACATAACCGCTTACATATCCAATGAGCTTTTTTGCTCCTATGCAAGATATCTTTGTATAGCACAGTCCGGAGTTTACAGTGCCATTAACACAATGAGAAACCACGATATAACTACCATGGAACGTCAGGCAGTTCAAAGGCTTGTCAACATGACCTATCTGGATCGTTCTCTAAACAAGGATTCTTATATAATTAAAGAAGAAGCTACCACCGTGGGCAGTCACAGTCTTAAAGAACATTATCTTGCTTCGGCAGTTATGCTTACCCTGTTCTTTATTTCATTTGTTATGTTCCCGTGTCTTCAGGGTTACAACAAAGGCGTTAAAACGAAATTACGTTCATATAACGTAACATCATTTCATATTTTTTTAAGCAATTTTATAATTACGATACCTGCCTTATATATAGCATATATCCCATGTTTTTTGATTATTGCATTTCTGTCAGGCAACATTTATCTTCCGGGACTTTTATTGATTATCCCTGCGTTAATCCTCATAAGCCTGATAATCAATATGGTATCCTCCATATGCAGCAACCAATTTACATCTGATATGGCTATACTTACCCTTACCCTGATTATTGCCTATGCAGGTGGTGGTATTTTACCTAACGCAATGCTTCCGGACGCTATAAAAAGTTTTTCATCTTTTCTTCCCGGAGAATATATTTTAACCAACATCGCAAACTCACTATTTGGTTTATAAAAGGAGCATTTATGAATTTCTTTAATCGTTTTTTTGTTTTTACAAAAAGAATTTTTGCAAAAAAATCATATATTTTTATGCTTTTATCAATTATCATTCTCACCGGGATATACACCTGTCTTCCCGAAAAGAATAAATCCTCTTCCATTCGTGTTGCCGTTTTCTGTGATTACGAAACAGATTATATAGAGAAAGTGTTTACCACCCTTGAGGAGATAAACACCATGTATGACTTTTATCAGGTCTGCGACAAAGATACTCTGTTTAATGACATAAAATCAGGATATGCTCACTGCGGTTTTTATTTGCCTGAAAATTTTTTTGAGAATTATATTGATGGCATCACCGATACACCTATGGTTATGTATGACACTCCTTCTTCAACTGTTTCCTCTGCAATTTCCGAAACATTTTTCAGTTCCATACTGAAAGTTTGTGCATCTGAAATTTTAACAGATGTTGTGAACATGCCTGAGTATAATCAGGAACTCAGGAACTCTATCACAGCCTACCTGTATAGTGATGAAGTATTTAATATTGAATCTCTTACAGGTGGTAAATACATCTATGAAGACGAAACCTACCGAATCAATATTCCTGTCTATGAGCTCTGTCTTATTTTAATTGAATTTTCGGCTTTAATGGGGCTTTTAATGTTTTTACAGGACAGCGAACGAAACATCTACATATCCCTTTCACCAATGGAAACTTTTATGATAAAGTTCACAAATATAATCACTCCTGTTCTGCCTCTTATCGTTACAGGAGTACTGTGTCTTTTTATTATATCCTCATCAGCCCTTCTGTTGAACCTGTTACTTTTTGGTATTATTGCCGTTAGTTCTACACTTATACTTAATCTCATAATAAGAAAAAGCACCCTTTTGCTCAAGGTGCTTCCGCTTATTATACTGGTTATGATTATAGTTGTCTTCGTAAACAGTCTGATATAGGCTTAGCCAAATATTTCATCCCCTATATCATATACTGCCCTTGCTCCGGTGGACTCTGTTATATCACCGAGTATTTTCTTATAATCCGCCGCAGGAATGTGGGTACTAAACCTTACCTGTTCAGCAAAATCCGTATCTAAGATTTTCACATCTGCCGTATTTAAAATGTACTGTATTTTTCCCATATCGGTATAGTTTGTGCAGATACTCACGGGAATTATTCTTTGCATAAGTCTTGTTTCACACTGTTTCAAAGCCTCTTTGCTGGCATCGGTATAGGCTCTCACAAGTCCTCCCGTTCCGAGTAATGTTCCCCCGAAATATCTGGTGACAACGATACATATGTTGTGGATACCCGAACCGTTTATAACCTCAAGTATAGGTTTTCCCGCTGTTCCCTGTGGTTCACCATCGTCTGAAAATCTAAGGAGAGGCATTTTTTCACCTATGGAAAAAGCAAAACAATTGTGTCTTGCATCATAATGTTTTTTCTTTATCTTTTCCACAAATGCATACGCTTCTTCCTCACTGTTTACCGGCTCTATCTGTCCGATAAAACGTGATTTTTTTTCTACAATTTCTCCCTCTCCGCCTTTTATCAGTTTTATATAGCTGTCCGACATATACTTGCTCCTATTTATTATCAAGGAGCTTTTTCAGCTCACTCATAAATGTATTAACATCTTTAAACTCTCTGTAAACTGAGGCAAATCTGACATAAGCAACCTGATCAAGATCCTTTAACTGATCCATAACTATCTCACCAATCAGTTTACTTTCTATTTCCTTTATCTCTAAATTAAAAATTTTATTTTCAATTTCATCGATACATTTTTCGATATCATCCACTGAAACCGGTCTTTTATGACATGATTTTACCACACCGGATTCTATCTTTGATCTGTCATAGGTTTCACGGTTTTTATCTTTTTTTATGACTATAAGAGGAATTGTCTCAACCTTTTCATAAGTGGTAAATCTCTTCCCGCACTCATCACATTGTCTTCTCCTCCTGATTGCCTGATTCTCATCAGCAGGTCTTGAATCAATAACTCTTGTATTATCGTCTCCACAAAATGGACATCTCATATTTTATCTCCTTTGTATATGCTTCATATTTTTTATCATTCTCCCGCTATTTTCCGGATATCACAGGCATCAATATCAACCAATACAATATCCGGTCCTATACGGACTATATCACAAAACTTTATGTAATATTCCGTACAGCTTCCAAAACAGGAAAAAAGTTTTCCCGGTCCCGGAACTATTATGGCGCATATATTGCCTGAACATGGATCAAAATCAATGTCGGCAACATACCCCAGTCTTCTGCAGTCCTTACAGTTAATTACTTCCTTTTCCCTTAATTCAAGAAAACGCATATGGGATTCCTAATATTTTTATAATAGTATATTCAACTTATAACCTATTTGATTATCTTTACAGGACATTTTTCCTTGCAAGTTCCGCAACCGGTACATTTATTATAATCAATTACAGGAAGGTTATTTTGTAGTATTATAGCATCTTCCGGACAATTTTTGGCGCATATTCCGCAGCCTATACAACCACTTTGACACACTGCTTTTACATCCTTTCCAAAGTCCATTGAATTACAATCAACTACAGCCTTTGCATTGCACGGAATCATCTCTATTATGTTTCGCGGACATTCAGCCACACACATCCCACAGGATTTACATTTTTCCCTGTCTATAACCGCTATGCCATCAACTATACTAATTGCATCGAACTGGCAGACTGCCTTACAGGAGCCAAAACCCATACAACCATATTCACACGCTTTAGGGCCCCCGCCCGGTGCATTAGCTGCAATTTTACAATTCTTAGGTCCCACATACGTGTAAGCATCCTTTGCTTTACTGCAGTCCCCGGCACACTTGACACGGGCAACCATTTTCACTGTGGATACTTCTCCGCCAACAAGCTCGGCAATTTTTGATGCAACTTCATCTCCCCCTACCGGACATGCACTTGGCGGTGCCTCTTTTTTTGCTATGGCAGCAGCTAATCCGTCACATCCGGGATAGCCGCATCCGCCACAGTTGTTTCCGGGAAGAAGTTCACGTACGGCTATCTCCGTTTCATCTACCCGAACTTTAAATTTCTCACTGGCAATACCAAGAAGAATTCCTGCTAATATACCTACTATACTCACGACCGCAGCCGCAATTACAATTGACATTATATCCATAGTATCCTCCTTTTTAAATCAATCCGGCAAATCCGGAAAAAGCAATTGCCATAAGCCCTGCAGCTATCAGCACACTTGGTGCACCTTTAAAGCTTTCCGGTATATCGCTTTTTTCAAGCTTTTCTCTTATACCGGCAAGAATAATTATCGCCACTGCAAAACCAACCGCTGAAAACATTCCGTTTATGACAGACTCAAGAATATTATAGCCATTCTGCGCATTTGTGAGTGCAATTCCAAGCACTGCACAGTTTGTAGTTATAAGAGGAAGATAGACCCCCAACGCCTGATATAATGACGGAACGGACTTTTTAAGAAACATTTCAACAAACTGTACCAATGCAGCAATTACAAGTATAAACACTATAGTGTTTAAGTACTGTAAATCAAAAGGTATTAAAATATAGTTATATATAAGACTTGTTACTGTTGATGCAATAGTCATTACAAATATAACAGCTCCGCCCATACCTGCTGCCGTACTTATCTTTTTTGAAACACCAAGAAACGGACAGATACCCATGAACTGGCTAAGCACAACGTTATTAACAAATGCTGCTGATATAGCTAATAAAATTATATTCATGAATTATTCCTCCCTTCCCTGACACATGGTATTCTGACAATTTGCGCAATCTGCCAACCTGCAAAGTTTTGCTTCACCACCGTTTTTCTTTGCCTTTTTTATGTTTCTGTGGTTTATAAAGGCGATAATAAATGCTAAAACGAAAAAAGCACCCGGCGCAAGTTTAAATATAGTTATTGTACTGAATGACTCAGAGCTCACAATATCATTGAGAAGGAAAATCTTTTTTTCCTGTATAAGTTTGACAAGGTCAATGCCAAAAACCGAACCATTTCCAAAAAATTCTCTTATAATTCCGATAAATGTAAGGCCTACAGTAAATCCAAGACCCATGCCCACACCGTCAAATACGGATGGTATAACCGGATTCTTTGATGCGTATGCCTCTGCACGGCCAAGTATAATACAGTTTACAACTATGAGCGGTATAAATAGTCCCAGGCTTTTATATAAGTCAGGAGTATATGCCTGCATGATAAACTGTATTATGGTTACAAATGAGGCAATAATTACGATATATGCCGGTATTCTCACTTTGTCCGGAATAACTTTTCTAAGAAGGGAAATCATGAGATTACTCATAATTAAAATTGCGGTGGTTGCAAGTCCCATACCCATACCATTTATGGCAGATGTTGTAACTGCAAGTGTCGGACACATACCGAGCATCTGAACAAATGTAGGGTTTTCTTTAATTATACCTGTGTATAATCTGTCTGTTATCCTGTTCATTTATTCTCCACCTCCCAACAATATAACCAGTGTCATAACAGTATTGACACTATCTACAACAGCAGAGGTTGTAACAGTAGCACCGGAAAGAGCATCTACTACATCATCCTTATCCGAGCCATTCTTTGTGTACTGGAATGATACAACATCTTTTCCGACAAACTGACTGATAAATTCAGGATTCTCAGCTTCCATACCGAAACCAACTGTTTCATTTAACTCAAGGAATGATATACCCTGTATAATTCCGTTAAAATCAATACCTACCATCATTTTTATATCACCGCCGTAACCCTTGGAGTTAGTGACTGTAATAACGTAACCTATGCCATCCCCCGATTCATTTAATGCAACGGCAAACTCGTCAATATATACATTGCCTATGGAAAATTGATGTAAAGCCTCGTTCAAAGCATCATAGTCCATGTCATTTTCCGCCACAACTTTTTCTGCCGAAGGATACACTGTTTCGTAAGCATCCAACACAACCTGCTTATTTGCTTTTTCGATAGGTTCCTTAGTAATGTTGTATACAAGTCCTAAAGCAGCACCCATGATAAGCGTAATCACAAATATGGCTGCAACTGCTTTTGCAACGGATTTTCCGTCAAATTTATCCTTTGATTTAATTTCATCAGCCTTAGGTTTTGTATCTTCCTCCACCTCTGTTTTCTCTTTCTTTTTATCACTGTCATCCTTTATATCTGCTCCATTCCCAAAGGATTTAGGAACAGTTGCTTTTTCAACAAGCGGAACAAGCAGATTTGAAAAGATTATTGCATAGGATACACCCTCGGCGGAATTTCCGTATATTCTCAATACAAATGTGAGAAGCCCGAGAATAATACCAAATATAATTTTACCCTTAGGTGTTATGGGACTTGTAACATAGTCTGTAGCCATAAACCATGCACCGAGCATAAGACCGCCTCCGCAAAGATGAATAAGAGTAAATTCAAGCACGTTCATATCTTTAACAGCGGCATATACAGCTATACACAAAGCAAAAGTTCCTATATAAAATACAGGTATACGCGGACTTATTACTTTTTTTACAATCAGATAAAATGCACCTATAAGCAGGGCAATAACTGAAGTCTCTCCAATTGTTCCTGCCGTATATCCCCAGAACATATCCTTTAAATCAACGGGAAGCCCCATTCTTACCCGGGCAAGAGGTGTAGCTGCAGACACTCCGTCAAGGACAAAGGATGTCATAAACCTTCCGAATGTGAGGAGTAGAAAACATCTTGCTCCCAATGCCGGATTCATAAAGTTTTGTCCGAGTCCTCCAAAGATCTGTTTTACAATGATAATAGCAAATGCGGAGCCTAACACCGCCATCCATATCGGAAGATTCGGCGGCAAATTGAGTGCTAACAGCAAGCCGGTAACAACCGCCGAACAATCGGAAATTGTTATCTTTTTCTTCATCCCCCACTGATATAACGCTTCAAAAGCCACACATGACAGAATACAGGCTATTATCAAAAAAGCAGCGGATCTGCCAAACTGCCAGATACCAAATAAAGATGCCGGCACCAGAGCTATAATCACATCAAACATTATATCAGATGTGGTATCCTTGCTTCTCACATGAGGGGAAGCAGAAACCTTCAAACTCATATCATCCATTAATCTATCCTCCTATTTTTTGCGGTTCGCAAGAACAAGTTTTCTCGTTCCCGCAATTGTCTGGGTTAAATGTCTCTTGGCAGGACATACATATGAGCAGCAGCCACATTCACAACATTCCATACCATTTAACTTTATAAATTCTTCTGTCTGATTTTTTTCAGCAAGGGTTGCAAGTGTATTTGGCATTATTCCTCCGGGACATACCGATACACATCTTCCGCAACGTATACACGGACCTTCCTCGTATTCTGCGACCTCATCTTTTGTCATACAAAGAATCGCCGATGAGGATTTTGTTGCAGGAATGTCAGTGGTATAAATTGCTTTTCCCATCATAGGTCCCCCTGCAATAATCTTTTCAGGAGTTCCTTTTAAACCGCCTGCCGCTTCAATAAGCTCATTATATCCGGTTCCAAGCTTAACTAAAATATTGCATGGCTCACTCACAGCATCCCCTGACAATGTAACCAGTCTGTCAATAAGAGGTTTTCCTTCCGTCACCGCTTCATATATGGCATATACAGTATCGACATTGTGAACTATACATCCCACATCAGCCGGGAGCATCTTTGAATTTATATATCTTCCTGTATTTGCATATATAAGCTGTCTTTCTGCGCCTTCCGGATACTTGGTCTTAAGAGAATTGACAACTATATTCTGCTCATCTTTAAGTTTTTCCCTTAGCAATTTTATGGCTTTGGGCTTATTGTTTTCTATGCCTATAATACCCTTTGCTCCCGGAAACAAACTGAGAACTATCTTTAGCCCACCTATAACTTTATCTGCATCATCCATTATCCTTCTGTAATCCGATGTAAGATATGGCTCACACTCAGATGCATTTACAATTATTGTATCAATTTTGTCAGGTTCCTTTGGTGAAAGTTTAACATGTGTAGGGAAACCCGCACCTCCCATGCCAACAATACCTGCATTTCTGACAGCATCAATAATCTCATCTCTTGTAAGATCTTCTACGGGCTTTTCGCAACCCTTCAACTGTGTCATCTCGTAAAGATTGTCATTTTCAATGACTATGGATTTAATCTTTGAACCGGATGCCGTAAGCCGTGGTTCTATAGCCTTTACCGTTCCTGATACAGACGAATGAATATTCGCTGATACGAAACCGCTTGCCTTAGCTATCAACTGTCCGGCAAGCACTCTGTCTCCTTTTTTTACCACAGGTTCCGCCGGTGCCCCGATATGCTGGCTCAGTGGATATACCATATCTCCTTCTGGGAGATATTCTTTTACCTCTTTATCCATAGAGAGTTCTTTACCCTCATATGGATGAATACCACCTTTAAATGTAAATTTCATTACTCCAACCCGCTTAATAATAATATTTATCAATATTATAATATAAAATGAGTCTTTTCACAATAAAATATAGGGAAAATACACAATAATTTAACAATGCGTATCTTCCCTGTATTCTGAAAAAAAATATGATGTTGGTAAAGGGTCTAAAATCTGATATTTCTTAGTATGAGTGATGCTAATATTCCTATAACCGTACCTGAAACAGCGCCAAAAGCAGCAAGTGCAACCATGTAGTACATTATTTTTGTATTTTCCAAAACAAGGCACGCAACCACAAGCTGACCAAAATTATGTGCAACGGCTCCGCAGATGCTGACACCTGTTGTTGTAAATATTCCAATTTTTTTTACCAAACACATCATCAGTATGCTGACAGCTCCTCCTGCCAGACTGTATATAATCACCGTAAAATTGCCAAACAGTATTCCTGACAATACTATTCTTCCAAAACTGATTAAAATTGTGGTTTTAACACCAAGCTTAATCAATGATATAATGGTGACCAGATTAGCCAGCCCCAGTTTAACACCGGGTACTATAAAATTAAAGGGTATAAGACTTTCAAAATATGACAGTATCATGGCAAGTGCCATAAACACACCTGCCATGGCTGTTCTTTGGTTCCCTTTTATCTCTGCATTGCGGTAATTTTCTTTTTTTATTTGAATTTTTGTCTCTTTTTTATTTATATTACCGTCAGTCATATTTTAATCCTCTATTTCAATAACCATCCTGTGCGGAAGACATATAATAGTCTCTCCTTCAGCAGATATCGGCTTATGATTAACACATACTTTGTCAGGGCAATCCGCCTCCGCCACAGACACAGACCCATCCTTAACTATTATTTTATTGGTCCCCTTATCAGTTTGTAAACAATACTCTTCGTCAGTGAAGAGTTCCATCTCTTTTACTACCTCACCATCAACTGTAATACTTACTTTAAACCCTTTTTCCCCATGTGTCAGCATAAGCAAAAAAACGCAGGTGCAAAGTAACAATACGGAGCAAAGTAATATTATATCCCGAACCGATACAAGTCTGTCTTTATCATTTTTTACATTATCTGCTTTAACTGTTCTACCAATTCCAAATCTTCTTTTGTAACCTTCATATTTGTACATAAAGTTTTTCCTTCTGCTGTGGTAACATTGATTTCTATTATACTGTCCACTCCTATGCTTTTTGATGCAGCCTTAAAAAACATAGGTATTTTAGGGTGATTTCCCTGGAATTTTTCAAACATTCCCTTCATTTTCATAAGTGCCATGGGATTCATAACATTTTCCTCCATATTATCTTAATTTGCTCAAACCTTTCTATGGGAATTATATAAACATACAGAAATAATTTCAAGACTTTTAATGTTTAGAATATCTGCTTTTATGGTTAAACTTGTATTATATTTATTTTTTAATTGAATAAATATGCTTCGTATGATAAATTGTATTAATAGACAGATTTTTATGATACCTTATAAGGAGATATATATGCCAACTCTTTTTTTAGACAAACAAAAACTAATCAAAAATATAGATATAACAAAAGAACTCGCCGGTTCATCAAAGGTCATCGCCGTTATCAAAGGAAATGCATACGGCCACGGTCTGTTAGAGTTTGCCGGACTTCTTGTCGAAAGAGGTATAGAATCTTTAGCGGTGGTGGAGCTTTCCGATGCTCTCCTGCTGAGACAATCAGGGTTTGAATGTGAGATTATAAATCTTTCCCCTGTATACTCCTATGATGATATCAAAAATTCACTGGAAAACGACATTGTATTAAGCATAACAACATCCGACTGTGCAAACCGGACAGAAAGCACAACCTCAGACTTAGGCATGCAGGCAAAAGCTCATATATGCGTAGATACAGGTCTTGGCAGACATGGTTTTCCTGCTAAGGATATGGATATGATTTCCGATACAATTACTTCCATGAAGCATGTGACCATTACCGGTATTTATTCACATTTTTCTACTGCCGCATACAAAAAAGACAGCAATACAAAAAGTCAATTTAAACTTTTCACAGACTTATGTGACTATCTTACAGATAAGGGTATAAATACAGGCTGTCGTCACATTGCCGCAACAAGCGCATTTCTCAGATATCCCGAAACACGCCTTGATGCTGTCAGGGTCGGTTCTGCACTGCTTGGCAGGGTTCCTCTTCCGGGAAATTACGGGTATTCATCCACCGGACAGTTGGAAGCCCCAATAGAGGACATAAATGTCATTCCTGCCGGAGAAAACATAGGCTACGGCTATGCCTATACTACTAAAAGGGAAACTAAAATTGCCATTGTACCCATAGGTTATTCCCACGGTTTAGGTATACAGCAGATAAATGACTGCACAAAATTTTCCCAGATTCCTCGTTTTATATACAAGCTATTTAAAAGTGCAAAATCTCCACGAATTTTTTATGCACACTATAAAGGCAAGACCTATCCCGTCCTTGGATTTATAGGTCTCACATCACTTATGATTGATATAAGCGGCGCTGACATAAACGTAGGAGATATTGTAAGTTTCCCGATAAATCCCATATTTGTGGATAGTGCAGTCAAGAGAGACTATAGATAAGTTTTTTCAATTACAAATCATTGATCTTGAATGTCGAATAGCCTTCGTAATAGTAACTATGGTCAATGCCTTTCATATAAATCTCCCGGTCATTCACTTTATCAGTTAATGCCTGTTTTTATATGTGCTTGATTTCAATATCTTTAACAGGACTGCGTTCCGTGGCCAAAAGATAATCTTCTTTATCAACCAAACTCCAATCGACCACCTGACCCAGTTCTTTTTTCAGAATTAAATCGAGCCAAATTCTTGTGTTTCTGCCATTACCCTCACGAAAAGGATGTGCAATGTTCATTTCTACATATTTTTGTACAATTTCATCGTAAGTTGATTGTGGCATTTTTTCTATGTTTTCAAGTGCAGATTGTAAATACATAAGCGGTGCAAATCGAAAATTTTCTTTTGCCACATTAACAGTCCTTATCTTACCGGCAAAATCATAAATAGAATCAAATAAATATTTATGAATTTCTGTAAGTGAATTAAATGTTCCCGCTTCAAGACTATCTAAATATCCGCTTTCAAAGAGTTCAATCGCTCTTTTTTTGCTAATTTTTTCCTCTTCTTTGGCTAATTCAACCGAATCAGTAATACCGAGTTTATTTTCTAAGGTCATAATTATTTACTTTTCTAAAATTTACGATAAACTTAGAATTTATATATCATTCATTTTTCACACACAAAAATTTCACACACTCTTTGATTTCCCGAAAGTTCAAAATATTATACACAAACGACTTGCAACAGAAAAATTTGGACTATTCTAAGATATAGAGCTGTTCCATATCTGTCAGTGCTTCAAGTTATTTTAATCTCGGTGATGATGCAAATTCTTCATCCTCAACTAAGTAATATCCGTTTCCGATGGTGTATTCTATAAGACATCCATAATTATAGTACTGTGCAAATAAAACCTTCCCTTTGTCGCTATATGCAACAATAACCCCGGGACAACCATACTTTCCGGAAAAGACATCACAATCATAGCCCAACGGATCATCTTCGTTTCCGGTAAATCTAAAGAACGGAAAGTCGCTGCCATCCTCTGCATTAAGTTCAACTAAAGCCTGCTGTGCAAAATAATATTCCAACTTATTTGCATCTGTTATATCACTTGTGTTTTTATTCTGTGCACGACTGAGCATCCAGTTTGTCATGATTCCGCAGGTGTGACTTGTTCCGGAACCGTCCACATATATATTATCAGCCTCTATTTCATATTCATCCGCATATGACGATACCAGACCTGTCTCAACTGCAGTAACTATGGTTCTGAGCTCCTCTGTTGCTCTTGATGCCCTTGCTTTTCTGATATAATGAATAACTGCCGGTGTAATAGCACCCGCCAATATAGCCATAATAGCTATAACGATAATAAGTTCAACCAGTGAAAAGCCTCTGTTACCAACAACTACCTTATTATTTTTTTTCATAATCTTCCCCTTTACATCATAAAAATTTTATATCCTCCCGATGCAATAATACCACGATAAAATTAATAGCGCAATTTAATTGTAAAAAAGAATGTATTAATGCGAAAAAATCCGCTGATATCCGTAGTTTAATTTAATATTGTCCTCTTTTTTTCTGTAATTACACTCAGCATTGGTACAGCTACTGCATATTCCTGCACAGGCATTCACAGGATTTTCTGATAAAACCGCATAAAAGATAACGGTTTTTGACGGAGTCATAACACCGTATTCATTTGCTTTTATACCAATATTTTCTTCTTCATTTTCCTGAAGTCTTTTCAACAATTCTCTTATTCCTGTAAGTGAATTTTCTTCCTCCGGAAAAACATATCCGCTTACATATCTTCTGTGAAGTCGTCCGTAATTTCTGCTGAATTCATCATATAGTCCAAGAAGAAGTTCATTTGATATACATTCACACATATACGCTTCATGTATCCTCCCTTCATCCGTGTATCTGTCGTACAATATATCCGGAGCTTTCCCCAGGGTAATAACCACAAGTGCCGTCTGATTATCATCTATCTCCTTAACTCTGCTCACCCACTGGTTAATTCTGTAAAGTGCATAAGGTGAAATCATTTTTTTTAATTGTTCATACACGGAAAAAATATCAGTTTTGTCCTTATCATCAAAATGATATCGTCTGATAACTCCATCTATGAATTTGTCAGTATTTTCAATATTACAGTTTAATCTAAGTTTCATATTTAACCTCTATCCTGCCAAAGAATCTGATTTTATATTGTATATACCCTTATATTATATTTTTCATTCAGTTTTGGGTGAACCCTTAAAGAAAAAAAATACCTATACTATTCGTAAGTGTGCTATAATTATAACTAATTTATAAATTTTAATCAATTACAAGGATTTAAAACAAATGAAATATTTACTTTCCGCTATTAACGCAAAATATATTCACTCTAATCCGGGAGTTTACAGTTTACAAAAGTATGCTTACCATCGTTTTAAAAAAGATGGTTTAACTGCACCACACATAAAAATAACCGAACACACTATAAATAATCAGACTGATGACATATTAGAGGATTTATATCGTGAATCCCCTGATTTCATCGGTTTTTCCTGCTATATATGGAATATCCGGTACATCAACCGGCTTATACCGGAACTTAAAAAGCTGTTACCGGACACTATGATATGGGTGGGAGGTCCTGAGGTATCCTACCGGGCAGAAGATTATTTAAAATCCATGCCCATGGTTGACGGCATCATATGCGGTGAGGGCGAAGAAATCTTTTACCGTTTAATCAAAGCTATTGAAGAAGACAATCTCGAAAATATTGCTCTTACAAATGGTATTTTCTACCGAAACGGAAATGAAATATGGGGAAATTATCTCAATACTGCCGTAGATATAAATGATATTCCTTTTTTATATGATAATACCGACAATTTTAAGAACAGGATTATATACTACGAAAGCAGCCGTGGCTGTCCTTTTTCCTGCAGCTATTGCCTGAGTTCAATTGATAAGCAAATGCGTTTCCGTGATATGAGTCTTGTGGAAAAGGAGCTTTTGTTTTTTCTTAACAATCAGGTACCGCAAGTCAAGTTTATTGACAGAACCTTTAACTGTAATCCTGACAGGGCAACTAAAATATGGGATTTCATCAGCCGCCATGACAACGGAATAACCAATTTTCATTTTGAAATTGCAGGTGATTTACTTACCGATTCCCAAATCAGGCTCCTTAGTTCCCTAAGACCCGGATTAGTTCAGTTTGAAATAGGTGTACAGTCAACCAACGAAAAGACCCTGACGGAAATAAACAGAATTTCAAATTTAAAAAAACTTACAACAAATGTAGCTGATATCAAAAAAAGTAAAAATATTCACCAGCATCTTGACCTTATTGCCGGACTTCCCTATGAAGATATTAACTCTTTTAAGATGTCCTTTAATCAGGTTTATGCCATGGAACCGGATCAACTGCAGCTCGGTTTTTTAAAAGTTTTATCCGGATCACTAATGGAAAAAAAAGTTGCTGAATACGGATTAAAGTATCGTTCCTATCCTCCCTATGAGGTACTCAGCACAAGATGGCTAAGCTATGATGATGTACTAAACTTAAAACACATGGAAAATGTGGTGGAAATATATTATAACACCGGACAATTTCAAAATGCCATGAACTACCTGATAAATTTCTTTGACAGTGCTTTTGATATGTATAATTGTCTCGGAAAATATTATTACCGGAACTTTGACACAAAGGCAAAACATTCTCGTATATCAAGATATTATCTTTTATTGGATTTTTTCAATAAAATAACTGATGAAGCTCCGGAAACTTTTAAACAGATATTAACCTATGACATATATCTCAGAGAAAACATAAAGACACGACCCGATTTTTCAAAGGATTTATCTGAATATCACAAGACCATAGTTGACCTAAAGAAAAAATATAATCTGCCTAATCAGGCTCATATAGAAGTATTTAACCGTGGTGGACATGATGTGTTCGTTTATTTTAATTACCTGGTGCGCCATCCACTCACCAACTCCGCTGAAACATCCCTGCTCAGTCCATAAAAGAAACCGGATATGCCAATTTAAGACATATCCGGTTTTTTAATAACTACATAGTTACAAATATAAACTTACATATAAATAATGCAGCAATTATTGTTATTACAACGTCCTTCTTTGTGTACTTTCCTGTGAAAAGAGCTATAACCACATATGCTATGGCGCCGATACCTATACCGTTTGAAATTGAATAGGTAAGCGGCATCATAACAAGTGCAAGGAAGGCAGGGACTGCAGAAAGCATATCGTCCATATCAACTTTTGCAAAGTTCTTAGCCATAAGTACACCGACAAAAATAAGTGCAGGTGCAGTAGCACAGCTTGGAACAATATTTGCAAGAGGACTTAAGAACAGACAAAGAGCAAAACATATTGATGTAATTAAACTTGCGAAACCTGTTCTTCCGCCGGCGCTGACACCTGATGCAGATTCAACAAATGTTGTACATGTAGATGTACCAAGCACGGCACCTGCTACTGTACCGATAGAGTCACACATCATACACTGATTTATATTTATAGGGTCTCCATTTTCATCCAGCATATCAGCCTGAGATGCTGTACCGTAAATTGTGCCGACAGTATCAAACATATCTACAAGACAAAATACTATGATGAGCATAACGGCGGAAAATACGCCGCCAATATGGGAACCGTTGAACGCTAAATCCCATGCATTTTTGTTAAAGAGTCCAAGGAAGCCAATCTCACCGAAGTCTTCAAATGACTTACCAATCTTGCTTACGTCAAAACTTGGTAAATCCCACATAAACAGATAGTAAAGAATTGTTCCTGCAACAATTCCGATAATAACATTTCCCTTTACATTGTACTTTGCAAGGATAGCGATAATAAGTATACCTATGAGAGCAATAAGTACGGGAACTATGCTGTGCCATACCTCAAGCCCGGTAATGGTATGTCCGTCCGCAGCAACGGTGCCAATAGTTTCAATTCTTCCGTGGAAATCGAAGAACTGTACAAATGTATATTTATTAGCTTCAATTATTCCGGCATTCTTGAATCCGATAAGAGCTATAAAGAGACCGATTCCGGCTGGTATTGCTTTCTTAAGACATTCAGGCATAGCCTTTGCCACATATTCTCTTAATCCTGTTATGGAAAGGAAAAGGAATACTACACCTGACAGGAATATAATTACAAGACCTGACTGATAACCTTCAACTACATCTATACCGGCAAAAAACGCACCTGATATAAACATTGTACAGAAAAATGAGTTAAGTCCCATACCGCATGCCTGGGCAAATGGCATGTTAGCATACAATGCCATAAGCAATGTTCCGATTACAGCAACAATAATAGATGCAATATAAACCGAGTTCCAAATCTGTCCCATTGTAGCAGCATCTGCACCTTCAGCCACAAGCCATCCGGTATCTCCTCCTGCCGCAACCTGACTTGGGTTTACCAATACGATATAAGCCATTGCAAAGAATGTGGTAATTCCTGCAAAAATCTCAGTTCGTACCGTAGAGCCCCTCTCTTTGATTTTGAAAAACTTTTCCACTATAAAATCCTCCTTTAGTAATATTTATTCACCCTTTGTTCTTGGAACAAAGACTCGTGACACTGTTTTTTCTTCTGTTTTCAAACTCCCCAAAGCCTCTTTACAGAAGAAATCCTGAGCACACAGTTTTTCCTTTCCGCGCAGATTCTGTTTTTCGTAAGAACCGTCCGGCCGCATTATGTGTGCCTTAAGTGTATCCGCAAGTTGTATTTCCAATATGTTCATAACCTGTTTCTTTAAATCTTTATCTTCCACAGGAAATGTTATCTCAACACGCTTATCAAGATTTCGCGGCATCCAGTCTGCACTTCCCATATACACATCCTCAAATCCGTCGTTGTAAAAGTAAAATATTCTGGAATGTTCAAGGAAATTTCCTACTATGGAACGCACAGTTATATTTTCACTTAAATCCTTTATACCGGTTTTAAGGCAGCATATACCTCTTATGATGAGATCAATTTTTACACCTGCATTTGATGCCTCATACAATGCCTTTATGATAACCGGGTCACAGAGCGAGTTCATCTTGGCAACAATACGGGCTTCTTTCCCCTGACGGGCATTTTCTGTCTCGCGTGAAATAAGACTTACGAATTTATTTTTCATCCAGATAGGTGCAACGATAAGCTTATTCCATGTAGGTGGTTCAGAGTATCCCGACAGCATATTAAATACGGCTGTGGCATCTTCACCTATAGCATCTGATGCAGTAAGCATACCCATATCCGTATATAATTTCGCTGTTATATCGTTATAATTTCCGGTTCCTAAATGGACATATCTTTTTATGCCCTCTTCTTCCCTTCGCACAACCAAAGCAATCTTTGAATGTGTTTTAAGTCCTACCAATCCGTATATAACGTGGCAACCGGCTTTTTCAAGTTTCTTTGCCCAGATGATATTATTTTCTTCATCAAATCTTGCCTTTAGCTCCACAAGTACCGTAACCTGCTTGCCGTTTTCGGCAGCCTTGGCAAGTGCTGCCACTATAGGTGAATTTCCGCTTACACGGTAAAGTGTCTGTTTGATTGCCAAAACATCCGGATCTGTTGCCGCCTGTCTTATAAAATCAATAACCGGTGTAAATTCATAGTAAGGATGGTGTAGCAATATATCCTTTGACTTAATTCGATCAAAAATATTTTCCTCGGTTGATAGTTCTTTTACAGGCTGAGGAATATATTTTTTAATCTTCAGATTGTCAAATCCGTCAAGGCCGTAAACTTTCATAAGAAAAGTTAAATCCAGCGGACCATTTATACGATATATTGATTCGCCTGATACATTAAGCTGTTTTTTCAACTCCTTTAACAGCCTTTTATCCATCTCAGCCTCAACTTCCAGCTTTATTACCTCTCCCCATGCACGTTTTTTAATCTGTTTTTCAATTTCCTTTAGCAAATCTGCCGCATCATCTTCATCTATGGCAAGATCGGCATTTCTCATTATACGGTACGGATGTGCACAGATTATCTCGTAATTAAGGAATAATTTTCCTAAATTTTTCTCGATAACCTCCTCCAAAAGTATAATTTCTCTTTTCCCCTCCTCTGACGGAAGCTCAACAACTCTCGGAAGAACAGACGGAACCTGAACAGTAGCTATGTCCACAACGTCTTTCTTTTTGTCATGAATAAGAGCACCTATATTAAGTGTTTTGTTGCTTATAAGAGGAAACGGTCTGGATGAATCCACCGCCATCGGAGTCAGCACCGGATATACATCCTTCTCAAAATATTTATCAACAAACTTAGATTGTTTTTCAGTCAGTTCCTCATGGCTCTTTATAAGTTTAAGGCCATTTGATTCAAGGGCAGGCAGCAGTGAACGGTTCAGTGTGTTGTACTGACCTCCCATCATTTCCTTTGTCTCATCAATTATCATTTTGAGCTGCTCATCAGGATTAAAACCCGCAATATCCTTCTTCTTAACTCCGGCATGAACCAAATCAATAAGTGATGCAACCCTTATCATAAAAAATTCATCCAGATTAGATGCTGTAATACTGAGAAATTTGATGCGTTCAAACAGAGGTAAATTTTTATCCCTTGCCTCATTTAAAATTCTGTAATTGAATTTAAGCCAACTGAGTTCCCTGTTATAATAATTTTCAGATTTTTCAAGTAATTTCTTATCCAACATGCTATACACCTCTTCTCAATCTTAAAACCGGTCTTATTCCATACACTTTTTCAAAGAAATCCGCTCTCTCCTCAAACAGACCGGCTTCCAATGATATGTCCTCATAGGTCTTAGCAGATATAATCAATTGCTCCTCCCTGACAGATATATTAACATCGTCAATTTTCTGCGTATGACTTTTATCAAGTATATTGGCAAGGCGTAAAATTGATGTAAGTTTTGCTATGGTCATATAGTCGCATCCATCAAGCTGTGCTGATATTTTATCCTTTGACGGCAAATACAGTACATTATATCTGATTATATTAGCAACCTCCATACGCTCCTTATGGGACAGTCCTATAATCTCTGTATTTTCCACAATATATGCAGAGTTTGCTGCGCCATTCTGCATACTTATATAATTACCACATTCGTGTAAGATTGATGCGATATGCAGCAAAAGTCTCTCTTTTTTTCCCATTCCGTAAGTCTTTTTTATCGTATCAAAAATCTTTAAAGCATACTCTGATGTCTTTTCAATATGATTTTTATTACTCTTATATTTTTTACTTATAGCCTGCGCCGATGCGATTATATCTTCCTCAAAATTGTGTTCAAATACGGTTCTGCTACCCTCATCCATATATGATGCCATAATACCGTCACAAAAATCCACGTTCGGTACATATATCTCTTCCGCTTTGCAGTTGTTAAGGAAAGACTGGTATATAATAATATTAGGCAGCATAAGCGTAGCTCTTTCGTATGGTATTCCGTATCTTTCCGAAAGCTCATGCGGAGTCATGCTGACTATACGGTCGTATATATGGTCAAACTGTTCTCTTTTTATCTTATCCTGAATATTTAATTCCGGCAGAATTTTTTTTACGGCATTTGCCACCTCGCCTACCGCTACAATATTTTTTATTTCTTTATCATTCAGGTAAATGTTTCTAAATGTTACTATATCATTTTCCACATAATCGGAAATGACTCTGTCCATCCGTCCTGATCTGTTGCCCATAATAGATACATAATCTCTCACTCGTACTGAACCGATGTGCATATTCTCCGTAACCACCATATTATTTTTATCGAATAGAGATACCTGGACACTTCCTGCACCTACATCAATAAATGCCGTATTTTTACTGACAACCTGATGAAAATTCTCATATCCGGCTACCAACCCCTTGAAATTGATATATCTCTGTTCAGAGTTACTTAGAACCTTTACGTCTATATTGGTGCTTCTTTTTATGGCATCAAGAACTATCTGTGAATTTTCCGCCTCGCGTACGGCACTTGTGGCATATGCTCTGTATTCGGTAATCTGATATTCCTTTAGTTTTTTCTTAAAACCGTTCAGTATGTCACACACCTGCCGGATAGACTCTGTGGTAAGATATCCCTTGCTGTAAGTATCCTTACCAAGCTCAATTATTTTACTTATAAAATCTAACTGTTTAAAAATCTTTTTACTGCTAATCTGGTATACCTTTAAAGCTATCTCACTGGAACCAACATATATTGCAGCAAAGGTTTTGTATGCCATATTTCCGCCTCCCGAACTATTTTACACATTTTCCTAACCATTATTAAGTATATCAAAAAGTTCCATAACAGTTTTATTATATCCCGGATGATATGCAAAAGGTGCAATCTCGCATAAAGGTTTTAAAACAAATTCTCTCTTTGCCATATCTATGTGGGGAACAATAAGATTTTCTTTCATAATAATTTCTCTGTCATAGAGAAGAATATCTATATCCAGTGTCCGCGGTCCCCAATGTATAAGTCTTTTTCTTCCGGCGCCCTGTTCTATGTCATTTACAACAGACAGGAGCTCTTCCGGGGTATAAAGGGTTTCTATCTCAAGACATCCGTTTAGAAAATCATCCTGTTCCACGTTTCCGTATGGTTTTGTACAAATATATGATGACACCTTATTTACCTTTATGTAATCATCTTTTCCAAGCTGATCCACCGCATAATCCAGATAACTTTCCTTGTCACCCAGATTAGATCCTATACCAAGATAAGCTATATGCTTATGTCTTGTAATGTCAACACACACCGTATCAAAAGTCATAGGTATAGGTGCCTCAGGCTTGCTGACAATAATCCTTACAGACTTTACCGGTTCGTATTTGAGGAGAATTGTATCTGATATATTTTCCGCAACGGCTTCTATTAAGTCAAATTTATTTCCGGTCATAATCTGCTTAATATCCTGACAAACCTCACCATAATTAACTGTTTTTTTAATGTCATCCATCATGCCTGCTTCCCTGAGATCCATGGATAATTCAACCGTAAGAATAAAATTCTGGCCCCGCGCCTTTTCCTCCGGAAAAACTCCATGATAGGCATATATCTCCAAATCCCTGATAATTATCTTGTCCATACTTTACCCTCTTATTTCCCTTCGTTTAATACGGTCCATGTCATGGAAAGAGCCCGGTAATTTGCCTTTACATTATGCACTCTGAAAAAACTGCACCCTTTCATAAGACCTATCACAGAGGTTGCCACAGTGCCTTCCTCCCTTTCCTCCACCGGCAGATTCAGTGCATTACCGATTACAGATTTTCTTGAGGTTGCAAGGAGAATAGGCAGCTCTAACTCATGTAGTTTTTCCAGATTGTTGATTATAGTGAGATTTTCATTGTAATCCTTGGCAAATCCCACTCCCGGATCAATCATGATTTTGTCCCGTGATACCCCTGCATCAAGAGCTATGGAAACACTCTCCGACAAATCATTTATCACATCATTTATATAATCGTCATAGCTGTCAAAACTTCTGTTGTGCATAAGGCAGCATGCCACTCCCGATTCCGCCACAAGTTTTGCCATTTTTTTACTTTGCTTAAATCCCCATATATCATTTATCATATCCGCTCCGGCCAAAATACCTGCCTGGGCCACCTGCCACTTGTAGGTATCTAAGGATATAGGGATATTATAGTTTTCTTTTATCGCTTCTATAACAAAACAGGTTCTTTCAATTTCTTCCGCTATAGATACAGGTGTATGTCCCGGTCTTGTGGACTCACCACCGATATCTATAATGTCCGCACCCTCATCCATCATCTGTTTTACATACTTCAGGGCTTTTTCTGTGTCCGTGTATTTCCCTCCGTCAGAAAATGAATCCGGTGTTACATTCAGAATACCCATAATATACGGTTTTTTCCCTATGGCAAACTCTCTTTTACCAATCTGCATATGTTCTGTCATCATCCGCCTCCCGTCTAAAAGAATATTGTTTTATTCTTTAACTCTTCTTTCCAGTAACACTTATCATATACACTGCAGCAAAAACAGTTCCTTGACAATTTATCAGCTTTAAACAGCACATATCGCAAATCTTTCTTTTTATCATTCATGGCTTTGTGATGGGATATTGCATCTGTTATAAGCTCTGTTTCTTTTCGTGTAAAGGATGCTCGGCTGAGTATTTCGCCGGCAATTCTCACTCCTGCCTCATGATGGGGACTGCCATCCCTGTATTCCACGCTGCGCCCGATATCATGCAGCAAAGCCATAGCATATATTATATCCTTTTCATACCCAAGATTTTCTTCCAGATTTATAATATATGCTATTCTTGCCACATCGAGGCTGTGATTTATTCCATGGAGACAGAATTCTCTTTCTTCCTCCGCTTTTTCAATATCTTTCATATAAGTTTTATATGCCGGATTGCTGAGTATATGTTGTATTCTAATCATTTTATTAAACCTGTATCTGTTTTTTATAAGTATTCACGGATAAAGGAAAGAGAACCTGATATCATAATTACACTGTCACTGTCGCTCTTATCTCTTGCAAGTCTCAGCGCCTCATCTGCACTTTCCGCACAAAAAACCGGGATTTTGCATCCTGCGATAATCTCTGCCAATTTTTCTTTAGAAAGTCCCCTTGGATTATCCGGGGTAATGGCAATTACAGAGTTCATGGTATCCTTTAGTATATCCACCATATGGGTATATTCTTTATCCTTTAATACTCCCATTATATAGATAATCTTCTTGTTTGTAAAATATTTATTTACAGAATTTTTCAGACTTAACCATCCGTCCTGATTATGTGCTCCATCCACAAATGTAAGAGGGTTATCGCTAACCTTTGTCATTCTTCCCGGCCAACTTGTCATTCTCAAGCCTTCCGTCACATAATCCTTTTTTATGTTCAAACCTCTCTTTTCTTTTATTATATCAAATATCTTTATGGCTGTCACAGCATTATATATCTGATGCTCTCCTAAAAGAGAAATTTCATATTGACAGTTTCCATAGCTAAATTTACTACCGTTTATGTCCATGTTATCTATATAAATCTCATCTTCATCAACGTAATATATTTCCGCGTTCTTTTCTTTACAGACCGAATTTAATTCTTTTTTTACCTCATTTCTTTGCGGATATGAAACACATACTCCACTGTGTTTTATTATACCTGCTTTATTTTTTGCAATTTCAGAAACAGAATTTCCCAAAAAACTCATGTGATCCATTCCCACCGAGGAAAAAACCGTAAGGAAAGGAGTATCAATAACATTTGTTGCATCTAACAGTCCTCCCATGCCACATTCAATTAGGGCAAAGTCTACCTTCTCCTCGTAAAAATATCTGAAAGCTATGGCGGTTTCTATCTCAAATGCAGTAGGAGCATATATCCCCTCTCTTTCCATTTCTTCCACAATAACTGAAACTTTTGCAAGTATCTCTGTAAATTTATCCTCCGGTATATACTCTTTGTTAATCTGAAATCTTTCCCGATAATCAAATATTGTGGGTGATATATATCTCCCAACCCTATATCCTGCCGCAAGGAGTACCTCCTGTACAAACGCAAAAACAGAACCCTTTCCGTTTGTTCCTGCTATCTGTAGACATTTCAGCTTATTTTGCGGGTTGTCCAGTCTCCTTAAAAGTTCTTTAACATTAACTAAGCCCGGCACACTGCCGAGCTTATTTTTTTCATTTATGTAGTTCATTGCCATAGCATAATCCATGACCTTCACCTCGTCATTTACTCTTCTATGTACTTAATATGCTGAACGGGCTCAGTGCTTTCATCGATAGGGCAAATCTGATATCCCTCTTCAATAAGAGTATCTATAAGTGCCGGCAACGCTTCCACCGTAGCGTGATTATTTTTCAAATCATGCATAAGCACCATGGAATCCCCATAGTTACTTCTTACATATCCCATAATATTGTTATTGAGCTGTTCCGGTGAAAGATATGCGTCCACTGCATCACCGGAAAGTGAATTCCAGTCATAGTAAGTGTAGCCTTCCTCACAGATATACTTCATAAGTGTCTGCATACTCACACTTGATACCGTGTTGGAGCTTCCTCCCGGAAATCGGTAATATGTACTGTCCACTCCTGTCTGCTCATATATGAAATCATGTATCATGGTGACATCGTACTTGAAAGATTCCAAATCTTTATATACCTTATCATATATGTGGGTGTATGAGTGCATTCCCAGCGTATGACCTTCCTCAACAATCCTGCTGTACTCATCCCATAACTCTTCATCATCGGTGTACACGACAAAAAATGTTGCCTTTACACCTTTTTCACGCAATATCTGAAGAATCTCTTCCGTATAAATGCTTGGGCCATCATCAAATGTCAGGTAAACTTTTTTTCCGTTATAATGTTCAATCTTTCCTGTTTGCTCTTTTTCATCAACAGGCGAAGATAAAACGCCACCTTCCTCTGTGGTATTTTTTATGATATTATCCGATGCAGCCTGATCAAGTGCCAAAATCTCACCGTCAGAAATCGTCTCCTCAGTAGTATTAGTTTGTACATCTGATATTGCTTCCTCATTCTTAATGGAAACTTCCAGCCTGTCAGCCTTCTCATTCATGTCTGCAAGTCTGCCTGCAAGCTGCACACACATAAAAACAGGAACCATACATAAAACCGCAAGAAACAAAACTATAAACGCCTTGATGCGGTTAACATTTTTTCTGTTATAAGTTTCTTCAACCGGACAGGAATTATCTATATTATATTCTTCTTTTTCATTTTCCAATTTTTTCATAAATAATCCTTTACATATCCATATATTGTGGTATAATTTAGTTTAAATACAAATTATTCCATAGCGTTTTCTTTTTTATTTATAAAAAAGGACGCTATCTTTTATATTATGATTTTTTTTGATTTATGTCAAGCTGTTTCTGTCTTTTTTGGCTCACCGCCACAGCCTTGTAATACATTTCTCGCCATCTTTTTCCCTCGTTTTGTATGTCCTTTGTGAGTTTTTCCAACTCCTCATACTGCCCCCTGTAATTTTCCTCTATGTACTTCATATCTCTTTCTGTCTTAGCTTCATATTCCTTTTTTATTTTTTCTTTTTCACTGTTAAATTTTTCTTCAATTTGTACGCATCTGTCTCTTAATAAAGCAACATAATCCAAATCTGATAAAACATATTCCTTTAATGTTATATTATTTTTTTCTCCTGTCACCATGAATATCCGTTTATCTTTTGTTTCATTTGTTGTGTAGCATACAAATATTTTTTCGTTATCACCCACTATTTCATACCCGCAGATTCCCTTTTCGTCATTCACCAGTGAATATATTTTCTTATCTTCATTCGGAAAAATACATCTGATTTCACCCTCTTTTGTGACAGGATTTTGTGCCTGAAACATAATTGCCGGCATATCATTTATCTCTACAGACTTTAAGTTTTCCATGTTCCACAAATCATTTACATCCGCAAACAAAATAAGCCGCTCATCCTCTGTCATATTCTGCCACACCAATTCTCTTGCCACTGTAATATATGTGCAATATATATCATTTTTATATTCCATACAGCAAAGCCCCATATGATAATCCTTTGACACAGCCTTAATCTGCGTTATTTTGTTTCCAAATATAACATTATAATATATATTATTTCCGGCAGAATATATCAGTATCTTCCTGTTTTCATATGAAAAAACATACTCCATACAAATTCTTCCAAATCCTTTTTTTACAATATATGGAGTTGAAAGAACAAAAATTCCCAAAGCGAATATATTATTGTAAGCATATTTGAAAGGAATAAATCTATGTCTAATTGCTGCTCACACAAAAGAGTATTAAGCAACGCAATAGCAAACGGACTAAATGATAATTGCAATGACATCTGTGTTAATCCAAGCTGTGGTGATCCACAATATTTAACCGTACTCGCTCCTGTTGTATATGATGAGTTGGGAATTAATATCTGTCGAACAATTCCTCTTCCTGACACCATTGCCACAGATTTTCCTACAGCAGTTTACGCCAGTGCTGAGGTTATTGATATATCCTATACTGTCAACCAGAGTGACACTCCGGGTGTAACAATTTCACCAATAGCAGGCAGAAGTAACTGTTACGAAGTGGAACTTTCCAATCTTTCCGTTGATTTTGCCATAAGGCTGTACGATTGCTGCAACAGGCTTTTAACAACTCTCACACTCGCAGATATAATATATCTTCCGCCTCTCACCACAGATACGGGATATGACGAAGATACAAATCCCACATCTGTAACCATGGAAATATTTTCTCCTTACGGTGTTTCGTACACAGATGGAGCCTTAACCACACCATCCCTTAATTTTGTAGGTTTTTCCACTACAAATAACCAGCTTGTACAGGGACTTAACCTTATGTCAATTCCAAAGGTTCTGGATTTTGATTTAACAGGTGAAACCGTTACTATCGGACTTACCCTTATTGTTAAATCCATTTACTTCTCACAGTACCAGCTTCTTCACAACGGAAAAGCAATTGTTTCCAAAGGCAGTCTGAGTCCGAGTGAAGAATCCTTATGTATGGAATTTGTTAACGGCAGTCTTCTTGACAGGAGTATCAAGCCTCTTGAACCATGCAACCCTTATGATTCAAAAACACCTTGTGTTACTCCGGATCCAACCCCTTGTATTGATGAAGAAGCTGCTGAATGTCCTTGCGACAACTAATTTTCCAAAATTTTACTCTTGATTTATAAATATTCTCCTAATAAACAGCTAATACTATTTTTATTAAATCATTTTAAGGAGTTTATTTTTATGAAAAGATTAAAATCAATATTATTATTGTCAACAACGCTTATTTTACTCAGTTTTTCTTTGACAGGTTGCGATGGAAAGGACGAGACAACCAAAGACGGGAGTTCTGGTACAACAACCGAAACCGACAGAAACGACAATATTGTTGATGATGTAAAAGATGGTGTGGATGATGTTATTGACGGTGTAGAAAACGGTGTAAATGATATAACAAATGACATTGAAAACGGTATGGACGATACCGACGAGAATACTGCCTCTACCGAATCTAACAGAAGCATCAGATAAAGTAATAAGGTCCGGTAAAATCTTGTTGCCGGGCCTTATTATTTTCAGATTACTTTTCATCTTTCATAATAAAAGATTCTTTTAATTTATTAATCATTTTGTCGTATTGGACATACATTTTCTGGACACTGTTCTCCAACAGATAATAGTGCATTACATATGGTATAAGGAGAACCATTAACGCAACCACCAAGGCAAAGATTATTAAGTCTCCGCTATAGTTCAGATATAAAATACTCATAATAGTACCTATGGCAAACAACACCATAACTATAAGATGTACCAATCGTTCATGGGCAAAAAAACCTATCTGTACAAGATGTTTTTTTATCTCATCCTCCCAGTCAGCTTCATTTTCCAAAAGCAGCCTGTCTATATAGTCCAAATATGCAAGTATTCTCTTTTTCAAGCTTAATCCACCTCTTTTCACAGTATAATATAGTTATACTTCCATTAAATAAAAGTTTCAAGATTTTTTCCATAAATATATAATAGTATTCGTTTAAAATTAGTGCTATAATACTATGGATTAAAAGTGTTTTTTACGGAGGATACCTATGCCAGACAACAATAATACAAACAACAATAATGACGATATGGACGAATATGAAAAATACTGTTACCTTTGCAGACGTCCCGAATCAACGGCAGGACCTTTTATTAAGATGCCGGGGGATATACATATATGTAATGAATGTATGCAGAAGAGCTTTGATTCATTTAACAACAGTGCCATGCAATACATTGATCTCAGTAAAATGGGTAACATCAATATGTCACAGTTTATGCCTTTTGATGATATTCCAAAATCTCAAAAGGTGAAGAAAAAGAAGAAAAAAGAAGAACAGAAAGAGGAACAGCCTCTCACTCTGGAAAATATTCCTGCACCTCATAAAATCAAAGCAATGTTGGACGAATATGTAGTCGGTCAGGAATATGCAAAAAAAGCTATCTCTGTAGCGGTTTACAATCACTATAAGCGTGTTATAACAAATTCAATGGATGATATCGAAATTGAAAAATCAAATATGCTTATGCTCGGTCCTACAGGTTGCGGAAAAACATATCTTGTTAAAACCATCGCAAGATTGCTCAATGTTCCGCTTGCCATCACCGATGCTACTACCCTCACTGAAGCCGGATATATCGGTGATGATGTTGAAAGCATACTTTCTAAGCTTCTTGCGGTTGCAGATAACGATGTGGAGAAGGCTGAGCGAGGAATTGTTTTTATCGATGAAATTGACAAAATTGCAAAGAAAAAGGAAACACACAGCAGGGATGTCAGCGGAGAAGCCGTACAGCAGGGCTTGTTAAAAATACTTGAGGGTGCGGATGTTGAAGTTCCCGTAGGTTCAGGAAGCAAAAATGCCATGACACCTATGACCACCATGAATACCCGAAATATATTATTTATATGCGGCGGTGCTTTCCCTGAAATTGAAAACATTATAAAACAAAGACTTAACAAGCAGTCATCCATGGGCTTTAATGCAGAACTTAAAGACAAATACGAAAAGGACGACAACATAATTAAAGAGGTAACCAACGAAGATCTTCGTGACTTTGGTATGATACCTGAGTTCTTAGGACGATTACCCGTATTATTTACATTAGATGCATTGGACAAGGATATGTATATCAAAATATTAAAGGAGCCTAAAAATGCAATCCTGAAGCAATACAAAAAACTGCTCGCTTTAGATGAAGTAGAGCTTTTATTCGATGATTCCGCCTATGATGCCATAGCCGAAGAAGCCTTAAAAAAGAAAACCGGTGCCAGAGCTTTACGTGCTATCATAGAGAAGTTTATGCTCGATATAATGTATGAAATTCCCCGTGATGACAGCATTGGCAGAGTTACTATCACAGGCGACTATATAAACGGAAAAGGTGCTCCTATAATAGAATTGCGAGGAACAAATTAATGGAGGTCTTATGAAACCTGTTGTAATTGCCCACAGAGGAGCCTCAGCACTGGCTCTTCACGAAAACAGTCTGGAAGCCTTTCAAATAGCAATAGATATAAAGGCTGATTACGTTGAATTTGATATAAGAAAAACAAAGGATGACAATCTTATTATTTTCCATGATGACTCCTATGAAGGTCATCCCATATCATCCCTTACCTACAGGGAATTGTGTTTATTAACCTCTCGAAAAGGTTTATATCCACCGTTATTCTCTGAGGTATTAGCCTTGTGCAAGGGAAAAATCAAATTGGACATTGAGCTTAAAGAGTCCGGATTTGAACAAAGAGTAGTGGACATGACAAAAGCCGAATTTTCATACAGTGATTTCATGATAAAATCTTTTTTAGATTCCGTTTCGTCAAGGATAAAAACATTTGATAAAAATGTAAAAACCGGACTCCTTATAGGTGTAAGGAAAGCAACTTTTCTTACACGGATAAAGGAATACTTTCCCGGCAAACGTCTCAGACTATGTCAGGCAGATTTTATATCTCCCCACTATAAATTTGTAACAAAAGGGTTTATACTAAGGATGCAACGTCAAAAAAAAGATATCTATGTCTGGACATTAAATAATAATTCGCTTATCGATACTTTTCTAAAAAAACCCGTAACCGGAATTATAACGGATTATCCGGATACAGCTCTAAAAAAAAGAGCAACATTACAACAATCATAAAGGAAGGATTGCATAACAATATGCAAAAGGGTGTTTAATTATGGGATATAAAATTGGATTCATTGGCTGCGGCAATATGGCATCAGCCATCATATCGGGACTTATAAGCAAAGCCTCTATTGCTCCATCAGATATTATTGCATCGGACGCATCGCCTGCCGCCATAAAAAAAATATCTGATACATATAATATAAACACAACTCAGGATAACAAACAGGTTACCCGTGAAGCTGATGTTATATTTCTTGCAGTAAAGCCACAATTTTATGAAGCCGTTACAGCGGATATTAAGGATACTATAAATAATAATCAAATTATTGTTACCATAGCTCCCGGTAAAACCCTGCTCTGGTTAAGTGAACATCTTGGTTCTGTAAAAATAGTAAGAACCATGCCTAACACCCCTGCCCTTGTAGGAGAAGGTGTCACCGGAGTTTGTAAAAATGAATATGTAACAGATGATGAATTTGTTTACATAATGTCACTGTTAGAAAGTTTTGGTATTGCAGAGGCAATTCCGGAATCCCTTATGGATGTATGTGTCGCCGTAAGCGGAAGTTCTCCTGCCTATACATTTATGTTCATTGAAGCAATGGCTGATGCTGCCGTAGCTGATGGTATGCCACGAGACAAAGCTTATAAATTCGCTGCTCAGGCGGTTTTGGGAAGTGCCAAAATGGTTCTTGAAACCGGCAGACATCCCGGAGAATTAAAAGATATGGTGTGTTCACCGGGCGGAACTACCATAGAAGCTGTACGCGTTCTCGAAGAAAAAGGGTTTCGAAGTTCAGTCATTGAGGCAATGAAAGCATGCACTGCAAAAGCTAAGGGATTATAATACAAAGTCAAACCATATAAAAAAACCCGTTTTAATATGTAAATACATATAAACGGGTTTTTGCTTTTATTATAATGCGAATGAGCCTTCCTCGCCATCTGCTGTGAAGTATACCATGCCATTTTCTGGCTGATAATATACATTTAAAGTCTTTACTGACTTCTTACCACTAACGATTGCTGCTCTTTCAACTATATCTGATGTTGAAACCTGTCCACCGGCATACTCTATAACAACATTTGTTGTTGTAGTTGCTTTCTTTGGTGCTGCCTTCTTTGCTGCAGGCTTCTTAGCTGCTGCCTTAGTCTCAGCTGCCTTAGTCTCAACTTTCTTTTCTTCAGCCTTTGGTGCTGCCTTCTTTGCTGCAGGCTTCTTAGCTACTGTCTTAGTCTCAGTTTCTTTAGTCTCAGCTTTCTTTGCTGCCTCAACCTTAGCCATAGTTGAATCAACGGTTGCCTTCTTAACTGCCATTTTAAATTCCTCCGTAAAAATATATATCTTTTTGCCACATGATGTCATTCTTGTTTTGCTACGAAAAATATTAACCTTTTTTCAACGAATTTGCAAGGTTTTAAAAAAAATTCTTAAGTATTTACCAATGGATTATGATTTTCTATCCGAAAAAAATACATATTGCACAATGAGAACCTGCATTTACATACGGTTACGTCTTTGTTTTACGCTGATGTACGAAGACAGATCCTTACATATGTTAGTTATCTCCATACCATATATAATCATATCTTCATGTTCCTCGATTCGCACTACAACACCTGTCAAATCCAATATATGACCGATATCTTCAAACTTGACTCTGACCTTAGAGCCTACACTCAGGTTGAGCTCCTTATTCCTGTCCGTAATTGAAAAACCCGAAAGGCTTATATCTCTTACCATAACCGTCCGATTACCGTTTCTTTCAAGGGTCATAACTGCCTTTTTAGAAACTCCCACACGAAAACAGTTTCTCCTGTTATGTCTCTTACCCTCAGTAGGTGTCTGTAAAAGATATTCTGATTTGTAATATACAATTTTAACATCACGCCATAATATAGGAACATCATCTTCATTGTCACATTCAAGATCAACCCTTACGTTGTCAAATTTAAGTTTCTTTTCCGATGCATAATCTATATCAATTATTGCCATATTATCCCGGATTATGGATTTAATAACACCTTTCATCTCCATGTTTGCCTTGGAGCCTTCAGCGGTTATTATTAATTTTATTTCAACTTTCTCTTGTAATTCAGATAACTTAACGCCCAAAACTCTTCCTCCAAACATCCTTTTTATAATAATAACACAAAATTTAGAATTATGTATAAACAAATTGTAAACTATCAGCAAGAATCAGGCATATAATCATTGTCAGCAATAGTTCAAAAAGGGCGGGAACATATCCCACCCTTTCCAAATTGCTTTATATTAGCCGAAATAACGCTTCAGCAGACCTTCAAATGCTTTGCCGTGTCTTGCTTCATCTCTTGCCATCTCATGAACTGTATCATGGATTGCATCAAGATTGAGAGCTTTCGCTCTTTTAGCAAGGTCAAATTTTCCTGCTGTTGCGCCATTTTCAGCTTCAACACGCATCTCAAGATTCTTCTTTGTTGAATCAGTTACAACTTCACCTAAAAGTTCTGCAAACTTAGCTGCATGTTCTGCCTCTTCATATGCAGCCTTTTCCCAATAAAGACCTATCTCAGGATATCCCTCTCTATGAGCAACTCTCGCCATGGCAAGGTACATACCAACTTCAGTACACTCTCCCATGTAATTAGCTCTTAAATCTTCCATAATATCTTCCGGAGCTCCCTGAGCTACGCCTACCACATGCTCTGCTGCCCACTCTTTCTCTCCTGACTGTGCAACGAACTTATCTCCTGATACCTTACACTGTGGGCACTGCTCCGGTGCCGCATCTCCCTCATGAACATATCCACATACTGAACAAACGTACTTCATAATTATTTCTCCTTCCGCGTTAAAAAATATTTTATCAATAATGATAATCATTACTGTTTTGCTCTGTCAATAATATATCATAGGAGTTTTTATATGTCAAGAACTTTTGAAAAAAATTTTCATTAATTTTGGGGGGCATTTCTTCCTACGATATTACTTACAATTTCTCCCATATTCATTCCGTTTGAGCCTTTTATTAGCACGATATCTCCCTGACTCATAACAGACATTAAAAATAATGTAACTTCTCCGTTATCCTTTAAGACATTGCATTTTATATCTGATTTTGCATCTTTAACGGCTTTCACTATCTGCTGCGACAATTCTCCTACCACTACAAGCTCATCAATACTTTTTTTAGTAAGGTATGTTCCTATCTCATAATGGTATCTCTCACTATTTTCACCCAGCTCAAACATATCACCCAGTATGGCAATTTTTTTACCTGTGGTTTCAAACTCATCAAGAACATCTATACTTGCTTTCATTGAGTCCGGACTGGCATTATAGGTATCATCAATAATTGTATATTTGTCATTTATATTAATTATCTTTTGTCTTAAACCATCAAATTCTGCAAATCCCGCAGCTGCTTTTTCCAAATCAAGACCCATATAATCAGATATTGCCATTCCCGCAAGAGAATTAACAGCATTGTGTTTTCCTAACACATTTAATGGTACTCTTACGCGCTTGTCACCATGAACATAATCATATACAAGCATATTATTTTCATATCGTATATTTTCCGCCCTGAAATCACACCATTGACTCGTTCCGTAGAACATAGTCTTTACTCCGGTTCTGCCCTTCATTTGAGCCAAAAGCTCATCATCACCATTTAAAAGCAATAAGCCATCCCTGTTCATATGGCTTGTAATATCAAGCTTTTCTTTTCTTATGTTTTCTCTTGTTTTAAGATATTCTATATGTGCAACTCCGATAACCGTAACCACACATATATCTGGCTTGACAATATTTGACAAAACCTGCATCTGTCCGTCACAACTGATTCCCAGCTCAAGAACCGCCATATCTGCTTCTTCGTTGAGTTCTGACATTGTGATAGGAACCCCTATCTGTGAATTATAATTTTTCTTTGTCTGATATATATTTAAATTTCCTGATAATGATGAGGCTATAAGCTGTCTTGTAGTTGTCTTTCCCACGCTTCCGGTAACTGCAACCACCGGTTTTTTATACAACGTTCTGATATATACAGCTATATCCTGCATAGCTTTCACTGTGTCCGCAACCTGTATATATGGTTTTTCTGCAATCACCACATCAAAATGTCTCGATGTCAGCGTTGCCGCACCGATTTCCAGTGCACTTTCTATGAATATATGAGCATCAACCTTTTCGCCTATGACAGGGACAAAAAGATTACCTTCCTGTATCTCTTTTGAGTTTGTGCATATACCTCTTACAATAACATTAGGATCACCGCATAACAGTTTTCCTGACGTTATTCTGACTATATCTCTCACACTTAATTCAAACATGACTTACTCCTTCTATTTGTCAGAACTATAAACAATTTTATCAGTTAGATTGTCTGCTGTTTCTTCATTAACTAAAACCCTGATTATAGCAAGAGCAAAATCTATAGCCGTGCCAAGTCCCCTGCTGGTAATAATCTTTCCGTCAATAACTACTGCATCCTCCAAGGCTTCCTCACAGCAAAGCTCCTCTTCCATTCCCGGATAACAGGTTGCTCGTCTATCCTTAAGCAGACCTAATTTTCCGAATACCGTCGGTGCCGCACATATAGCAGCTATGTATCTGCCGCTGTTACAGTAGTCCTTTATCATATCACCAAGTCTGTCAAAAGACATGAGATTAGTTGTTCCCGGCATACCTCCCGGCAGGACAATCATGTCTGCTTCGTCAGCATCGTCAAACAATTTATCCATAGTCACAGGGATGCCATGTGAACCGGTCACCACCATGTCATCTGTTATTGAAATCATATCTACCCGGATTCCTACCCGTCTTAACAAATCAACTACGGTAAGTGCCTCTACCTCTTCGTATCCATTTGCAAAAAACATATTAACTCTGCTCATAATCTCCCTCCAAACAGTCAAAATATTATCTGAAAATATAATCTTCAATAAAATATATAATTAGTATATAATATAATACATAAAACGCAAATAATCAAGGATACGTTAATACAGTATATGCATAAACATTATACCTGCATATGCTTATTTCAGATACAGAGGAGACAGATTATGGAAATTGAAAGAAAATTTTTACTGAAAACCATACCGTTTAATTTGATGAATTATGATTGCAGTCTTATCGAACAGGCTTATATATCAACGTCACCGGTAATTCGTGCAAGAAAAAAGCAAAATATATCCGGAACAGATCAGAAATCCACATACATTCTGACCATTAAATCAAGCGGACTACTAAAAAGAGAGGAATATGAGATTTTTCTCACCGAAGAAGAGTATATGTCTCTGATCAACAAGGCCGAGGGAAACATCATAACAAAGAAAAGATATATTATTCCCTTAGAAAACAATTTAAATCTTGAACTTGATATTTTTGAAAATGACTTTAACGGCCTTGTAATGGGAGAAATAGAGTTTCCTGACGAATACAGTGCAAATAAATATAACCCCCCTGAGTTTTTCTTCAGAGAGGTTACTTTCGATACTCATTTTCACAACAGTACCATGAGTTCTATGTCGAAATCCGATATACTAAATCTGATTACCCTTGCTCATAGTAATTAATGCCGTAGTTACAAAATGAACCGTTACAAACAGGCCAATCATTGTTACCAATACAGATGGCAACAAGCCTATGACATCATTAACTGCTGAAACTACCATATAGAGGGACTGTCCGTAAAAAGAAAGAATGAATACCTTTCCGAATGACAGTCCTAATTTCATGTATTTATTCATGGAATTCACGCATATTGCAAGAAACAGTGCAAACAGACCACTGGATATAAAATGTCCAATTGCATTAAATATAAACATGAACAGCAGCATAACATATATATAAGGTATCATTTCACACAATGTTTCATTGCTAAAGCCCTCCCATAATATATCCTCCAGTCTGTATATATTTTCAGCCTGAATCACTCCATCTATGGTATATGCAAGTTTTACATTTTTACTTCCGAAGGCATAGTAAATACCATCCTTTTTTAACAGATTTTTAGGTACGGTGTCATAATCTGTATCAATCAGCATATGGTTTAACCCTATTGACATCCGGTATGGTTTCTCAATTTGTAATTCATTGTCGGAGTATTGAAAATCTGATATTTTATTTGTAAATAAATTTTCAAATCCTCCAAAGCCATATATTTTTGATGCAACAGGAATCACAAAAGAAATAACTGAAAGAGCCAGCATCATAATAATCACATAGGATACCCATCTGCTTTTTTTAAGTTCAAGAATTTCTTTATATCTGGAAGGCTTTATCATTCCATATACAATCTGCTCAGATATAGTCATAATCTTACTCCTTTATAATAAATCCCTCTTTTGGAATCTTAACCGTAACAATAGTTCCTTTATCCTGTTTATTATTTATCTCTATTCCTGCTCCGCACATTTTCTTCAAACGTCTTTTTATATTTTTAAAAGTTTGTTTTCCGGTAAATTTCTTATCCGGTCCTATTCCTCTTCCGTTATCTACTATCTGAATCGCAAAACAGTCAAGTCGCTCATAGCTTCTGATAATAATTCTTCCTGTGGACTGTGACATCATAGCACCATTGAGTACTGCATTTTCAACCAAAGGTTCTATGGTGTTAAAAGGAACATTAAAATTCGTAACTTTATCCTCTATCAATACCTCAAGCTCTTCTTTTTTTCCTGTCTGTATACCAATATATGCTTTAATATATTCCAGCTCTTCTGCAAAAGGAACTAAATCCCTGTCTGTTATGGCTTTAAGATTATTTTTCATATATATGGATGTATTGTATAAAAGTCTGCTGTTTTCCCTGTCCTTTGTTTTTAAGTCATTTACCACAGTATTCAAAGCACCATATATAAGTTTGGTATTGATATTCTTTACGGTTTTTCTCTTTTCTTCATCTATATTGCTAAGAGCATCATCCCTTTGCTGGTTCATTTCTCTTATTATGCCTTTTTCAACTGTAACAACCAACAGTATGATAAAAACGTATACTCCAATCTGCAGTATAATTCCATCTACGGCTTTATAAAAACCAAAGAGAGAGAAAAATGCTTCAAATATACATGCCAGACTTAAAACCATATTGGCAAAAAAATTATTGTATATGGTTTTATCAGAAAAGACATCCGCCGCAAGATACATTATACCCGATAAAAGAATCAATGCAATAGTAATGAGGATTTTCGTAAAAATTTCATAAGTTGCAAAATCGCAAACGGAATAGAACTGAAAAATCACACCTGTTATAAAATTTACAGCAAATACATATATACCAATTTCAAATATTCTTGCAAAACGTCTTTTTACAGCGAAGCATCGCTGGTACATAATATATAATACAGGCATTATAAGCAGTAATACCATGTTGGACATATAACTGCCAAAGGTATTTCCTGTTATGAGCTGCATTATAGGGTTGCCGGTAATACTCCACAACGCCGCTGCAAGTATGAAGCCAAAAGCATATGCAGACTTCATTTTGTTTACATTGACATTTTTCATAAAAAGAAGGGATATAATCAGAACCAGAGTCAACACAAGTATAGCCACTGCTATCACAAAACTGACTCCGTTGTCCCTGACTATGTCCGCTACAGCTCCGCCTCTTGTACCGTAATATATATTTCCAAGGTTTCCGCTATATTTGTTATATCCTGATGCAATATATACGGATACAATATCCCCGGGTTCGGCTTTACTTATGTCAATTATGTTATAGCAGGGAACGGCATTTTTCATAAGTTTTTGATCATTTAAAACACCGTTTGAATAAACCTTTTCATCATTTATCGTAACGAGAATGTTCTGAAATTCTGTTTTTATAACCAATACAGTATCCGAATTTACATCTTCCGGCACCCTGTTCATGATAAGAACAGTTTCACCTGCTGCCGCATCAACATTAAACGGCAGCTTTATTATTTTATCATCGTTGCCGCCGGTTGACTTCAACACCCAGTTTTCATTGTATTTTTTAAGATTATCTGTATCAATACGATTTTCTTTACCCGGTGAAAAAACAAATATAAAAAGCCCCATGACAACAATACTTACCAATATAGTAGCAAGCACCAATATATTAATCTGTTTTAGTTTTCTCTCGTTCATTAAATCACTCCAAAATGTTTCATCGCCTTATATATACCATCATTTTCCACAGTATCGGTTCTGTAGGATGCCGCCTCTTTCACCTCATCTGTGCATTTGCCCATGGCAATACTGTTTGGTACATATTTTAACATCTCCAAATCGTTATTGCTATCTCCAAATACTAAAATATCTTTTAGAGAAACATCATAGTATCTTCTCAGATATTCTATCCCCGTTGCTTTTGAAAATCCTTTGGGAACCAGTTCGCAAAAGTTTCCCTCCCGACGGATGTATTCAAAACCTTTTTGGGTAATGTATTTTTTAAATTCTGTGATGTATGGATTACCCTCCTCATACCAAGCCGTAAACTTATCAAATACAAATTCAGGTGAATCAATATCATCAATCAGTTTTCTTCCCATTGCAATGAAATAATCAAGAATATCTCTATGTGCATCTCCGGTTAATTGCGAATCATATGCCGTATGCTTTGCATATTCAAATATGGACATCATACTGTATTCTCTGCATTTATGGGCAATCTCCCTGCATATGCCGGGGTCAACTGTTCTGTGATATAGTTCTTTACCTCCAACTTCTATGTGGGTTCCGCAACCGCAAACCAGCCCGTCAAATCCGGGTTCAGTGATAAATTCTTCCACATTAACCCGAACTCTTCCGGTATTTATAAATGTTTTATGTCCATTTTTTCCGGCCTGCTTTATAGCTTCCTTTGCACTTTCAGGGAAAAAACGTCTTCCGTCATCTGTAATCAGGGTTCCGTCAATGTCAAAAAAAAGTAACTTCATATTCATCACACTACTACATCTGCTTCATAAGATTAATCATCTCAATAGCTCCGAGAGCACAGTCATATCCCTTATTTCCCGCTTTTGTTCCGGCTCTCTCAATAGCCTGCTCTATATTTTCTGTAGTTACAATTCCAAACATAACCGGTACTTCTGTCTCCAACGATACTGCTGCAATACCTTTTGAAACTTCATTACAAACGTAATCATAATGACTTGTCGCACCTCTTATTACAGTACCGAGACAGATAACTGCATCATATTTTCCGGACTTAGCCATCTTCTTTGCAGCAAGAGGTATTTCAAAGGCACCCGGTACCCAGGCAAGTGTTACATCCTCTTCCTTTACATTGTGTCTGATAAGACCATCCATAGCACCACCAATAAGCTTTGAAACAATAAATTCATTAAATCTGGCAGCTACTATACCTATTTTTGCTCCCTCTACAACCATCTTTCCTTCTAAAGTCTTCATATTTTTTTCCTCCTTAATCTTCTATGTTATTTAAAATATGTCCCATTTTTTCTTTTTTTGTTTTTAGATAAAACATGTCATAAACGCCCGGTTCCATCTCAATAGGAACCCTTTCAACAATCTCTAAGTTGTATCCCTTTAATCCATACACTTTGAGCGGATTGTTTGTCATAAGTCTGAGTTCTTTAATACCCAGGTCAACCAGTATCTGGGTTCCAATAGTATAATCTCTTGCATCCTCCGGAAAACCTAATTCCAGATTAGCTTCGACAGTATCTCTTCCCTTGTCCTGAAGCTCATATGCACGTATCTTATTTATAAGACCAATACCTCGTCCCTCCTGCCTCATATACAGGAGAACTCCACGGCCTTCCTTAGCTATCATCTTCATTGCCGCATCGTATTGCTGACCGCAATCACATCTGGCAGAACCAAGGGCATCCCCGGTCAAACACTCCGAATGAACCCTGCAAAGCACAGGTTTTCCGTCTGTTATATCTCCCTTTACCAGAGCCACATGATGTTCACCGTTAAGTTTATTTATATATCCGTGTATTGTAAATTCGCCATAACGGGTTGGCATCTTCGCCTTAGCAACACACTCAACAAATACTTCGTGTTCTTTTCTGTACTGAACCAGCTTTTCAATTGTTGATATTTTAAGTTGATGTTTTTCGGCAAAATCCACCAAATCATCAAGTCTTGCCATCTCTCCGTTGTCTTTCATTATCTCACAGCAAAGTCCTACAGGTTTAAGCCCCGCAAGTCTTACCAGATCAACTGTGGCCTCAGTATGTCCCTGACGTTCTATAACACCACCGGGTCTTGCCTCAAGAGGAAACATATGTCCCGGTCTTCTAAAATCTTCCGGCTTTGCATCATCATCGACAAACTTTCTTGCAGTGATACCTCTTTCCAATGCTGAAATACCCGTAGTTGTACTTACATGATCAACAGATACCGAAAATGCTGTACAGTGATTATCTGTATTGGTTATACACATTTGAGGAAGATTTAACTTGTCTGTGTATTCCGGTGCCATAGGCATACATATTAAGCCCTTTGCATAGCTTGCCATAAAATTCACATTCTCTGTCGTGGCAAATTCCGCAGCACATATAACATCTCCTTCATTTTCCCTATTCTCATCATCGAGAATAACCACAATTTTCCCTTGTCTTAAATCATCCAAAATTTCTTCTATGGAGTTAAATTCCACCATATTGTCCTCCTTGTCACATAAATCCGTTTTTTACCAGAAAATCCATACTGATATTGGAATTATTATTTTCTTTTTTAGTATTTTCCATGTCAAATGAAAAAAGTTTTTCAACGTATTTTCCTATGATGTCGTTTTCTAAGTTGACCAAGTCACCTGTTTTCTTTGTAAGAAGAGTTGTTTCTTTTGCTGTGTGAGGTATAAGTGAAACCTTAAAAACCCTGTTATCCACATACGCTACCGTAAGACTTATACCGTCTATGGCTATAGAACCCTTTTCAATAATATATCTTAATATGCCGGAATCCGCTGAAATAGTCACCCATACCGCATTATCTTCTCTCGTAAAATCACATATTCGCCCGGTTCCGTCTATATGACCTGAAACTATATGCCCGCCAAATCTGCCATCTGCCGCCATTGCTCTTTCCAGGTTGACCCTGCTGCCCTTTGACAGCAAGCCCAGAGAAGTCCTTCTCATGGTTTCTGCCATAACATCAGCAGTAAATATATTCTGTGACAGGGAAGTCACCGTTAAACATACTCCGTTTACGGCAATACTGTCACCCACTTCCGTTTTTTCGGTCACCACATCACCCTGTATGGTTAAAACTGCGGATTTTACACCTTTTCTTATATCTTTTATTGTACCTACTTCCTCTATGATGCCCGTAAACATTACCTTTTCACCTCTTCCTTTATATAGGTTAAAAGTATATCTTTATCAATATTTTCCACATTTTTTAAACTAAATCCAAAAGCTTTATCCGGTGACAAAACTCCCTCACCTTCTACCGGTGTAACAGCTTTTTCGCCGCCAAATATTTTTGGTGCCACATAAACCTGAATCTCGTTTACCACATCCGCCATAAGAGCACTGTAGTTAAGCTTTCCTCCTCCTTCAAGCAAAATGCCGTCTATTCCCATCTCGCCCAGTCGTATCATAAGCTCATTTAGGTCAATGTGTCCGTCTTTAATAGCTATACCGATAACTTCTATTCCCTTTGAGGTAAGTATATCCGCTTTAGTCTTATGCTCCTCATATCCATCACTGTTTTCTTTAACAATTCCTGTAGCTACTATAGTTCTTATATCACATGCCGTTGTTACAATATTGCAGCTCACAGGTATATTCAATCCTGTGTCACATATTATTCTGACCGGATTTCTTCCGCCGTCAATTCGGCAGTTAAGCATAGGATTATCTTTTATAACTGTTCCTATACCCACCATAATACCCATATATTTATTACGACTGTATTGGACTCTTTCTCGTGCTTTTTCGCCTGTAATCCATTTGCTTAGTCCAAGAGACGTAGCTATTTTCCCATCCATTGTCATAGCATATTTCATAACAACATAGGGCAGTTTCGTCGTTATATAATGAAAAAATACGGGATTTATTGCATCACATTCTTCCTTCATAACCCGAGTTGTCACTTCAATGCCATGATTTCTCAGATACTCTATTCCTTTACCTCCAACTTTTTCATTTGGATCATCAGAACCCACATATACATGCTTTATCTTGTGCCGGACTATAGCTTCAACACATGGTGGCTGCTTTCCAAAATGGCAACACGGCTCTAAAGTCACATACATATCTGCCCCTTCAGCATCCTCCGTAAGGTTGGCAAACGCAGCTCTTTCAGCATGCAGCTCACCATATTTGGCATGATATCCCTCACCAATTATACGATTTTCCTTGACTATAACCGCTCCCACTAAAGGATTCGGGTTAACTCCGCCCTCTCCTTTTTTTGCAAGCTCTATAGCCCTTTCCATATATTTTCTGTCGAAAGCCATATGTGCGCTCCTTTATTAATATTTTCACAAAATAAAAGTCCCGAAAAAACATCGGGACTTTTACTTCACACAAAAACATATCTGTATAAATTTATCCATCTTCTCTCATCCAGACTATACTGTCGGCCTTGGACTCTCACCAAATCATGCCATATATGGCTCGCGGGCTTATGTGTAACACAAATACCGCCGGTGGGGAATCACACCCCGCCCCGAAGTAATATTTAATTAATCCATTTTACCGATTGACAAGAAACCACTTTCATTAGCTCTGAGCAGGAATGAAAGACCAATGTTCTTTTTGTTGTCATCTGTTGCAGTATATATCTCTCCTGTCTCAACGAGAGATTTTGCAATCTCAAGAACTCTGTCTTTGAACTGCATAAGCTCTCTTCTGTCTCTTGAACTGAGTTTAAACATATACTGGTTTTTAGAGCTGATAAGGAGAATACTGTAAGAATGAATATTATCCTTAGTATCCTTCATACCTGAACCAATCATACGTGAGTTAGCAATAATAATCTCCGCATTTTCGTCAGGAAGATACTCTGAAAGTATAAGTTTATATATCTTGAGATAATTCTGTTCGTCATCAGCGCTGACAGGAAGTTCAGCTACAGCAAATTCAACTACCGAATCAGCAAACTTGATTGTTCCGCCTTCATCGTTAATCACTGCTGTACATTCCTTAGGAACACAAAGTCTGAAGAACTTGTTCTCGATAACTTTCTGTACATCAGTTGGCTGCTTTATAACAAGACTGTTATATTTTTTCTCTAACTTATTCATGGAAATTATAGCTGAGTCATCTCCTGTCTCAGCTATCTCAATAAGTTCACCATACAACGCCTCAATCCGCCGGTCACATTCGTGTACAAGCTCCGTAATCTTATCAACTGCAGGAACATATGCCATTTTGGCACTCTCTATATAATATCCCACCTGTTCATCTATGTTGTCGGTTTTAGCAGCCTTGTATTCAATAACCTTGTATAAGTTATCCTTATCAAATCCATCATATTGATGATCATAAGCCTTTTCAAAATAAGCAAGACTCTTTACTTCTCCACGGTAGTTCTCATCTGCCTCCTGTAACTGGTATATCTTACCAAGTTCATAAGCAGCCTGATAACTTCCCAACCCCAGAGCCTCTATAAATGCTTTCTCAATCTCATATGAGTTTGCTATAAAGAATACCTGACTTTGTTTATATAATGCTATCTTAAGAGCAGCGGCTCCGCTTCCCGCTTCAACAGCGCGCTCCCATTTTTCAACGGAGCTCTGTAAATCCTCATCACCTAAGTCCTGTATATCCTTTATATAGGCTTCTGCCTCCAGAATACCGTTGGCCTGTGCTTCTTTGAAATACTCCAGTGCCTTCAATCCGTCTCTCTTTGTTCTCAGGACACCATAGTAATAAAATCTTCCCAGATAAAAAGCCACACGCTTATGTCCAAGTCTGTGAGCATGCTCATACCAGTTGAGAGCCTTCATATAATCCTTTAACTGTTGATCATAGATATTACCTAAAAGGAAAGCAAGATCCGGATCCTTTGTGGCATCGAAAAGCTGTTTTGCATAACTTATGGTCTTTTCTATATCCTTATAAGGAGAATCATTGTCATAGTAAAGCTCTATAAGCAGATAACTTGCCTTTATACTTCCAAGTTTAAGTGCCTGCTTTGCAGCAGTCATGGCACCTTCATAATCCTCAAGATAATAACAGTACACTGCTTCGCTGTAATACTGATTATCTTTTCTGTTTAAACTCTGATCGCTGACCAAAGTAGGATCCACAAATGCAAATGAATTGGCTGTTTCAAAGATTATCTCTTCGTACTGCTCTATAATTTCCATGGATGCACATACAAACTTCATACATGCAAGACGCTTACCCTGGTAAAAAGCAAATGTAACTATACCCTTTTCCATTTCCTTGTGGTAGAAAGTGGTACATATACCATCAGCATACTCAGTTATATATGCCTTAAGCTGTAATTCCTCATCAAAAGCATCATTGCAATATCTGAGATAGTTCTCAAGTGTCTTCTTTGAATCTCTTGGTATACTGTCATAAGATACATACATCTCAAAATCTTTGTATGTAATGCTTGGCGCATAGTATTCTTCGTCCGTAGCCTCATTGATTGTCTTTACCCAATCTTTTGGCAGCTTATGTATATATCCATCCACCTGATTGTGCACATAAGTATACTGATACTGTAATCTGGATGCCTCTATTGCTTTATATCTTGGTTCTTTTCCCTTGGCACGTCTTGACTCAGCAATAGTTGTGTAAAGTTTATCCTTTTCCTCAAACTCAATACTGTCAGTGTGCTTGCTGGCATAATCCACTCTCTCATACGCCGACTGTGCCTTACTGTCCCCTGTATCAGCAAGTTTTTTATACCAAAGCATAGCCTTGTCATAATCAACCGGAACTACAAAATCACTTTTATTACCATACTGATCTACTCGATTCAAACCGTTTTCATAGATGCTTCCCAAATTCATGTAGGCAGCTTTTATACCACATTCTGTTGCCTTTTCAAAGTAGGTAATAGCCTTTGAAAAATTCTGTATTTCCAAAAACATCTTTGCAAGCTTATATATCATCTCGCCATCTTTGTTGAGTTTTACATACTTCTCATAATATGTGGTAGCTTTACTCTTATCAACAGTAACAGAACAGTTACTGTACTTTCCTGTCTCATATAATTCACCCATAATCTTAAGTGAATCCACACCAAAATTCTTATATGTGGGATCTACAATAGCTATATCAACTATCTTCCCCATTATGTCAACGGCTTCATCCGCATTGCCATTTTCCATAAGGTTAACAGCCTTGTCGAACTGGAGCTCTACATTACTTTTTGTTGATTTCTTTTTGCCGCCAATACCTGATAAGAACGGAATCTTTCCAAGTAAACTGCTAAGCTTTCCCATTTGACATCCTCCTTTGTAGTCTTGTCAAATATATATTTTATCACAAATACATATCTATTGCAAGAATACTACTCCCCTGATTCAATATATTTAGCTATCTCCTTCACTGCCTCTTCCTCATCTGCACCTTCTGCCTCTATAACAAGTTCATCACCGTGTGCAAAGCCAAGACTCATCATCCCCATAATACTTTTTGCATTGATTTTCTTTGAATTTGAAACAATGTAAATTTTGCTGTCATATTTACTTGCAATCTGTACTGTAACTGCCACAGGTCTGGCCTCCTGATCCGCAGGCAAATTAACATTTACTTTTTTAGAAATCATTATTGTTCCTCCTTAGCTCATTTGCTATTTCACTTAATTTTCTTAACCTATGATTGACACCTGACTTACCAATTGGCGGATTAAGTTTTTCCCCTAAATCCTTAAGTGTAAGTTCCGGTTCATCTATTCTTAATTCTGCCAGCAATCTGAGATTGTCAGGCAGGCTTTTTAAGCCTTTTTCTTTTTCTATGTACTTTATATCTTCTATTTGTTTTACGGCAGCACTGACGGTTTTGTTTATGTTTGCCGTCTCACAATTTACCCTTCGGTTCACAGAATTTCTCATATCCTTTAATATACGGATATTTTCCATATTCATCAAGGATATGTGAGCGCCCATAATGTTTAACAAATCTACTATCATGGAGCCATCTTTTATATACACCACATGGTATTTTTTTCGTGTTACCAGCTTGGGCTCCAGGTCAAAACTTTTGATTATATCCATAAGCAGTTGTGCCTGTTCCTCATGCTCACAGACAATTTCAAAATGATATCCTTTTCTGGGATCCGTAACAGAACCTGTGCCCAAAAAAGCTCCTCTGACATATGCCTGTTTACAGCAACTTCTCTCTACAAGCTGTCTGCTCGGTATATAACACTCATCCGTAATGCTTAGTTTCAATGCCTGTATAGTTTCTTCCGAATCTATATCAATCTTTAAAAGATTCAACAGCTTTTCTATTTTTTTTATTGCAGTCTGGCTTTCTCTTTCCTGCATCCGGTTTTTATTCATATATCCGGTCATTGATATCAACGCCGCCAGTTCAGCCAACCTGCAATGCCTTGAGCTTCCAATATGCTCTGACAGTTCCTCTTTAACCTGAGCTGAAAAAGACATATATTACTCTCCTTTTACAATCCTATCCTTCGTTATATCTCTATGAAACAGTCTCACCGTATATGGCAAATTCTGCATCCTTTTGTATAAATCATTGGCAACGGTAACGGAACGGTGTTTTCCTCCGGTGCAGCCTATGGATATGACAAGCTGATTTTTTCCTTCCCGTTTATAATACGGCAACAGATATTCCAACATACCTGTCAGCGATTTTAAGAATACGCCATATTCGTCACAGTTGCTTACCACCTCTGCCACAGGGGCATCATTTCCCGTAAGAGGTCTCAAATTTAAATCATAGTAAGGATTAGGCAGAAATCTGACATCCTGAACAATATCAGAATCTCTCGGTATGCCATATTTAAATCCGAAGGACATAACAGTAATTATTATACTGTTATATTCTTCTCCATATACAAATATTTTTTCTATCTCAGTTTTTAATTCTCTTGTCAAAAGGTTACTTGTATCAATTATATAATCTGCTCTCTGTTTTAAGAACTCAATTTTTTCCCGTTCTCTGGCAATTCCTTCATTGATTCGTCCTCCTCCGGCAAGAGGATGCTTTCTTCTTGTTTCTTTATATCTCTTTACCAGCACCGGCTCATTGGCATCAAGGAACAATATCTCATAATTATAATTCCGGCTCTTCATCTCTTCAAGGCAGAGCGACAGCTCTCCTAAAGCCTCTCCGCTTCTTATATCCACTCCTATGGCTACATTGTCTACCTCTAACTTATCATCATGGGCTATATCAGCAAACCTCTGTATGAGCATAACAGGCAGATTATCCACACAGAAAAAACCTATATCTTCCAACATTCTAAGAGCAGATGACTTGCCCGCACCACTCATTCCGGTCACAATTACAAATCTCATCTTATAATTTTCACCTCCGGTTCAAGTTCAACGCCAAACATATCATATACCTTTTTCTTTACATCATTTATAAGAGTAAGTACATCTCCTGCAGTAGCGTTATTGTAATTTATCACAAATCCGCTATGTTTATCAGATACCATGGCTCCACCAACCTTATAGCCCTTTAAACCGGCATCCTGAATGAGCTTACCTGCAAAATATCCCTCCGGACGTTTAAAGGTAGAACCTGCACTCGGATATTCCAAAGGCTGCTTTGAGACTCTGGCATCTTTCAATTCATTCATCTTGTCGGCAATGGCTGTTTTATCACCATACTTTAGTCTTATCGATGCACCAACGACAATTTTATCATTATCTACAATGCTGTGTCTATAGCTAAAATTCATTTTATCACAGGAATATCTTACTATATCTCCATTTTTTTCCAATATATCCACGTAGTCTATTATATCTTTCATCTCACCGCCGTATGCCCCGGCATTCATAACCACTGCTCCGCCCAAAGTTCCCGGTATACCTGCAGCAAACTCCATTCCTGTCAGGGAGTTATCCTTAGCGCATGATGCAATCTTACTGAGCAATGCTCCGGCCTGTGCATATATGCAGTTATCCTGAACGGAAATATGATTCATATTGGAATAAATCTGAATAACCACACCGTCATATCCCTCATCCATAAAAAGTACGTTACTGCCATTTCCGATAATAATGTACTTTTCATTATTATATCTACAGTAATCCACCACACTTTTTATATCCTCTGCATCAGCAGGCATGAAAATATATTTTGCCGGTCCGCCTATTTTAAAGGTAGTGTGATTCTTCATAGGTTCAGACTTCATAAAATTAATGTTGTTGAATATTTCCTGCATTATCTTACCTTCCGCTAAACATACTAAAACCCATAACATATCTATCATACATTACGGGTTTCATTATTGCAATTGAAAAATATATAGAATTTTTTTTATTATATCAGCTTTTGTTCGTTTTTTTTAACAACTAAGCATTGAGAACAGAGCATGCTCCGCCATACATACCTGCATCATTTCCAAGGGTTGCAAGAGTAAACTTTGTTTTCTTGCAGGCATGGAAAGCATTTTCCTGAAAATATTTTTCTGTGGTATTAATTATAATCTCTCCTGCTCTGGACACACCACCGCCGATAACAAATACCTCAGGATCTACAACACAGGCAACCTGTGCAAGAGCCTTTCCAAGACATTTTCCATGATTCTCTACCAGCTGTGATGCCAGCTCGTCTCCATTTTTAGCTGCATCAAATACTTCCTTTGCGGAAACATACTGAACGTTTCTGAGACTTGATGGTTTATCAGTGTTACTAAGAGCGATATTTGCGGATCTTACTATTCCGGTAGCTGATGTATACTGTTCAAGGCAACCTTTTTTTCCGCAGCCGCATACTTCTGTTTCGTCGGTATTAACCTGAATATGTCCTATCTCTCCGCCGGCACCGTTTACACCTGAGAGCATCTTTCCACCCAGGATAATTCCTCCGCCAACGCCTGTACCCAGTGTAACCATAACGATATCTTTATATCCTTTTCCGCCACCCTGCCACATTTCACCTAATGCAGCCATGTTGGCATCATTTCCTGCTTTTACCGGTAAGCCTATAATTTTTTCCATTTCTTCTGCAACGTTAAACACACCCCATCCAAGATTTACACATCTAAGTACGGTTCCATCTTCCTTTACCGGTCCGGGAACACCCATTCCGATACCTGCAACGTCAGCCTTATCAATGAGCTTCTCTGTCATTTTATCCTCAACAGATTCAGCAATGTCGTTCAGAATATGTTTGCCGCCTTCATCTGTTCTGGTGGTAATCTCCCACTTGTCAAGCAGCACACCGTCAACTGAAAAAAGTCCTATCTTAACAGTTGTTCCTCCTATATCAACTCCAAAAACGTACTTTGCCATAATTATTTCCTCCCTGTATGTCTATTTTTCAGAATTCTTAGCTATATTTTGTGTAACTATATTGTATAATTCCTGTGCAGCATTATATCCCATTTTCTTCTGCCTGTGGTTAACCGCTGCGGACTCTACGATAATCGCTATATTTCTACCCGGCCTGATTGGTATGGAATGACTTACCACCTTATTTCCCAAAAACTCAACGTATTGATCCTCAAGGCCCAGTCTGTCATAGTTAGCATCCTTGTCCCATTCTTCCAGATTTATGACAAGGTCAATGGTCTGTGTCTGTTTTACACATTCAACTCCAAACATTGTCTTTACATCAATAATTCCAATACCTCTAAGCTCTATAAAATGACGTATAATCTCCGGAGCAGTACCAACAAGAGTTTCATCACTGACCTTTTTTATTTCAACCACATCATCGGATACAAGTCTGTGCCCCCTTTTTATAAGTTCCAAGGCAGCCTCGCTCTTACCAATTCCGCTGTCACCAGTAATCAATACACCTTCACCATAAACATCAACCAAAACGGCATGTATGGATATTCTTGGCGCAAGCTCCACATGAAGCCACCTTACAACCTCATGTACAAACTCTGATGTGGTTTCCGAGCGGTCTGTCAATATAGGTATTCCGTATTTATTACCGGCTTCTATAATAAAATCGTATGGTTCAAGCCCTCGGCAGAATATAAGGCATGGTATCTTATATTCAAACAGCTTATTAAATATTGCTATATTTTCTTCTCTTGTATGCATATTCGCAATATAAGCATACTCAACATTTCCGCATATTTGTATACGTGCCGCATCAAAATGTTCAAAGAAACCTGCAAGCTGTACAGCGGGACGATTCATATTCGGATCCTTTATCAATATTTTATCTGTATCAATATCCGGTGTATGATTGATAAGGTTCATCTTGTTAATAAGATCCGTTACCGTTACACTATATTCTTCTGTCATAATTATCCTCCATTTGTGACTCTGCCTAAGATAAAAGGGGCTACCATAGGTTAGCCCCTTTATTAATACTATTCCTCAATTTCAGAAGCAGTATTCTTATAAGCTTCAAGAATTAAAGACTGTATCCTATCTCTTGTTTCTGAATTAATAGGATGAGCTATATCTCTATATTCTCCATCTGATGCCTTTCTACTTGGCATTGCAATGAATAAGCCCTTCTCACCTTCAATGACTTTAATGTCATGAACTACAAATTCATTGTCGATGGTAATAGAAACTACCGCTCTCATCTTGCCTTCTTTTGCAACTTTTCTGACTCTTACATCTGTAATCTGCATAGTAATCCCCCTTTATATGTCTAAATCTGCCGTTTACAGTGAGTATCTGAAGTTTTTCTCTACAATAACCTTGATCTGATTAGGATCTCCGGTATGTACTGTATTTGCTCTTAATGTATCTCTACTCTCAACGATACAATTCTCAATATAACAATTATCTCCAATATGAACATCGTTAAGTATGATAGAATTCTTTATTACACAATTGTTGCCAATGTATACTTTCTTAAACAGAATAGAATCCTCCACGGTACCGTTGATGATACATCCGCTGGCTATAAGGCTGTTGTTTACCACAGCATCACCGTTGTACTTTGCAGGAGGTAAATCCTCAACTTTTGAATATACATCCGGATGCTGTCTGAAAAAGTAATCTCTAATGTCTTTATTAAGGAAGTCCATATTGGTCTTGAAATAGGAATCAATAGTTCCTATGTTTCTCCAATATGAATCAAGCTTATATGCATATATCTTCTTAACATTCTTGTAACGAACAAGAATATCATTTACAAAATCACTTCGTCCTTCAGCGGCACATGCCTCAAGAAGTTCAATAAGCTGTCTTCTTCTCACAACATATACACCAATAGATGCTGTATTTGTTTCGGCTACAAGCGGTTTTTCCTCAAAGCTTATAACCCGATTGTCATCTGCAAGAGTCACAACGCCAAATCTGTTAATATCATCAGTTCCGGCAGGAATATCCTTGCATACTATTGTTATATCTGCCCCTGTAGCAATATGCTCTTCAAGAACCTTGTTGTAATCCATCTTGTATACTGCATCTCCTGATGCAATAACAACATATGGCTCATGTGCTGATTTAAGGAAATTGATATGCTGATAAAGTGCATCAGCAGTACCCTTATACCAGTAATTATTTGTAGCAGTTATAGTTGGTGTAAATACATACAATCCGCCTTGCTTTCTACCAAAATCCCACCATTTTGATGAATTAAGATGCTCATTTAATGAACGTGAATTGTACTGTGTATAAACTGCTACCTTCTTTATATGTGAGTTAGTCATATTTGAAAGTGTAAAATCAATTGCTCTGTAGCTTCCAACGATAGGCATGGCTGCCACTGCTCTCTTTGCTGACAAATCACCCATTTTATTGCTGTTTCCACCAGCCAAAATAATACCTATAGCTCTCATAATTACTCACCTACCTTTATTATACTTGAACCACTCTTAAGCAGTCCGTCAGGATATTCGTCAATGGTTGTCTCACCAAATATGGCTACATTCTTACCAATCTTAACTCCTTCAGGAATAACTGAGTTTTCGCCAATTGTAACAAGGCCAAATGAATATATATGAGGTGCAAGCTCGTTTGGAACTTCCTCTCCTACACCGAGCTGTGCATTTGCTCCTATAACAACATCTTCCGCAATAATTGCCTTATCAATGATTGCACCATCACCAATAACGGCACCATTCATAATGATGGAATTCTTAACAACCGCACCCTTGCCTATAGTGACACCTGAACCGATAACGGATGAATCCACCTCACCGTAAACTTCTGTTCCCTCACCAACGATACTCTTAGTCACTGAGCTGTCCGGTGCTATGTACTGTGGAGGGAGCATATCACTCTTAGTGTATATTCTCCAGAATTCTTCATAAAGATTGAACTCAGGAATAATATCTACAAGTTCCATATTAGCTTCCCAATATGAGCCAAGAGTTCCTACATCTTTCCAATATCCCTTGTATTCATATGCACATATCTTACTGCCCTTCTCGTGGCAATACGGAATAATATGCTTACCAAAATCACAGGATGGCACATCCTTCATAACGGTAAGTGCCTCTTTGAGTAATTTCCAGTTGAAGATGTAAATACCCATAGATGCTTTGTTACTTCTTGGATTTTCAGGTTTTTCTTCAAATTCCTGAATACATCCTGTCTCATCTGTGATTACAACGCCAAATCTGCTTGCCTCTTCCATTGGTACCTGATATGTAGCAAGAGTTATATCTGCCTTGCTTGTCTTATGGAAATCAAGCATCACCTCATAATCCATCTTATAAATATGGTCACCGGACAATATCAAAACATAATCCGGATTGTAGTAATCAATATACTCGATATTCTGATATATAGCATTTGCTGTACCTGTATACCACTGGCTGTTTGTACTTTTTTCATATGGTGGAAGTACCGTAACACCGCCAATGCTTCTATCCAAATCCCAAGGCATACCAATACCAATATGCTGATTAAGTCTAAGCGGTCTGTACTGTGTGAGAACACCAACAGTATCCACGCCTGAATTAATACAGTTGCTGAGTGGGAAATCAATAATCTTATATTTTCCGCCAAATGCAACTGCCGGCTTAGCAAGTTTGGAAGTCAAAACACCGAGTCTGCTTCCCTGTCCACCTGCTAAAAGCATCGCTATCATTTCTTTCTTAATCATAATGTCACCCCTTTTAGCATAATATGTGATTATTATATCATCTTTGTCAAAAAAGATAAATAGTTTTATGCAGATTTTATAGTAAAAGTTATAGTTTTTTCTTTATATATTCATCAAATTGAATAAGTATTTTACATATTTTTACATTTTTCCATGAAAATGCACAGAAATTTAACTTTCTGACATTGCTGCAAATTCCATAGTTTTAAGAAACGGAAGGAAATCAACATCAAGGCAGGCTGCCAGCTTGATGTCGTCTTTCTCCTGAAGGACTTTTCCAAGTCTTGCGACAGCCTGCGCCATCTTATCCTTATCAATCTGTTGTCCGTTTTGATTAATCAGGGCTTCACAGCAATTGAAAATTTCTATTTCCCAGTTGATTCCCTGTATAACCAGATTAAAAAGTTCGTCGGTATCCTCTTTTTTTGTTTCCCTGAGTTCTTTTATAACTGTTTCCGTTCCCTTAATTATTTTTTCACTATAATCTACCAACTCGCTTAAAGCCTCTTTTTGCAGTTCGAGCTTACTACTCATAGTTTCCTCCATATTGTAAATTTATTTAACGCCCGGCGCATCCTTCGCATGAACAATACCTCTGATTGTAAGTCCGATTCCTGAACAGAACGTTGCAAGGATAACTATTACTTCCAGTGCGCTCATATATGCAATGTAAAATTTCATGCTGAGAATCACAGATACCAAAAATGCTATAAATGCAATTCCGAGTAAAAGTCCGGTAATGAATTTAGGATATACTATATATACTATCAGCAAAATGCACATAAGCAATATCAATATAGCCGTTATGTTAGTTCCGTTATATCTGTAAAAGAACGTAAAGCTTGATACTTTTACATTGGTCAGAAAGATAACAGCCCCCACAACCGTAAGCACAATACCAAGTAAAAAATCCATTAAACTTTTCATATCATATGTCTTCCTTTAAAACGTTATTGTTCCTTTTTATCCTCGCTTACTATACCTGTCAGTGAAGATGCAAGACCTGCAATTCCGGATATCTCTGTAGGAATAATAATCTTAGTTGCCTTTCCGTCAGCCGCCTTTCCGAAAGCTTCAAGACTCTTCAATGTGAGAATCGACTTATCAGGTGCAGCCTCATTGAGGAATTTAATACCTTCTGCATTTGCCTTTTGAACTGTAAGTATGGCTTCCGCCTCACCTTGTGCTCTCTTTATGGTAGCTTCTTTTGCTGCTTCTGCGCGAAGAATTGCCGACTGTTTTTCCGCCTCAGCCGAGAGAATAAGAGATTCTTTCTGACCTTCTGCACGAAGGATTGCTGATTTCTTCTCTCCCTCTGCTATAAGAATCTGCTCTCTTCTTTCACGTTCTGCCTTCATCTGTTTCTCCATGGCATCCTGAATAGCCGCAGGAGGTATAATATTTTTGAGTTCCACTCTGTTTACCTTGATTCCCCATGGATCTGTTGCCTCATCCAAAGTAGCTCTCATCTTGATATTGATGGTTTCTCTTGAGGTAAGTGTCTGGTCAAGTTCCAATTCACCGATAATATTTCTAAGGGTGGTGGCTGTAAGATTTTCGATTGCCATTATAGGCTTTTCAACACCGTAAGCAAAAAGCTTAGGATCTGTAATCTGGAAAAACACTACAGTATCAATTCTCATTGTAACATTATCTTTTGTGATTACAGGCTGTGGTGCAAAATCTATAACCTGTTCCTTCAATGAAATTCTGTTTGCAATTTTATCTATCACAGGCCACTTCATATGAAAACCAACTGACCATGTTGCCTGATAAGTTCCGAGTCTTTCAATAACATAGGCATGAGCCTGCGGAACAATTCTAATTGAACTGGCAACTATAATAATGATCAAAAAAACAATAAACAGGGTAAACACCTGTCCTTCTGAAAGATTTGATAATAGCATATTTTATCCCCCTTAATCTACTTTTTTTCAACAATAAGTTTTACACCGCTTATGGATGTGATTACAACCTCACTGCCCTTTTCAATGACAGTATCATCAGCAGAGCGGGCTGTCCATTCAAGACCATTGACTTTTACTGTTCCCTCTTCTTTGAGGTTATCAATATCGGATGTCACTATAGCTGTTTTTCCCACCAGACTCTCCACATTGGTCTTTTCCTGACTTTTCATCAGGTGTTTTTGTGCAATAGGTCTTGTAAGTACCAGAAGCAGAAGTGAAACAACGGCAAATATGAGTGCCTGCACTATCCACTTAGCTCCGAAAGCTGCGGCCGCTGCAGCAAGAATGGCACCTCCGGCAAACCATATGGTAGTAAGTCCCATTGTTCCAATCTCAACTATAATGAGCATGGCAGCCACAATAAGCCATATTACAGTCCACATAAAATCACCCTCCTTTTATATAATATATTAAATCCCGTTTTTGTCACTATGATAAATTATAACACAGTATAAATTTTTATACCACTTATATTATTTGCTTTTTACATGTAATTTTTCCGACGGAAAAACTTTCAACAGTTCTTTTTCAAGCATTTTTCCGTCGATAGGTTTTGAAATAAAACCATCAAATCCGCAGTCACGCATCTGTTGTTCGACACCGACTATCGCATTTGCCGTAACAAGTATTACAGGAGTATTGACATTGCATGACTGACCGTCTCTTATGGCTTTAAGTGTTTCAACTCCGTCCATGTCAGGCATCATGTGATCCATAAATATCACATCGTATTTTTCATTCTGAATCATTTCAAGACACTGAGCTCCGGATTCGCACAAATCAATTTCCATGCCATATCGTAACAACATTCCCTTTTCAACTTTTAGGTTAATTATGTTGTCATCCACTATCAATACTTTGGAATCATTTGTACAGAGCATAAAATCATCTGTCTCATATCCCGTAATAACCACATTCTTTTTTTCAGATATTCTATTTTGAGGAACATTTATTGTAAATTCACTTCCCTCACCGTAAACGCTGCTTACGGATATATTTCCGCCCATAAGCTCACATAATTCTTTTGCTATTGACAATCCCAGACCGGTTCCCTCAACATAATAGTTTCCAAAGCTGTCTGCCTGTTCAAAAGCGTTAAATATATCTGCAAGCTTATCTCTTTCTATGCCGACTCCCGTATCTTTAACCTTGATTGTAAGCCCTACTTGTTTCTCATCTATAATGCCACAGCTGACATCTAATGTGATTTTACCTTTGTTTGTGTATTTCAAGGCATTTCCCAGTATATTAACCAGTATTTCCCTGATTCTGTTGTTGTCACCTACCAGTATGGCGGGCAACTGTTCCGGCTGCTTAACATCAAATTCCAGCCCCTTCTCCTCTATGCGATTTCTGAACATTGCAATAATTTCATTTAAAAGTTTTGTAGGGCTGTATTCTACGTCAATAATTTCCATCTTTCCGGATTCAATTTTTGATATGTCCAGCACATCATTTATAATTCCCAGCAGAGAGTTTGCTGAATCTTTGATATATCGAAGATATTCCTCTGTTTCACTGTCCAGACTTTTCGCAAGCGCAAGGTCTGCAAATCCCATTATGCCATTCATAGGAGTACGTATCTCATGTGACATCTTAGCCAGAAATATACTTTTTGACCGGTTTGCTTCCTCCGCCTTTATTCTGAGTCTCTCAAGTTCCTTAGTATGATTATAGTCCTTCGTCTTGTCAAACACCCAAACCATATATCCGTTATTATGTTCTTCTTTTATCTGGGAATTTTCCCTAAGCACAGAATAATTCAGTTCATAGATAACGTTGTTTCTGTGCATAACTTTATTTTCTGTGTCATCGTTGTTAACATTTTCAAAGATAGTATCAAGTAATTCTTTTGAATCCCTGTCATTTTTCAATTCCGGGAAAATTCTGTACGCCGCCTTATTGGCATACACAAATGTCTTTGTATTACTTACCACTATAAGCCCTGCTGCCGTGTCATCCATAACATTTTCACTGGCCAGCTGCATGATATCCAATAGTCCATATCTCAATACATTATAAATCACAAGACAACATGCCGCCAGTATTCCTATAGGAGTTGGGTCAAATCCCTGCATAAAAGAAAACAGGTTCAATGAAAGTCCTATAGCGGGAAGAAGTCCTGAAAGGCTGAGCAACATCAGACGTCGACGTTCCTCCCCGTTTCGCTTGAATAATGTTGTGACACTGATTGTCATAAACAGGAACATAACAACAAGGGTCACAATCATAAACGCATAGTAAAATATTCCCTTTCCGAGAACCAGATGTGGAAACAGGCCGGTGTCAACAAATTCCACAGATGTATAATACAGTTTATGATACGGACAACTCAGAACCAAAAACAGTATAAGCGTACTGAACGCCATCAGGGAATTTACCACCCATCTAGGCAGTCTGAAATCACAGTAATTTGCTATGAATATAAGAAAAAGCACCATTGCGTAGCTCTTTCCTATATATCCGTAACGAGCTGCCAATAATGCTTCTTCAAGATTGGTAGCCAGTATTTCAAGGAGATAAGAAATAATACCTATAAAACTGCACACAGCTGTTATAGATGTTATTTTTTGATAAAACGAAGGCTGCTGTCTGCACAATACAACAATTGTAACAAGTCCAAATATAGAAGCAAGCCCCTGCAGTACCACTATAAAAGAAAACGTAAGCATACCAATCACCAATCCTTTATATTCGTCATTTAGTTAGTTTTGTAGTAGTTAATAAGACATCCGGCGAGTATAATATCTCTCTCATCGTCAGTAAGTTCACCAAGTCTGAGATTTATTTCTTTCATATCCCTGTTAACCACATATGCCTTTATAATCTCATCCTTGTTTCTTATGGCATCTGCCACACCCGGAACAAATACATAATCATCTACGGAAAACGCAAATTCCTCCTCCATAATAAATGGAAGCATACCCCAGTTGATGAGATTTGATCTGTATCTCTTTGTTGCATATTCTTTAGCTATATTTGCCCATCCTCCAAGAACCTTCTGACATGATGCCGCCTGTTCTCTCGCTGAACCGTCTCCCGGTTTCACAGCAAATATTGTGCTTCCGTATCCTGTATTTTTACCCTTTACTTCAGGGAATTTTTCCTTAATGATGTCCATTATATTCTTCATCTCATCAGATGCAGAACACATACACTCTCCGCTTTCACGAACTCTCTCAACTTCCTGAACAGCTTTTGCACGTCCTACATACTCAGGATCTTTTCTTGAAAGTGTAAATTCAGCAAGACCGAGAGGATTTGATCTGAATGATGATGTTTCACCTGATGGTATAAGTTCATCTGTTGTTGTAACCGGATCATTTATAACCGATGCCATCTTCAGCAATAAGTTGTCTGTAAGGGCAATCATATCCGGCCAGTCTTTTATATTAGGTCCGAATTTTATGGCAACATCAGGATCAGCCTTACCTACACCATTATATACTCTGTTATCATAGATAGTCCTGTCAAAGAAATATTTTGGTGATGTGTACTGTATATCCATATCTGTAGCCGCTGTAAGATAGCCTTTGTTGACTGCCGTTGCCGCGATGGAACGTGCATCCATAAGGGCAACAGATGAGATCTGGCCATTCTGTATCTTGGAACCTTCTCTGTTAGGGAAGTTTCTGGTTGAGTGTCGGATACTGAATGCGTTGTTTGCAGGTGTATCTCCTGCACCAAAGCATGGTCCACAGAATGCAGTTTTTACTATAGCTCCTGTTCCGATAAGGTCAGCCAGTCTTCCATTCTTTGCAAGTTCCATGTATATAGGTGTACTTGCAGGATATACACTGAGCGTAAATTCATCTGCTCCTATATATCTTCCTCTTAAGATATCTGTTGCATCAGCAATATTTTCGTATCCGCCGCCGGCACATCCGGCAATAATACCCTGTTCAACATATAATTTTCCGTCGCGAACTTTATCTTTAAGAGTAAAATCTACTTTTCCGTCAAGGGATACAAGTGCCTTCTTTTCCACATCGTCCAATATATCCATAAGATTGGCATTTAATTCTTCAATGGTATATACATTACTTGGATGGAAAGGCATGGCGATCATAGGCTTAATCTTTGACAAATCAACATAAACCACGCCATCGTAATATGCAACCTCACCCGGATTCATCTCTTTGTATGCCTCCGGTCTGTAATGAATATCGTACCACTCCTTTATTTTTTCATCTGTCTTCCATATGGAGGAAAGGCAGGTGGTTTCTGTGGTCATAACATCTATTCCGATTCTAAAATCTGCTGAAAGCTTATCAATTCCCGGTCCGACAAACTCCATTACCTTATTTTTTACGTATCCGCAATTGAATGTGGCACCAATAATTGCAAGAGCAACATCCTGAGGACCCACACCCTTTGCAACCTCACCATCAAGGTATATGGCCACAACTCCCGGTTTTGCCACATCATATGTTCTGTTGAGGAGCTGTTTTGCCAGCTCACCGCCGCCTTCTCCTATCGCCATGGTACCAAGGGCACCATAACGTGTATGACTGTCTGAACCGAGAATCATAGCTCCACATTCTGCAAGCATTTCTCTCGCATACTGATGTATAACCGCCTGATGAGGTGGTACATATACACCACCGTATTTTTTTGCACAGGAAAGTCCAAACATATGGTCATCTTCATTTATAGTACCGCCTACGGCACAGAGTGAATTGTGACAGTTTGTGAGAACATATGGTATAGGAAACTCAGTAAGTCCTGATGCTCTGGCTGTCTGTATAATACCGACAAATGTAATATCATGGGATGTCATTTTATCAAATTTAATTTTCAGTTGATTCATATCTCCCGAAGTGTTGTGTGACTCCAAAATACCATATGCCATAGTATTTTTTGCTGCATCTTCCTTTGTTATATTTATCCCTCTTCCGGAAAGTTCTCCTAATACATTTTCATCATCAGCTATAAGCTCTTTTCCATTAAGTAAGTAAGCTCCTGTTTCATATAATTTTATCATTGATTTTCCTCCATGTTTTTATTAATAAGCAAGAATATAGCTTTCGCCTGATTCTAAGCTTGAATAACCACTATTAGCCACTGTTCTCTCATTCATGTGTGAGAGTATCTCTGTCTGTGTTTCAAGATATTCCAAATCGTCTGTTTCCGCACCATTTACATAGTGTACATCACTTATAATCTGGCACATGTTTCCGTTGTAAAACTCTCTTCCGTTGTAGGATACCAGCATACATTCATCTCCCGGTGTTCTGTCAAGAGCATACGGAAAAGCTATGATGTTACTGTCTACACAAAAGTTTTTGACATTTATATAGTCGGAAAAGTCATATTTTTCTTCTTCGTCATCATACACATAAACAAAACATTCTACATATTCATTGTTGACCCTTGACTCGTTAAAAAGGAATAATTCCGGTATCATATCTCCATCCACATCATATAAGAGCACACTGTCCGGTTTAAAATCGGTATATTTGTGTTCCAATATATATTGTCCGGAAGAAAAACCACTCAGATGTTCTTTCAAATCTGTTTCCCAGTCTTCTGTCAGGTCTATTGCTGCAAGTTGCCATGCATCTGCCATATCTGCTTTAATTTGGGATAAATCTACATCTTCTCCGTAAATTTTTTCCACTTTTGCCATGAGTTCAACAGCAGAATCCTTGTCATCCTTTGCAGCGTATTCCTTTATGATTTTCTGATAATATTCCTTGCCATCCTCATAGGCTGAGGCATATAACTCACTTATCTTTTTCTGGTAAAGCATATCCTCCGGTGCAGTAACTATAAGTTTACAAAGATCCATTGCCTCGAAGTATTTGCTCTCATTGTAATTTGCCAGTGCATTTTCGTATACACTCCGATATGCTCTTACACATTCTACGTTATTTTTTATTACATAGGCATAATTATAAGCATCGTAATAGGAGTTTCCTATAACAAGATTATAGAAATTATCCATGCTTTCTGATGTTATCTCTTCATTGAGGAACTTCTCATACTCAATATTCAGCATATTGACCAGTATCTCCTCTCTGACATCATAACCTAATCGCTGGTTGACTGCATTGAGAGTCTGCCGATAGTTGTAGGCTTCCGTAGTGTTAAATGTATTTGCCGCATTATACATTCCGTTTATGACATTTATATATTCGTTTTTACTGATATCATACATATATGCCGAATATAAACTTTTAGACTCGTCAATTGCATTAACAGCATCGAAAGCAGCAGCTACATTTTCGTATTTTATGTTTCCCTCAGCGTACCGGTTTGCAAGCCATTTTGCATACTCGGGGAGGTAACCTTGTACTCTGTTCTGCTTTGAGGAAGTGAGACTGTTGTACTCCTCCTGAGCTTCTATCCAGTTTCCGTTTTCTATGGATTTGTATACTTTATGGCAATCATAATACGGTTTAAAAAGAATGACTGCCGTAACCGTCTCAATCAGGACAATCACAAGTGATACGATAATTATGTTTCTCCATGTTTTATTCATCTTAAGCACCTCCTACTCTTCATCAGATACTTCTGTATCTGTTTCCGGAGCATCCTGTGATGTGGCATCAAGCGGAGTCGCATCCGGAGATGTTGCAATCATTTCCAAAAGAGGTTTCTTTTCTGAATAGGATGAATCTGTCACGGAAGCAATATTATCATATGTCACGGTATTTCCGTTATCACCGTTCTTGTCGTATGTAGGTTTTAACATAAGAAAGTAAACGCAGAGTCCGATAAGGGCAAGTCCTGCCACAGCAAGAACAATCGAAATGATTCCAACTGTCTTCAAACCTGTTTTTGTTTTCTTGTCCCGGTCATTTTTTTCAAATACTATCTCTGTTAATATCTCTTTTTCATTAGCTGCCTGTGTTTCTTCCGAGATATCATTCTCTGAAATTTCAGGTGTGTCTTCTTTTTTTATATCATCACTCATAATTTTTCTCCTAAAATGTATTCTCTTATATTTATATCAAATCTTATAAATTATATCAACTCCGACATATTTATTCAAGAAATAATATTATTTGTCAGGAAATGCTAATAAATACTTTTACTTTTTTTCGATAAATGTTATAATTACACCGATTTTCGATTTTTGATAGGAGTGTATGTATGAAAAAGAACATTGAAATCAGATGGCATGGTCGTGGTGGCCAGGGTGCCAAAACTGCAGCTTTGTTGCTTGCTGATGTGGCATTTAACACCGGAATGCACGTTCAGGGTTTCCCGGAATACGGTCCCGAACGTATGGGAGCGCCTATTACAGCTTATAACAGAATCGGCGATTCGCCCATAAGAGTTCATTCCAACATTTACAACCCTGATTTTGTTGTGGTTGTAGACGAAACTCTTTTACATTCTGTTGATGTAACAAATGGTCTTAGCCGGGATGGTGCTATTGTAATTAACACTACAAAGAGTAAAGATGACATTATACCTTTATTAAACGGATATCAGGGAAAGGTATATACTATTGATGCGAGAAAAGTTTCCATGGCAACATTGGGAAAATATTTCCCTAACTCCCCTATGCTTGCTGCCATAGTTAAGGTCACCGAAATTATGGAAAAAGATGTATTTATGTCTCAGATGGAAGCTTCATATAAACACAAGTTTGCGAAAAAGCCTGAGGTTATCGAGGGCAACATGAACGCACTTAAGATGGCATTTGAGGAGGTGAAATAATGTCAAAGGCAACAGATATAAAAAACATAAATGAGCACAGCCCTTACTATGACATTACCCCGGGAAATCAGATTTATGGCGGTGGCGGAGCCTCCATGTTCAACACCGGCGAATGGAGAACCCAGACACCTGTTATTGATTGGAATAAATGTACACATTGTCTTCTCTGCACACCGGTATGTCCGGACAGTTCCATTCCGGTAAAGGACGGTAAACGTGAAGATTTTGACTATGATCATTGCAAGGGTTGCGGCATCTGTGAGAGAGTCTGCAGTTTCGGTGCAATATCCATGAAGGAGGGTATTTAATATGTCTATTCGTGAAAGAATGTCAGGTAACGAAGCCGTTGCCTACGCAATTAAACAAATTAATCCTGATGTTATGCCTGCCTTCCCTATAACTCCGTCGACAGAAATTCCTCAGATGGTTTCTACTTACATAGCCAACGGAGAAATGGACACGGAATTTATACCGGTTGAGTCAGAACACAGTTCCCTTTCAGCTACCATGGGTGCCAGTGCAGCCGGAGCAAGAGCTCTTACGGCAACTTCATCCTGTGGTCTTGCATATATGTGGGAGGTTCTCTATGTTGCTGCATCTGACAGACTTCCTATCGTGCTTGCTCTTGTAAACAGAGCACTTACGGGACCTATCAATATCAACTGCGACCATTCTGACAGCATGGGTGCAAGAGACTCAGGATGGATACAGATATATGCGGAAAATAATCAGGAGGCTTATGATAATTTCATTCAGTCTTTCAGAATAGCCGAGCATCCTGATGTCAAGCTTCCTTTTATGGCATGCCAGGACGGCTTTATAACCAGTCATGCCGTGGAAAATATTGAACTTATCGAGGACGAAAAGGTTAAAGCCTTTGTAGGACAATATAATCCTGAAAATTATCTTCTCAATCCCGATATGCCTATGGCTGTTGGTCCATATGCCACATCTCCATTTTATATGGAAACAAAGATGAATCAGCGAATTGCTATGCAAAACGCAAAAAAAGTTATCCTTGAGGTTGCTGAGGAATTTGAAAAGATTTCAGGAAGAAAGTATGGTTTCTTCGAGGAATACAGACTTGATGATGCCGATTACGCCATCGTTATGATAGGCTCCGCTGCCGGTACAACAAAAGATGCAGTCGATCTCCTAAGGGAGCAGGGCATAAAAGCCGGTCTCCTCAAGATACGAGTTTTCAGACCATTTCCGGGAGAAGAAATTGCCGAAGCTTTAAAAGATGTTAAAGTTGCTGCAATTCTCGACAGAGCAGAGAGTTTTTCTGCTTATGGCGGCCCTCTTGGCTCAGAAATCAAATCCGCTCTTTATGATGCCGGCTCCAAGGTAACTGCCATCAACTATTTCTATGGCATAGGCGGTCGTGATTATACCGTTGAAGCTGCTGTTTCAGTTTTTGAAGAGCTTTCTGACATTGCCAACGGCAAAAAAGATGTTGAACAATTCAAATATATTGGTCTTAGAAAATAACGGAGGATAAAGACATGGCATTTAATTTTAAAGAAGTTATGAATAAACCGGAACGTCTTTCTCCGGGACACAGAATGTGTGCAGGCTGTGGCGGTACGATTGTTGCAAGAACCGTACTTCGTGCCCTTAAGCCTGAAGATAAGGCAGTTATCGGAAATGCAACCGGTTGTATGGAAGTTTCCACATTTATGTACCCTTACACTGCATGGACTGACAGTTATATGCACAACGCATTTGCCAACGCAGGTGCAACTCTTTCCGGTATCGAAACTGCCTACCATGCTATGAAGAAAAAAGGTAAGTTGGATGATACATATAAATTCATCACATTTGGCGGTGATGGTGGTACCTACGATATAGGTTTCCAGTCACTCTCAGGTGCTATGGAAAGAAACCACGATATGGTTTATGTATGTTATGATAACGGTGCCTATATGAATACCGGTATCCAGCGTTCTTCTGCTACACCTATGTATGCTGATACAACAACCACTCCTGTAGGAAAGCAGTCAAACGGTAAAATGCAAAACCGCAAGGATCTTGCCGCAATTATCGCTAACCACGATATCCCTTATGTTGCCCAGTCAACTCTTTTGGGAACCATGAAAGATTTGTATGAGAAAGCCGAAAAGGCTATCTACACTCCCGGTGCTGCATTTTTAAATGTTATGGCTCCTTGTCCAAGAGGCTGGAGATATGACACACCTGATATTATGAAAATATGCAAGTTGGCAGTTGAGACCTGTTACTGGCCTCTTTTTGAGGTTGTTGAGGGTAAATGGATTCTCAGCTACGAGCCAAAGAAGAAGCTTCCTATCGAAGATTTTCTTCGCCCTCAGGGTCGTTTCAAGCATCTTTTCAAGCCGGAAAACGAACATTTACTCGTTCAATATCAGGAAGAAGTAGACAGGCGCTGGGAAGATTTACTTTTCAAGTGTTCAAGATAGCAAAAAAAGGTGCATCCGGTCAAGGTTGCACCTTTTTTTACAATCTCTGACTTTTTTAATAGCGGTTTCTATTAATGTTCTCAATAGTTTAGTCTTACAACTGTCATGTCATGGTTCACCGCAGGAAGGAATTTCTCCCATATGTCATTGGTTCTAATACGCATGCTTGAGGTGCTGACACACGGATGACAGCCTATATATTCTCCCTTTAAAATGTCTTCATCAACCAAAAGGCGCACCTGATTTTCCGTATCATTCATAAGCCCCATCACGCTTACTGCTCCGGGCTGAATATCCAGATACTTTTCCATATCCTCAGCTGATGCAAATGAAAGGCGTGCACTTTGAATCTGCGCTGACAACTCCTTTGTTTTAAACGGCTTATCTCCGGGCATCATCAATAAATAGAAATTAGTTTTTTGTCTGTTACACAAAAACAGATTTTTGCAAATCGTCGCTTCAAGCACTGCATCTATCTCATAGCAATCCTCCATATGATCAGCATATCCGTGATCTGTTCTGACGTATTCTATCCCCAGCGAATCCAATTTATCATATACTCTGATTTCCCTTGCCAATCTTCCTTCAACTGACTCAGGTCTTCCTTTATATAACTGTAATTTCATTTGCCACCCCACTACACTTCGCAATCCATACATATTCTATTTATCATAAAAGGTCTTACATACCTGTCTGCCACCTCAACATGTGCCGGATGAACAGAATACACTTTTAATGCCTCCTCAGATTCCATGAGCGACTCTAACATCACATCCGCATTTGCAGTCGCCAATGGATTTATATGTATCTTCATTTCTATCAATCCCGGAACCTTTCCGACCAGATTCTCAAGTTCGCGTTTCATATCAGCTTTAATCTTTTCCTTCTCTTTTTCCGTAATTGCTGTATTTATCTGCCACAATATCACATGTTTTACCATCGTTTTTCTCCTTTTTCAAATCCAATTTTTCGTTAGTCAACTTTATTTTTCTTCATACAATAATTCAAAAATCCATCCAAGGCTTCCTCAATATCTGCGTAAGTCGTCTTAAAATCCCCTGTATACCACGGATCAGCTATCGACTCATCATGTCTTTTTTCATCCTTCGCAAATGAAAGAAGCAGATTTATCTTACCTTGTTCATCCCCTCCTACAATACGTTTTGCATTTCGTACATTTTCACTATCTGCACACAACAAGTAATCATAATACATATAATCTTCTTCTGTCAATTGTCCGGCACGCTTTTGCGTAAAATCCGTATACACCGTATTTCCTATATTGTGTCGGTGTAATTCTGCCTGTGCCGGCGGATAAATCTTATTTCCAATGCCTCTAAATATCTCCTCCGCACTTGTTGCCGCCGATGAAATCTCAAATGCATCAGTCAGATTTCTTTTTTCTACCATATCCTTTAATATGAATTCCGCCATAGGTGAACGGCAGATGTTGCCGTGGCAGATGAATAATACTTTTATCATAGTAATTGTTCGCTCCTTTTTGCCCGAAAATGCCCAGTTTTACGGGATATTCCGGGGTTATGTTGTATTTTCATTTTTCTTGCTAACTAGGCAAATTATAGCATAATTTAGCAAGTTGTGACTACCTGTTAGTAGTAGAAATAGTAGTAAAAGGGGAAGTCCTACTACTAAGGGGTTTCATCAGTAGGAACATCCGAATCTTCAAAATTATTGCTTATCGCCTTGTCTATATATTCATCGATTTTAGCTGGCTCTAAAAATTGAGGATTATTTATCATAAATATCAACGTGTATCTAAGATAATCAACCGCAACATATGGAACAAACATTTTTTCTTCACCATTTTCTATATACTTATCCTTATCTTTTAAGTTTCCACCATGAACTATTTTCGAACGAAAAGTATATATCTTTCTCATAACCGTTCTTGAGTTTAATGAAGAATATTTATCTACCTTATTCTTCGCAAAAACTATTGGTATTCTATTTGAAATAGTATATGTAATTTCGCCTTTAGTACCTCCCGCCAATAGCGATTCCAAACCGATACATGCATCAGTTGACATATCATCTATTTCGTCTCGCAACATACAACGATTAAATCTAGTTAATGCAAAATTAATCTTATCTTCACACTCTACAAAAGCCTTGTACAGTTTTTCAATCTCTATACATTGTTCCTTAGAAATCACAGAAACACTTATATGCATCCAAAATTTCTTTGTTTCTTTAGGATTTACAGCATGTGCTTTTGCTCCATATACAATTGGTAAATCACCACACGCATTATCCATCCACCCAATCGGTCTACTTAATATTTGCTCATATCCTAACGTATAACCTGTAACCAACCTAATTATACCAAATATTTTATCAATTTCTTTTAATGGATATCCATTGCAATCATTTGTAGCTGCATTTATGGAAAAACCATCTACATTATGGTAATAAAAGTCATGAATAACAATCATATGCGTAGCACATGCTGCAACCCAATCTTCGCTTACTACTTCATATGTACATGCCTTTTGTCGTGCTTTCTGAAATTCATCTGATATTTTTACAATTTCAACTCTTTCAGACAGTTTTATATGCTCCTCTTCAAACACAACAAGACAAACGGGAATACATATGTCAATATATAGTTCCTCCTCCAAATAGTACCTAAGCGCCACTTCTACTACATCTTTCATCTTTTCTTCCAAATCATCTGGAACATTTTTAGAAGCATTAATGGTAAACAAGTATCGGACAACACATCTTTTAATAAGATTCTTTAAAGTATAACCACAATCAGAATCCTCTCCACGCATCAGTATATTTAAAACGTCTTTATTATCCTCAGTCCATTTCTTTAATACACAATATTCACTGTAACTTGCTATGTCAATTTTATCTGATTGATATCCACTGAATATTGCATCATAATTTATCCTATTTTCAGGCACTTCCCCCATATAGAATTTAGGAATTTTATATTTTAAAAAATCGACCTTAGACTTTAAATCGTCATCTATTGACGGATTATCCAAAAAGTGATCTATCGATGAAATGGGATATTTATAATAACTTGAAATTTTCTTCCCTTCATACGTTCCAATGAAACTATGTGCATCTTTTGCAACATTAACACACAACTCATATATTTTTTCCGCAAATTCTCTAGCCAAATTATCTTCAATAAGCATTTTTTTCACCTCACAATATATTATATCGTCATCCACATCTTTTTTCTACACAAATAACACCCCAGCCGAAGCCGGGGTATTTCAAACCTCTATTCACTACTCTTTAATTCCAAGCTCTTCAAAGAAATTAACACACTCTCCATGTCCTAGCAGCAACAGTTTATTATAAAATATCTCCATTGCATGAACAAACTTCTCTGCATCCCACTTCCAAACCTTACACAACACAACCACATATTGACTGTCCTGTTTTCTTCCGGTTTTACCAAAGAACACTCTAAGTTTCTCTTGAATAAAGATACTGTCTGCAAGGAAATCCTCGGTATCAATGTAAGCATAGTAATTATACAATAATGATTTCTTCTCAATCTTTACATAGTTTCTCATCATCTGACCTCCTAAACACTTATAGCGGAATTTTTTATTTTTCTATACACTTCTGTGCCGTCCTTTTTACCGAAAGACTTCAAAGAAGTTAGATATAAGATTTTAGGTTTGTCAGTTGAAATAACCATGTCGACTATTTGTGAAATCAATGTTTCATAATCAATCCCGGCAAACAACACCGTAATCTCGTTTACAATCCTCTTGCGTTCCTCATACCTACCATATTCTGTCTGCAGGTCGAGAATCTTCATTCTCTCATTAACAAGTACCTTTCTTGCACCTTCTCCATTCACATGGCTAATTGCCTTAGCAAGTGTCTTGCAACGAACCAGCTGATTAGGTACGGATAATCTTGGTGTCCAATAATCTAGTACCGACCGATAATCCTTATCTGCACTGATAATTGCAATTTTAGCATCTTTATCTACGGCAAATATCTCGCCTACCTTTGATGCAATATAGAAATCCAGTGCATTTTTCCTAACATTTAGCAGTTTACAAATTTCAAAGTTACAACCGGACCTTTCAATGTCCTTCATTCTGTAAGCAACAATTTTATCGCTCACACCACTAAAGAAAATGGATACGGTATCTCCTTTTTCTAAGAACTCTGTTCCCTCCAGTCCTGCGTAGTTTACGTTTTCGTAGTCAATTAGAAAATACATATGTTTTCCTCCTTTTTATTTTTTCCGCATATACATCACCTCTTTCTTTTTCTCTGTACCCTAATGATACCATATTTTAGTGTCCAATAAAAACGGACTTGGTATTTTTGGACGCAAAAAAGCTCCAGCCGAAGCCGGAGCGTCTCTGCCGCGTAGCAATGCTACACCAATTTAAACATTTTCTGCGATACCGCTTTTGCATCATTTTTCTTTTCAATCTCAGCCTGTGCTTTTCTGAACTCTTCCATTCGCTTCAATTCTTCCTCTGCATCATCAAAGCTGATGTGCGTGTACACGTTCATGATAACACTGATGTCCGAATGCCCCATGAGGTACTGCAGTGTCTTGGGGTTCATTCCCGATTTTGCCATATTGGAGCAATAAGTGTGGCGGCACACATGAGGCGTAATATTTGGCATCTGCACCCGGTAAATGTCATTGTATCTGCCGACCATGTGATTGAATCGGTGTTGCCAGTGCATTGCTACTAATGGATTGCCGCCATCATCGTAAAAAAGAAATCCCGTATGACCGTCAATTACCTTCTCCGTCTTCGGTGGCTTCCTATCCTCAATAATGGCTCGAAACATCATTGCCACATCCTCAGTTATAGGAAGTTTTCTCTTTCCGGCATCAGTCTTAGTTTCTTCAATAACATACCTCATATCGCAAGTCCGTTGTAACTGATGATCGATGTTAACAGTTCTGCCCTCAAGGTCGATATCTTTAAGTGTCAATCCACAAAATTCTGAAATTCTCATTCCCGTGTGAAATAAAATATAAAAGACTTCATAATACTTGCAGTAGACATTATCGTCATGTACAAATTTAAGGAATTTTCTCATTTCCTCTTTTGTGATTGCTTCTCTGGTATGTTCCGTGTTTACCACCACCCCGGCAAGCTGGAAAGCAAATGGATTTTTCACAATGATGTCATCGTCCATTGCCATCTGAAATGCCGGTCTCAGCACACCACGAACGGTTTTTATGGTGCTGGAGCCTCGTCCATCTTGCTGCAGTTTAATAAGAAATAACTTCGCATCAGAAGTTTTTACTTCTGCAATCTTCCGGCTTCCGAATTCTTCTTTTGCCATCAGATTTTTTACATAACTGTAATTAGTAAGTGTATTCGGTTTCACACCGGTTCTGGTTTGCAGGTATCGGTCAATCAATTCATTGACTGTCATTTTCCTGCCCAGCGGATCCAGTTTGGAATCAATATCCTGCCTTACCATCTTCTCCATTTCTCTAAGGGACAGGCAAGGAGCCTTTCCAATCGGCTGCGGATCTGTCGGCACCAGTCTCCAACTGTAAAGGAACTTTGGTTTGCCA
>CAZKMB010000006.1:0-90468 GCA_964553965.1 uncultured Bacteroides sp. | reverse complement strand
GTCAAAAAAATAAATCCTCTCGGTATTCACTTTTTTGTTTCTCTCTGTCGTTTCTCGCGACAGCTATTAGAATATACCACAGTGGCATTTCAATGTCAACACTTTTTTTAAAAAAAATTTTCTTTTTAAAATACCACTGCATATATTATAAAAAACATATTATTTTATGAGCTTTGTCAACGCTGAATTTAATATATTTTTGTCATTAAGAAAACTTAAAACAGCGCTGTTTTCAATTTGGTTGTTTATGTCTGATCCAAAAGACGTATTGACAAATATGGATGATATGACAAAAAGTATCCACACTATCAGCAACGCCTGAACGGCACCAAATACGACACCACCCATTCTGTCTATACCACCGATAATAGGCAGTCTTGATACTATTCCTATGGCAATATATATTATGTTCACAATAATATATGCCATCAAAAAAGTAAGTACAAATGCGATTGCATTTATAATCATATAAGATATATACCTTGCAAGATATGCAAAAAAGTTTTCAGCACCTAATCTGACTCTCATCTCATCGTTGTTATTGGATATGATTGCCTCTGTCATAAAATCAGGAAGCGACAAATTATTTATAATATCAATCTGTTCACTCTTATGCGGTTCTGTTTGCAAGGCTATTCCCGCAAGCTCATCCACAAGTTCCCGGTTTGCAGCTTGTCCGGTTTGAGCAAGGCTTTCTGTAACATTCTTTTCCACAACATCTTCTATAACGGAGTAAACTTTATCTGTCACAATTGTGTTAATGTTGGTTTTTTCATATAAAAAGTCCCCGACATAAGGTGTGAGCCAATATGCCAGAATCATAGCTATGAGAGAGACCAGCAATCTGAAAACAGACTTGAACAGACCTCTTTTGTATCCCATATATATAAACAGGAAAAATATTATCAGCACAATAATTGTAAGAATATTCATTCTTATTCTCCTTCTACAACTGTTTTTTCTTTTGTGGCTTCAGCTTTAAGTTTAATAATTTCTGTGGCATCATCGTATACCACCACATATTCTAAATTGTTGCCGTTTGGAACTATATTCAAAATATTTCCTGACAGCTTGCCATCAAATTTGACACTGCCATTAAGTCTGTATATAAGACAATTATTGCCCCCTGATATAATTATTTCTTTATCGGACGCATATATGTTATCATATTCAAAATCTATTTTTTTTGTGTATTCCAAATTTCCTTTGAGGTCATACACCTTTACGTTGTAACTTTCCCCCTCGGAATCATCTTCCCCATTCTGTATGATTCCTATGTAATTCTCATTATAAAATACACTTCTCAGCTCTTTTTCCAATGTGATTGTGGCTTTTTCTGACGGTTTTTCTTTCATGGAGTATACAAATATACTCTTTGTTCCAAAGGCGACAACCGTGTTATTGTCCAGAAATTCAAGTTTTGTTATAATCTGATCGCTTAACTTGTAACCGCCTACCATTCTGTCGGCATTACTGTTTTGTCCTACATCGCCAAAATTGTATGCCGCAAGATGATTTTCCACACTTCCGGCTGAGACGTTCAAATAACTGGTAAACAGTTTCTTTCCATCGTCAGATATAGCGACATCAAGAGGATATCCACTCTTGTCGATAGTGGTCTGAATCTCATATATTATTTCACCCTTTTTGTTATACAGGTTAACATAATTTGTATTTGCACTTTCCAGCACAACAGCAAATGCTCCCTGATTCGCCACATCCACATCGCATATTGTGTAAGGCATGGTTACACTGCTTATAAGTCCGTCATCACTGAACACACAGACCACATTTCCGTTTAAATCCGCTACGGCGGCATAGTTTCCGCTCGATACAGCAACCGGCATCTTCATATCTATACCCGCAGTCCACACTGTGTTTCCGTTTGCATCAATATATGACACACCGTCAGGAGTATACTTGAGAAGGTTACCGCTAAACTGTATATATTTTGCTGTATTTTCATAATCTGTTTCACTTTCCCGTATTATTTTATACCCCTTATACTCTCTGTGAAACAGGAAAAAAAGCCATCCGCCAAGTATAACAATTACCACGGCAGCAATTATAACAATCAATTTTCTTTTATCGTTATGCTGTTTTTCCCTTTGCCTGTTTCTCTCTTTTGCCTCAGGAGAGCCATCTACATATATAACATTATCCTTTTGTTTTTCACTCTTCATTTTTTACTCCAATTATCTGTGGTATTAATGTACTGTTGACATATTCTGTAATTATATCACTTTTAACTTTAATAATCTACGTCAAATTTATTCCCTTGCCGAAACAGATGGCAGAATTATTTTTTCGCCTTCATATATGCAGTCATCCACATCAATATTATTTGCCTGGGCAATGTCTTCCGCATATATGGCAGAGCCATAATTATCATACGCTATGGAACTCAGGGTGTCTCCGTATTTTATCTCATAATATGTGGGATTGCCATTGGTCATAGCCGGAAGATTTTGCTCCGTGGATATTTCTTCTTCTGATGTTTCTGTGTTTTCATTAATTTCTTCCGTACTTGTTTCCGAATCTACCATATAAGTTTTTTCTTCCGTAGTCAGATCATTATTATTTATTGTCTGCACATATTCCTCTGTTGTTACATCAGCAGTAAGTTCCAAGCGGTTTATTGAAACTTCCATTTCCTTCATTTTATCATAGCTGCTCACAACTGTTATTCCCATAGCAAGCATGGCAAGTACAACAAAAGAACTGGCAACATACAAAAGATTGACTCCACTGCTCTTGCTACCCTGAATACGGTTATTTTTTTCTCTGTAGGTTTTTATTATTTCTTCGTCTTTTCGATGTATCTCCGTATTTTCCTCCTCGGCAATTCCGCCTTTTTGTTTTATTATATAATTCTGCATAGCTTCATTTTTTGAATAATATATGTAATATCCTTTTTGCTTTATCATCTGACCCTTTTCATACATATAAAATGCATCATCCGCATCCAGAGAGTCCGTAACATATAACACCTTGTCCTTTCCCGGAAAATTATCTACATGCAGTTTTTCTATCTTGTCATTTATAGCTGTTGAAAATCCCATTCTTGACAAGAACCATCCCGTAACGGATAAGTCAGGAAAGAATTCTTTTACCTGCTCATATATTTCCGTCCATGCTTCTTTTGTAAATTCACTTTCGTCCATATCAAATTCCAGATTTTGAGCTTCAACTGCTCCGCTTATGAAAAGAGCTTCTCCCACTTCTGTATTTTTCATTTCCCCCAGCAGTATGGCTCCTCTTGCCCTTGTACTTCCGGGTCTTGCAATGTAATTCAGATATGTAACCACATAATCTTCGATGTATATTCTCTTGTTTGATGGTGGTGTCCCTATCTGTCTGATATTTTTAGGCAGCTTAAATCCTTCGTTTTCTTTCTTTTTGCTTATTCCTTCTGTAGTCTCTGCGTTTTCGCTGTTTTTATCATAGATAACCTCTATCATAATCTTCCACCTCGTCTTTCCTTAATTAATGCCTGTATCCGGCTAAGAAAAAGAATATCACCCCCTCTTTTTATCATCAGTCTAATTCTGTCGGCTGTTCCGCACTTTTACTCGCAATTTTTTCTATAAACACATTATTTTTGACATTTCTAAAATATAAAGTTTATTTTTGCTACAACTTGTTAATACTCCCTGCATAAATTAATAAAAAAACATCCGAGGTAAAAATGAAAAATTTATTTTCAAAAAAGTGCGAAACCGCTTATTTCGACACAACAAACAATTTTTCTTCCCAGGAATTAAATGATTGTATTTTAAGATATATGTTGGATTCTAATATAGAAAATTGCACACCTGTTTTACTCTGTATAGGCACTGACAGAGCCACCGGTGACTGTCTCGGTCCTCTCGTCGGGGAGCAAATGATGAATTTTTCGAGCAGATATCAGGTTTTCGGCACACTGCAAGACCCTGTTCACGCGTTAAATATAAGAGATGCCATAAATCATATACAAAATAGTATTTCAAACCCTTTTGTGATTGCCGTAGATGCATCATTGGGAAGCAGTTCCCATCTCGGTTATATAACTGTAAGCAACTGTCCCATTTCCCCCGGCAAAGGCGTAAATAAAAAATTACCGGCAATAGGTGACATATCTATTACCGGTATAGTAAACGTTTCAGGACAAAATCCGGGGCTTCTGCACAGCACCAGATTGTATTCCGTTATGCAATTAGCTTATTATATATCAGATGCGCTGAAATATTCCATAAGTTATTTGGAGGATTTTTGACCCTTATACAGACTGATTGCCTGAGACACTGTTTCCGCTTCTCCATCAGCCATAAGTGCAAGCAAATCATTGAGTTTATCCTGTTTGCACATATCTTCTCCAAGGAATGAGGCATAATCCTTTGTAATCTGAAGGACCTTATCAGAATACATTTTTTCGCCTTTTGTTATTTTGTCTTCCAGCTCCCTTTTTTCCGCCTTCATATCTTCCAGGGTCTGAAGGCGTCTTCCATTTATTTCGTCTATTATAAGCTGTTTGGTTTTGTCTTCAAATTCTTTTAATGCTTCTTTTTTCTCATCGCCAATATCGTCAGCTTCATCGTCAAGTTTTGCCATTTTCTCATCATAGGAATCCAGATTATATGCACTTTCATCCTTGTCTTTATTGATTGAGACTTTTATGGCATCAGCCTGTCTGTCGTTGGCTTTCATCTTATCCCTTATACTTCTTGCCTGGGCTATAATATCTCCGTGTCTGACCTTTGTGGAATTGAATATGAGGAAATATATTATGAGTTGCAAAATCACGGCTACAGCCACTATAAGTACAACCCAGAATGCTTCATTTATGTCTTTCATATCTTCGAGGACACATTTTTTTACAATAAATCCCAAAGTTCCCGGTATGCCCGCAAAATATACCAAAAAGCTTATAAGCATACTGAATATCTCCCCTATACCACGGGGATTAAACATAATGAAATACAGTTTCGATGCACAATATCCCGGAACCTTATTTTTCTTAAATAAGGTTTTTAACTCCACCTCAAGTTCCCGGTTGTTTTCTTTAATATGTCTTGTTTCATCTTCTATTCGTTCGTTGATTTTTTGATTTTTCTTTTTATCACGTTTATTTGCGACTTTCTTTTTTCGGGCGCGATTGTCATCTAACCTGTCATCATAAGTAGCTGAAATTTCCTGTTTTCTCTTTTTTATTGTTGAAGCAATCTCGTCAGCGATAGACTTTTCCTCTGCAACAATATTCTTGCTCAGTTTTTTCTGGTAAGTCTTCATCCTGTCAAGTTCGGCAGCCATATTATCTCTTTTGGTTACCTCGTTTCTGACCTGTAACAGAAAATCTGCTTTTTCATTAAATACATTTTCCGCCATTTTTCAAGCTCCTTTTTTCTATAGTTTTCCCAATCTTAATCAAATTAAGCGATAATTGCCCTGCAATTATCGCTTATTCATGTATTCTTCAAGGCGTTCTTTATCTACCTTAATTCTGTTATCCATGGTCTTCATAATATCGACTATCTGATATCTTCTGTATACTCCGTTATTGCTCAGGTCATATATCATATTGGTAGAAAAGCCAAGCACCACCGGTCTCAAAATATTCTGAGGATTCTCTGATATAACAAGACCCTTTTCTCTATTGGTAAGTTCTATACATACTCCAGGTGTAAGTATCTTAATACTCTTTATGAGAGCACCGACAACAGATTCATCAAACTCATCTTTATTCAAAAGCAAATACTTAATAGCTGCTATCTCAGACACGGCATCCTGTTTAAGTTTCATACATGTCATGGTATCAAAGAGGTTAGCAACCTTAAGCACACGGGAACTTAAAAGTATTTTTCCCTCTTCCCGTCCGTCACCATATTCCATCTTGTGAACCTGGGCAACTATTCGTCTTATACCGCTGTCTATTCCCATCTCCGGTCTCAAAAGTCCCAAACCGTCACTCTGAAATTTTCTGACAATTATAAGGTCATTTGCATCGTAATCATCATACTTTTCCTTAACTTTTCCGGGAAGTAACAACTTTCCGATGTCGTGGAGCAATGCTGCCTCCACAAGTTCTTCCTGCTCAACGGGAGTATAGTGCAATTGCGCTGATATTAACGCACATAATATGGCTACATTAATAACATGCTTATATGTATAATCTGTTGTACTTCGCAAATTCTGTGTAAATGCAATCTTGTGATCCAGTCTGCCGTAATTTGTAATTATAGCATTTGCAAGTCGTTTTAAGTTGACCGGCTCTTTTCCGGAAACAATGCTGTCTAATTCTTCACGTATGCTGAATACCGCCATGGTCTGAAAACGTTCAAAATCCAAATCTTCTTCGGACATGGGCGGTACAGGTTCCGCAGGTTCCAGAATATATAAACCAAGGAGGCCAAAATTCTTTACACTTTCAATGCCCTGAAGGGTTAATCTTGTATTGCGCTCATAAAGCAAAACTCCGGACTTGTTATAAATCGGTTTCGCTAAACGCATGCCGTATTTTAGGTCTTCAACCTTTACAAAAATCATCCCATAACCTCCTTAAAAATATGCATTAAACATATCTGTATTTTAGCACAATAATTTTCATAATACAATATATTTTTCGCAAAGCAAATATCGGCCGGAAAATTCCGACCGAGAATTTTTATTTTATTTATGTATTTTATGGGTTCTGTTCAATGCACTTATAAGGGCATATACCGATGCATCAATTATATCATTTTGTATTCCTGCTCCCCATGTTGCTTTTTCCATGCCGTTTACTTCTATTCCAACATATGCACATGCCTGTGAATTAGAGCCGACCTGAAGGGCATGCTCTTCATATGTGACAAGCGAAAATGATATGTCAAAATGTTTCATGATTGCATTGCTCACCGCATCCAGTCGTCCATTACCCTTACCATGGTAAATCTTCTTCATTCCGTTTACAAGAATTGTAATCTCTGCTTCAATTCCGTCAATCTGTTTAAAGTGACACTCAAGAAGTTTAATCGGATCTTCTTTATTGACATATTCGCCCTTAAATATATTGTATACTTCTTCTGCTGAGAGTTCTTTGTGCTGATGGTCGGAAACACCCTTTACCGTATATCCTAAATCTTCTCTCATTTTTGCAGGTAAATCAAATCCGTATTTTTGTTCAAGTATGTATCCGATTCCACCCTTTCCGGACTGGCTGTTAATTCGTATTACATCTCCGTCATATTGTCTTCCGATATCCTCAGGATTAAGAGGGAGATACGGTACAGTCCACATGCCATCCGGATCTTCTTCCCTGCACTTCATACCCTTTGCTATGGCATCCTGATGTGAACCTGAAAAAGCTGCAAATACCAATTTGCCTGTGTACGGCGAACGCTCATATACATGCATTCTTGTAAGTCTCTCATATATCTCAGTAATTTTAGGAATGTCTGTCAAATCAAGTTCAGGATCAACTCCATGAGTAAACATATTCATGGCAAGTGTTATAATATCAACATTTCCCGTTCTCTCACCATTTCCAAATAAAGTTCCCTCTATACGGTCAGCACCCGCAAGCAATCCAAGTTCAGCATCAGCCACTCCGCAGCCTCTGTCATTGTGAGGATGAAGTGAGAGAACAACATTTTCCCTGCAATGCATGTTATTGCTCATATATTCTATCTGGCTGGCGTATACATGCGGCAATGACATCTCTACAGTCGCCGGAAGGTTAATGATAACCTTTCTCTCAGGGGTAGGCTGCCATATGTCTATAACTGCATTACAAACTTCAAGTGCATAGTCTATCTCTGTTCCGGTAAAGCTCTCCGGTGAATACTCAAACTGATAGTTTACTCCATGCTCTTTTGCCATATCATTTAAAAGTCTGGCTCCATCTGTTGCTATCTTTAAAATCTCTTCCTTTGATTTTTTAAACACCTGTGTTCTCTGGGCATAAGAAGTTGAATTATACAGATGCACAACTGCGTTCTTTGCACCCTGCACCGCATCAAAGGTCTTTTTAATAATGTGTTCCCTTGCCTGGGTAAGTACCTGGATGGTTACATCATCAGGTATTAAATTCTGTTCAATCAGCACACGGCAAAACTCATACTCTGTCTCCGATGCTGCCGGGAAACCTATCTCTATCTCCTTGAAACCAACTCTGACAAGTTCCTTGAAGAACTCTATTTTTTCTTCCAGACTCATAGGTACTATAAGCGCCTGATTTCCGTCTCTTAAATCAACGCTGCACCATGCGGGTGCCTTGTCAACATATTCTTTGTTTACCCAGTTTGTGCTTTTTTCCGGTGGCATGTAATATCCACGTTTGTAGTGTTCATAATTCTTCATACTGATTACCTCCTTAAATAATTACAACCTTATGTTGCATATCTGTGATATATATAAAGGTGGTTTTCAAAAAAATAAACCTGTGCCTCTATCTTAGAGACGCAAGTTCTTACGCGGTACCACTCTAATTCATACAAATGTATGCTCTCACAGATACGGACTACATGTGTTAGTCTTATATCCTCCTGCAATAACGGTGAGGTTCCGTCCGAATCTACTGACAACTTATGTTGCCGTTCAACCGGCTACTCCAAGGCGAGTTCAAAATTCATCCAACACTGTCTCTCACCATCCGACAGCTCTCTGAAGATATCAAAATCTCTACTATTCCTCTTCAACGTATTTACACGTCTACATTAACATATTTGTCATTGAGTGTCAACAAAAAATGTGGTAAGCTATCTTTAACATTTTACTGTCAAAAGGAGAAGCATATGCCACCTATTACAAATGACTGGGCAATTCCTCTTGCCCCTGAATATAAAAAACCATATTACCGCAAATTATTCGACTTTATTAGCAATGAGTATGCAACTCAGGAGATTTTCCCTCCGGGTGATGATATATTTAACGCATTTCACCTCACACCTTTAAAAGATGTAAAATGCGTCATCATAGGTCAGGATCCCTACCACAATACGGGGCAGGCACACGGTCTGTGTTTTTCCGTAAAACCTGATGTGGATATCCCTCCATCCCTAATTAATATCTACAAAGAACTCCATGATGATCTGGGCTGTTATATCCCCAATAACGGTTATCTTGTAAAATGGGCAAAGCAGGGAGTTCTTATGCTTAATGCGGTTCTCACCGTCAGAGCCCACCAGGCAGCCTCTCATCAGGGAAAGGGCTGGGAAGAATTTACGGATGCAGCGATCCGTATTGTAAACGAGCAGGACAGGCCTGTTGTTTTCTTACTCTGGGGCGGATTTGCCCAAAAGAAAGCTGCAATGCTCAACAACCCAAAACATCTTATTTTAAAAGCGCCTCACCCGTCACCTCTCTCGGTTTACAGAGGTTTTTACGGCTGCAGACATTTTAGTAAAACAAATGATTTTCTCATCAAAAACGGTCTGGAGCCCATCGACTGGCAGATAGAAAATTGTTAATACATAATACGAAAGGACACCCCAATGGAAATATATATCGTACGACACGGTCAGACCATATGGAACAAAGAAAAAAGGTTGCAGGGCAGCGTGGATATAGAATTAAATGAAAAAGGCAGAGAGCTCGCCTGTATAACCGGTAACGCCCTTGCCGGCACACATTTTGATGTAATTTACTCCAGTCCCCTGAAACGGGCATATGAAACCGCCCTTCTCATAAGAGGCGACAAAAAGACAGAAATTGTCACCGATGACCGTTTGAGAGAATTAAATTTCGGCTCAATGGAGGGCGAAAGCTACGAGGAGCTTCGGGAGCAAAACACTCACGGCTTTAAGTATTTTTTTACTGATCCCCAGCTTTACTTTCCTCCTCAGGATGGTGAAACTCTTGAACATCTGATAGACAGGGCAGGTGATTTTATGACAAATGTAATTGAGTCCCCGGAGAACAGATTCGACAGAATTATGATTGTTGCTCACGGTGCAATGAACAAAGCTCTTATGACTCATGTAAAAAAGCATCCTCTCACTGATTTCTGGTCCGGTGGGCTGCAAAAAAACTGCAGTGTAATCATCCTTGACTACACCGCAGGTAAATACTCTGTAACAGACGAGAACAGAATTTTTTATTAGTTTGTTTTTTGTATGGATTTCCATTTAATATAGTTATCCGCATTTTCTGCTGTGAGCTCACCATTGTTGTAAAGATGTGTTATATAGGTTTTTATTATTCCGCCTTCAACAGCATATTTGTACATACTGAGTTTCATGCCTTTTTCATTAAAAAATATGCTTATAACCTCATCAATACTGCGGGGTTCACAGCATATTTTTTTAATTTCCTCCATATTGTCAAGCACACAATTTTTGTTGATGTCGCAAAGGTTTTTTATGGTCTTTACAGGTTCAGCATGGTAAGGTATATAAAGCGAGGCTTTTGTTTTCTTTAATTTTTCCAGGCTTTCAAGGTACTCTCCCAAATCATATATATATGTCAGCGGATGCGTTGATATGGTTTCTTTGCTGACCACAGCATCACCCAGAAAGAGTATTTCATCAGATGTCCTTACTCCTATCATTCCTATGCAGTGTCCGGGAAATTCAATTATTTCAAGCCCCTTTGGAATCTCATTGGCATATATATCAAATGCCTCACTTGAAGTCGCATAAAAATAATTGTTTAACACTTCTTTAACAGGAACAGCTCCCCAGATAACCGCAGGACATATATCAAAGTTAGATATAAGTGCTGCATTAAGCTTTGTTGCGTATATTTTACAATCATATTTTTCTTTAAAATAAGCATTTCCTCCGCAATGATCGGCATGATAATGTGTATTAATAATCATTTTAACCGTGAATTCATTTTCAATGAGACGTTTATCTATAACCTTAGCCACGGTTTTATCTACGCCGGAATCTATAAGGCAGACCTCTTTCCTCCCTGTATACGACTTTGTCCCTAAATCATATATTCCCACATGAAAAGGACCTGATATATAATAAGTTTTCTCACCAACCTGAATTAGTTCGTTCATATCATTCCTCCTGTCAGATATTTTTTTAAAATGTCTCGCCAAATTCAAATGCGCTTTGACATTATATTATAATAAATATTTTACATTTAATTTGTCAAATAATTCTTATGGCTATAACTATATTTTTTTTACGCAAACTATTTAGTAACACAACTTATTTATTGTTCATAATATAAAATTATAGCAATAAATGAATATGTCTAAATATTTAAAACGAGGAGGTAACAGGTTTGGAAGCTTATAAACCTTACGGCCGTAATCCTTATGGTCGCAATATGAACCAATGTTCAAATCCGTCTCGTCCGGGTCAGATGAGAAATAACGGAAATTGCAATTCCGGCATATCAGATTGCGGTTGCAACGATGGTAACAAAAAAATGAGAACAATGCCTCTTGCCATGGGTTATGTTCCTGTTCAGAGCTGGGGTGAATTATATGACCTTGAGACATCTCTTTGCCAAGGTACCATATTCCCGGATTTAAATCTCAAATTCTGCGGTGCAAGGGGGAAAATGTGATGAATACAATGTGTCAAAAGGATTTATTTTGTTTTATAAATCAGGTTTCATTTATGTTAGATGATATTACTCTTTTTCTGAATACTCATCCTAACTGCATGGAAGCCATAGAAGCTTACAATCAATACAAGGAAATGCGAAAAGAAGCACTGTGTGATTACACAAGATTGTACGGTCCGATTTGCAGATATGATGTAAACACCGAAACTTATTGGGATTGGGTCAATAAGCCTTGGCCTTGGGAAGGAGAGTGTAGAAGCTAATGTGGGTATATGAAAAAAGACTTCAATGTCCTGTTAATATAAAAGAAACAAACGCCAAGCTTGCTCAGGCAATCATAAGTCAGTTTGGAGGTCCTGATGGCGAGCTGGCAGCATCAATGAGATATCTTTCTCAGAGATTTTCTGCGCCTTACAAAGAGGTAATGGCAACATTAAACGATATAGGTACCGAGGAGCTTGGTCACCTTGAAATAATAGGAACCATTGTATATCAGCTCACCAAGGATTTATCAATGGAAGAAATAAAGGCTTCCGGTTTTGACAAATACTATGTAGATCACACCCTTGGTCTGTGGCCTCAGGCTGCCGGCGGAGTACCTTTTAATGCCTGCGAATTTCAGAGCAAAGGTGATGTCATAACTGATTTGTATGAGGATTTGGCTGCAGAGCAGAAAGCTCGTTCAACTTATGATAATCTTTTACGTCTCACTAAAGATTATCCTGATGTATATGAACCCCTCAAGTTCCTTCGCGCCCGTGAAATTGTTCATTTCCAGAGATTCGGTGAGTGTTTAAGACTGGTTCAGGACAGACTTGACGAAAAGAATTTCTACGCTTTTAATCCGGGGTTTGACAAGGTTGCGCCTTGTGTGGATATGAATAAATGCAACTGCAAATAATTTATATATGAATATAAAATAATACCGGAGTATTTTTTTCTAATACTCCGGTATTATTTACAGGAAACCGCCTACGACTTTAAATCCACAGATACAAGCTCTATAAACTCTTTTTTGCTTATCGGCTTTGAATAGTAATAACCCTGCAGATAGTCAACACCCATATCCGACAGTATGATTGTCTGCTCATAGGTTTCAACTCCTTCCGCAACTATACTCATATTTAAATCTTTTAACATTGACACCGTATGGTACAACACTTTTTTTGCGTTTTCATTATCCATGGCTGCCCAAACGACACTTTTGTCAATCTTGATTGTGTTGTAGGGATATTCTATCAGGCTTATAGCGTTGGAAAATCCTGTGCCGTAATCATCAAGTGCAAACATAATTCCCTCGTCATAAAGTGCGTTCATATTCATGCTGAGGCTTGCGCTTGAAACCACCGCAGCAGTCTCCGTAACCTCAAGTTTAATCCGGTGGCTTGGCAGACCAAGTTGGCGCATAATATCTATAAATCGTTCTGCCAAATTGTCCTGCATACACTGGACAACCGAGAGATTGATATGTATCTGCCCGATTCCGTATTGCTGAATTTTATTGTCTATAATAAATCTGCATACGCTCTTAAAAACAAACTCTCCTATATCCAGTATCATTCCATTTTTTTCAGCGATAGGTATAAATTCATCCGGGCTTATATAACCTATATCAGAATTTTTTAATCGCAATAATGCCTCCGCTGAAGTATATCGTTTTTCAGACACAGAATATATAGGCTGATAATATATCTCAAAATCCTCTTCCAGTATTGAACGGTTTAAAATTTGAAGTATTCGCCCCTCCCTGTGCCTCTTTGACACAACATCGGCACCGGAATAAATAATGTTTATCTCTGTGTTATCCACAAGCTCATTCATGGAGTAATCCATAAGATCAATTATGTTATCCAGCACATCCGCATCCTCAGGGCATCTCATAATCGCCATAGACGGAACGAGAGGCACATCTGTTTTATTGACCTCGAAAGGCGATGCAAATCTCCGGCTTATACTGTCCAGAATTTTTTCTTCTATATCGCTGCTATCCTCAATCATAACAACAAACTTTGTATTTGATAATCTGAACAGATTGTTTTGTCCGTTTAAACTGCCGAGGAAATCCACAACCTCCCTGATAAGTAATTTTTTGTTTTCCACACCGATTGTTTCATTCAAATATCGAAGACCACTCAGGTATACACCTATAAGCCTGAAACTTTTCTTTCCGTCTATTGCACTGCGCAGGCTAAGTATATACCCCTCCCTGTTCAATATACCCACACTTCTGTCAATGTAATTATCAGGATTTTCCAGTGATAAATACACAAGGAAAAACGCTACGGACACAAAGAATTGTATCACAAGCATATTAGGTATAAGCATCTGCACAATAATCGATAAAAGGGTAACCAGAATATAGAAATTTACCACTATTATCTGTTGTTTCTTCACTTTATTCTTATAGGCATACATCTGTCCTATGGCTATAAACATATACAACATGGACATGGCATATATAATGTAAAACGGCCAGTGGTGTCCGTAATTTAAATTCTCATCCACATAAAATGCCGCATCTGTCCAAGGTGTGGATAAAATCAATATAATATCTATGGAATACGGGCCCCAGACCTTAAAATAGTCCAGTTTCGACCATTGCTTGTTGTTGCCCTTTGTCATATATATAAAATAACTCAAAAATACGGGAGTTATGGCGTTAAAGCTCAGCAGATACAGCATATTCCATATATACAGTGATACCCGTGACGAAGGGATGATACCGTCAATCATAAGAGCCGTAACTATATCCAGACCACCGGTTATAAGCTGCAGGGACATCATAATCAAAAAGAAGGTGGTAATCTTTGTCTTAACATTTCGTCTTACAAAATAGTGCACCAAAACCGTAATACTTATAATTAATGCTGCAACATCATAGTGCAAAATGTAATACATACACATTCTCCCTTCAAATAAATTCCATATACATAATATCACATTTTTTGCCATTGGGAAAGACATTAAAAAAGACTGCTGTTTTGAGACAGCAGCCTGATATAATTTAAGCTTGTACCTTAGGAAGTCGCGAAAGAGATTTTGCAATTTCTTCATCAGTCGGAATTGTATCTGTCATCATTTTATCATTATATCTTTGATATGCCATCATATCAAAATATCCTGTTCCCGTAAGTCCAAATACAATATTTTTTTCTTCACCTGTCTCCTTACATTTCAGTGCTTCATCTATGGCAACCTTTATGGCATGACTGCTTTCCGGTGCCGGGAGTATTCCCTCTATTCTGGCAAATGTTTCGGCAGCTTTAAACACCTCTGTCTGTTCCACACTTTTTGCCTCAATATAACCCTGCTCATAAAGTTCGGATACAACTGAGCTCATGCCGTGGTATCTGAGTCCGCCGGAATGAATTGCTGAAGGCATAAATGAGCTTCCGAGAGTGTACATTTTTGCAAGAGGGCAAACCTTACCCGTATCACAAAAATCATATGCATAGGTACCTCTTGTAAGGCTCGGACAGGATGCCGGTTCTACAGCTATTATTCTGTAATCTGCCTCTCCTCTTAACATTTCTCCGACAAAAGGAGATATAAGTCCGCCTAAATTGGAACCGCCGCCGGCACAGCCTATGATTGTGTCTGCCTTTACATTATATTTTTCAAGGGCAGCCTTTGTTTCAAGTCCGATTATTGTCTGATGAAGAAGCACCTGCGACAAAACCGATCCCAGAACATATCTGTATCCGTCTTGTTTTGTCGCTGTCTCTACTGCCTCCGATATAGCGCATCCCAGACTTCCCGATGTACCCGGAAATTCCATATTTATTTTCCTTCCCACCTCTGTTTCCATTGATGGTGACGGTACAACCTTTGCACCATATGTTCTCATCACCTCACGTCTGAAAGGCTTTTGTTCATATGAACACTTTACCATATATACCTGACAGTCCATGTCAAAATACGAACATGCCATGGAAAGGGCAGTTCCCCATTGTCCTGCTCCGGTCTCCGTTGTAACACCCTTCAGGCCCTGTTTTTTTGCATAATATGCCTGGGCAATAGCAGAATTTAACTTGTGACTTCCCGATGTGTTATTTCCCTCAAATTTGTAATATATGTGTGCCGGAGTATCAAGTTTCTTTTCAAGACAATATGCCCTGACCAAAGGTGCCGGTCTGTACATCCTGTAAAAATTCAATATTTCATCGGGTATATCAAAATATGGTGTTGTTTCATCAAGTTCCTGTTTTGCCAGTTCCGTGCAAAATATAGCTGAAAGTTCTTCTTCCGTTACAGGTTCAAGTGTAGCGGGATTAAGAAGCGGTGCAGGTTTCTTCTTCATATCAGCCCGCACATTGTACCATTTTTTTGGCATCTCCTGTTCCTCAAGATAAATCTTGTAGGGTATGTTTTTTTTAGTCTCCATAGTTGCTACCTCTCTTTCATAATAATAATTTATAAAAACTCCTGCAGGAAGTTTTAAACAAAAAAACTCCTGTCCCATCATACCTGATAGGACAGGAGTATAATATACTTCTGCGGTGCCACCTAACTTCACTCTGTTTAAAGAATGCTCTCAATCATGTACCATCATACATGTCCTGCTGTAACGTGCAGACACGTCTCACCTACTCCCTGTGTTTCAGCTTGCCCTCCCGGGTCCATTCGCTGTAATTCCCATTGCCCCAATCACACCACCTGAGACTCTCTGAAAATGTTCCAAACAGTTACTTACTCCCGTTCAAAGGTTTTTTATTTTTTGATATCGTGAGTATAATACCCACTTAATTATTTGTCAATATAATTTTGAAATATTTTTACCTATCCCTCTTTATATTTTAGCATCCTCATTGCATTAAGTATAGCTATGACTGCTACTCCGACATCTGCAAAAACTGCCAGCCACATATCTGCCATTCCAAGGACTCCAAGCACCATGACCAATACCTTAATGCCGAGAGCAAAAACTATATTTTGTCTCACTATAGCAAGGGTTTTTCTTCCTATATTCTGGACTGTTGCTATCTTTGCCGGATTATCATCCATAAGAACTATATCTGCCGCCTCAATCGCCGCATCCTGGCCAAGTGCTCCCATGGCAATACCGACATCCGCTCTTGTAAGAGCAGGGGCATCATTTATACCATCGCCCACAAAAACGGTATGTCCACTTTGATTTTCATTGATAATTTTTTCAAGAACAACAAGCTTATCACCCGGCAAAAGCTCGCTGTGAACATTTTTTATACCAAGTTCGGCTGCCACACTGTCAGCAGCTTCTTTTCTGTCACCGGTAAGCATAATTATTTTTTTTACACCCTGGCTGTACAGTTTTTTTACACCGCTTACTGACTCTTTTTTTATAACATCCGAAATGGTTATATAACCTATACACTTTTTCTCATCAGCAAGATAACACACCGTTCCGGCATAGCCTGATATTTTATCTTTTAATTTTTCATCCGCAGATATGCCGTAATGCTCCAAGAGGGATAGATTACCTACATAATATGTTCCCTCTCTGTGTTTAAGGCATATACCCTTTCCGGCAATTTCCTTTACCTCAATAATATCATCCTTATTGACAACTTTACCCACGGCCTCGTAGTGTGACACAATTGATTTTGCTATAGGGTGATTTGAATAGCTTTCAGCTAATGCAGCAAGCTCGATTACTTTTGAGCTTTCAACACCTGATATACCTGCCACTTCACTGACCCGGAAAACGCCCTCGGTAAGGGTTCCTGTTTTGTCAAACACAATGGTATCTGCCTGTGCTATAGCCTCAAGGTAATTACTGCCCTTAACAAGGATTCCGTGATTAGATGCTGCCCCTATACCACCAAAAAAGCTGAGCGGAACAGATATAACCAAAGCGCAAGGACAGGAAACAACTAAAAACAGCAATGCCCTTCCCATCCACACGGAAAAACTCTGTCCCAGAAACAGCGGCGGAAACACAGCCACAATAACCGCCATAAATACAACCACAGGTGTATAATATTTGGCAAATCTGGTTATAAAGCTTTCTGATCTGGATTTTCTTGCCCCGGCATTTTCCACCATATCAAGAATCTTAGCAACCGCAGATTCCCCAAATACTTTTGTAACCTTTATGCGGATAACCCCCTGGGTATTAACAAGACCGCTCATTACATTTTCACCGGTTACCACCCTCTTCGGCACACTTTCCCCGGTGAGGGCAGATGTGTCCACATAGGTTTCTCCCTCAACTATAATACCGTCCAAAGGAATTTTTTCTCCCGGCAGAACAACAATCACATCATCCACTGTCACATCCTCAGGATCCACCTTCTCAATGTTGCCATCCCGTTCTATATTCGCATAATCAGGTCTTAGCTGAACAAGTGATGTAATGGCAGTTCTGGATTTATTAACCGCTATATTTTCAAACAGCTCTCCTACCTGATAAAAAATCATAACAGCTGCTGCCTCGCCATACTCTCCCAGTACAAAAGCACCGATTGTAGCTATGGACATAAGAAAATTTTCATCGAAAATGTGACCGTTTAAAATATTGCGAAATGCTTTTAAAAGGACTTTTCCTCCCACAATCAGATACGGTATAAGATAAAGAGCAACAGACAGGATTCTTTTTACAGTATCAGACATATCCATATCCTGTATAAATAATTTATATATGACCGTAACAGTTAACAGCAACACAATACTTATTATGATATTTTTCAGGCTTCTTTTTTGCTTTTTATTCATGATATCACCACATTATAATACTATGCTGCAATCGGAATCTATCTTCTTCACCGCCTTGACAGCCTCTTTCATGATTCTCTCAAAATCTTCCTCTGCAGCCTCTATAGTCAGCTTCTGAGCCATAAAACTCACCACGGCATCTACAACCCCGTCTATCTTTTTTATTGCCTCTTCCATCTTTGCTGCGCAATTTGCACAATCCAAATCTTCCATATCAAATCTCTTTTTCATAATTTTAATCCTCCTAAATAATTGTTTTACTGAAATATAATGGTTACTCTTTAACATGTTCAAGTCCCATGCTTATGATTTTGCCAATGTGGTCATCGTCAAGAGAGTAAATTATCTGTTTACCCTCCCTTTTACTTCTTACCAGCTTTGCCTGTTTCAAAACTCTAAGCTGATGGGATATAGCTGACTGTGACATAGCAAGCACTTCTGCAATGTCGCAGACACACATCTCCTGTTTAAACAATGTATATAATATCTTTATCCTTGTTGTATCCCCAAAAACTTTAAACAGCTCTGCCAAATCATATAAATCCTCTTCTTCCGGCATATCTTCCGTGACCATATGAATCAACTCACTGTGAATCACGCTTTCATCACAGCAATCTGCATGCTTGTCATCTGTGTGCATATATGTCTCTCCTTTCAAATCTTTAAACATATGAATAATTGTTCATATGTTTAATATATTATTAAACGCTCTTTATGTCAATACTTTTTTTGAAAAAAATAAAAAGATAAGTAAGAACGCCACACATAGTGCAGCGTTCTTACTTATCTTTTTATCAAACCGATTATTTAATTACTTTAATCCATCCTTCCGGTGCTTCAATTCTGCCCATCTGAATACCGGTAAGTGTATCATATAATTTCTTTGTAACAGGTCCCATATCATCCATACCGCTTGGGAAACAGATTTCTTTGCCATGGTCATCAATCTTTCCAACCGGTGAGATGACAGCAGCAGTGCCACAGAGACCGCACTCAGCAAAATCTGAAATCTCATCAAGGTAAACCTCTCTGTGTTCAACCTCCATACCAAGATAATGCTCTGCAACATACATGAGTGAGCGTCTTGTTATGGAAGGCAGGATACTGTCTGACTTAGGTGTGACAAGTTTACCATCCTTAGTTATAAATATAAAGTTTGCTCCGCCGGTCTCCTCAACCTTGGTACGTGTTGCCGGGTCAAGATAAAGGTTCTCTGAAAATCCTTTATTATGAGCATCCACAATGGCATGGAGACTCATAGCGTAATTAAGGCCAGCCTTGATATGTCCCGAACCATGAGGAGCTGCTCTGTCAAAATCCGATACTCTTATAACGATTGGCTTTGCACCGCCTTTAAAATATGGGCCAACAGGTGTTGTGAATATACGGAACTGATATTCATTTGCCGGCTTTACTCCTATAACAGGATCAATACCAAACATGTATGGTCTTATATAAAGGGTAGCACCTGAACCATATGGAGGTACATATTCAAGATTTGCTTCAACAACTTTTACGACAGCATCAACAAACTTGTCCTCCGGATATACAGGCATCTCCAGCCTCTCACAGGAATCTACCATTCTTTTTGCATTTAAATCAGGGCGGAAGCAAACTATATGTCCGTCCTCTGTAGTATATGCCTTAAGTCCCTCAAAACAGGTCTGGGCATACTGGAGCACACCGGCGCACTCACTCATTGTAATCATAGAATCTCCGGTTAAAACACCGTCATCCCAAGCTCCGTTTTTGTAATTTGAGACAAATCTTTTTTCTGTTTCAATATAGCCAAATCCAAGACTTGACCAGTCAATATTCTTACTCATAGAAAAAACTTCCTTTCCCCGATAAATTTCAACATAATATCATTTTACCACCATGTGCAAATTATGCAAGAAAAAACTTTATACCGTGCTGCTATATGACATTTTTCCCGGCAAAAGCTACCGCTTCAATCTCTATGAGAACATCTTTCGGAAGTCTGGCAACCTCCACACACGAACGAGCAGGATAATTATCTTTAAAAAACTCTCCATACACCTCGTTGACGAGGGCAAAGTCATCCATATTCTTTATGAACACAGTTGTCTTTACAACCAAATCTGCATCTGAACCCGCCTCCTTAAGAAGTGTTACAAGATTCTTTATAGCCTGTCTCGCCTGAGCTTTTATATCACCTTTCTCCAGCTCTCCTGTCTCAGGTATAATAGGTATCATTCCTGAAGTGTAAATCATATCTCCCACAGAAACAGCCTGGGAATATGGTCCTATTGCAGCCGGTGCCTTTGGTGTACTGATTATTGTTTTCATAATATCCTCCAATCCGTCCTTTTTAAGGACTATAAATATTTTAAATAATCTTTATATTTCCTGTTTCCTTTTCTATAGTTACGCGTCCTTCCTTGTAAAGTCTGCCCACTGCGCGCTTAAAGGCATTTTTACTAATGCCGAATTCTCTCAATATAACTTCTTTGTCTGTTTTATCGCTAAAAGATGTAATGCCGCGATAACTTTTTATAATATCATAAACCATCTCGCTGTCTTCACTTATCTGAACATGTACCGGTTCTCTTAAAGCAAGATCAGCTTTGCCGTCTTCTCTTATATTAAGTATCCTTCCGGTGACTTCCTCACCCACATGCACTTTGTTGAACAACTCACTTTCATGAACAAGACCGGAGTACTTATCATCAATTGCAACAAGAGCACCGAGACCTTTTTTGTACTCGTATACCGTTCCTTTAAAGCTCTGTCCTTTTTCGTATCCTTCAACAGGCTTCAGATAGTTATATAACCTCATGGATACACACAATCTCCCTGTTTTATCCACATACATACGAACCAGATATTCAGCCTTTTCCCTTACCTTTGTAGTCTGTTCCTTGAAAGGAAGAAATACGTCTCTTTCAAGTCCGCAATCCATAAATGCACCTATCTCAGACACAGCTTTCACCTTTAACTTTTTTATTTCATCTACAACTATATATGGCTCATTCACAGTAGCTATAAGTCTGTCCTGGGAATCTCTGTATATAAACACTCTCATCTGCGCCCCGGCCTTTATTCCCTCCGGCACCTGTTTTCTTGGCAAAAGTACTGTTTCAGCCGTTGTACTTTTTTCCTCCCCAAGGTATATTCCAAAATCTTTTGAACGTATAACCTTTAATGTATTCCACTTTCCTATCTCTATCATATATTCCACCCTCTGCTCATTCTTTCTTATACAAATATGAGTATATATATGTATAAATAATTTATAGATATATATACTCACACTAATCTTTATAACAATTTTACTTTCCTGTCTTTTTACCGGTTTTCCCAAGCTTCATAACTTTGGTTCTTATAAATTCAGCTTCCTTTTCATCAGTAAGCCTTGTATAACCGCACTCGGTAAGGCGGCTTTCTGAGTTGTTAAGAGAAAATACCGACATGCCTTTTTCGTTCATCTTTTCCTTGTATCCGTTATAAACATCTATAATAGCATATATATCTTTACTTCTTCTGTCCGGATTAGGGATAACATTCCTAATACACCAATCATCCACCTGTTCACCAACCACCGGTGCAGGTACAGTATCGCTGGCTGCTTTTTTTACATATATGCTGTCTGTATCACATATTGCCCAAGGCACAACGTAGATAATGCTGCTCATTTTCTTTCCTCCATAAATGTATATAACACGTGAAATTCTATAGCATTTCTTTCTGTTTGTCAAACATTTAATAAAAATAATTTTTTTTTAAAAAAGTGCTTGCATTTTTCTATCGTATGAATTATAATACTGTCTTGTGATGGGCTATCGCCAAACGGTAAGGCACTGGACTCTGACTCCAGCATTTCAAGGTTCGAATCCTTGTAGCCCAGTTTCAGTTTCATATGACAGTTTATACCCGCGGTATAGCAAAGATAGGATGCAGATTTATCTGTGTCCTATCTTTTTGTTTAAACATAGTTTGTATTAACTCAATTATTTTATTGCACAAAAAAACCACCTCTCAGGTGGTCTTAAATGCGGCAGAGAAGATTCGAACTCCCGACACCTTGGTCCGTAGCCAAGTGCTCTATCCAGCTGAGCTACTGCCGCATATTGCAATATTTAATCACTTCGCAACAGTGGTTATTGTACAATATATATCAAGCTTTGTCAAGAGACAAATTTTATGTGAATGTCATCATCCGATGATGTACAAAGCGAAATCATATAGTTATCTGTAATCTCCGTTATAATTCTGACATCCTCATCTTTAACCCCGCCATTTAACGGATCTACATTAAAGGAATTAAGAGGCACCGATATACCGGTTCCCCTGTACTTTAAATAGGCTTCTTTCATTGTCCACACGCGGCAAAATCTGTATTCCTGTTCGGTTTTGGTTTCATCAGCCGGATTTTGACGGATATAGTCATACTCATCTGCCGTAAAACATCTTTTTGCCACACCCATATCATCTTCCTTTAACTTTTCCACATCTATACCCATTTCCCTGTTGCCATATGCCAGAACAAGGATATTGTCAGAATGGGATATGTTAAAATAGAAATCATAACATCGGTCAATATACGGTTTACCATTTTTATTTGTGTGAATTTTCAGATTATCCGGGGATATTCCGCACTCTCTTTCAATAACTTCCTGCAACAGCAATCCTGCTGTCAGAGACATAATTGCCGCTTTCCTGTTTTTCAGTCTCTCCACTGCCGTTTTTCTTTGAGGATATAACCGTTCTTTAAGTTCACTGAAATTTTTTTCATATTTATTATAGTCTATGTTTTTTTGCAGTATATTTATTGTTGCCAAATCATATCCTCCCAAATCACAAGGGGCTGCAAAATGCAGCCCCTTTTATTAGTTATATTAGTCTTCCAACTCAGCAATTACCTTGAACAGGATACCAATTTCTTTTTCCTTAGCAGCATCAAGATATGTCTTAAATCTGTGTGATGCCTCTATATCTCCTGTAATAGAAATCTTAAGGAGAAGGTTTCTTGCTGCCAACATGTTCTCTACAACTGTGGCATACTCATCTATAGTCTGCTGATTATATTTGAGGAAACCGTTGTTCATGAGATATTTGATTCTGTCAAGCATAAGAGCCTTGTGATCATACATTACGTGAAGGGCTCTGATATCAAAATCAGGCTCATCCTTGTGAAGTTGCTTATCTATCTGAGCAAGAACCCTGTCATACACCTTAATTCCGAATGTTGTATCATTAAATCTGTTTCTCATCATACGGAAATGATTCTTTGTGTCAATTGAATTTAAGTATTCCTTGAGATTCTGCTTAACAAGTTCAATATCAAGCTCATAAGTAGGAACATCTGTATTCTTGATAATTACATACAGACCTCTTCCTCCCTTATAATCATCCTTGAATATATGGTCATCCTGCTCTGTGATAACCTCATATCCTCTTTCGATATCAGCAAATGAAACTGTGTTGTGTGAGTACTTATCTGTAAATGTGAAATCACCTACATAAAATTCCTCTTTATCTCTGTTATATCCATATATAAAGAGCTCATGAGGGAACTTGTAGTCTACCTCTGCGTTACAGAGTATCTTAGCCTCATCAAACACACCATACACGTATCCGCCAAGATCAATTGTCTTAATAATAAAATCTATTATATTACCGCAATAACTCTTAATCTGTGCCTCTGTCATAAGAGAGAACATAAGATAAGGGCATTGCTTGAGTGAGCTGCTTCCCGGCATCATGTCTGTAAGAAGAATAGTATCTCCTGTCCATCTCTCCTCTATATCATAACAACGCAACTGGATATAGTTACTGTAAATCCACTTCTTTGCATTTTCATCATCTGAAAGGATTGAAAATAATGTTGCATGCCATTGCCATGAAGTGATAAGTGGTTTTGCTAAAGGTAATTTTTTCTTGTCTGACATTTTACTTTCCTCCAATACATTATTATAATTTTTCTGCTACTGTTGCAACAAGATCTGCAAATGTATCGTATGCAGATAATGCTAACTCGTAATCAGTGAACGATACATCAAACTTCTCCTCCGCTGCAACAATGATTTTAATTATAGATACTGAGTTGATACCATATTCATTAACAATTGATGCATTCATGTTAATACTATCCAACTCTGGCATCACATCAAGTATAACTTCTTCAAGTTTTTTTGTAATCTGTTCTTTGTCCATTATATGTACCCCCTGTTTTTATATTCAATCAAATAATATTTTACTATCTTTCTATAGGAAAATCAAGTTTATTCATACATTATGCACAAAAAAATACCTGCCACTTTTACATGACAGGCATTTTTCACAATAATCAAGCTCTAATTAGTACTTAGCAGTGTTAAGTTTTACACCAGGACCCATTGTTGAAGCGATTACTACGCTCTTAAGGTACTGACCCTTAGCTGCTGAAGGCTTAGCCTTGATAACTGCATCTATTAAAGTCTGGAAGTTGTCTGTTAACTGCTCCTCTGAGAAAGAAGCCTTTCCAATTGGCACATGGATAATATTTGACTTATCAAGTCTGTACTCAATCTTACCGGCTTTAATATCATTAACAGCCTTGGTAACGTCCATTGTTACTGTACCAGCCTTTGGGTTTGGCATTAAGCCCTTTGGTCCGAGTACACGTCCTAAACGACCAACAACACCCATCATGTCAGGTGTAGCAACAACTACGTCAAAGTCTAACCAACCATCATTCTGAATCTTTGGCACTAACTCGTCACCACCGGCATAATCTGCTCCGGCAGCTAAAGCTTCATCAACCTTATCTCCCTTTGCAAATACTAATACCTTTACAGTCTTACCTGTTCCGTGAGGAAGTACTACTGCACCACGAACCTGCTGATCTGCGTGACGTCCGTCAACACCCAGTCTTAAATGAGCCTCAATTGTCTCATCGAACTTTGCGCTTGCTGACTTCTTAACTAATGATACAGCCTCTTCTAAGTCATATAAATTAGTTTTTTCAATAAGCTTTGCAGCTTCTGTATATCTTTTACCTTTTTTCATTTAAAATAAACCTCCTGTGGTATTATCGGGAGCGACCCTCCCACTATTTACTTATTAATCTTCAACAGTGATTCCCATTGAACGAGCTGTTCCGGCGATCATGCTCATAGCTGCCTCAAGTGAAGCTGCATTTAAATCCGGCATCTTAAGCTCGGCAATCTCCTGAAGCTTTGCCTTTGAAATCTTTGCAACCTTTGTCTTGTTTGGAACTGCAGAAGCTGTCTTAAGGCCGCACGCCTTCTTGAGTAAAACTGCTGCAGGTGGAGTCTTAGTTACAAAGCTAAAGCTCTTATCTGCGTAAACTGTGATAACAACAGGGATAATCATATCTCCCTGATCAGCAGTTCTTGCGTTAAATTCCTTTGTGAACTGTACAATGTTTACACCGTGCTGTCCAAGTGCAGGACCAACAGGTGGTGCAGGAGTTGCCTTACCTGCAGGTATCTGTAATTTAATGTATCCTTCTACTTTCTTCGCCATTATAGCGTACCTCCTAAAAATATTGTGGTATAACGGGGGATACCCTTCCACTTTCTAAATCATTTACATCTTTTGAATATCAGCAAATCCTATCTCAACTGATGTAGCTCGTCCAAATATATCAACTTCGATGGTAATAGTCTGTTTGCTTTCGTTGATAGACTTAATCTCGCCACTATTTCCTTCCCAGGCACCGGTTACAACCTTGATATAATCGCCTACAGCCACATCAAGATGTACCTCCTGTCCCTTAATTCCCATAGAACGCATCTCGCTTTCTGTAAGAGGAACCGGTTTTGACTCAGGACCTACAAATCCTGTAACACCCCTGGTATTACGAACAATATACCATGTTGCATCATTCATATACATATGAACCAGGACATAACCGGGAAACAATTTCTTTGACACAACCTTTTTTGCACCATTGCTCTTTACTTCCACCACGTCCTGTACAGGCACCGCAACCTCAAGTATCTGGTCATGAAGTTTTCTGTTCTCAATAGTCTTTTCGATATCATTTTTTACTTTGTTCTCATAACCTGAATAGGTATGAGCAACGTACCATCTGGCCTCACTGCTATCATATTTACCCTCAGCAGCAGGGATCTCATTAAGTGCATTTTCTTTTTGTACCATATCTGACATACACTCACCTGCCTAACCAATAATAAATTTGATACCGTATTCCAATAAGGTGTCTAAACCGAATATGATAAATCCGAGTACAACCGATACCACCACAGCAACAAAAGATTTCTTAGCCAAAACCTGTCCGGTTGGCCATGTAATCTTTCCGAACTCAGCTTTCAACCCATGGAACCAGCTTCTTTTCAAAGCAGGAGATGATGTCTCTTTCTTTTTTGACATATGATTACTCCTTCCGGTGCTTATAAAACTATAAAATCACCTTGAACTCATGCCGATTACTTTGTTTCCTTATGCATTGTATGCGCCTTACAGAATCTGCAATACTTCTTTGTTTCCATTCTGTCAGGGTGTGTTTTCTTATCCTTTGTCATATTGTAATTACGCTGTTTACAATCCTGACATGCCAATGTTATTTTAACACGCACAACTATCCACCTCCATTATTTTTTTGATTTTAAGGCATAAAAAAAAGACCTTCTTCCATCGCAAGGTATAGAATAACAAAAGCGTTACTCAAAGTCAAGAAAAATATACAGTTTTTCAATTTTTTTCCTGATTACTTATGCATTTTTTTAATTCCCGTGTAGACTATCCCTTTATTTTATAATATAATACTATTGAGTTGTTTTTATTTTTTTGAAAGGAGGATTTCTATGTTAATAAATGCAAACATTTATAATCATTTCAGCTCTTCACTCGTTCCAAAGAAGAGAAATACCACCCACAAATCCTCTGAACTCAAAGCCGTGTACAGCAATATGGCTCGCTATAACCAAAAATCTCCCATGTACCTTTTTTCTCTGTCAGAAAAGAAGCAGTCCCAGATTATAAATATAAAAGAGGCTGCTCTCACCCTTAAAGAGGTTGCTGACTGTTTCTCCGATAAAAGCAGTGACATATACGCCAAAAAAATGCTTTTTTCAGAAGACGAGAATGTGATTACAGGTTCTTTTAAGCAGGGCGATTTGGGTTCTCTGCCCGAAGAGCTTCACATACAGATTAATTCTCTTGCAAAAGAGCAGGTCAATATAGGAAATTATTTTGCCGCAAACAAGAAAGACTTTGTTCCCGGCAACTACAGTTTTACCCTGACATCCGAAAGGGGTTCAACACCATTCAAAATTTCCGTTTCAAAAGAGGATACCAACTTAGATGTACAACAACGTATTCAGCAGTACGTCAATTCAAAAAACGCAGGTGTAAATGTTTCCGTTATAAATGAAAGCAACAGTTCTGCCCTTATGTTTATATCCGACGAAACCGGTCACGCACCAGGGGATAACGGGTTATATTTTTCCTTTGTTTCTGATAGCAACCGGGAATTTATAGATTCTCTGGGATTAAATAATGTCCATGAAAAGCCTCAGGATTCCGTTTTTTCCATCAATGGCGATTTTCATACTTCCTCTTCCAATCAGATTTCAATAAATCAGATTATAGAGTTGGATTTTCATGCGACTACTGTTTCTCCTGTTGCAATACGTTTTACACCGGATACAAATATTTCTGTTAATCAGATAGATTTGTTCATCGATGCTTACAACAGTCTGATTGATTTAGCCGACTCAAAAGAGAAGGTTAATCCGGGCAGTCGAAGTCTTTTTAACGATATTTCCGTCTTTACCGAAAGGCACAAAACCCAATTAGAGGATGCCGGGCTGGAGTTTAACGGCGAAAACAAGATTGTCAAAGATGATGAGTTAATTCTGCAAGGTGTGCAATCCGGCAAGTTTTCAGAACTTTTTGAGGATCTGTCAACTTTCAGGGAGGATTTGTCATCCACCACCAACAGACTGACTATTGACCCTGTTGCATACATCAACAAATTGATTGTAACCTATCCCAACACAAAGCAGAAATACCCTACCGTCTACAACAAATCCCTGTACAGCGGTCTCATTTACAACAACTATGCTTAGTCAAGTATTTTTGCTGCCACCTCAGGCAATCGGGAAAACTCCTCAACAAAAGGTACGTTTTCCCTTATATCTCCAAATCCGTAGGCTGCATGTATAAATGGTATTCCTGCCTCTGTTGCCGCGTCGAAATCTCCCTGAATATCTCCCACATATACCGCTTTATCTAATTCGTTACGGCGGATTACAAGGCTGATATTTTCACCTTTTCCGAGTTCATTGTTTCCATAACATTCTATATCCTCAAACAGATATTCAAAACCGTAATACTGCAAAAAGGCTTCTATATATCCACTCTGGCAATTGCTCACAATATACAAATTATACTTTTCTTTTAATATATTTAATGTCTCTTCAACCTGCGGATATAATATTCCGCCGTGTTCAGCCAGATAGTCATTTTCTCTTATACAACATTTGTCGAGAAGATTTATCTGTTCAGCCGGAGCCAGTGAAGGAAACAGGATTCGGGCAATCAAATCCATGGTTTTTCCCATCACATTTTTTACATCCTCTGTCGTTATTATACCTAACTCAGGATATTCTTCCCGAACCACCTGTGTCCATGACATTGCCACTCCTTTTGCAGAATCCCACAGTGTTCCGTCCATATCAAATATAATACCTTTTTTCATACATACTCCTTTTAATTAAAAACATTTTTCAATAATATCCTTATCCGGTCCGTCTTTACAGGTAAGTGCCCCGACAAGAAAGTATATAATTCCTCCGAAAAGTATACCCCATACCACGGAATTTATATCAAATATCGTTATGTTGAACTCATAACTTAACACATATGCTATAACTCCTGTCAATGACGAAAAAATCGCCGCATATTTGTTTCCTTTTTTATAGAATATGCCACCCACAAGCGGCCAGAAGAAGCATGCCTCCAATCCACCCATGGCAAAAAGATTTACCCAGAATATAATATCCGGCGGTGTCAATGTCAATATAAACACCAGAACACCTATAAACAATGTCACCATAAGGCTTGTCTTGGATATATTTTTATTAAATTTTTCCACCCGTACGGCATCGTTCTTAATTATATAGTTTCGCCACAAGTCCTTTACTATGGATGCGGAGGCTAATATGAGCAGCGAGGAAACTGTGGACATAACTGCTGCCATAGGCGCTGCAAGAAATAATCCGGCAACCCCGACAGGCATAATTTTTTGCACTACCGCCGGAATAAAATAATCCGATGATATAAATTCTTCCTCCGGAAATATAGCGCGAGCCCATACTCCTGCTGTATGCATACCTATCATCAGAACTCCTACAACAATGGTTCCCAAAAGCATGGCTCTGTGACAGCTCTTTGTATCCTTAAATCCCATTCCCCTGACAGCGGTCTGCGGGAGTCCGAGAACTCCGACTCCAACAAGTACCCAGAAGGATATAAGAGAACCCGGACTATATCCGGTTCCGGTCAGATTATCCCATCCGGGAAGAGCCGTGTCCATGGTGGTTTTCATGGTATCAAAATCTCCCACTCCCCTGACAACGTAAAAGACAAAGAGAAATGTTCCTATAAGCATTATTATACCCTGTATGGTATCTGTTATAACCACGGCTGTAAATCCGCCAAATGCAGTATATAAGATTACCACTATTGCAAATATGGCAAGGGACATCCAGTAAGGCATTCCGGTAACTGTCTCAATAAGTGTTGCTCCACCCATAAACTGGGCTATCATTTGTGTTACAAAAAACACCAGCATAACTATTGTTGTAAGTACAACCAGAAAATCCGATTTATATCGTGCTTTTAAATATCCGGCTATGGTCACAGCACCCGTTTTTCTGGATATTACGGCAAATTTTTTTCCAAGTACCCCCAGCACCAAAAATGCTGCTCCTATCTGAACACCGCTTATCCATACCTGACTGAAACCATATGTCAGTCCTGCTGCACCCGGTCCGCTCACGAAAGAACTTACACTTGTGTATGTTGCCACCGTTGTCATCGCCAGTACAATTCCATTCATCCCTCGTGAGCCAATAAAATATTTTTTTGTAAAACTCATATTGCTTGTTTTTTCCTGTTTTTTTCCGGCGACCAGACCGATTACAAAATTAACAGCAAGGTATACAACAAGTATAGAAAGCATAATCCACTGATTTTTACTCATCTTTGTCACCATCCTTACTGCCTTCATCTTCATCAGGCGTTTCTTCTCCTAACTCAAAATCCTCAAAGACAAATTTCAAAAGTATAATAACTCCGGCAACAGAGATTACAAAACCGCCTATTGTGCTGACAAAGAACCAGAGAGGCATACCGATTATCATAACATCTATTCCGTTTAACAAAAAAGCAAATCCTACGTGCCATACGGCAACAACGGCAAGAAGGATAAATGTTGCCACAGCCTCTTTTATCATCTGCCTGTGTTTTTGTTCGTCGGTTATTATGTTTTTACTCTCATCCCTCATGTCTTTGTTCCTCCGTTTCTATGGAAAACAGCCACCTACAAAGAAAGCAGTCTGAAAATATTTGTATACAACAGACTGCTTTTCTTAATATGTAACTTTTTTATTATTCTACCGCTTTTTCTTCTTTTCTCTTTTTAAAGAATTCTTTGGTTTCCCTTGCAACTACACCGCTTAGAGCAAAAAGAGCAATCATATTAGGTATAGCCATCATACCATTGAATATATCTGCTATGGTCCATACTGCTGAAACTGTCATATATGGTCCGATAAATACTGCAAGTATATACAGCCATCTGTATATCATAATGGATTTTTTGCTTCCTCCCGAAAGGTACTCAAGACATCTTTCCGAATAATAATCCCATCCGAGAATAGTGGTGAACGCAAAAAACACAAGACAAAGCATAAGTATAAAAGCAGACACCTGTGAAGGGAAAGGAAGTCCGTTTTGGAAAGCATAGGATGTTACATCCACACCTTCCAGGCCCTCCTGCAAATGAGCTTTTGTAATAACAATTGAAAGACCTGTCATTGTACAGATAATAATTGTATCAATAAATGTTCCTGTCATGGATACAAGTCCCTGTCTTACGGGTTCTTTAGTCTGTGCTGCCGCTGCTGCTATAGGTGCAGAACCGAGACCTGATTCATTTGAGAATATACCTCTGGCAACACCCTTTTGCATCGCAACCAGCCAGGTACCTGCCGCGCCTCCCATTACCGCTTTCGGATTAAAGGCGCCCTTTACGATTGTAACTATAGCATCAGGAACCTCTGACAAATTTGTAAAGATAAGTATAAGCGCAAATGCTACATATATGATAGCCATAAATGGTACCACGACCTGTGAAACACTGGCAATTCTCTTTACTCCGCCTATAAGAACAAGAGCAACACATACTGTAAGCACCAATGATGCCACAATAACAGCCCATGAATATTCGCCTAAACCGGGAATATCTATAACTGACTTGCCATCAGGATCAAAAAATCCTTTAACAGCTGAAGATATACCATTTACCTGAGTAAATGTACCTATACCAAACAAACCTACGCACACACCGAAAAAGGCAAATATTTTTGCAAGCCATTTCCAGTTTTTACCCATTCCTTTTTCTATGTAATAAAATGGTCCTCCAAGAGAATGTCCATCCTCTGCGACAACACGATACTTAACCGCAAGCAAACCTTCCGCGTACTTTGTTGCCATACCAAAAAAGGCAGCTACAACCATCCAGAAAAGTGCTCCCGGACCTCCCGCACAAATAGCTGTGGCAACACCTACGATATTTCCTGTACCGATGGTTGCCGAAAGTGCAGTACATAAGGCCCCGAAGGAAGTTACTTCGCCTTCGCCGTCCTTCTCATTTTTTATCATCCACTTAAGAGCAAGAGGTAGCTTATGCACCTGCAATAAGCCCAGTCTCACTGTAAGAAGAATACCGCCGGCAATAATCAGAACCATAAGGGGTGGTCCCCATACAAAATTGTCTATTGCGGCAAGAATTTCATTAAATTTGTCCCACATATCTTTTCTCCTCGTTTATTATAATATAACTTTAATAGTTTAACATACTAAAATGGTAAATACAAACATATTTATAATTTTTTCATTTTAATTTGTTTTCAGACATTTTACGATTAGTTATCCGGTTTTCATTCTGTGTTTTTTCAGATACAAATGTAATATGAGTTTTTCAGGTATTCTCTTTAAAATTATTTGTATTTCCTCATGTTTTGCTATCGGTTTAACAAGAATACTCCGTATGCCTGCATTGTTTGCTCCCCAGATGTCCGTAAATATCTGATCTCCCACAAACAGTGTGGTCATCACATCAGTTCCCATTTTTTTCATGGCTGCCTTATAGCCTTTAGCAAGAGGTTTTCCCGCCTTATATATATATTCACAGTCCACGCTCTCATTGAAGGATGCAACTCTTTCCTCATTGTTGTTTGAAAGAAAGCATATCTTAAATCCAATTCTTTTTAATTTGGCAATAAGTGTCTTTGCTCTTTCATCAGCAGGTGCATCATGTTCCACCAATGTATTGTCTATATCAAATATAACTGCTCTGTATCCAAGCATATAAAACTTTTTAAAATTAATAGAATATGTGGAATCAAAATAATCCTTAGGATAAAATCTTCTCAACATAGTTTTTCCCTTTCTTTTTGATGTATTAGTGCTGTTATCAATGGAAAAATTCATATATATACTTTGCTGTACTCTCCGGTATTCCAGGAACACAAGCAAGTTCTTCCCTGCTCGCTTTTCTTATATTATCAACATCTTTAAAATATTTCAATAGTGCCTTTCTTCTCGCCGGACCTACCCCCGGTATCTCATCCAACACCGAGCGAACCTGATTGGTTCTCCTGAGTTGCTTATGATATTCTATGGCAAATCTGTGAGCCTCATCCTGCAAAGCTGTTATCATAAGTATCGCCTCACTGCCCTTGGAAAATTCCACTTCTCTGTTATTATAATAAAGGGCTCTGGTTCTGTGATTATCATCCTTCACCATTCCGCACACAGGGATGTCAAGCCCCAGACTGTCAAGTACCATAAGTGCCACATTCACCTGACCTTTACCGCCATCCATCATAATCACATCCGGTAATATATCTAATTTTTCATCAGTAAATCTGCGGGCTAAAACCTCTTTCATGGAAGCGTAATCATCCGGTCCTGTAACTGTTTTTAATCTGAATTTACGATATGCATTTTTCTTTGGTTTTCCGTCTTCAAAAACCACCATCGAAGCAACCGAAAGTGTACCCGATATGTTCGATATATCAAACGCCTCCATGCGTGCAGCTTTGTCTATGCCCAAAATCTCAGCTATTTCTTTTGTAGCTCCAATGGTACGTTTTTCTTCACGTTTTATACGCTCCATATCCTGTTCAAGCACAAGTTTCGCATTATTCCCGGCAAGTTCAAGCATTTTGAACTTGTCGCCTTTCTGAGGTACCAGAATTTTTACGTTGCCGCCTCTCCTGCTTGCCAGATATTCTTCTATTACTTTTTTATCTTCCAATTCAACAGGTACAATTATTTCTTTAGGGAGATACGGAGTCCCTGAGTAAAACTGCTTTACAAATGAATTTATAATATACTCCGGTTTTTCAGTTAAATCCACATTCATATGATGATGTTCTCTCCCCAGAAGTTTTCCTTCACGCACAAAAAACACAGACACAACCGTATCAGTTTCATTTGATGCGAAAGCGATTACATCTCTGTCTTCACCGTTAGTATTGTTCATTTTTTGTTTATCCGTAATATGTTTTATACTCTCAATTAAATCCCTGACCTCCGCTGCCTTTTCAAATTCCATATCCATGGCATATTTTTTCATATCAGCATTGAGAGCCGCGAGTGTCTCTTTGTATTCTCCATTCAAAAAATTAATTGCCCCCTGTATATTCTTTCGATACTCTTCTTTTGTGATTAATCCGTTACATGGTGCGTTGCACTGACCTATCTGGTAATAAAGACAGGGTCTGTCTTTTCCTATCTCCTTAGGCAGTCTTTTGTTACAGGTGCGCAATTTGTATAGTCTGTTGAGCAAATCAATAATATCCCTTACCGCCTTTGCATTCGTGTAAGGTCCGAAATATTTCGACTTATCTCTTTTCATGCTGTGGCTGTAAAAAAGTCTCGGATATTCCTCTTCCACAGTAACCCTTATATAAGGATATCCCTTATCATCTGTCATCATGGTATTGTATTTCGGACGATATTCCTTTATCAGATTACACTCCAGCACAAGTGCCTCCATCTCTGATGATGTAACAATATATTCAAAATATGATATCTGACTTACCATCTTGGCAATTTTAGCAGAATTATTGTGTCCGTATCCTGTGCGAAAATACTGTCTCACCCTGTTATGGAGATTAATTGCTTTCCCGACATACAAGATGTTATCACGGTTATCGTGCATTATATACACCCCCGGATTAGTCGGGATTTTTTTTAATTCTTCTTCTATATCAAATATTTTATCTTCCACTGATATTCTCCTTACAAAGAAAGTAACTTCCCTTATTATAATATATCCTTCTTAAAATTCCTACTAAAAAAGGAGGTATCTTTCGATACCTCCAAATATGATAAAGGTTTTTTTGTGGTTGATTTTATAACAGATCTGCTCTGAGTTTCTTTATAACCTGAAGAGTTTTTGCTCTGAGCTCTTCTGTTGCATAGAGTGGAAGCATAGTTGACTTGTCAAGTTTTGCATCTACAACTGAATCAAGCCAGTCATTTATGTATGCCTGAACATAGGCTACATTTTCTTCCGACTTGTCTTTGAGTGCCACAACTATATTGTTGATGTTCTCAATAACATTTGGTGTAACAACTGTATTAGATACCGGTGTGCTTGAACCTTCATCAGAAAGTTCAATTACCTTTCCTGTTTTTGTTATAATAACCTTCTTATTCGGAGCAGATTCCTGTTTTGTCTGTCCTACGCCCTTTCTGTCAAGAAGTTTTTCAACAACCTTGATAAGGCATACAACACTGTATGTACTCTCCTCCGGTGTCTGCTTTTCATTTCCCTTATCTTCGTACTGATACCACAACCACTCAGATTTAAGAAGCATCTCTTCTATCTTTGTATCAGACAAAAGTTTTTTCAAATCAGGATCAAGCACAGGAGCTGCATTCTTGTTGAAGAACTTACCGCCGCTCTGAGCAGTTTCAGCCTTCTTATACTTAGCAGGAACCACTGTTTCGGAATATGTCTTTATAAGGTACTTTTCAGCCTTCTTAGGATCATAATTGTTGTTGATTATATTTACAACTCCACTGTTAAGACCATTGACAATCATATCCTCAGCAGTCATAAATACCAATGCCTTTTGTCTGTCATCAATAAGCTGCTTAATCTCGTAGTTAGTCTTTGACTTTTCAAGAATTGAATTCTTTCTTACCTTAAATGCCTTTATCTTTTCCTTTACACTAAAGAACAGTTTAAGCAATGTAGGATTGGCATTGACATAGTTGTTAATCCATGTTAGTTCCACATACTGATGCTCTATCTTATTGGAGATCTCATATACATTGTATCCGTCAAAGATAACATTCAATGTTGTATAGAGAAGCTCTAATACCTCATATTTTTCTTCCCAGGATCTTACAGCCATATCCTGATTTACCAAATCTTTTATACCGCACTCATAGAATACGAGGTTGTACTCATAAAGTCCTTCAAAAATATTTGTCTTATCCTTAAGAGATGTACCGGCACCAAGAACCTGAATGTTTTTCTTCATGTTTGGTTCGTTTTCAATGTACTGGTATACCTTCTTCACAAAGCCGGATACCTCACCTATAAGTGTGTCTATACGTTTGTTGTATATCTCCTGCTTTGAAATTGCGTTCACCACACTTCTGCTTAAAACGCTGGTGTTCTGAGCCGAATTACAGTTTCTGATAAGTTCCTTAAAGCTCTCGTATACTGACATGTTGTCTATAGGTATATACTCGGCGTTAAGTCCGTAAAACTCAAATGCTTTGTTGAAGTCTTTGTTGCTTATGTATGTGTTGAATAAGCCTATACTGAACTGAATCTTGTAGTCATTTCCCACATGCGGATCCTCTACAACGTAATCAAACAGTACCTCAAGATTGTTCATGTAAGTGTCTGCGTTTGCCTGTTCTGATGGTACACCCATCTCCATGATTACATTTATGAGGTCAAGATAACCCATAATGGCCTTGTCAAAGTTCTTAGGTCTGTCATCGTCCTCTAAAATCTGATAGCTTACATTGATAAGCAGTGGTGCAATTCTCTCTCCAATGAGCCTCATTGCCTCACCAAATTTTTCTCTCTGATAGAGATAGATTAACCAGATACTGTATCTGTATATACCTGATGTACTGATTGGCGCATCAATGTCTGTAGGGTCAATATCACCATATACAAATTTAAATAACGGCTCTATCCACTCCTCAATCTCATAACGGCCTGTTGCCTTGATGTTCTCATCTACAAACTCTCCTAATTCATAGAGCTTGGTACACTGAGCCTTCACATCCTCGTCAACCATCATATTTGCCAAATCAAAATTACTGTCTTTAAGATAATCTATGACCAAAGCATAGAAACCGTCCTCAACCTGCTCATTAAGAAATCTTATGAGTAATCCTTTATTATTTGAAGCGGCAATCGACAGTACGTTATTATCTGAACCTGTTGTAATATTCGCTGGTAATGCCATAAGTTACTACCCCCTTAATAAAAAGTTGAATTTCACTGTCCTTATTTTACTCCAAATAAGTTCCCAGTGTCAACAAAGTTTTTGTCACTTTCTTATAATTGGCATTGTGCATAATTGATAAAAAAATGTTGACAATTTTTAATCGTATTTTTAAACATTTTGCACAATTGACATATTTCGTCATTTTTAACAAATATAGATTACACCGAAAAACCTGCCATTCTCAACAGTTCTTTTGCATTTGTAGTTGTACATCTTCCATTTTTAAGGTGATAATCGAATTTTAATTCTCCGTCCTGATAATATTCCTCAAAATGGTAATTTTCAGCCGATTTTCCATCCATATCTTTTATATCACATAGTTCAAAATCGTGGGTGGAAACAAGCGTTATACATTTTTTTCCTGATAATTTTTTTATTGCTTCACCGGCTCCCACAATCCTGTCTGCCGAGTTTGTTCCCTTAAATATCTCATCAATGAAACATATCATAGGTTGATTTTTTTCTCTGTACTCAGCCATTGCCTTCATTCTCAATATCTCTGCATAAAATGTAGATATTCCGTTTGCAACATCATCCGTAACACGCATAGAAGTGAAAATTTTCATGTAACTTGCCGAAAATTTTTCGCCGCATACCGGAGCACCCATATATGCCAGTGCAAGATTTACGGCTATCATTCTCAAAAATGTGGTTTTTCCCGACATATTTGAACCGGTTATTATGTTCGTTCCCGACATAACTTCCACGGAATTGGATACAGCCTTATTTGCGTTTATCAGAGGATGTCTAAGATTTTTAAAACTCAGGCTTACGCCGTTTTCACCGGCTGTGTCTATTTCAGCCCAACTCACCTCTCTTACAACTCCAAGCACGGAAAGACTAAGCAGTTCTTCCACAAAAGCTATATCATCAAAACATTCCGATACTTTTTTCCCATACTTTTTTTTCCATTTTTCCACGAGAGCAGCCAGATGGTAATCCCAGAGAAAAAAGCCGTTCAGGAGCTGATGAATCAGCGGATTATAGCATATATTATAAGCCTGGGCAATCTTCCGTAATTTTGACAGAGCCGCAAGCACTCCTTCTTCTCCACCGATTCTTCCTTTAACTGCTGCAAGATCCCCTGAGTTAAAATCTGTTTTGTCAATCAGCTTAATCATATCAAGATAAGATTCCAAACCATATCCCATACAATAAAGAGGTGTTATAACCTTGTCTGTTACATTTTTTGTAAGCCACGAAAAAGCGAGAACAAGGATGAACGCCAAAAGTAAAATATCATAATTTGTCACTCCCGTTACAAACACAAAAAGGGAAATTATAACAAGGGCAGGCAAAATATATCTGACTGGGAAAGTCCATGGTGGCAGTATCCCCTTTTTTTGATCCCGGCAATATTCTATAAATTCCTTTTCTTTAAACTTTCGTTTTTTATTTTTAAGTCTTATGCCGGCACTTTCAAAATCAACTGCAAATTCCGTCTTATCAATCAGCTCACGTATTGCTTCATTTCTCTTTTTTATGTTCCCGGGATGCAGGTTTTCTAATTTCAAGGAATCCGCAAGTCTTTGTTTTCCCTTTTCAGTGTGAGCCACACATATCATCTGGTAAAGCGAATTGTCTCCCATCAAATCCAGATCAGTCACAAGGGTATCCGATTTTTCTATAAACTGCTCCCCTGTTTCCTCAAGTTCATTCCACTCACCGTTAAATCTTTTTATATATGTTCCCGCAGCCTTTATCTTTGCATCTGTAATTTCAGCCTTAACATATATATCACTGTGTTTTTTTACAAGATATATAAAAATAAGCAGAAATATTACTCCGGATATTTCTGCCCACAATAAGTCATCTGCAGCACCTGTCAAAATAAGTGCTGCACCTGCAAGAAAACTAATAATTCTCAATGTAGATATAGCGGATATGTTTTTTTGTATCAAACTCTGTTCTTCTCCCAGGTTCTCAACCATAGAAAAAAACTTTTCTTTCCTGCTGCTATTTTCCATAATCAGTCTCCATATTATTTTTCTTCGTCTTCTTTTTTCTTAACTTTCTTTTCTTTGACAGGTTTTTCCTTTTTTGGCGGTTCCTTGTCATTTGTAGCTATCATATAAACCGCAGCCACAGCAAAGGTTACTCCTATGACAATACATCCTACACCTAAGCCTGTCTTTCCCATAGCGATAAGACATATTCCCACGACAATCATAAGTACTGCACATGTAATATAATTTTTTTCAGCTTCAAAAAGTGCTCTCTTCATCTTTTTTCCTCCGGTTTTTTACACAACTATATGTCATAGAATAACACAGAAAAAATTTATTATCAAACAATTCTTGGAAATATCATATTATTTTCACAAAGTATATTATAGTCTGTCTTGATTTTTATTTTTTAATGTATTAGAATAATATTCAGTTATTTGTAGCAGAATAATATTATGAAAAGGAGATCTACTATGGGTAAGTTAGTTAAAGGTATTGTTAAGTTCACAGCAGCAGCGGCAACAGTCGGTGGTCTGTGTTACATTTTCAAGGATAAGATTAAAGAAACTCAGGTTTACAAGGATTACGATGTAGATGGTAAAATTAACAAAGTTAAAACTACCATCAAAGAAAAAATGCCTAAGTTTTTTGAAAACGAGGAGGATTTCGTAGAAGATGATGAAATTTTCTTCGATGATTTGGATCTTACGGCTGAAGATGTAGAAAGAGATTACGTAGATATTGAAGCAGATTCCTCAGTAGCACAGTCTGATACTCCTGCAGGTGAAGTTTCCGAAGAAGCATAAAGTTCAATATTTTAAAAAGCACCGTGGTCAGTGATAATATTTCTCTGACCACGGTGTTTTTTCCTGTCTTTATCTTCATCAGGTTTTATCCCGCAACAAGTTTTTTCATATCTTTATAAAAGTCCGGATAGGATATATCAACGCACTCTGCTCCCAATATCTCTGTTTCTCCCTCAACATTCATTGCCGCAACAGCAAAGCTCATGGCAATTCTGTGGTCAAGTCTGCTGTCAACAGATGCGCCATGCAGTATCTTTCCTCCGCGTATTATCATTCCGTCATCCGTAGCCTCTATGTCCGCTCCCATTTTTTTTAAATTATTTACCATGACATCTATCCTGTTTGATTCCTTTACCTTGAGTTCTGCCGCATCCTTTATAACCGTCTCTCCATCCGCGAAGCAGGCAAGAATGGCTATGGCAGGTATCTCATCTATAAGGGTCGGGATTATGTCACCGCCAATACTACATCCTTTAAGGGATGATGTCTTAACGGTAATATCTGCAGTAGGTTCTCCTGTGTCGCCGGAAGTCTTCTCAACTTTAATGTCCGCCCCCATGGCATGGCACACTTTTATGATTCCGTCTCTTGTTGGATTTATCCCTACATTTTTAATTGTGATACATGAGTTTGGAGTAATAAGTCCAGCCACAATAAAATATGCCGCAGAGGATATGTCTCCCGGAACAACAACTTTTTTTGCAAAAAGTTCAGTGGCAGGTTTTAACATGACGGTTTTATCCTCACACCTAATGTCAACGCCAAACTCCTCAAACATAAGCTCAGTGTGATTTCGACTTACCGCAGGTTCCGTTACCGATGTTTCACCGTCAGCATACAGTCCGGCAAAAAGTATGGCGGACTTCACCTGGGCAGATGCAACCGGTGATGTATAATGTATACCCTTTAACGGTCTGCCATTTATAATAAGAGGGGTACAATCATTACCTTTTTCGCTCACTATGTTCGCTCCCATCATGGAAAGAGGTTCTATAATCCTTTTCATTGGGCGTTTCTGAATGGATGAATCTCCGTTCACCACCGAGGAAAAAGGCTGTGCCGCAAGTATACCTGACATAAGTCTTGTCGTTGTTCCGCTGTTTCCCACGTCAAGAGTTTCTGCAGGTGCCAAAAGTCCTCTAAGTCCGCGACCTTTTATAATAACCTTCTCATCCGTGTTGTCAATTTCAACACCCATCTTTCTGAAACAGTCTATGGATGAGAGGCAGTCCGCTCCCTGTAAAAAGCCATAAACTTCCGTGGTTCCCCTGGCAAGTGAACCCAACATTATACTTCTGTGTGATATTGATTTGTCTCCCGGAACGGTTATCTCACCTGAAAGACCATTGATTTTTTTTATTTTCATATTCTGCTCCGATTCTGTATATTTCTTATGTAATAATATATCATTAAGGAAAATATATCAAGCTTTTTCGCTTTAACAATTTAAATCGTTACACTAAAGTCAATGTGGAATTTTTTTTACGGCTGTGATACACTGTGAAAAAATGAACAAACTATTTGTATTATATATCAGGAGGCTTATATGAACCTTTTAAACAGTTTATTATCAAAAGGGAAAACACAGTTTCATGTTGTCAAGGAGGCGACAAACTTTCTTTTAGAAAATGGTTTTACCCCTGTTACACCGCAGGATGGTACGGTTTTTGTTCCCGGTGGAAAATATATTTTATCCCCATATTCTTCAATGATGGTTGCTTTTGTTATCGGATGTAATGCAAATACTTTTCGACTTGCATCCTGTCACACGGATTTTCCTATGTTGAAGTTAAAACCAAATCCGGAATTTTCAAAGAAAACATATATGCAGGTAAATGCAGAACCGTATGGAGGTTTGATATGCTCCGCATGGTTTGACAGGCCACTCGGTCTGGCAGGAAAGGTTGTAACTTCCGGTCAAAATATTTTTGAACCAAAGGTTCATTTATTTGATTCAAACAGACCAATTTTTATAATTCCCAATCTGGCTCCGCATTTGAAAAAGGGTGATAAAACAGGTGAGATTGATGTGGCAAAGGAGCTTATACCAATTGCCGGACTTCAAGGCAACTGCATTTCACAGGTTTCCGAATTTATTATGGACTATATTGCAAGAGAGCTGAATGTTTCCGTGGATGATATATTGGATTATGATTTGTATCTGTATATAGATAATGAAGCGGTAACTGTTGGTTTAAATAATGATTTTTTGTGTTCGCCCCGAATTGACAATATATCCTCTGTGGCAGCAATCCTTGAAGGTCTCACGTCACCACATATTGATGACTGTATTGCCATAGGAGCATTTTTTGACAACGAAGAAATAGGCAGTCGCTCAAAGCAGGGTGCCGACTCCGTGTTACTAAAAGAAATTATAGATTATATCATACCTGACAAATCCTTTTATCACAATGCCTTTAATATATCCCTTGATGTTGCTCACGGCACTCATCCTAATTATACCGAAAAGAGCGACATAACCAATGACATCATATTGGGAGACGGCATTGTTTTAAAGACAAGTGCTTCCCAGAGATATGTAACTGACAGTGAATCCGGTGCCGTGGTAACAGGTCTCTGCCAAAAAGAAAATATTAAGTTACAAAAACAGGTCAACCGTTCCGGCATGCCCGGCGGCCAGACCCTTGGACCTATTATGTCCACATACCTTCCTATAAAGTCCGTGGATATGGGGATTCCTGTTCTTGCCATGCATTCTTCCATGGAACTTGCCGCCCGTTCTGACTACGAAGAGCTTGTAAAGTTCATTAAAAAATATTATGAGTACTAAGATATCCTTAGTACTCATCTATTAATCTCTGTATCCAGTCTGACACAATATTTTTATTTGCGTTATATATTATATCCTTCGTTTTATACGGATTATCTGTTATGATGCTGTCGACGTCAAGAAGTAGAAGATCTTTTATCCTGTCTTCCGAATTAACCGTCCACACATATATCTTTTTACCCTTTTTGTGGATATTTCTTACAAGTCCTGCATTGACAAAATTATGTCTTACGCTAAAACCGTCTATATAATCCATATCACTTACATCACCTATGACTACGGATAGGATTGACACCGTCTCAATGTCCGGATTTGTCTTCTTTATATCAACAAGAGTATCATAATCCATAGAAGAGACTATACAGTTATCAACATAATCATACCTCTCTATCAGCTCAGCTACACCCTCGACAAAATTTTGATCGGTAGGTTCAGGTTTCAGCTCTATATTGTAAAATATTTCATGTTCATTTCCATATATCAGAACTTCCTCCAGGGTAGGTATATGTTCTCCCTTGTATTCCTTTGAGAATTTTTCGCCGGCATCCAAAGTTTGAATCAAAGCGTAATCCACCTTTCCGACTTTTGCGTTATATCCGGTGGTTCTAAGCAGGCTTTCATCATGCATAAGTATAAAAACTCCATCCGCCGTCTGTCTCACATCTATCTCTACCATGTCCGCCTGATTTTCATCTGCAAGTGCTATGGCTGCCATAGTATTTTCCGGTGCATTTGCGGAATCACCCCTGTGGGCGGTAACCGATACCTTTGTTGAATACAATACGCTGAGAGTCACACGGTTGCTAAAGCCAAGATACATATATACTCCGTTCAGAACTAATGCCAGGACAACAAAAGTACATACTGCCAGCTTGTTTTTTTTCTTTTTTTCTTCCTCTGTAAGTATTTTTTTCCGATGCTTCCGACGTTTTTCCTTTACCTTTAAAAATTCGTCATATCCTGCATCGCCCTCTGTTTCATAAAATTTACGGCATACAAAGGCATATACAAAGGGGGTTGCGGTTATAGAAAACATCAGATACAAAACCAGACATATAATCTGTACCCCGGTTTCAAAAATAAACTTAAATGACTTTGTCGAAACAAATTCCCCAAGTATTTTAGCGAGTGCCGTAGCAAGAGTTCCCTGAAGAAGAAAAAGTACTATATTAAAAACCAGGTTGAGTAAAAGCAATCCCGCAAAAACTCCTATAAAGTTGTGTTTTATACTTTTTTTGCTAAGTTTTTTTGCCTCTTTGTAATCCACCTTGTAAAGAGTAAAATAATTTAATGAAAATATATTAATCACCGAAATGAAAGATATAATCAAATAAAGCACTATTAACAGCTTTACAAGAAAATTATTATCTGAAATAAATTGTTTCAGAAAATCGGGTATCCTCAGGGAAATCACTGAGCCCGATATCATAACCGAGGATGTGAGCGGCAATATAAACAACACATATATAACCGCACCCCAGTTTTTGGGATTAATCACTCTGACTGCATTTGTAATTCCTTTTATCAGCATAACAATCAGGCTTATTTTCTCTTCACGCCATGATGCTTCCATAGCATAGATCAATCCTGATATATCTATCACTATATATAAGGACAATGCCAATAGTACCATAAATGCAAAAGCATATGTTGATGGTGACATAAGGTATTTTTGCATGGTGTCTGTAGTCAGATACTCTATATCAGCAAGAGCCACCGACATATTTATAACAAAGTATAAAAAAGGAACCAGTATGGCTGCCGCAAGAATTTTAAATACAATTTCAAATAAAATAAGAGAAGGAAAATTGTATTTAAACATCTTTAAACTTTTTCTGAATGTTTTCACAATTTTCCCCCCTCTTTTCTTTACATTATAAACATAGCATCCCCGAAGGAAAAGAATCTATACTTTTCCCTGACCGCTATCTCATATGCTTCAAGTATTTTTTCTCTGTCATACAACGCTGAAACCAGCATAAGCAGTGTGGATTCCGGAAGATGGAAATTGGTTATCAGCCTGTCAACAGTTTTAAATTTATATCCCGGATATATAAATATATCCGTCCAGCCACTGCATGGTTTAACCAATCCATTTTCATCTGCCACCGATTCTAAAGTTCTGGTGCTTGTTGTGCCGACAGACACTACCTTACCACCATTCTTTTTCGTGGTATTTATAATATCCGCCGCTTTCTCATCAATCATATAAAATTCACTGTGCATATGATGTTCAAGAATATTATCTACTTTTACGGGGCGAAAGGTTCCGAGTCCCACATGTAATGTAACCTTCGCTATCTCGATACCTTTTTCTTCTATTTGCTGTAACAGCTCCGGAGTAAAATGTAATCCAGCCGTTGGTGCCGCGGCTGAGCCGCTGTTTTTTGCATAAACGGTCTGATATCTGTTTTTATCCTCCAGTGTATGAGTTATATATGGCGGCAGAGGCATCTGTCCCAACTCATCAAGCACTTCCTCAAAAATACCGTCATAAGAGAAACGGATAAGTCGGTTTCCCTCTTCTACGATGTCAGTTACCTCACCGATAAGCCGTCCCCCGCCAAAGGATATCTTCGCACCCGTTCTGGCTTTTTTCCCGGGTTTTACCAAAGTTTCCCACACCTTATCATCTAATCTTTTCAGGAGCAATACTTCAATTGAAGCCCCGGTATCCTCCTTAACACCAATAAGTCTTGCCGGAAGTACTTTTGTCTCATTGACAACCAGACAGTCACCCGGATTAAGATAATCAATTATATCATGAAAATGCTTATGTTCTACGCTGCCGTCTTCCCTGTTTAAAACCATCAGTCGTGAATCACTCCTCTTTAAAAGGGGATCCTGAGCTATAAGCTCCTCCGGGAGATTGTAGCTAAAATCGCTTAATTTCATATATGCCTCCAACTATAAAAATAGTCTTCCTAACCTCGTATTTCTATTCCCATCTTTCCAAGTTCCTTAAGAATTTTATCTATTATAGAGCTTACTTCCGCATCCTCAAGAGTTCTGTCCTTTGCCCTGAAAGTCATGGTGTATGCGACTGACTTCTTTCCTTTTTCTACCTGCTCTCCCTCATATACGTCAAAGAGCTTGTATGTTTCAAGAAGCTTGCCGCCACATTTTTTGATTACCTTTTCAATCTGTCCTACAAAGATTGATTTATCTACAACAAGACTCAAATCTCTTGTCATTCCCGGGAATTTGGCAATTCCCTCATATTTTCTGTCAAAAGTTGACAACATTGTTACTGTAGCCATATCTATAACTGCAACTATTACATCTGCTTTAATCCTGTAATTATCTCCTACCTCAGGATGAAGCTGTCCCATATATCCAAGTTCAAGATTACCTTTTTTGATAACAGCCTGTCTGCCCGGATGCAGGAACGGATACTTTGATACAGGTTCAAATTCCACAGTTGCTCCGAAGCCAAGTTTGTCAAACATTTCCTCAACAACACCCTTGAGTACAAAGAAATCTCCTGAGCCGTACATACCCATTGTAAGTTTCATTTTTTCATCAGGCAACTCGGTAAGAGGGAGTGCTTTTGGTATATATACATTTGCAAGCTCATATAATCTGGCATCCTTATTCTTTCTGTTGTAATTTGTCGAGAGGGATGTCAGAATTCCATTCAGTGAAATAGTTCTCATAATAGAGAAATCTTCACCTAAAGGATTCATAATCTCTATTGCATTTCTGTACTCTGAATCCTCCGGTAAGAGAAGCTTATCAAATACCTTAGGACTCTCAAATGAGTAACACATAGCACCGGAAAAACCATTAGATTCGCATATATTTCTTGCTATATCATTTATTCTCTCCGCATAGCTCTTCTTTCCTGCAGTTGCCTCTCCGTGAGGAAGGGTTACAGGAATGTTGTCATACCCATAGAAACGTGCCACCTCTTCTGCAAGATCAGCCATACAGTTTAAGTCCTGTCTGAAAGTAGGTATGGTAAGCATATTTGTATTGTCATTATATTTTAAACCAAGCTTGTCAAAATATTTAAGCATCTGAGCCGCTTCCACGTTTGTTCCGAGAAGATGATTCATTTTCTCAGGTTCAAACGGAAGTTCCTTTTCACTCACAGGATTAGCATATACATCAACCACACCGTCTACTACTTTTCCACAGCCAAGCTCCTCTATAAGCTGGCATGCTCTGTTTATGGCTTCCAGTGCAAGGTTAGGATCAAGACCCTTAACAAATTTAGATGATGCGTCTGTTGAAAGACCTATCCTCTTGGCTGAAAGTCTTATATTTGTTCCGTCAAAGCAGGCTGCCTCAAAAAGAAGATTTTTTATATTGTCCGTAACCATGGAGTTTTCACCGCCCATAATTCCCGCGATAGCAACCTCTTTTTCTCCATCACATATCATAAGCACTTCACTATCAAGCTCTCTCTCCTGACCGTCAAGTGTAACGAACTTATCTCCATCTTTTGCACGTCTTACAACAATTTTGTTATCGGCGATTGTGTCAAGGTCAAAGGCATGCATTGGCTGACCATATTCCTCCATAACGTAATTTGTTATATCAACAAGATTATTGATTGAGCGGATTCCCTGGGCTGCCAGTCTCTCTCTCATCCACTTAGGAGATGGACCGATTTTGATATCTGTAACCACTCTTGCCACATATCGCGGACATAAATCCGGGTCTTTTACCTCAACACTGATATAGTCATTTACATCACCGCCTGAACCTTTTACCTCAACAACCGGCGGAACAAATTCCCTGTCGAATGTGGCTGCCACTTCTCTCGCCATACCAATCATTGAAAAACAGTCAACTCTGTTTGAAGTTATCTCATACTCCACAACTGCATCGTCCAGTCCAAGTGCCTTTACGGCATCATCACCGGGAACAACCCCTGAATCCTCCGGAAATACATACACACCATCCTCCGGTGCCTCAGGGTAAAAATCTCTTGAGGAACCCAGTTCTTCTATTCCGCACATCATACCGTTGGATTCTATTCCACGGAGTTTACCTTTCTTTATCTTTATTCCATCCGGATATTCATTGTTATCACCATGGGCTGCCGCAACCTTTCCACCGTCAAGTACAACAGGGATCATATCTCCTGTCTTAACATTTTTTGCCCCTGTTACAATCTGTATGGTTTCAGTGCCTATGTTAACCTGACATATAACTAACTTATCTGCATCAGGATGCTGCTCCATAGTCTCAATTTTTCCTACTACTATTTTCTCAAGATTTTTGTCTTTCTTCTCATAGCACTCAACATGAGAACCTGAAAGAGTCATCTTATCTACGAACTCATTTATATCTGCGTCCAAATCAGGAACGTATACTTTTAACCATGATATAGGTGTATTCATAACATTACCTCAGCTTTCTTTAAATTATTATCTTATATACCGCCAGTCAACATTCAGAATTAAAACTGGTTAAGAAATCTTGTATCATTTTCATATAAAAGTCGCATATCATCGATTTCATACTTGAGAAGTGTTATTCTCTCAAGGCCTATACCAAAAGCAAAACCTGAATACTCTTTTGGATCTATTCCGCACATTTCGAGTACGTGTGGGTGTACCATTCCACAGCCAAGAATCTCTATCCAGCCGCTTCCCTTACACACACGACATCCCTTTCCGCCACACTTAAAACAGGTTATATCAACCTCTGCCGATGGCTCGGTAAATGGGAAATGATGCGGTCTGAATTTTGTCTTAGTCTTTTCTCCAAAGAATTCTTTTGCAAACTGGTCAAGGGTTCCCTTTAAATCTGCCATGGTTATATTTTTGTCTATGACAAGTCCCTCTACCTGATGGAATGATGGTGAGTGAGTTGCATCCACCTCATCAGAACGGAATACCCTTCCCGGAGATAAAATTCTTATCGGAAGTTTACCCTGCTCCATGATTCTTGCCTGAACAGGTGATGTCTGAGTTCTGAGCAGGATTTCCTTATTTATATAAAATGTATCCTGCTCATCTTTTGCAGGATGATTAGCCGGGATGTTAAGCAATTCAAAATTATATTTGTCATATTCTATTTCAGGTCCTTCCACCACTTCATATCCCATGCCGATAAATACTCTCTCCAAATCCTCAAGGGCAATCTGGTTAGGGTGTCTGTGTCCATCTATTTTCTTTACACCCGGCAGAGTAACGTCTATAGTCTCCCTCTTCATTTTTTCGGCACGTATGGCACTGTTGATAGACTTTATCTTGGCTTCTAAAACGTCTTCAATGGCCTTTCTCGCATCGTTAACCATCTGACCAACCTTTGGTCTGTCCTCCGGTGCAACATCTTTCATACTTTTTAATACCTGGGTAAGTTCTCCCTTTTTGCCAAGAACAACAACCTTAATATCATTTAAGGCAGCCACATCCACAGCGGCTTCAATTTTGGCAAGAGTAGTTTCCTTAATGTTTTGTAACTTCTCTTTCATCATTAATCCTCCATTATTTATAAAAAATAGATCATTATATACAAAAAGCTCCGTCCCTTAATAGGGACGAAGCATAATATCCGCGGTACCACCCAAAATTCGATTACAAAAATCGCACTCAATATGTGTAACGTACATAAAACGATATATCCTACTTGTAAAGAGCCGTCACTCCTTATCTGTTCAAATATATGACTCCGGTGTGAAAATGAGACATATCCTCAACCCGGGAAAGGTTTCCAGCCTGTGACCTTTCTTCTCTGTCAGGGATGATAAATCCTTGTTGCACCATCTTAGTCTGTATTTATAAACTTTTTACTTAATCATTCTATCACATAAAAAATAAGTGTCAAGAGCTTTTTTCCTTCTTGTTTACACCTCTTATATAGCCCACCACATCATCTATAAACTCCTCACTGACAAAATCCACTTCGTAAAAAATGGTTTCCGGGTCTGACATGGTGAGTCTGTACACCCTTTCTGCTCTGCTTATAAATTCTTTTTTCTCCACGAGGTTTTTTGATAAATATTTTATATAGTCGAGTTTTATCACATCAGTCCTGTGAAAATAATTTACTATCATATAATCTCTTGTTATATATATATGACTTTTTTTAAATACAAGCTGATTTTTAAGCTGGTTATCAATCTCCTCAATAATGGCTTCTATTTCGCCGTATTGCTCTAACTGTTTACACTGGGAATGTAACCCGGGATTAAACCAGATAAGTATTGTGTAGAGGATTATAAGGATTGCCAGAACAATCGGCACCGCAAAAAAAACATTCAGCATAAGTATATAGGAGCGTGGATAATCCGGTTCGCTTATAATATAATCAAAACAGTATCTTCTCAACAATTCCCTGTCTAAATTATTTTTTTCAGTCAACTTGTCAATTATATGGTTTGCCGCAATATTATCCTTTATAATCTTTCCCTTTATATGAACACTTTCTATAAACATTTCGGGTTTGTTTGTATTTATAAGAAACAGGCAAAATTTGTCTCCGTCCATACTATAGTAATAGGCACCCTTTATTTTACCATCGACATAATAATCAAAACCTGTATAATACAGATCTTTCAGCGTAGCTGTCACGTTTGTGGCTTCATTCTCATATAATTTTTCCACACCCGCTTCGTAGTTTTCATACTCATCTACATCCACACTTTTGACTCTGCTGAATACAGAAAATCTTGTCAGTAAAAGAAAAAGCACCAAAAGCACTGCCACGGCCGGCAGGGCAATGGCAAGAGTATTCTTTAGTAATAGTTTTTCAAACCTTTTATTAAGCATACCTGTTCCTCTTTGATTTTCTGCAAACATATTATCACTAATAAACTTCATAGTAAACCCCTGAAAAATAATTAATTTTTTTAACACATTCACATTTACTGAATAATATAAACCATAAGAATTTAATCGGAGGCTTAAAAATGAGCGATTTATCAGCAACATCATGCGGCTGCGGTAATCCTTTCGGATTCGGCGGCAGCGGCAGTAACTGTTCATGTATCTGGATTATTATACTTTTACTCTTATGCGGCAACAATGGTACTTCATGGGCAAGTGACGGATGCGGTTCAGGATGTGGTTCAGGATGCGACTGGATCTGGATTATCCTTATCCTCCTCTTCTGCTGTAATGGCAATAACAATAATGGTTGTGGCTGCGGTTGTTAAAATAACTACAGCGTGCGGGGCAGGCAAAACTGCCCCGCATATTACATATTAACTTATCATATAAATTATATAACAAGGGCAAAAAGAGGAATGTTATGGGACAGATGTCAAACAATCATCCATTAGACAAGTTAATATCTGACGATTCGCTCTTTTTTCTTGAGGCATTGGTTCCATTTATTGAATTTCCCTATAAAAAAATGCTGGTTCTTTTTATTAAATACAAAGAGCTTATGTCTATCATGGGCAGTCTTAATGACAGGGAGTATATAAACTCATGCGGCTTTGACTGTCATCCGAAAAGCACAGAAGAAATGCTTACAGGAATGTGTGACTTTCTCCCGGGTAATATAGCTTCATCCATGAAACAAATGAAACAGATGATGAGCATGATGGAAATGATGAATTCCAAGCCGCAGACAAACACTTCTTCCCCCGGTGACAGCTTATATGACAGCATAATATCCATTTTGGATAATAATAAAAATGACAAAAATATGGAGTATTGATTATGATGTATAACAACCCAAAACTTAACGGTATTGCACCTTTGAAATTAAAAATCATTATGGAGATCAAGGCAAAAAGCAAAAACCGCTCTATTGAAGAGCTAATTCCCGAAATCATGAAAATCAATCAGGAATTAAATCGTCGAAATATGTCCTTTACAAAAAAGGAAATGGAGCTGCTCCTTGAGGTAATCGAAGAAGAGCTTACACCTGAAGAGAAAAATCGTTTTAATATGATTAAAGGTTTTATGAATATGTAATTATCCATAGAAAAAGTCCTACAGACAAACAGACAGTCTGCAGGACTTATGCTTTTGTTATTTTACTACAATATTTACTATTTTGTTTGGAACGTAAATTTCCTTCACAATTGTCTTATCGGATATGATTGCTGAAACCTTTTCATCCGACTTGGCAAGATTTAAAACAAAATCTTTGTCAGCGTTATTTGGGATAACGACTGTTGTCTTCAGCTTGCCATTTATCTGTACACCAATCTCAATGTTTGCATCCACTGTTTTTGTTTCATCGTACTCAGGCCACTGAGCCATTGATGCAAAGCCCTCACATCCAAGCATTTCCCATATTTCCTCACAGATATGAGGTGCAAACGGACAAAGAAGCTTAACGAATATTTTAAGATTGTCCTTTGAAATATGCCCCACTGAGTATATATCATTAAGCAGAGTCATAAGACTTGCTATGGCAGTGTTAAATTTCATCTCCTCTATATCGTTAGAAACCTTCTTGATTGTCTTATGGACTTTGGTTTCAAATCCTGACTCAACAGGTTCATCTGATATCTTATCCGTAAGAGCTGCTACTCTTTCAAGGAATTTCTTACAACCTTTCATTGAGCTGTCATTCCATGGTGTAGCCACGCCGTAGTCACCCATAAAAAGCACGTAAGTTCTAAGTGTATCTGCACCATATTCAGAAACAATATCAAGCGGATCAATAACATTTCCTTTTGATTTACTCATCTTATCACCGTCAGGTCCGAGAATAAGTCCCTGTGCCGAACGTTTTGCATATGGTTCAGGAGTATTAACAACGCCTAAATCATATAAGAACTGATGCCAGAATCTTGAATAAATCATATGTCTTGTAACATGTTCCATACCACCGTTATACCAGTCAACCGGCATCCAGTAATTGAGCTTATCCATATCAGCAAGGCACTTGTCATTTTTAGGATCGATGTATCTTAAATAATACCATGATGATCCTGCCCACTGCGGCATAGTGTCAGTCTCACGTTTCGCAGGTTTTCCGCACTTTGGGCATGTGCAATTAACAAATGTGTCTATTCTTGCAAGAGGTGATTCACCCTCTTGTCCCGGTTCAAAATTTTCCATATCAGGAAGTCTGAGCGGAAGTTCTTCATATGGCACCGCCACATCACCGCAATATTCACAATGAACAATAGGAATTGGTTCACCCCAGTATCTCTGGCGATTAAATGCCCAGTCTTTCATCTTAAACTGAACGCCGCCTTTTCCTATGCCCATCTTCTCAATTTCCTCAATTGCTCTTGCGATGGATTCTTTTTTATTGGTGTATCCGTTAAGGAATCCTGAGTTAACCATCTCGCCATCACCGGTATATGCCTCAACCGAAATATCTCCACCTTTAATTACCTCTATGATATCTACACCAAAAGCCTTGGCAAAATCATAATCTCTCTGATCATGAGCAGGAACCGCCATAATGGCACCGGTACCATATCCCATCATTACATAGTCTGCAATAAACACAGGAATCTTTTTTCCGTTTAACGGATTAACTGCTTCTATTCCCTCAAGTCTTACACCTGTCTTATCCTTGACAAGCTGTGTTCTCTCAAACTCAGTTTTCTTATTACATTCCTCTCTGTATGCAAGCACTTCTTTCATATTGGAAATTTTTTCAGCATACTTATCGATGAGGGGATGCTCAGGTGCAATAACCATAAATGTTACACCGAAAAGTGTATCCGGTCTGGTTGTATATATCTGAAGCTTGTCCTCTATACCTTCAATATCAAAATCCACAAATGCGCCTGTTGATTTTCCTATCCAGTTTACCTGCTGCTGCTTGATATTTTCCGGATACTCAACTGTATCAAGACCTTTTAACAGTTTATCCGCATACTCAGTAATTCTGAGATACCAAACATCCTTAGACTTCTGAACAACATCACTGTGACAAATATCACACTTTCCGCCCTGGCTATCCTCATTTGACAGAACAACCTTACATGAAGGACAGTAATTTACAAAAGCCCTGTCTCTGTATACAAGTCCTTTTTCAAACATCTTGAGGAAGATCCACTGTGTCCACTTATAAAATCCCTCTTCTGTAGTATCAACTACTCTGTCCCAGTCAAAAGAAAAGCCAACCTTTTTAAGCTGTGTAGAAAATTTTTCGATATTTTTATCAGTAATTATACGCGGATGAGTATTGGTCTTAATTGCATAGTTCTCTGTAGGTAATCCATAGGCATCAAAACCAATAGGGAAAAGAACATTATATCCCTGCATACGACGTTTTCTTGAAACAACTTCGATACTTGAATATGCCTTAATATGACCTACATGCATACCTGCTCCACTTGGATAAGGGAATTCCACCAGGCCATAAAATTTTGGTTTAGTTGAACCGTCAACAGCGTTAAAAATCTTAGCCTCATCCCAGCGTGCCTGCCATTTTGGTTCTATTTTTTTAAAATCGTGTCTCATACTTCCTCCATCTCACACATTTACTGTATGTTGACATATAAATTATATAAATTTTCTCAAATCATTATTATAGGTATAACCTATCTTGTCAAGTTTTTCTTCTATAAGCTTTTTTTCAACATGAAACTGTCCTGCAAACTCATCCAGTGTTATATCATCGTCCCTAAGTCTGGTATTGACAAAAGACAGAAGCATCATCGGATCATTTGGAATATTTTCAATAGCCATTATAATACCTCTCCTGTTATAAGCCATGGAGAAGGTTGTGTGACAAATACGCTGTTTTTGTCTGTTTTAGAAACAGTTATCTGCGTAACCTCCATATTGCTTATGCCATATTTGTCAAACAAAGGTTTAATCTTAGATAAAATATCAAGCTCCAGTGTATATATGACAAACTGCATTTTAGGATTTTTCTTTAATAATCTGGCAATATCTTCCTCTAAATGTTTATTGGCAACAATAAAAGAGAGTCGCGGAACAGGAATCTTTTCCATAGATGCCGGTTCAAGGTCAGGCACTATCATAACATTATGGACACCGAACTGCTTGACATTGTCCTCCATGGTTTCTTTTGCGCCTTTGTCATTTTCGACACAGATAATTGTACCGTCACCTGCCACAAAAGCAGCTTCTATAGCAATACTCTCAGCATCAACAAGACATATGGTATCCTGAGAATCTACGCCAAGCATACTCATAATAACGGCTCTTATCTCTCTTCCAACATACTTGATAGGTCCCTTTGAAAACATATCATTTTTCATGCCGATACGATATGACTCTCTGGTGTTTTCATTTAAGATAAATATAACTGTAGGCCCGGTAATTTTTTTATGAATCACTTCTTTTATCTTGACCTTGCTAATCTGTCCCTCTTCTTTTATGCCGGTTCCGTACCACATATCATACTCGCCAAATCCGGCTTCCCAGAATTCATAAAACAAGTCTTCGTGAAGCTCATCTGCAAATATAAGAACCCTCTTTCTTGTCTCAACGAAAGGAATAACATTTTTTATTTTACCGCAAATATCCATGATTTTTATCTTTTCAGGGCTAACCTGCATCTGTCCTGCAAAGTATCCCATCCAGTCTAAAATATCCTTTGTTCCATAACAACCTTTTGCCATAATATTTTCCTCCTTACAGTCAATTTATTTGTCTGATTCCTGTTCATCATCATTTTTTTCGTTTTTCTTTTTTTCCATCATACGTTTAAGAAAGCTTTTTTTCTTATTCTTTTTTATTTTTGTTTTCGCAAAATCATGTTTTTTCCGATATATAGGTTCTCCGGTTTCTTCATCGAAGCCCTTTAACCTGAAATAATCCTCAGTATTGGAAGACAAATTCTTCTCTCGTAGGCCGTCTCGCAGGTGTACAGCAACGAACGCATACATACACGCGAATACCGGCACACCTAAAATCATTCCCGGAACACCAAACAAATCTCCGCCCACAAGTATTGCCACCAGAACCCACATACCTGAAAGACCTGTTGAATCTCCAAGTATAAGCGGTCCAAGTATGTTTCCGTCGAACTGCTGCAGCAAAAAAACAAATATAACGAATATAAGGAAATAAACAGGGTCATCCATCAGGGCAAGCAACGCTCCCGGTATCGCACCTATAAACGGACCGAAGAAAGGAATTACGTTTGTAACACCCACTATAACACTTATGAGTACCGCATATTGCATATCTATAAATGCCGTAAATGCATAACACATAAAACCTATGATTATGGAATCAAGAATTTTTCCGTTTATGAAACCGCCAAATACGGAATTTGCATATGAAAGTCCCGATAAAATCTTATTACCTGTTTTCTTTGAAAATGTACAGTACACAATCTTCTTTCCCTGAGCGATAAGAACATCCTTGCTTGCAAGGAGATATATTGTAACTATAATTCCCACAAGGAAATTAAAGATTGCCTTGACACCAACCACAAGTCCCGATGATACCCTGACTACGATTTCATCTAAATTAGGCATAATTTTATCCTGAACCCAAACCATTACATTATCACGGATATAAGTTATTCCCTTCATAACCGGTTCTTCCAGCCTGCTGTTTTCTTTAAAGAATTTTTCCAGCCAGCTCTGTGCACTTTCAAGATATCCCGGTGCCTTTTTCACCAGGTCATCCAGACTGACATATACATGTGGAATAACAATCCTGAGGAAACCGCCTAATACGAGGAAAAAAAACATTAATGTGAGTATCAGTGCCGGAGTTTTTGATTTTCTAAAACCTGTATCATAGTCAACATTCTTGAAGATTTTACTCGATCCAAAAGCTATTCCCCTTCTTATGTACACCATAATAGGATTAAGAAGAAATGCTATAACTATACCTACAACAAACGGTGCCATAGCAGATCCCACTTTGTCCAAAAAACCTACAACAGATTTCCATTCTTTTACAAACTCAGCAAATGTAATACAAATACACACAGATATAGTAAATACAGCACCAAGTTTTACTATATTTCTGTCAAATTTTCTACCCATCAATCACACCTCACTTTTTCCTCTTTGAGCATAGTATAACCTATGTCCCTTTAACAATAAGGCTATTATATCATTTTGCATAAAATACAACAAGAATAATATTTTATTATGTTTCTTATATGTTTCTTACCCGTACGTTTCCTCTAAGGATGATGGTTCCATTTCGGGACCGTTTGCACTTATTGCTCCGAGCAGCGACTCTAAATTCGCGCTTTGCACTCATTAAGTGCCGGCTGTTCCGCCTCACCATTGTAAAATACTACAAACTTCGGATTAGGCAACATAATACGTTTCCGGGAATAAATATCCCCGTCCGTGTGAAAATTCAAGGTTCTTTAAAAAGCATCCTGAATACGGTATCCTTGTAGTTCCTTTTTGCATTGTAGTTTTTTGTGTTTTTCTTTGTCTTATTTTTACATAACCTCTCTGCTTTTTGTAAATGGATTTTAAAGCATTGAAGTTCTGTGATTCTAAGAGATAAAGACGTGACATGAAAGTCACTGAAACAGAATTGAATTTAATGCTTTATGCCATGATACCATAAGCGTGTGCTACGTGTCAATATATATTTTACCTTTGTGTCAGGTATATTTTGTGACTGAAGTGAACAGTTTATTTCCAACATTGCATAAACGACCATTTTATTGACACATTAATAAATATTTACTAAAATAGTTTCTATAATAATATGTATTCAGATATGTAAACGGGGGATTACACATGTACAGAAATATAATTAACGATTTGGCTGCCTGGTACGAAGAACCGAGGAAGAGAATTTTATATGTTAAAGGTGCACATGGTGTGGGAAAGACCTGGACTGTGACGGATTTTGCCACCGGTTTTTTTGATGGGTTCCGTCTCATTGATTTGTCAGAAGATCTTCATTTTAGAAGTATTCTCACCGAGTATTCAGACCGGGCACTTGCTATTGCTCTTATGGACAAAGCCCTGAACGAATATTTTGAGGGTGTAGATTTTACAAAAACCCTGCTTATTTTTGATCAGGTTCAGAACATACCTTACTGCGGTGAGCTTTTCTACGAATACTCAAAGAAGCACAGGAATTATGCCATATGTCTTATCGCGTCTTCCATGACCATAACTGAATTTGAGTACCATCACAAGGATGTTTTTAACATAATTCGCATGAGGCCTATGACATTTGACGAATACCTTATCGCCGGAAAGGCTACACCCCTTGTCACTGCCATTGAGAATTCCAAGTCTGCACCTCTCAACCCTATAGAGGAATCCACCGTGCTTTCCATGTTGCGGGATTATATGATAGTCGGCGGCATGCCGGAAGTTGTAAAGCATTTTCTCAAGCATAAAGATTTTAACCATGTCAGATATATGCAACTTGAAATTATAAATCAATACGAGCAGCTTATAAGGAACTCTTTTCCATCAGCCATGGCAACCCGATGCAGGAGAGTATGGAAAAGTATCCCTGTCCAGCTTGAACGTGACAACAAGAAATTTATGTATAAGTTTGTGGAAGAAAATGCAAGAAGCCGCGAATATGCTGATGCAACCTTTAATTTATGTAATTTGGGGCTTGCCAGGAAGTTGCCTCGTCTGACCCGTTGCATGCTCCCCTTTGAAAACTATGTGGATGATAAATCATTTGAACTTTTTATGATAGACCATGGTCTTTTGAGAGCCGTCTACGAATTACCTGTTGACGATTCAGTAACACTTGAAGATATATTTAGCGAAAAAAACGGTGCTGTAGCGGAGCAATATATATTTCAGGAATTAAGCAACAAGGTAGGTTTTGTTTATTACTGGATTTCCAAGGCAACCGCCAGAGTTCCTTTTGTATATGAGGGAAACAGGGCTGTCGTTCCCGTAGATATACGTTTCAGAGAAAATCCAAAGGCTCAAAATATAAAAACCTTCAAGAGTCAGAACGACACCTCGGAGGTTTCCATAAAAATATCCCTGTCGCAGGTATCGCTTGAAAATAACGTATTCAACATACCTGCCTACGGTCTTTGGAATATGTAATTTTAGTTTTGCTGAATGAGCTGCATAAACTCTCTGTCTGATACCGCCTTTGAATAATACCATCCCTGCATGTAGTGACATCCTATATTGGTCAGCTTGTCTCTCATCTCAACGGTTTCGACACCCTCAGCCACAATGAGGAGTTCAAGTGCGTTGAGCATGCCTATGGTATATTCAAGGGTTATGCCGGCTTTATCGTTTTTAAATGCATCCCATATAATGTATTTGTCTAATTTTATTATCTTAAACGGCATACGGTTAATGTAGTCTATGTTTGCATAACCGGAGCCATAATCATCCAGCGAAAATGCTATGCCGTATTCAACTAATTTGTTGATGTTTTCTTTTACCACCGACATGGATGCTATAGTGGCTGTCTCAGTAATTTCTATATTTATCTGTTCCGGTTTTACATCATATTTTTCCAGTATGTCTTTTACCCTGTCCGCAAAATCCACCTGTATAAGCTGTATGGAGCTTATGTTCACTTCGATGTACTCAATTCCCGTATTCTTAAGATTATTATCTCTGATGAACTTACATACTTTTTCCAGTATCATCTCGCCCATCTCTACAATCATACCATTTTTTTCTGCTATAGGTATAAATACCTCAGGAGATATCCAGCCAAGCTCGTCATCATGAAGTCTTACCAGAGCCTCTGCAGAGTTGTACCTCTCATGTGTTACCGAGTAAATCGGCTGATAGTAAACCATGAGCTCATCTCTGTCCATGGCAAGCCTCACTGCTTTTTCAACGGCTTTGTCGTTGCGAATCTTGTCCAGCTCCACATCCGTTGCCATGCTTATACCGCCTTTTTTGTTTTTCTTTGCCACAGCCATGGAATAATCGATAACTTCAACCAATTCCCCATATGCCTCGGCATCTTTAGGACATTCTATGCATGTTATGGAAGCAGACATCATGGCTCCTGCTGCCGAATCGCAGTACCATGGATGTAAAAATCTTTCATGTATTTCTTCTGCAATCCTTTCCATCCCGGATATGTTCTTGTTGAGTATAAGGCAAAACTGATCCGAACCATATCTGAACACAACACTGTTGTCGTGCAATGAATTGAGAAACCTGCCTATCTGCACTAAAAGTTCATCGCCGGTATCAACGCCGTACGTTTTATTTATAAATTTGAAATCGTCCATGGCAATGACAATAACTCCAAATTTCTTTCCATCCAAAAATTTGCTTGTGCAATACTCTCCCATAAAATTCCTGTTGTACAAATTGGTTTTTGTGTCCGATACAACACCCGGATTGTGGAGATAGTGGTACAGGGTTGCACAACAAAGAGAGAAGAAAAATGAGAACATCTTAATCTCTGTTGTCTTTTGTGTAAACCAGGCTACTGTAAACAAACCTATACTAAGTATTATGGTTATGGCATTGTGGAAGCTGAGCTGACTTGTAAATCTCAGTATGGCAATAGCACTTATAAGTATCATAAATGCATTAATCAACTGGACAACCACAGTTCCCGGCATCTGAACATACACATCTTCAGCATAGCGATACGCCCAGCCAAAAAAAGGATTAAGTCCGAGTATGGCTGTTATCACCAGAGCGCAGCCACCGCAAAAGTACTTAAATATCTGTCTCAGTTTTCTGTGAAAGTTTGCCACAAGACTTATATAGTAGGCAAACACCGTAGGCACAAGATTAAAAAGCACTGAATACGTGATAAGGAACGCTGTATAAACCTTGGAATCTAAAGCAGAAACCTTTGTATCCATATATGTATTTGCCGTTTCCAATACGGTCACCAAAAGCATCATAACCACAAGTCCCAAAAAAGTGTTATGACTCTTTAGGGGAACCTTCTTTTCAGTTAAGAACCATACCATGATAATAAGCAGCAGAAACATCGCTGCCAAATCAAATGATATCATCCATTCTCTCATAATCTTTCATCCTCATCTCTTATTCAAACCAAACATTAAGGTCAACCTCCCCGGATATTCCGGATATAGTTCCCTCGTTGGTGTACTGCCATCCCATAAATTCATAAGGGAAATCTGTCTGATTTGCATAATGTGCAAGCCATAACCTGTAATCTCCAAGCCGTGTCATATCAAGGCATTGGACGAACCAATTACGGTTGGCATATATCATAGGTGTATATCCTGCACCCTTTATTGTTTCACAGAAACCAACAACACTGTCTGTTCTTGCATCTATGTCAAGATTAAGTGTTCTTGCATCTGCTGCATCCACATACTCTGTGTCTATGGCAACAGGTCCTGTAATTTTGTATTCGGAAATCGAATCAAGGACAAAGGCAGCTTCCTCTACTCCCTCGTCATAATTTATCGCCTGGCTAAAGAAATATACTCCCACCTCGAGTCCGCTTTCTTTGGCTGCAGCGGCATGATCTTCAAACATGTCATCTAAAACTATACGTCCTGTTCCGTAACCTCTGAAGCCAACGCGAAGCATAACCACATCAACCCCTGCTGCCTTGACAGCATCCCAATCAACCTGAGACTGGTATGTGGATACGTCTATGGCTATTGCGGATAGTCTTTCCCCGTTATCACCGTGATAATACATTTTGTCGTCGGTATCATCTATATAGAAGTTATCCTCATTGTAATCATGTCTTTTTACTTCCTTGACTATCTTGTAGAATTGGCAATCAGGCGGAGTACCCACAAGGATATAACTTGCATCCACAAAACGCCAGAAATTGTCATTGATGAGCTGTGCCTCGTAATCTCCCTCCAATGTCCAGCCGTATTCTTCCGCTTCAACAGGTACAGGTTTGCTTTTTGCAAGATTGATATTAAGTCCGATAATAAGACCTATGCAAACCAGTATACCACCGGCTGATATATATATAATAGTCTTTAGAATGTAATCCCTCATATGTACAGAAACCCTTTTCATAAACCTCTTTACATTTTATCACATTTATTTTTTATTAACAATAAAATCGCTCAATATATTTTATTTTTTTGGGAACTTTTTCATATTTATAATGTATATGCCCAAAAGCGACAGAATTACGCCCATTACAAGTATTAAAATTATATCCTTAAAATATAATTTTTCTGCAATCAGAAAAGGAGCTGTTTCTCTTACTTTTTCAGGATAATACATTGTGACGCAGGACAGGGCATTGTTTAGGAAATGCATTATCATACCGGGAACTATGCTCTTTGACTTGTATGCCACATAACATATAACCATTCCTATAAATGAAGTGGTAAAAAACTGAACCAGGTTCATATGGTATGCCCCAAACAGCAAGCCGCCTGTTACTATAGCAGCTTTATAATTCATTCTTTTTTCCAGAGTCGAGAAAACAAAGCCGCGGAACATTATTTCTTCACACAGAGCCGGAACCGCAGCAACCACAATAAGGGTTTTAACAAAGCTGTCACCAAGGAGATAATTCATTGAATCAGAAAGCTCTGTGGCACTGTTTTTAAATATGCTTCCGGTTATTCCGGTTATTATCATTCCAAGCAGAATAGTTCCGGATATCAGAATTATTCCTCCAAGTATATGACGTACCTGTACCGCTTTAAGTTTAAAGGTCTCCCGCATACTTTTCTTAGTATATGCGCTGTACAAAACCGGGATAAGCAAAACTATAAGCTGACTTCCCGCAACACCGTAATATCCGTATTTCAACTGGAGGGCTCCGCCGACATATATAAGTGCAACCAGTAATACAGAAAGCACAAGCCACATATCCGATATACCCGGCACGCCTCCTTTTTTCATATTGCTTCGTTTTTCAAATATCTGCACAGAGGAGCTTCCGTCTCCGAACAATATGGCTTCACTGCTATATATCCGTCCCAAGAGCATAACCGCCAGCATGCCATATATAATATTTGACAAAAGGACAAGCACAATCAGTGTTATATTGTATTTGAACATTAAGAGGTCTCTTATGAGAATACATATATTTACCACAGGTATCAGAGCCATATTCAAATCAAGTTTTACACTTGGGATTATTGATATCATGGAAGCAAACATTACCACCAGTGTCAGGGGAGTTATATAGTTATTTGCCTCCTTGTAGCTTCTTGCAAACACACATACACACATGGAAACAGCACTGATGAATATAGCAAATGCCAGCACGCACAGTCCGCTTATAATTATACCCGGTACAAACTGTCCCAGATCAATGCCTGTTTTCCCTCCGGCACTCAGGATGGTTTTATACATGTATATTCCCACTCCGCCCATCGACAGTATATTTAACAGTGCCGATGCTATACCGATAGTGGCAACCGTGAGAAATTTACTAAAGAACAGTTCTCTGTTTGTAACCGGAAGAGTAAGAACTGTCTCAAGGGTTCCTCTTTCCCTTTCACCTGCAGTCGTATCAATGGCAGGATACATGGTGCCCATAAGAAGACTTGTCACAAGCATAAACGGTATAAGATTTCCCATAATGTTTCCTGCCGACTCCTCATTGCTGGAGTAATCTTTTGCAACACAACTGATTGGGTTCAATATGTAATCCGCATCAAGTTGTGCCTCTTCAAGCAGATTTCTGGTTATTGATACGGAGTATTCATTTAATATATCTATGATTATGTCTGCTGCATATCCGGAGTTTGTGTCCGCTGACAGATAGCACACAACAAAGGACTCTTTTTCTTCCGAGTTGTCCATGGTTATGTATGCATCTATCTCCCCGTCGACCAGCTTTTGCCTGAGATTATCACCTGCAACTACACTTATGGAATATCCCTTTTCATCGTTATTCTCGTCCTGAATCATATGAAGCAGGCTGTCATTTTCTGTCTCCATACCGATTTTATACTCATGTTCCTCCATATCCGTAGATATTTTAGTCATAATGGTAAGACCGAATATAATCATCAGCGGATAAAGTATAAGCGGAACAATCAGCATCATAAGCACTGTCTTTTTATCCCGCAATACATCAAGCATTTCTTTTTTGTACAGGGCTTTTATAATTTTAAAATTCATATTCCACACCCTCCTTTTTTATAAGGTTGCGGAAGACTTCCCTTATGTTGTCCCCACCTGTTTTTTCCTTTAACTCATCTATGGTTCCGCCACATATAATTTTACCTCTGTTGATAAAGAGAATCTTATCGCATATGGACTCAGCTTCTTCCATATAATGTGTGGAGTATACAACTGTTTTCCCCTTTTTCTTTTCATTTTTTATAAATTCCACAATGGCACTGCTGCTCAATATATCAAGCCCCAGCGTCGGTTCATCAAATATGTATATCCGGGGATTATGAATAAGACACCTTGATATGGAAGCTCTCTGGGTCTGACCTGTTGAGAGCTTTTCTATCCTGTTATCAATAAAATCCGAAAGATTTAATATTTTGCTTATCTCTTCTATCCGGTTTTCTGTTTCCTCCCGGCTCATATCATATACACTTCCCATAATACCAAGCAATTCTCTTGTACTTAATCTCCCGTATAATTTTGTATTGCCGGACAGATACCCTATATTCTGTTTTATCATTTTTTCGTCTGTGATTATTACACCGTTTTCCTCCATTGTAACCGTACCGTACGTCGGTTTCATCAGTTTGCCGAGCATCCTCAAAAGAGTAGTCTTTCCTGCTCCGTTCGGTCCCAATATACCTACAATTTCTCCCGGATTTATCTCCACGGAAATATCATCAACTGCATTAAACTGTATTTTTTTCCCTTTTCGCTCATCTCGTTCAAAAGTTTTTACAAGATTTTTTGCCCTTAACATACGGTCTCCTTTCAAAAGCAAAAACTATCAGATATTACGGATTAATATCTGATAGTTTTTTCATATGGTTATATCATATTCCTCTCGCCCAAGCTTCAGATGAATTATCTTGTGATTGTAAGTTATCAGATTATATTTTCTTGAGATTTTGGTTATAAGTCTTTTCACCTTCACCGTCGAACAATATTTCATGATAGGTTCCTCAGACATTATACGATAATCAGGTCTCCATCCAAACACTATCTTTTGCACATCATCTATGGACATATTCATCCTGCCTCTGGACCAGTTTTTATTTTTGAAGTATCTGTTGTAGTGCAGTTTTGCATCCCATGTGGAAGCAACAAAAACAACCTCCGCTGCCGGGAACATAAATCTTATCTGCGAAAATAAATCCTTTATCTGGCTCAGTTTAAATGTCATCAGTGCATCATCAAACATAAACATAACTCCCTGATTACGTTTACAATGTATCTCATCAAGCCATGAAAAATCCATTATGTTCCTTCCTATGGTTTTCTCTCTTTTCGGTTCTCCGAACATAGCTCTTCTGACGGATATCGTGTTGTACGTGTCCACACTGTACCAGTTAATTCTTCCGTTATCCTGACGGCCAAACATATTATCCAGTCTGCACCCCACATTTACGATGGTGCACTTGGGATATTTTTTTATAAACTGACTCACATACTCATCGCACGCCCTGTATCTTGCCGCAATAAGAAGTCGTCTGTATTCATTCATCTTGTCTTTTATTTTTGAAAAATCTATTTTGCTGTCATATATAAACTTTTCAGCCCATTCATCCTTTATGACTTCAGGGTTATGCTTACTCCAGTAGGCAATTGCCTTAATCGGGAACAAATCCTTTACAGATGCATCATATGTTCCGTTTATAACATCCGTAAGATAGGAAAATGCCAGTTTCTGTTTAGCCGAATGGGACTCTATCATAAAATCGTATCCCTCTTCCTCAAACTGAAAGAGCCTTATCTTATTTCCCTGTTGTTTTGCCTTATTGTAAAAGGCTTTTGCATAGCAATGATAAATATCCCTCTCACCGGAAAAAACCACTATGTCATCACAAAGGTCCATATAATCACCATAGTAAGGGCTTGTGTACTCCGTTTTTACCGCATAATCTTTTACCCAATATGTATTGAGAAAGTCCTTCACCGTATCGTTGTAAAATATAATGTCACCTTTTTCAGATTTGTTTTTTAACTCAGTCTCCAAATCCTGGTCAAAAAATTCTGTATCCATAACAGGCGAGAGTAAAATGAGCTGATCAGGTTTTCTGTATCCTTCCTTCCATGCTATCATGGAAAGCGAAAGCGCCAGTCCTGCTCCCGATGCGTCCCCCAGTAAAATGAGTTTTTCCACATCAAATCCCTTGGCAAAATTAGAATACGCTTTTGTAAGCATACCAAATAATTCCCGACAGGAATACTCCGGGGCAAGAGGGTACATAGGCACAAAGAGCCCTGTTCCGGTTTTTAGTGCCAATTTATATATAAATTCCCACTGTTCATCCGAAATGTTATTGCACATTCCGCCGCCGTACAGATACACTATGTATCTTCCGTCGAATCCATCCTTTGGGATAATCCTGTAGCACTTATGTCCACCATCCACAAATTCATCCACTTGAAAACTCTTACCTATGTAGGCAGGCAGTCTCGGAATATGTTTTTTTCTGGCTTTCAGTACCTTTTTCTTCAATTCTTCCTTATTCATTTTTAAATATCCGGAAGGAATTTTTTTACTCATACCCTGTCTCCATTTTAACCTTTATATCCCATCGGATTCATACTTTGCCATCTCCATGAATCCTCACACATCTTTTCTATTCCGTACAATGCCGTAAATCCAAGTTCATCCCTTGCTTTTGAAGGGTCGGCATAACACGCAGCCACATCCCCTGCACGTCTTGGTTTTATCTCGTATGGTATATTTTTTCCGCAGGCTTTTCCATAGGCTTCCACCACCTGCAGCACACTATATCCCTGACCTGTTCCAAGATTGTATATGTTGAGACCTGCTTTTTCTTCTATTTTTTTAAGTGCCTTAACATGTCCTCTTGCCAAATCCACAACATGTATGTAATCTCTTACTCCGGTTCCGTCCGGCGTTGGATAGTCATTTCCGAAAACACCGAGTTTTTCCAATTGTCCCACAGCCACCTTTGCTATATAAGGCACAAGATTGTTAGGTATACCGTTAGGATCCTCGCCTATGAGACCGCTCTCATGAGCACCTATAGGGTTGAAATATCTCAATAACACTATATTCCACTCAGGATCCGCTTTGTATATGTCTGAGAGTATCTGTTCAAGCATGCTCTTTGTGTGACCGTATGGATTTGTTATCTCACCCTTCGGACAGCTCTCTGTTATGGGGATTTCAGCAGGATCACCGTAAACAGTGGCGGATGAACTGAATATAATATTCTTTACATTATGGTTCATCATGGTCTTACACAGATTGAGTGTTCCCGTAATATTGTTGTTGTAATATTCCCATGGTTTTGCCACCGACTCACCAACAGCCTTTAACCCTGCGAAATGAATCACGGCATCTATTTTTTCTTTGGTAAATATATTTTCAAGGCCTTCCGCATCGAGTAAATCCACTGGATAAAAAGGTATCATTTTGCCGGTTATCTTTTCCACCCTCTTAACCGCTTCTTTACTGGAATTTATAAGGTTATCCATAACAATCACATCATAACCGACGTTCAAAAGTTCCACACAGGTGTGACTTCCTATAAAACCTGCACCGCCTGTAACAAGTATTCTCATAACATATCTCCTTCACATACGAATTAAACTATACATATGATACCATTTCATCCTCTTTTCTACAAGAAAAAAATACCCGGCGAAGAAATCCTGATATCAGACTTTTTCGTCGGGTATTTTCTAATATGTGTAATGCAGTCGATGGGAGTCGAACCCACACCCACGTAAGTGGACATGAACCTGAATCATGCGCGTATGCCAATTCCGCCACGACTGCCTACAGCAATCAGAATCATACCATCTATATGGGTTAATTGTCAAGAGTTTTCATTATTCTGTTACGGTTTCTGCATCAGCTTCAACAGCAACGGCGTTTTCCAGAAGGAAATCATACACTTTTTCTGCTAAGGCGTAATACAGAACATCTTCCTCGGTGTATACATCATAGAGTGTCTCCTCGGTCATACCGAGATTCTCAATCATGTTTTTTTCCTGTGCATCCACCTCATCATCGGTTACCGTAATGCCCTCCTCACAGGCTATGGCACATATAACTATTTTTTCTGAAAGGAAATCCTCTGCTAATCCGGATATATATGTTTCAAAGCTCTCCATACTTGATATGCCGTATCTTGCTCTCACATATGACTCTGTATCCATGTTGTAACCGCCGGCTTCTTCCTCCACATTTTTAATGGTTGTGTCTATCAACTCTTCCAGATCCTGTTTAGGGAACTCTTTAATTGTTGTGTTCTCCATAACCTTCTCTATAACAGCTTTTTTATTGAGACTTCTGTCATTTTCAGCGTAGCTTTCACGTATGGCATCATCCAACTCTGCTGTAGTAGAATAATATGTGTTTGCGGCAACAAACTCATCATTGTATTCAGGCAAAACCTGCTTATACACATTGTTTAATGTAATTTCAAAAACTGCATCTTTGCCGTTCAGTTCTTCTTTTCCGTAATCTTCCGGGAAAGTAACTTCTATACTGAATGTCTCTCCGGCCTTATGTCCTGCTATCTGTTCTTCAAAATCATCTATAAACCCGGCTGAGCCAAGAGTTATCTCTGAGCCCTGTCCCTCTGTAGAACCACCTTCAAACTTTACACCGTCTATACTTCCTGTATAGTCTATGTTAACCTTATCACCTAATTCTGCAGGCTCTGTTGTTGATTCCTGATCTGTGGCATAAGAAGCCAAAAGATAATTTATCTCTGCCTGTAAGATTTCATCCGTAACCTCAACATTCGATGCTTCGTATTCGATACCCTTATACTCACCCAGTTCACAATATCCTGCATACTTTTCTATCATCTTATCCTGATCAACCTTGCCATCCTTTGAACAACCTGTAGCAAGAGTTAATCCCATAGTTAGTACTGTTATCAAACCAACTGTTTTTAGTTTTTTGTTCATCATATCTTTTCCTTCCATAAAAGTGCTTTTATTTTCTTTAACCTTTATATCATAAATTCCGAAAAAAATAAAGATAGTTTTGTTTTTTTCACATTATATACACATTAGTCCCTATATATGGTCTCACAGAAATACAACATCTTGTAATTTTTCTAAAAAATCATACTATATTTGGTAGACAAACCCTACTGTTGGTGCTATAATAACAAACCGTAGAGCTTTTTTGCTCTTTTATGGAATTATACAGAGGTTGTATATATATTTAAAACACTATATTTAGGAGAGGGTATCATGAAAGTTATCAAAAGAGACGGTCACACCGTAACCTACGACCGGTCAAAAATCATCACAGCCATTAAGAAGGCAAATGCAGAGGTAGAGCCATGCGAGAAAATTTCCGATGAAAAGATTGAGGAAATTGTTCAGGGGATAGAGGCAAAAAACCGTTCCCGTATGTTAGTTGAGGACATTCAGGATATTATAGAACAGAGGCTCATGGATGAGCGAAAGTTCGTGCTTGCAAAAACATACATTATATATCGTTATACCAGAGAACTTGTCCGTAAGGCAAACACTACCGACGATTCCATACTGAGTCTGATTCAGAACCGGAACAAGGACGTTATGGAAGAAAACTCCAATAAAAATGCAACTGTTGCATCAACACAGAGAGACCTTATCGCCGGCGAGGTTTCTAAAGATCTTACCAGAAGAGTTCTTCTTCCCGAAAAAATATCAAAGGCTCACGATGAGGGTGTTCTCCACTTTCACGATGCTGATTACTTCCTTCAGCCTATATTTAACTGTTGTCTTATCAACATCGGAGATATGCTTGACAACGGAACTGTTATGAATGGCAAACTTATAGAAAGTCCTAAGAGTTTTCAGGTTGCCTGTACGGTGATGACTCAGATTATATCATCTGTTGCCAGCAGTCAGTACGGCGGTCAGTCTGTCGATGTCAGACATCTGGGAAAATATCTCCGCAAAAGCTACAACAAGTACAAGAGTAAGCTCGTTGAAGATTTTGGCGGTACCATAGATGATGAAATTCTCACAAAAATGGCTAAGGATCGTCTGAACGACGAGCTTCGTTCCGGCGTGCAGACTATACAGTATCAGATTAACACTCTCATGACAACCAATGGTCAGTCACCTTTTGTTACCTTATTCCTCAATTTGGATCCTAAGGATGAGTATGTTGAAGAAAACGCTACTATCATAGAAGAAATTCTTCGTCAGAGACTTGAGGGTATCAAGAACGAAAAAGGTGTTTATGTAACACCTGCTTTCCCTAAGCTTATATATGTTTTAGACGAACATAACTGTCTCAAGGGCGGCAAATACGACTACATCACAAAGCTTGCCGTAAAGTGTTCAGCAAAAAGACTTTATCCTGATTATATTTCAGCAAAGAAAATGCGTGAGAATTATGAGGGAAATGTATTTTCATGTATGGGTTGCCGTTCTTTCCTCTCTCCTTGGAAGGACGAGAACGGAAACTACAAATGGGAGGGGCGTTTTAATCAGGGCGTTGTAAGTCTTAATCTTCCTCAGATTGGTCTCATTGCAAAAGGGGATGAGGACAAGTTCTGGAAGCTTCTCGACGAAAGACTTGACCTTTGCTATGAGGCTCTTCTATGCAGGCACCGTGCTCTCCACGGTATTACATCGGATGTCAGCCCTGTTCACTGGCAGTACGGAGCCATTGCCCGTCTCAAGAAAGGTGAGAAGATTGACAAGCTCTTACATGACGGATATTCAACTATTTCTCTCGGATATATCGGTCTTTATGAAGTTACAAAGCTTATGAAGGGCGTAAGTCATACCGACCCGGCAGGCGAGGAGTTTGCACTTAAAGTTATGAAGAGACTTAAAGGTGCCTGCGACAAATGGAAAACCGAGACCGGTCTTGGTTTTGGTTTATACGGCACTCCTGCCGAATCTCTCTGCTACAGATTTGCACGTATTGACCAGGAGCGTTTCGGAACCGTTAAAGATATTACAGACAAGGGTTATTATACCAACTCTTATCATGTGGATGTCCGTGAAAAGATTGATGCATTCAGCAAGTTCAGATTTGAGAGCCAGTTCCAGACCATCTCATCAGGCGGAGCAATCTCTTATGTGGAAATTCCTAATATGAGACACAATCTGGATGCGCTGGAGGAGGTTGTCAGATTTATCTATGACAATATTCAGTACGCTGAATTTAATACAAAATCCGACTATTGCCATGTGTGTGACTATGATGGTGAGATTGTGATTGACGATAACAACGAATGGGTTTGTCCGCAGTGCGGAAACAGAGATCACTCTAAGATGAATGTAACCAGACGTACCTGCGGTTATCTGGGTGAAAATTTCTGGAATGTAGGTAAAACCAAGGAAATTAAGCAGCGTACACTTCACCTGTAAATCATTTTCCGGCTTTTACTCTTTTGTGAAAGGATGCTCTATATGAATTATGCTGATATAAAATATATCGATGTAGCCAATGGTCCCGGCATCAGGGTTTCCCTGTTTGTGTCAGGCTGTACTCATCACTGTAAAAACTGTTTTAACGCAGTTACGTGGGATTTCAACTACGGTGAGTTATTCACCGAAAAACAGATAGATGAAATTTTAGAATATTTAAAGCCCGACCATATAAGAGGCTTATCACTGCTGGGCGGTGAACCTTTTGAGTACACAAATCAGCAGGGAATCTTACCTTTGGTAAGACGGGTGCGTGAAACCTACCCCGATAAAGATATATGGTGTTGGACCGGTTATGACTTTGAAAAAGATATCAAAGAGCAGATGATGAAGAAATGGCCCGAAACAAGAGAACTTATATCTTATATTGATATTATTGTTGACGGAAAGTTTGTTGAAGACTTAAAGGATTTGACTCTCAGATTCAGAGGTTCTTCTAATCAGAGAATCATAGATGTACAAAAGTCTCTCAGAGATGATGAGGTTTTTCTCTGGGAAGAGAAAGGAACAATATAATGATTTCAAATATACCTGTTAAAGTAAAAAAATTAAACGAAAATGCAACCATTCCTACCTACGGTTCCGCCTGTGCTGCCGGTGCTGACCTGTATGCCTGTATCGATGCTCCCCTTATCATAGAGTCCGGAGATACATTTTTGGTTCCTACCGGTCTTGCCATGGAGCTTCCCGATGGCTACGCAGGTCTTATATATGCCAGAAGCGGTCTTGCATCAAAGAAAGGTCTTGCTCCCGCAAACAAGGTTGGTGTCATCGACTCAGATTACCGCGGTGAAATTATGGTTGCTCTTCATAATCACAGCAAAAATGCAGCCACAATCGAACCCGGGGAAAGAATAGCCCAGTTGGTAATTACACCATACATTGCAGCTGCATTTGACACCGTTTCCACTTTGGATGATACCCAGCGTGGTGCCGGTGGTTTTGGTTCAACAGGAACCCGCTAATTTATATTTATGGTATTATAAACGTCCATATCAACAGACTCAGGATAAGAAAAATCCGGGTCTGTTTTTTTCTTCCATGAGGCCAAGTTATCTGACAATTGTGTTGTCACAGCTTCCTCAGTCATTGTTTCTTTTTTTGCCTGAGTTGCTTTGGGATCGGTAAGTGCAATCATCTGAAACACATGGTAACCGTATTCCGTCTCCATAACTCCGCTGTAATCTCCGCTTTTCATGGAATAAAGCAGGTCATATACATCCTGTCCGTAAGTGTCCAGAATTTCCTGAGGAGATATAGTATACTCTCCCGCCTCCTCAAGCTTGTAATATTCTGCCAGATTCGCAATGTTTTCAGCATCTTTATCCTCGTCTATATTGGCTGTGGCAAGGGTACTGCACGCTGATAAGGCATTTTCATACTGTATTTTCTTTTCTTCCTCTGAGTAAGGAGTTATGACACCATTTTCATCCATGTTATAACAAGGGAAGTACATATCATAAAAAGTGGTCATTCTTGCTTCCTCATCCGAGATTTCTACAGGATTATCCTCCAGAAGTTTTTCCTCCACCCTTCTGGCTGTCTCAGTTTCAATTAAAACCTTATAAACTGTTTCTTCGTCTATTTCCATCTCAGATATGTCTGCATCAGTAAGTCCGTCATAAAATTTATTTGCCTGTTCACCGAGGGCTGCCTCATCCGCCTCCGTCAGAAATACCTTATATTTTTCCGCCTGTGCATATAGTGTCTTCACCCTCACAATTTCGTTGACCGCCTCTTCTTTCACAGCAGCTTCCATAGAAATTCCACTCTCCGGGTCATCTGAGGGCAGAGTATTTTCCCAAACATTTTCGCCATACTGTTTTTCGTATCTCTCTGCGATGGTGTTAAGGTAGATATATACCTCACCCTTTGTCACATAATTGTCTCCGTAGGTAAAAACAAGTGTACCTGTGTAAGCATTTTCATCGTTTTCTTTATCTCTTTTTCCGCATCCCGTCATGCCTACCGAAAGAACAGCCACAAGCATGAGTAAAAATATTTTTTTCACTTTATTTGTCCTCCTGACATAAACTAATCATCTGTAAGAAGCATTATATCCTCTATAGCTTTTTCCGTAACCATTATAAGCTCTTCCTGTACGGTCTTTGATGCCTTGAGATGGAATCCCGCAAATTTTCCCGGCACGAACTTCATGATTCCTCTGTATTTTTTTAGCATCTTATCCATTCTCTCGACCTTGACCGGTGCCTGAGGCCACATGATGAATCTTACCTCGTTTTCTATATATTTTACATCTGTTATATATGCTTTTTTCGCTATTGCTTTTAGGTAAGCAACCTCCAGCAATCTAAAAAATGACTTCGGCGGTTCACCGAAACGGTCTCTTACTTCCTCAAGAATAGCATCATTTTCCTCTCTTGACTCACACTTGGAAATTCTCTTATATAAGTCAAGTTTCATAAATTCATTTTTAACGTAGGTATCCGGTATATAGGCATCCAACGGAAGCTCTATGGATGTGGTAAATTCAGCCTGTTCCTCCTGTCCTGTCAGTCTCTTTACCGCATCATTAAGCATCTTGCAGTAAAGGTCATAACCCACAGCCTCTATGTTGCCTGACTGTTCCTGTCCGAGGAGATTTCCGGCACCGCGAATCTCCAAATCCTTCATTGATATTTTATATCCTGAACCCAGTTCTGTAAACTCCCTAATTGCCTTAAGTCGTTTTTCCGCCACCTCTTTAATCATTTTATCCCTCTTATAGAGTAAAAATGCATACGCACTTCTGTTTGAACGGCCAACTCTTCCTCTCAACTGATAGAGCTGGGATAATCCAAAATTATCTGCATCATGTATTATCATGGTATTTACATTTGGAATATCCAGACCGGTTTCTATTATGGTTGTTGAAACAAGCACATCTATCTCTCCTCGGTTGAAATTCAGCATAATATTTTCCAGTTCTCTCTCATTCATCTGCCCGTGAGCATACTCTATTCGCGCAGAGGGAAGTACGCTTCTCAATTTATTTGTTATGTCTTCTATTGTATTTACCCTGTTATATACATAGTATACCTGTCCGTTTCTGTTAAGCTCCCTGTTAATTGCCTCCTTAACAAACTCTATGTCATATTCCATAATATAGGTCTGAATAGGCATACGATCTACCGGCGGTTCCTCAAGAAGACTTATATCCCTGAGACCCACAAGACTCATATGGAGCGTTCTCGGAATAGGTGTCGCGGTAAGTGTAAGCACATCCACATTTTTTTTCATCTGCTTTATCTGTTCCTTATGTTTGACTCCGAATCTCTGTTCCTCATCTATAACCAGAAGTCCCAGATTTTTAAAACTGACATCCTTGGATAAAAGTCTGTGCGTTCCTATAACTATGTCAACCATACCCTGTTTTAGCCCGGTAAGCGTTTCATTTATTTCCTTAGGTGTTCTGAATCTTGACAAAAGTCTTATATTTACGGGATAATCTTTCATTCTCTGACAAAATGTATTGTAATGTTGCTCAGCCAGAATAGTCGTAGGCACAAGATACGCCACCTGTTTGTTATCCTGAGCAGCCTTAAATGCAGCTCTGATGGCAACCTCCGTTTTTCCAAATCCCACATCACCACAGATTAATCTGTCCATGATTTTTTCACTTTCCATATCCCTTTTTGTATCATCTATCGCCTTTTGCTGATCAAGGGTTTCCTCATAAGGAAAAAGTTCCTCAAATTCTTTTTGCCACTGGCTGTCCTCACTAAATGAAAATCCTTTGCTTGTCTCTCTGATGGCGTACAGGTCAACCAGCTCTTTTGCCACCTCCGCAACATGCCCGCGGACACGGCTTCGCACTTTCTCCCACTCTGTACCGCCCAGCCGGTTAAGTTTAGGTTTTACTCCTTCTTTTCCGGAAAGCTTACCTATAATCTCAAGCTGCTCTACAGGCACAAAAAGTTTGCTTCCCTTTGCATATTCTATGCTTATATAATCCTTTAACCGGCCTTCTGTTTCAACTTTTTCAATACCGCGATATATACCTATACCATGTCGCTCATGTACCACATAATCTCCCACGGTGATATCTGTAAAGCTGTTTATTTTATCTCCCTTATACTTAGGGAGTTTCTTTCTCTTCTTTAGTTCCTTTGACGTAAATATATCCGCTTCACTTATGACAGCAAGTTTACATTCAGGTATCTCAAATCCGGTTTCCAATCTCCCCCGTATAACAACCACTTCTCCGGGCTGTAAAATCTTGTCACCATTTTCTGAAAAATGTACCGCTATGTCATTGTCCCGTAGGTCTCCTGCCATTCTCTTTCCCCTTGTTCCTGATGGCGAGAGAATTATAACCTTATATTTTTTTGTAACCCAGGCAGATATGTCCCTGAGAAGAGCTTCAAAGCTGTTATTATAGCCCATGAGCTCTCTTGTACTTATCATAATTTCCTTTTTTTCATTCCATGCCGGTTGTTTTGTATAAAGTTCTGACATAAGTATGGTTTTTCTCAGGGAAAGCCGTCCAATCAAAGCCTTACCATCAAACAATACATCCGCCTGTCTCGGCAGAACGTATCCTCCCATAAGTCTGCCCTCCATTGATGCAGCAAACTCACCGGTATAAATAACAGCCTGACGATGTACCCTTTCCGGGTCATCTATAAATATATCCGCATCCGATGGAATGTAATCCAAAAATGAAACTGTGTCATCATAGAAATATTCCACCATGCTGTCAAGTCCCATGGTAGAATTAAATTCCTTTAACTCTTCCTTTACGCTTTCCACCATTTTATTTAATCTGGCATATTGTTCTGTGCGAAATTCTTCCTTTAGTTTTTTTGACTGCACTTTTAATTCTTTTTCGATGAGTGCAATACCTTTTTCTATTCTTTCCTCATCCAAAATCATCTCACAGGACGGATATATTTTTACTGTCTCTATCTGTTCGATGGAACGCTGGCTTTCCACATCAAAGCTTCTTATGGATTCGATATCGTCCCCCCACAGCTCAACACGATAAGGACACTCATCAGTGAGAGGAAATATATCAACTATGCCGCCTCTCACCGAAAACTGTCCCGGAGTTTCAACCATTATTACTTTTTCATATCCAAGATTTGTAAGCTTTCGGGAAAAACTCTTTATATCAAGAGTATCTTCTACATTCAGGGTAATTACATTTTCAACGATGTAGTTGAGGGCAGGTATCTTATCCATCAGTCCTTCAATTGTTGTAACGATGGTAACCTGCTCATTTTCCGCAATCTTTTTAAATATTTCCAATCGGCTTTTTACTGTTGCGTTGTTATGCACATCCGCATAGTAAAAGAGAGCATCCTTTGCGGGATAGTAAAATGCCTCTCTGTCATAGAACCTGTAGCCTTCTACTATTTCTCTTGCTCTCTTTTCCTCATAAGTCACGATCAATCTGACACGGGCTTTGGAGTCTACACTCTTAATCAGAAGCGGCGAGACCCTTTTATCCGTTCCCCACACATGGACGGGATATTCACCCTTGTTAATGTATTCCTGAAGCTTTTTAAATCTGGAATCTTCTCTAAACGCCGCTATTATTGCCTGCATAAAAAGACCCTCCAATTTAGTTATATCTGTTCATCGCCACAGATATATCCTGTTTTGTCATCAGCGCAGCCGCCTCCCCGGCTGTCCGGATTCCTTCCGTCATAACCTGCTGCTCTTCACGGGAAAAATGTCCCAGCACATAGTCAGCCAAATCCATTCCTGACGGTTTTTCACCAACCCCCACTTTTATGCGTGGAAATTCCATAGTACCGAGATGGGATATAATGCTTTTTATGCCATTATGTCCACCCGCGCTACCTTTTGCCCTGATTCTCAATTTCCCCACATCAAGGCTTATGTCATCATATATTATGATTACATCTGTAGTATCACACTTGTAGTAGTCAACAAGAGCCCTTACACTTTCACCACTCAGATTCATATATGTCTGGGGCATGGCAAGTATAACCTTTTCTCCCTCTATAATCCCTTTTCCTATAAGTGCTTTATGTTTTTTTGTGTCTACATTTATATTATATTTTTCTGAAAGTTCATGTATTACGGAAAATCCAACGTTATGTCTTGTACCCTCATATTCTTTTGTCGGATTTCCGAGTCCTACTATAATTTTCATATCGTCACCTGTTTTTTGTTATTTGCTGCGATTTTTCATTATTGTTTCCGCTTCCGCAAGCTGCTCTGTGGTATTTACCCCTCTTATCTCATCAGAAGCTTCTTTTGAAATTGCCATGGCAGCCGCCTTATAGCCTGCTTTCTTTATAAGCTCTATGGTATCAGTCAGGTAGTATTCCCCTGCTGCGTTATCGTTTGTCAATTTGCTTAACGCCTGTGTCAACGCTCCGCAGTTAAAGATATACATTCCGGAATTTATCTCTTTTATGTTACGTTCTTCTTCAGTTGCATCTTTCTGTTCAACTATTTTTTCAAATTCCTTGTCCTTATTTCGCACAATTCGTCCATATCCTGTCGCATCATCCACAATAGCCGATAAAACGGTTACTCCGTATCTGCCTTCCCTGTGTGTTTGCACAAGTTTTCTCAGGGTTTCTCCTGTTATAAGCGGAGTGTCACCGCACAGAATCATTACATCCCCTTCTTCTTTGATAAAATCTGCAGCGCATAAGACGGCGTGACCAGTTCCCAACTGTTCTGTCTGCAGTACATATCTTACTTCTTCATCTATGGATTCTTTTACTTCGTCTGCCTTATATCCCACTATCACACATACTTCCTGTGCTCCGGCTTCCTTTGATGCCTCAATAACATAGTGTACCATAGGTTTTCCATCACAGAGATGCACAACCTTAGGCAAATCTGATTTCATTCTTGTTCCCTTACCTGCTGCAAGTATAAGCGATTTCAAACTACTCATATCTATATTCTCCCATCTGCATAGTATCTTAACCAAACCTCATATATTGTAACACGTTTATTTCTTCATTTCCACAAGAAAAAAAGAAGCCGGGATAAGCTTCTTTTTCCATAATGTAATTTATTTTTCTATGGTGGTGTCGCCATGGCATTTCCCCGCCATGGCACAGGAACTGCAACCGCAGCCGCAGCCTGACGAACCACCCTTTGCTTTACTCTTAACCATACTTCTTACTGCTAAGAAAACTACTATAAGTACTATGGATATTATTATTGCATCTATCACTTAGAACAAGCCTCCAATTACATTTACCAGTAGTGCTACAATATATGCAGTAACCATCTGGATTGCCACCGCACAGCCTGTTGACTTCCATGTTTTAAGCTCTCTCTTTAAAGCACCTACTGCTGCAAAGCAAGGCATACAAAGGAGGTTAAATACCATATAAGCATACGCTGCGTGTTTTGTCTTTATGTCATCTTTCATAGTTGGGAGTGCATTTTCATCTGCGCCCTCAAAAAGTGTTCCCTCTACATAGATATCATAAGCAGCCTCCGGATCATATTCACCGCCTTCAAAGCCTAATTCCTCAAGCTCATCAGTTTCCATATCCCCGAAAAATTCATCCAGATATTCCTGATTGATATCTTCCTCATATAACTGGGCAAATGTTACAACTACATTTTCCTTGGCTATCCAGCCTGTTACAACACCTACGGCAGGTCTCCATTCACCAAAACCAAGAGGTTTAAATACAGGAGCAATAACTTTACCTGCTGATGCAAGGAAACTGTCATTCATCTCACACATTACTGTGCCATCCTCTGAATTTTCCTTATTCTTTCCGTTAAAGGAATCCACATTGAAACTTGAAAGGAACCAGATAAGGATCGTTGAAAGGAGGATGATTGTACCGGCTTTCTTCCCAAAGCCCTTAACCTTCTCCCATCCGTGGATAAGCACGCTCTTAATTGTAGGTACTCTGTACTGTGGCAACTCCATAATGAAGTTTGAAGCCTCTGACTTATATACAAACTTGTTGAGCAAAAGACTCACAACGATAGCCACAACAATTGATACGATGTATATTGAGAAATTGAGCAATGTCTGATTATCATCAGCAAACATAGTTGAAAAGAACATTGCAAAGATTGGGAGTTTTGCTCCGCATGGCATAAATGTTGTAATAGTGGCTGTAATCTTTCTGTCCTTTTCCTTCTCAAGTGTTCGTGTTGCCATAATGGCAGGTACACCACATCCTACACCCATGAGAAGCGGAATAAATGAACGTCCTGAAAGTCCAAACTTTCTGAAAATTCTGTCAAGAATAAATGCAACTCTCGCCATATATCCGCTGTCTTCTAAGAATGACATAAGTAAGTATAACACAAGTACAAGAGGCATGAAACCTAAAACTGCTCCGATACCTGCTAAAATACCGTCTACAACAAGAGCATAGAGCCAAGGAGACGCACCTTCTATAAGACCGGCTATTCCTTCAACAACCCATTCCCATGCGCCTTCTACAACTCCTGCGAGCCACATACCGGGGCTGTTTATGCCCAACCACAGGAAATTCTCACTGAAAGTACACGCATACATAGCGAACATAATTACAAGGAAAATAGGAATACCAAGAAATCTGTTTGTAAGAATCTTATCTATCTTATCTGATTTAGTATTCTTCACCACCGTTGCCGCTTTACTCTTTTTCACGGTAGCAGCTACAATTTTATCAATAGTCTGATATCTTAAATCCGCAACAGCAATATCAGCTTCTTCCTTTTCCTCGTCAGTCTTTGCATTTGCCTCTATATTTTTTATCTCATCAAAGCAGGAAAGCCTGTTAGGTTTTTCTCCCGATTCAGCTACAGCCTCAATCGCCTTAACTACCTCATCAACACCCTTTCCGCTTCTGGCAACCATAGGAACCACCTTTACGCCAAGCATTTTCTGAAGCTCGGAAACATTTATATTTGTTCCCTGGTTTTCAACCTCATCCATCATATTAAGAGCGATTACCATAGGTATTCCGGTCTCCATAATCTGTAAAGTGAGATAGAGATTTCTCTCAATAGATGTGGCATCTACGATATTTAAAACAACGTCAATATTTTCACCATTTTTATTAGTGATTGTCTCTCCGGCAACTATTTCTTCCGCTGAATACGGAGAGAGAGAATATGTACCCGGAAGGTCAAGGATTTTTATATCCTTATTTTTTTTACACGAACCTTCCTTTTTATCTACAGTTACACCCGGCCAGTTTCCTACATGCTGTTTTGAACCGGTCAGGTCATTAAACAATGTGGTTTTTCCGCAGTTTGGATTACCTGCTAATGCTACCTTTATCACAATTTGCCTCCTTATATTTAGTTAGCAAGAGCTAACTGTTTTTACAAATAATATGCAGACCTTCGTCTGCCCTTAAATATCGCATGATTACTGCATTATAATAGCCTCGGCTTCTTCCTTACGAAGACTCAGATTATATCCCCTGAGTACAACCTCCACCGGGTCTCCTAAAGGAGCAACCTTAACAACATCCACCTTAGTTCCCGGAGTAACACCCATCTCAAGAACTCTTCGTCTGATGTTGCCCACTCCGCCAATAGAAGCAACCACACCTGACTGTCCTGGTTTTAAATCTCTCAATGTCATAGTTTTTTTCCTTTCCTAATCGCATACAATTATTCTGGAAGCAAGATTCCTGTCTAAAGCAACCTTTACACCTTTAACTAAAAGTATAAGTCCGCTTGGGTTATTACCCATAACCTGAACTTTTTCGCCCGGTACAAAGCCCATTTCTCTAAGACGGGTTATGACATCTTCCCTGCCTATGAATCTTTGTATAATTTTTGTTTCTCCATTAAGGGCCATTGATAGTGCCATACTACTCACCTCCTGATAACCGGTTAGTATCTACTAACCTCTTTTCACCTTTATGTTAGTTCAAACTAACTTTTTTGTCAATACCATTTTTTTACATTTTTTTCGTAATTGTATTTTTGTTTATATTTAACAAAGGGTTATGTTTGCATTGGTTAATTTTTTATGATACTATACTTGTATTATATTTCAACGTGACTTTTTTATTACACAAATTTCATACAAGTGTGAAAGGATGCTTTATATATGACAATTCAAAAATCAGCCGAAGATTATCTTGAGGCAATTTTACATATCGGAAAAATCAAAGAGCATGTCCGTGCAATAGACATAGTTCATCATCTTGATCTGTCTAAACCAAGTGTCAGCGTATATCTCAAAAATCTCAAAAATAACGGTTATATCAACGTAGACAGCAACGGTTATATTACACTTACGGAAAACGGAGCGGATATCGCAAATAAAATATCCGAACGCCATGAGATTCTTTCCGACATATTCATAAAATTAGGTGTCGGCAGAGACGTTGCCATAGAGGATGCCTGTAAATTAGAGCATGCCATAAGCGACGAAAGCTTTGATGCATTAAAAAAATATTATTTCAGCAGATTACAGTCTTAGGACAAATAAAAACCGGCATAACAGATATCTGTCACGCCGGTTTTTATTTATTTTTTTGCCGGGCATACGGTTACTCTTTTGTAAATACCATGCCCTCAAAGTCGATAGTTCCCTCTTTTGAATCGTACTCACAAGAAAGACTCTCTCCGTCATATGTGAGAATAATCTCGTCTCCGTCGACCTTACATGTTCCCTCGATAGTCTCTGTCTCATCCTCGTATGTCATAGACATTGTAAACTCATCATCATCAATTTCGATTTCCATATTGATTCCGTAAAGAGCATAATCGTTGCACACATATGTTCCGTCGACATCCCCGCCAAATACAAACAGCACTAACACAAGCACAACGGCAGCTATGGCAACCGCACCTGCAATAAGACCGATTATCAGGGCTTTTTTACTTCCCTTTGCCGGTGTAGTTTCATAAGACTGTACATATGGCTGAGTGTAGGACTGATTGTACATCTGGTCGTAAGTCTGTGTTCCGTCATAAGTCTGTGCTGTACCATCTGTTCCCTGCATACCTATATCTGCCGGTGCAGGTGTTCCGCAATATGAGCAGAAAGCCTGACCTGCAGGTATCTCGCATCCGCAATTACTACAATTCATTCTGATTCCTCCGTTTTTCTTCTTTATATAAGTAACAATGTTAATTTTATCATGTTATCCCTTAAATGGCAACCTGATAAAGTAAACTATACACTGCTCTATTTATGAATTATTGAATATTTTTTGCAAATATGCTATTATTCCCAAGACTCATAAATCCGGAGGTATTTTTATGAAAACTGTTATAAGATTTTCCGAAAATAATTTTCTTTCAAAAATTGCTTTAATTCCAACGTATATAGATTTCAGAACCTTAGGGTTGCTTTTCGCTTTAATGCTGGTCGTGCAGGGGCTGAAAAGCTGCGGTATGTTTGATGTTTTGACACACCGTCTTCTAAAGCATATAAAAACCGGACGACAGTTAGCATTTATGCTGGTTTTTTTGTGTTTTTTTACCGGTATGTTAGTTACAAACGACGTGGCGTTAATTACATTTATTCCCTTCAGCCTTATGATTCTCAGCTATGTAAACGATGATGCTTTCACCATACGCCTCATAGTACTTCAAACCGTTGCCGCAAATCTGGGCAGTATGTTTACACCTGTCGGCAATCCGCAAAACCTTTACTTATATTCCATATCAGGCATATCCCTTATGGAATTTTTGAAACTTATGCTGTCCTATACCGTCCTTTCCTTTTTACTTTTATTGGGGTGTATCTTACTGATTAAGCCTTTTCGTCTTCCCGACTCATCAGATAAGCTCTCCCGGTGCAGCCTGAATTTGCCATATCTGATTTTGTATATTATTTTGTTTGGAGTTTGTATATTAACAGTTTTGTCTCTGTTGGATTACAGAATAATGCTGATTATTGTTTTTTGTGTCACATTACTCTTTAGTCCAAAGCTGATACCAAAAGTTGACTATACCTTGCTGCTCACCTTTGTAGTATTATTTATTTTTATCGGATATATAAAGGATATACCTGATGTAAGCCTCATGCTGAAAAATATAATATCAGACAGAGAATGTCCGGTGGCAATTGCTGTAAGCCAGATTGTCAGCAACGTTCCTGCTGCCATGCTTCTATCGGGATTTACAACAAACTACAGTGCACTGATTATAGGCACAAACCTCGGTGGACTGGGCACATTAATAGCATCCATGGCAAGCCTGATTTCATTTAAATTTTATGCCGGAACAGAAACATGTAATAAAGGAAAATATATACTTGCCTTTACCATCGTGAACCTTATTTTTTTAGCAGCACTTTCACTCTTATACTTTTTTATAGGATAAATTCAGCAAAAATGTCCTTTTTATCCTCTTTTGATATAAGATTGATTATATGATTTTTTGCTTCTATGTGGTATTTGCCAAGGGTATTCATTATATCATCCCTGTTTTCGTCATTTATACCGCCCGCCTCGTACATTATGTCATAGCACCACAGGCAATCCGGTTTTGTTTTTAGTATAAACTGCCACGCTGCCCGGCTGCTGTTTTCTGAATGTGCTTTCAGGTAGCCAAGCAGTGTGGTTTTCATGATTTCTGAAATATTTTCCCGATAATAAAGTCTTAAGAAACTAAGCTCAGCCTTCTTTTGCTGTTTTTCCATAACTGCTGAATCCCTGCTTTTGCTTATGTCCTCTTCACCGCCAAGTATATCGTTTGCTGTACTTTCATCATCTTTTCCTATATAGGTCTCCAAGGTATTATCCCACCGTTCAAACCATTTTTCAGTGTCCTCACAGTTGTAGATATATTCCCACTCAGTTATATTGCACACTGCAGCAAAAGCAGCCGCCTTCGCCTCATTTTCCGTATTACCCACGTAAACGTATTCAAGAGCCGGGCAATCCAAAAATACTCCTTTTCCAAATGTCTCTCCGGCATTAGGTATAACTATCTTCCGGAGATTTTGGCACTGGGCGAATCCCCAGTTATCTATTGTAATTACACTGTCCGGCAAGGTTACTCCAAGTAAACAGTTGTTTCCCATAAATGCCTTTTTCCCGATACCCGTAACAGGAATATTTTCCCCGTTAATATTTATTATCGAAGGAACCTCAACATAGTTTTCCCTGATATCCGCTTTTTCTATAACTGCTGAATTTTTTTCCAACCTGTAGTAAAATGTGTTCTCCCCAGTGATAAAAATGTGTGTATCTGTATCCATTAGTCTAACTCCAACTTATTTATATTTTCTCTCATTCTGCTCTGTCTGTCGGATATCATAAGCAGCTCGCTGTATCTGTTATAATCCTCGCTCCCATAGGTGGCAAGAAATACTGATGACACAGTTCCGGCAGCAAGCTCGGTAACCAGAATCAACATTTCTCTCTCCTCCTCAAAGGCGGTATCAACAAAGCAAAAAACATTTTTCAAAATATTTTTTATATCTGCCACCCTGTTTTTCATGGTGTCAAGTTCAGTGTTGTATCTGTCTTTTATAAAGGAGATTTCCGTTTCCTGTATTTCCCTGAAAAAACTTATGACTTTTCTGTTTATAATTCTTTCTTCATTTGACAGCGAATTGGCATCCGCAAGAGATATTATATTTTTTTCTCTTTTTGCGATAGTCTCCTGCAAGCATAAATTTATATCCCGGGCATCCGTAAGAAGTCTTATATCCTGCACCAGATTTTTCAGATAATCTCCAAAAAGCAGTGTCTCTTTCATCTTTCCCGCTAATTCCTCAATTATCATACTGATAAGAGTAACTCTTTCGTCAAATGCTGCATTTTTTGCCTTATCATACATTTCTTTCGACGAAATGCCCCTAAATATTTTCTCCATGTCATAACAATGTTTATATTTGTTGTATATCTCATAGTAGGAGGCAAATTCCTTAATTAGCGCAGAGTTGTGAATATACTGCCCTATAAGATTTTCTTCAACCTCAATCTCATCCTCCTCATACATGTATATTATGTCGGAAAGATCCTCCCAGCCTCTTGCCGTAACATAATTTCTGCCTTTTACGGTGGTTTCAATACTGTAAAAATAATCCTTCTTCAGGTCGAGAAAACTTATGATTGAATTGTGCAGTCCTCTGTCAAGTGCATATCTCTTCCAAGTCTCGAAGTCAGGTTCCACATCAATAACCTTCAGCCTGTCCAAGGTTGCCACGTCAAACTCTCTCACGGATTTATTGTACTCCGGAGGATTTCCGGCTGTCACTATGACAAATCCCTCAGGCACGCTATGTTTTCCAAAAACTTTGTATTGCAAAAACTGAAGCATGGCAGGGGCAAGGGTTTCCGACACGCAGTTTATCTCATCAAGAAACAAAATTCCCTCTTTCATCCCGCTCTTTTCCATTGTTTCATATATGGATGCTATTATCTCACTCATTGTATATTCGGATACATCGTATTCTTTTCCGCCATAAACCTTATGCGCGATAAAGGGTAATCCCAGCGCAGACTGGCGTGTGTGATGAGTCATGGAATATGACACGAGCGCTATTCCAAGTTCCTGGGCTATCTGTTCCATTATGGCTGTTTTTCCTATTCCCGGTGCACCTACCAAAAATATGGGTCTTTGCCTCATCACCGGTATTTTATAATCTCCGTATTCATCCTTTTTCAGATACATACCCACGGATTTTTTTATATAATCTTTAGCCTGATTAATGTTCATCTAATTCCTCCTCAAGTATTACTTCCATCGCCCATCCGGGCACTTTTTCCCGGTGCCTGTCCTCATTTAAAAATGCAAACATAACCTGATATTCCGGCATCCTCTCCGGATATATGCCGTAACCATCCGTAAAATATATCAGCCCTTTAAGATTTTCAAATTCACCTCTTTTTACAAGCCTGTCCACATATTCAAAAACAGGTCTGAAATCAGTGCCGCCAAAACCGATCAGTCTGCCGTTTTCAATAAAATCTTCAAGTTCCTCCGGACCGGTTATCCTTGTATCCTGCCTTACTTTTTCGTCACACTGAATAATATGAACGTTAATTTTTGTAAAAAAGCTTTCTGTGTCCTGTATAATACCGTAAGTTTTTTCCAAAAACGTCTTCACCACGGCTTTACTGCAGGAAGCTGATGTATCTATGGCTATAACAAAATCATTTATCTTCTTTACCTCTTTATATTCCAGCGGTTCTATCAAAGGTATGTTGTGGTAATTTGCAAGCCCGTATGTGTAGTAAATGTAATCGAACTCCTCATCACTAACCAGCATTTCTTCCTTTTGCACAAAGAAAGTTTTTAAAACGTCCTTTAAATTATATTTTTGTTTTGTTATGTTTTTTATGTTTTCATAGAGATACGGAGAGGTATTGTTTTTCCCGGAAAACGCCTCAAGTTCTGTTTTGACACGGGCTGCCATTTTTTCGTATTTGTTTTTATTTAAATCACTTTTTTCCTGTCCGTACCAATCGTGGTTATCTATAGAAAATGCTTTTTCGCACTGGGCAATCAGCTCTGTTTGCGTTTTTTCATTCATGAAAAATTTATATAATTTGTCCGCGGTAACTCCGATATTTCTTTTTTTCAGACTGTCCAGCAGACGGATTCTGTTCACATCATCTTCTGTCTTTGCCTCAGGTATATCCAATTCAATAATTACATTTTCAACAGCAATATCCGCAGCAAGATTCCAATATCTGTCATTTAGCTTAGAGGCGTTAAACTGATGCATAAAAATCATATGCAGCAAGCCGTGAAGATATAATCTTGTGACATATCCTCCATCCTGCAAATATTTTTTTAAAAGGTATTTGGGGTCGTATTTTACAGTGTAATCGGAAATTGTACATCCACCTGAGTTTTCCGAGGGAATATATTTCATCATGGAAACAGGCACATCAAAAAAACGGAATCTTACGGTCAATATATCCCTTGTCAATTCCAACAGTTCCTGCGACATTTGAACTATTTTTTTTGATTTATCATCTGCTACTGTTTTTTTCATTTTTTTCTCCATAAAATATATTCAAAGTATATCATATTAACATGGTTTTATGCTATAATTAGTTGACTAAAAACACAATCAGGAGGACATAGTGTGAACAATTATAACGAAAACGTATTTATTCTGGATCACCCTTTAATCAAACACAAAATATCTTTGCTCAGAGATAAAAACACCGGAACAAACGAATTTAGAAAACTCACTGAGGAAGTTTCTCTTCTCATGGGTTATGAAGCCCTCAAAGATTTACCTCTTGCCGAGGCAGAAGTTGAAACACCTATAGAGACCTGTACCTCACCGGTTATGACTTGTCCAAAACCTGCCATAGTTCCTATACTTCGCGCCGGTCTTGGTATGGTAAGCGGTCTGTTGGTTCTCATTCCTACCGCAAAGGTAGGCCACATAGGAATGTACAGAGACGAATCCACCCATCTTCCGATGGAATACTATTGCAAGCTCCCTAAACCTATAGAGGAACGCATGATACTTGTTGTTGACCCTATGCTTGCTACCGGTGGTTCAGCCTGTGATGCCATAGCCAGAATTAAAGAAGCAGGAGGAAAAAACATTAAGTTTTTATGTATTGTTGCCGCTCCGGAAGGACTTAAAACTTTAACCGAAGCCCACCCTGACATTAAAGTTTACGTAGGTCAGTTAGACAGATGTCTCAACAAAGATGCCTATATCTGTCCGGGACTCGGTGATGCCGGAGACCGTATATTCGGAACCATCTAAATCAATATACATTGTAAAAAACGAAAAGACACAATCATCGGATTTTTCCGTCGATTGTGTCTTTACTGTTTTTTATTCAACTACATCACATGGTTGTTTTTTCAAAGTCTGCTGCAGGATGCTTACACCATGGACATATAAAATCATCCGGTAATTTCTCACCCTCATATATATATCCGCATATCTTGCATCTCCATACAGTTTTCCGGTCGATGAAACACCTACTTTTTCAACTTGTGTTTTAATATGTTTGTGATAGTATTCATATGTCGCTGCCGGCGTATCAGTTATAATTTCCCCGTCTGTCACGGCACATATAAACAATGTGTGGGTATCCAGATCGACCATATCACAAACGGCAAGTGACACATAAGAATTAAATCCTTTGGTCACATATATAATGCCATTTTCTGCTTTTTTGCAGGATAAATGATTCTCTTTCATCCACTCTCCTGATGCTATAGAGAATTTATCCACATCTTTTCCTGACTGAAATCCAAAATGTCTGAACATATCAAATTCCGCATCCTCACTGATAACAGATATATTCATCGCCTTTGTTTTTGCCACCATATCATGGGTATAGTTGGATTTGTTGATTGCCACCATAACACGTTTAGGAGTATCGGTGACCTGCATGGTTGTATTTATTATACAGCCATTATCTTTGTCACCATCCTTTGCTGTACAAAGGAACAAACCGTAGCTTATATTTTCAAGCACCTTATTATCCATCATCTGACCTCCCAAAAAATCATCCGAGAGCCACATCAAGTATCATCATAACCACAAAACCTACGGCAAAACCTATAGTGCCTATGTTGGAATGTTCTCCTGCTGCTGATTCAGGTATAAGCTCCTCCACAACCACATATATCATGGCTCCTGCTGAAAATGCCAGCAGATATGGCATTACACTCAGAAGATACCCCGATAACCAAATTGTCAGGAGTGCTCCTATGGGTTCCACTATCCCCGACAGAGTTCCGTATATAAATGCTTTTTTCTTTCCCGCTCCGGATGCACATACCGGCATAGAAATTATAGCTCCCTCCGGGAAATTCTGAACCGCAATTCCTATTGTGAGTGCCATAGCACCCATAAAGGTTATATTTGCTTCTCCCGACAGCATACCTGCAAACGTAACACCGACTGCCATGCCCTCCGGTATATTGTGCAATGTAACTGCAAGAATAAGCATAGTAGATTTTTTTAAATTTACCTGTGGTCCCTCAGACTTATTCTCACCTAAATGTAAGTGTGGTATTATTTTATCCAGTAATAACAAAAATAATACACCTAACAAAAATCCCACTGATGCAGGAGCAAAAGATAGTTTTCCCATCCCGTCCTCTTCTGAAAGCTCTATAGCAGGTATGAGAAGAGACCACACTGATGCGGCTATCATTACACCTCCTGCAAATCCCGAAAGTGCTTTTTGAACTTTATCATTTAGCTGCCCTTTCATAAACAACACACAGGCAGACCCCAAAGCAGTTCCTATGAAAGGAACCCATATGGCAAGCATTACCTCTTTCATAATATTATCCTCCCGCTTAACTGCCCATAAAATTATAATTTAATAAAATGGCGCAACTTTATCTACGTCATTTTAACATATGTATATTTTTTTTCAAATATACTAAAATGAGATTTTTACATCATTTTTCTTGCTTTCTTCCGCCTCAAAGAATTGCTTTTCCACTGCTTTCATACAACCGGCAACTATACTGTTTGGAAAAACCACTATCTTGGCATTGTAAGCGTTTACATTTGCATTATATAATCTTCTTGCAGCCTGAAGGTGTTCTTCGACATCAGCTATAGCATCCTGAAGTGCTATAAAATTATTGCTGGATTTGAGTTCCGGATAATTTTCTGCCACGACATTTATATGTTTCTCAACATCATCCATATTCTTATTCACAGCATTTCGCTCGTTCATGGTCATACCCTTACGCATATTGACCAACTTAACCATAGTTGACTGCTCATAAGACATATAACCCTTAGCTATATCTATCATCTTTGTCAATGTGTCATATCTCTTTGTCAATGCCACATCAATCCCTGACTCACCTTCTTTTACCTTGATTTCCAATGTCTTGATGCTGTTGCTTGTACTTATGTACCACTCAACAAGTATAACTGCTATAACAAGAACTACTACCATTAAAACTTTCATAAAAAATTCCTCCCATGTAATCATTTATTTATTTTTAGTGCATTTATAATGTCAATTATAACCTGAATATCACGTTTACGATTATATGTCTCTAATTTGTAATTATTTTCTTTTTGTATATCTGCATCAAAGGCATTTTCCTCCGTATTGTATGCCACATACACTTTTCTTGGTGTAAAGTGTATGGCTATGTTGCCAAACTGTCTTTCAAGTCTGGTGATACACTCCATCATCTGCGGTGTAAGCACATAGAATGCATCTATGTCCCGGACTGATTTTGTTGCAAAGAATTTATTAAATTCTATACTTTCCATAGCAACATTGTCATAATTAAAACCTAATCCGTTCCCCCTGTAATTGAAGTTTTTTGAAAAAACCGTGGTTGACACTATATCTCCACCGTCATAGTCAAACGAAAACATCCGTCCTCTGAAATGTGTATATGTTTGCCTGTTTCCTCCGGACTTTACAATCCTTAATACGGTTACATCGGATTGTTCAAAATACACTCCGTCATAGGTAGCACATATCAAATCTTCCGAATGAAACACATTTCCCATCCTGACAAGTCCCATAGACGTGACTGTCTGCTCTGTAAGTCCTTTTTTCCAATCATATCTGACATCAGGAAAACTGCTTTTCAATATCCCGGCAACAAAATTATTTTTATATGCGTACTGAAATTCATTTTCAGACTTTTTATATTTTATCCCCGCAATTGCGACTATCACGATAACCACAACAGCAAAAAACGGGATTAACAAAAATGCAGGTATACCTACGAGACATGATATAAAAAATATGTTTTTCTGCTTCACTGCCGTTTTTCTCAGCTTCTCAAGCTGTTCGCATACATCCATAGATTTTCCTCCCTTTTTAGTAATATTTATCATGCCATTACATTTTATCACATAAATAATATTTTTATGTCGGAAATATTATAT